>NZ_JBVJMF010000006.1:0-480392 GCF_055584345.1 Streptomyces sp. NPDC104106
CCCGGCCCCGGCGAGCACCCCGCCCCCAGGGCCCCCGACCGCAACGCCTCTGTCCGGAAGGCCCCCCTCCGCATGGCCCTTACCACCGGACCCCCTTCCCGCAGGGCTGCCGCCGCCCGCGCGCCCCCCCGCCCCCGCCCCGCCGGCCCCCCCGCCCCCCCCCCCCCCCCCCCCCCCCCCCCCGCGCCCCCGCCCCCCCCCCCCCCCCCCCCGGGAGGGGGGAGAGGGTGTCAGCGGCGGTGGCCGCGGTCGTGGTCGGCGCGGTCGTGGTCGGCGCGGTGCCCGGCCGCGCGGTGCCGTCCGGACCCCTCGTGGCGGCTGTCACCGCTCCGCCGGTGGCCACGGTCCCAGGAGCTGGTGTCGATCACGCGGCCGCGGGCGTCGCGCAGGATCGCGGTGTCGGCGTCGTCGGACCACACACGGGTGTGCCGGTCCTGGTAGAGGTCGGTCCTGGTGTCCCGGCCGACTCCGGTGTGGACACGGACGGTGGCCCGGCCGGCGAGCCGGACGTGGTGGAAGGTGTAGGTGTGGCCATGCCGGTCGGACAGTGTCCAGTGGTCCAGGTCCACCTCCCGGCGGGAGCTGTTCGTGACGTCCACCCACTGCTTGTTCAGGGTGCGGTTGGAGTGGTCCGCCCGGCTCTGCCCGTCGTGCCGTACGCCGCTGATGTACACCACCGGGTGCGGACGGCCCAGGTGCCGGCCATCGGCCGCGGCCGGCAGGGCGGCGGTGCCCGCCATGACGGCGGCCACGGCAGCGACGGCGGTCACACGGCGGACGGAAGAAGAAACGGACACAGGGTCCCCCTTCGCGAGGAAGCGCGTTGGTGCGGGTCGGCGGCCGGGGCGGCCGCGCACGCACACCCTGCAGCGCGCGGGGGATTTTTCGGGGCAAACGCGCGGGACATTACGGTTCCCGCAGCGATCCATGACTCTCAGCTGCAACGACCATTCATGTCGTGAATGGAGCGTTTCGACGGCCCGACGGGCCCACACGCCGTTCGCCGGCCATGCGGCCACTCGAAAGTGGGCAACGGGCGTGTGGGCCGGCCGGAGCAGTCCGCCGCGCGTCAGCGCACGGGCAGGACCGGGGTGTGTTCGACGCGGACGGCGTCCAGGGCGCGCGGGTCGAGGCCCAGCAGCCGCAGGATCGTGGGGGCGATCTGCGTGGTGCGCACCGGGCTGTCGACGCGGACGCCGTGCGGGGCGCCGGCGCCGGACACGACGAGCGGGACGTCGAGGTCGTCGGCGTGGGCCCCGCCGTGCTCGGCGATCTTGCCCTTGCCACCGGTGTAGACGACGCCGTACTGGGTGACGCCGACCAGGTCGGGCACGCGGGAGTCGCCCGGGCGGGCGTGGAAGTAGCGGGCGGCGTCCGCGCCCGCGTAGAGGGTCTTCAGGCCGCTCGCGGTGAAGGGCCGGGCCTTGCCGTCGATGCCGTTGCCCGTACCGGACCGGGCGAGGAGGTAGGCCTTGGCGAAGGCGGTGGCGGTCTTCGAGCGGTCGGTGAGCCAGAGCAGCATGGCGTCGTCGTCCACCGCGTGGGCGACGAGGTCACCGGCGCCCGGGTGGGCGGCCTTCCAGGCGGAGTTGAGCCCGTCGAGCAGCGGGCCGTCGTCGACGCGGGTCAGCGCCTTGGGGTCGGTCGGCGACTGGCCGTGCTTGGCGGACAGGATGACCGTGGTGCTGTCGGCGAGGTGCCGCGCGCGCAGCTCGGCGAGGAGGGCGCCGACCTGCTGGTCCACGAAGTCGAGGTTCTTCGCCAGCAGCGGGCCGGGCACACCCTTGGCCTGGTAACCGCCCGCCAGGCCGTCGGAGGACGGCAGCTTCTGGGCGGTCGAGACGGACTGGAAGTTCATGCCGAACACGGCCGGGGTGCCCACCTTGTGGGTACGGCTGTGGTCGTAGCCGTCGATCTGGTTGAGGACCGCCCGCACCTTGTAGCCGTCGTACTGCCGGGTCGCGGCGTTGTCCTTCGTCCAGTCGTCGCCCGCCGCGTAGCCGGTGGCCGCGCTGTTGATCTCGGGCGCGAACAGGTCCTGGATGCCCTTGCCCGAGGGGCCGTTGAGGATGTCGTAGGCGGCGTGCTTGTCGGACCAGGCGGTGCGCAGACCCGCCGTGCGGGCCACCTCGAAGACGGTGTTCACGCGCAGGTAGGAGTGCGGGTAGACCGGCCTGCACGTCTTGGGGTCGACCGGCAGCTTCGACGGGTCGAGCAGGCGGGTGGGGTCACCGGTCATCTTCAGGATGCTGCCGGGCAGCCCCTTCAGGCCCTGGCCCGCGTCGAGGGAGTCCTTGTTCCTGTCGAGGTCCTCGGTGAGGTCGACCTCGGCGCCGGGCTTGACGCCGGCGCACTTGGTCGTGCCGGCCGGCAGCAGGGCGGAGCTGTAGGTGTCGTCGTAGTAGACACCCGTGGTGCCCGGGCCACCGCCCGTGAGCTGGCCGACCATGCCGGGGAAGGAGTCGGAGGGGTTGGTGGTCGCCGCGTGGGTGTACTGCACACCGCCGCCGGCGATCCGGGCGAGCGCCGAGTGCGGGTGCCGGGCGACGTACCAGGCGAGGTCGGACTGGTGCAGTCCGTCGACGGACACGAGCAGGACGTGCCGGGCGGCCGCGTGCCGCTGCGCGGGGACGTGCGCCGAGGCGGGCGCTGCCGCGGTGAGCGCGCCGGCGGCGGCCAGCGCGGCGGCCGCCGCCGTGACGGTGCGTACGGGGTGGGACGGGCGTCGGGACAAGGGTTCTCCTCGGACTGTGCTGAGCGAGCGCACTGCGAACCGTGCAGCGACATCCGAGAGGAGGAAGATGTACGGAAGCGGACCGTCATGTCGTGTTCAGCCCAAGAAAGCCATGGGCGGACGCAAAGTCGCCCCCGTGGGGGCGGGTGGGACGGCCGCCGGCGTGAGCCGGGTCAAGCGCTGCGACGGCGCCCAACCGCACGGCCGCGCGGAAGGCTCCGGGCACGTCACCGGCGATCGGGGCGGCCCGTGACGCAGGCCGGACGCGAGAGGCCGCCGTGCCGACCACGGCTGAGCACGGGACGGACCGACCGAGGAGCGTCAAGGGCGCCCGAGTGCCTGCCCGCGAGGTGCTCGGCCCACGCCCCCGGCAGGCGTCGGGCGGCCGACGGACACCGGTCCACGGGCGACCGTCCGCGGACGATGCGACGCCTGGGCCCATCCGGCGCCGGCCCGTCGGCCGCTCAGCCGGCGTCGCCGTCCGGGCGCAGGAGGAGAGCGAGCAGGCCGGGGAAGCGCGCCTCGAACTCCTCGCGGCGCAGCCGGTTGACCCGGCGAGGGCCCTCGTCGCGCTGCTCGACCAGTCCGGCGCCGCGCAGGACCGCGAAGTGGTGGCTGAGCGCGGCCTTTCCGACCGGCACGTCGAAGCTGCCGCAGGCGCGCGCCCAGTCCGGCGAGCCCGCCAGCTCACGGATCAGCTGCAGGCGCACGGGATCGGCGACCGCGGACAGCGCGGTCAGCACGGAGACGTCCTCGGGATCCGTGTGGACCGGCGCCGTACGGTGACGCGCGCCCGCGGTCTGGTCCGCCATGTGCTCTCCTCGTGCCCGGACTCCTTGCCGAGTGTTCGATGAGTATCTTACAGTCTCACTGTTCGCTTTTCGTTGAACACTTGGCCCGTGTGGCCAACCTTGCGGAAGGGCGGTTACCGCTGATGCGCGCGGTCGAATTCCATGAGTACGGCGGTCCCGAGGTTCTGAAGCTCGTCGACGCCGACATCCCCGAACCCGGACCGGGCGAGGTGAGCGTCGACGCCGCTTACACCGGCGTGAACTTCGCGGATCTCAAGGCGCGCGCCGAGGGATACCGGGTGCGGTCGCTGCCGTTCCGTCCCGGCCTGGAGGTCTCCGGCCGGATCCGGGCCGTCGGCCGGGGCGTCGAGGGGCTGCATCCCGGCCAGGCCGTGGTCGCGTTCGTCGGCGGCGGGGCGTACGCGGACGTCGTGGTCGCCGCTTCCGCGGCCGTCTTCCCCCTGCCCGAGGGCCTGGACCTGCGGACCGCGGCCGCGCTGCCCACCGTGCTGCCGACCGCCCACGCCCTGCTGCACGAGGTGGGGCGGCTGCGCGCCGGGGAGAGCGTGCTGGTGCACGGTGCCGCGGGAGGCGTCGGCACGGCGGCCGGCCAGCTGGCCCGAGCGGCGGGCGCGGGTGCCGTGTACGGCGTCGTCTCCTCCCTCGACAAGGCCGAGTACGCCCTCAAGCACGGCTACGACGAGGTGTTCACCGCCGACACCTTCACCGCCGACGTCCACCGCGCGACCGGCGGCAGGGGCGTCGACCTGGTGCTCGACCCGGTGGGCGGCGACACCCTGCGCCGCGGCCTCGACGCCCTGGCCGTCTACGGCCGCCTGGTGTCCTTCGGCAACGCGAGCGGGGCGCGGCCGTGGCAGGCCGGGCAGGCGGAGCTGGGGGCGCTGGGCCGCTCCGTCGCGGCGTTCTCCATCCTGAACCTCGCGCAGTCCGCGCCCGACGCGCTGCACACCCTCGCCGAACGCGCCTTCCGTACGGTCACCGACGGCACCGTGCACCTGCCCGTCACCGCGGAGTTCGCCCTGTCGGACGCCGCCGGGGCCCACCGGCTGATGGGCGGGCGCACCTCCACGGGCAAGCTGCTGCTGCGGGTGGCGGGGAGCTGATCACACACCGGATGCCCCCGGGCCCCGGCAGCGCGCGGGGGCCCTGGGGCGATCGCCCTTTCGGCGCGGGCGAGTTGACGTGCTCGGTGGGTTAGGCTCCGGCCTCATGGAGATCGAGGACGCGGCCCGCCGCGAGCTGCCGGAACGCACGCGTGACACCCTGAAGCGGCTTGCCGAGGAACGGGATGTGTGGCTGTCGACGGCCCATCCCGACCACGGGCCGCACCAGGTGCCGCTGTGGTTCCTGTGGGACGGGCAGGCGATGTGGATGTGCACCGGCGCGACGTCCGCGACGGTACGCAACGTGCGGGCCGAGGCACGCGTCCGTCTGGCACTGCCGGACACCTTCGACGTGGTGCTCGTCCAAGGTGAGGCGGAGTGCTTCAGCGACCGGGAGGTGCCGGCCGAGGCGGCGCAGGCGTACACCGGGAAGTTCGGCTGGGACCCGCGCCGGGAAGACGGCCCCTTCGTGTACCTGCGCGTCGCGCCGAAGACGGTGCGCGCCTGGCGCGGCGAGCCGGAGCTGCGCGGCAGGCTCATCATGCGCGACGGCCAGTGGCTGGGCCCCGCCTGAGAGCGGCCCCGGAAAGGCCGGCGGCAGCGCAGCAGCGAGGGCAGCACACCGCTGTACCCCGCGTCCGTGAACGGCCTGGACGGGAAGCCCGTCTGATCCCGGCGGCCGGCGCCTGCCCCGGCACCGAGAGCGGCGGAGCCGGCTCGGAGGGCACGCCTCTGTGTGCCGCCCGCCTGCTGGGGACACACCGAAGCGGTGCCTGAGCTGCCGGCGTACGGTGCCGACCTCCGCTGCGCGAGGACAACGGCCCCGGCCGCACCGCCGTTGAGTGGGCGCGCGACGGCGGGCACCGCGAAACCGCCACCGTGCTGAGCGCCGCGCAAGCGGCCGCCCCGGCCCCCTGACGCGGCACCGCGCGGGCCCGGCGAGATCCAGGGGTCCACCAACGCACGGTCCGCTGCCCTCGGTTGGGCGGCCGGGTCGGCCTTCGTCGTGATCGCTCCCAGGACGAAGATCCTGCGGTCCTCGTGTGGGGAGGCAGACCGTCAGCCAGGCAGGAGGGGGCACGGCGCACCGGCTCCAGGCCCTCATGCGGGCCACGGTCACCCGCTCACCGGGACACGGCGGCCGGGCGGGCGGCCGGTGTCGCTCAGGGGCGTGCCGGGTCCGCCGGTGCCGCCAGGGATCTGAGGGCGGGCCGGAGGATGCCGGCGATCCGGTCGTCCGAGGCCTCGCGCAGCGGGGCCAGCCCGAGGAGCTGGTGGCCGATGGTGACACCCAGCAACGTGCTGACGAGCAGGGCGGCACGCAGCTGCGGGTCCCCGGCCGCGGGCATGGCCGCCGCGACGGCGTCGATCTGGCGGCCCAGGGCATCGCGGACCTGCTCGGCCGCCGCCGGGTCGGTGAGCATGGACCGCAACATCGCCAGCGCTCCCTCGGGCAGGCCCCCGAGCTTGAGGCCGAGCGTGGCCAGCAACTGGTCCACGAGCGCGTCCTCGTCGGTGGCCGTCGGCAGGGCGGGCATCGTCTGCGCGGCCTGCGTGAACAGCTCACGCTTGGACCCGAAGTACTGCATCACGAGCGCCGGATCGACGCCCGCGGCGCTCGCGACCGCGCGGATGGTGGTGCGGTCGAAGCCCTTCTCGGCGAACAGCTCCCTGGCGCTGTCGAGGATGCGCGCCTCGGTGGCTCGGCGGCGTTCGGCGCGGGACGGGTGAGGCGTGGACACCGATTCACTCTACAACCGTTGACCGAGTCGGAGGCCGGATTTTACGCTGAGTGGGTCAACAAGCGTTGAGTGAATGGGGCGATTCCCGTGCCGGATCCGACCGAACCCGCCGTCCGCACCCGTACGCCGCGCGATGTGCTGGACCGCTACTACCAGGCCATGCGGGACATGTCCGCGGACGATCTCGCCGGTCTGTACGCCGTGGACGCGGTGCACGAGTTCCCGTTCACCACTCCCGGCTTCCCCGCCCGCTTCGACGGACGCGAGGCCGTGCGCGCCGGATACCGGGCGGCCTGGGGCGCCAGTCCGGCCCGGGTGGCGGAGGTCAGGCGGATCGCGACGTACGAGACCACCGATCCGCAGGTGCTCGTCGCCGAACACGTCGTGATGGGAACCCTGCCGGAGCGGCGGACCGCCTTCACCGTCCCCGGTCTGCTGATCCTTCACGTCCGGGACGGGCTGCTCACCCGCGTCCGCGACTACATGGACAGCCCGGCTGTCGCCGGAATCCCGACCCGAGGCTGACCCGGGGTACGGCCTGAGGCTGACCCGGGTACGGCCTGAGAGCGATGCGGCGGTGGCGGCCGAGCGGCGGGAGTGGGGTCCGGGACGGGTGAACCAGGGGGAATCCATGGACCGTTGGACCGGGCGGGCCGCGTGGCCGGCTAGGGGGCGGCGCTGGTGATGGCGCCCCATCTGCTGATCAAGGTGTCCTGGGTGGTCGGGTCGATCGCCGGGCTGCCGCCGATCGGACGCGGGTTCGACCGGACCGGGTGGGTGGTGCTGAACGTCGCGACCATCGGCATGTCCGCCGTCGGCATCCTGATGGCCCTCGCCCTCGTACGGCCCTGGGGGATGCGGTTACCCGGGCCGCTCGTGGCGTTCGTCGCCTGGGTGGGCACCGGATTCCTCGTACCGATGCTGCCGTACGCCGTGGCCGACTCGCTGCTCGGTGCGTCGAGCGGGGGGCGGGGGGCACCAGGAGGACGGCCCGGCGATGCCGGGCTGGGAAGCCGCCCTGATCCAGATCGGCTTCGTCGGCATGGGGCTGGGGCCGGCCGTGGCCCTGCCGGCGTATCCGCGGCGGCGCTGGCCGGACGCGTTCGCCGGGCGGGCCGGTGGCGACGGGAGCGCCGTCGGGAGCGGCTCGCGCCGTGTGCCGTGGGCGGTGGCCGCCGGGGCCGTGGTCGGCCTGGTCTGGCTCTACTGGGCGATCGGCGGCACCGCCGGTGTCGCGCACCCGGCGGACCGGGCCGCGAGCTGGCGGATGCTGACCGGTGTGCGCGGGGTCTGGGCGGTCACCGCTGCCGCCGCCACCTGGGCGTTCGGTCGCCGCAGCGGCCGTCCGCCCCGCTGGGTGCCGCCGGCCCTCGGCTGGCTCGGATCGGGCTCGCTGTTCGCATGGAGCGGCTGGAATCTTCCGTTCACGCTGTACCTGTGGGCGGCACGCCCCCGCGGTGCGTCCCTGCCGGAGAACCTCGCCGTCGCGACCGCCCTGCACGCGGCGGCCGTGGCGGCGGGCACGGTGATGCTCCTGGCGCTCGTCCGCCCCCGCCCTCCCGCGCCGGCCGCCGGCCGCGCTACTTCAGGATGTTGACGGCGCGGGCGACCACGAGGACCACGGTGACCAGGGACACCGAGGACTGAAGCATCATGAGCGTCTTGGACCAGCGCGACAGCGGCATGACGTCGGTCGGACTGAAGGCGGTGGCGTTGGTGAAGGACAGGTACAGGTAGTCCAGGAACTCCGGTTCCCAGTCGGGTGGTGCGATCTCCGGGTTCTGCATCTGCACGAACAGGAAGTCCGCGTACGCGTGCTGTCCCTGGACCCGGGCCATGGGGCCGCCCCGGTCCCACTCCCAGTACCAGAGGGCGAACACGATCACGTTGGTGACCCAGATGACACCGCCGGTGAGCAGCAGCGGTACCGCCTGGTCGCCTCCCTTGCCGTTGACCAGATCCACCACCAGCCGTACCGCCGACCAGCCGTTGGCGAGGCTGATGACGCAGATCAGGGCCAGACCGAGCCAGCGCAGCCACCGGGTGGCGGGCTCCACCCGGCGGGGGTTGGCGGCCACCAGTCCGGCCAGCAGCACCAGCTCCAGCACCGGCATGGCCCAGACGGGGTGCAGGAGGGTGAGCCGGTGCGGCAGGGTGAGCTGGAGGGCGACGGCCGCGAGGATCACGGCGGTGACCGTCCAGCGCGGCTCACCCCGGGTCGCCCGGCGCCAGGCGGGCACGAGCCCCCGCTCCCCGCTTTCCAGCAACCGCTCGATCCTGGCGAGCCGGCTCTCGGCGTCATCCATGTCGTCGTTCATGGGGAGGATTGTCCCGGCCCCACCCGCGACGGCGGGCACCGGGCCATACGGCGAGCCGAGCCTGGGATGGGAGCCGGGTACCGGACCGGGAAGGCCGGGACGCGGGCGATGGGCCGGGCCGAGGCGGAGCAGCGCGGTGGCCGGCCGGGGTGCGCCGAGGCCGAGTACACGGCCATGCCTGGGCGCGCCGCGGCGGGGCCCGGTCCCACGCGGGCAGCCGCATTCGGGGCGGCGAGCCGCGCCAGGTCCATGATCCGCACCAGGCGCAACGTGCCAGGCGGCGGGCCTGGCTGGGGCCCGCGCCTGGGAGTGACGTCCCAGGCCACGACCGAGAACCCCACGGAGGCACGAATGTGCCGAGCCCCGGCAGCGGGCCGCGCCGCGGCGGACGGGCGCGGCTTGGCGAGCCCCCGCGGGAAGCCGTACCGAGCGTTGGGCCGCGGCCAGGTGGGGCGCAGGCCTGGTCATCAGGGCATGCCGCGTGCGGGCCGGCCGTGGCGGCCTTCGGCCGTCACGCCTCGGGAGGGATGCTCGACGTGCGGGCCGGCGCCGGGCCCGGGTGGCGTGGCCACACCGGCAGGACCGTACGGCCGTGTGTCTCGTTGATGACGGTCGCCGCCGAGGCGTACCAGGCGACCAGCCCCGTGGCGATCCCGAACCACCCGCCCGCCTCGGTCGCGACGTGCGGCTCGGCCCCGGTCTGGAACGCCCCGATGGCCAGCAGGACGTAGGTGACCACCAGGAGCACGAAGACGGCCAGGACGGCGAGGCTGACCCGGAGCGCGGCGACGGCCATGTAGGCGGTGAAGATGCCCCACCCGAGCAGGAACAGCCCCAGGGCGTTGTGCGCGTCACCGGCGAGGGCCAGGCGCGGCGCGATCCACCAGTAGCCCAGCGAGAAGGCTCCGTACGAGACGAACGCCGTCGCGCCGAAGGTGTTGCCGCGCCGGAACTCGAACAGCCCCGCCGCGAACTGGGCGAGACCGCCGTAGAACGCGGCGACTCCCAGCACCGGGATGATCGCGCCGCTCTCCTGCAGCAGATTGGTGTTGATGATCGAGAGCAGCAGGGTGGTGAGGGCGAAGCCGGCCAGGCCCAGTGGTGCCGGATCGCCCCAGGCGGCCGGGCGCTGGATGTCCTCGGGCTGCCGCTCCGGGGGCAGGCTCCTCGTGTCCTCGTTCATGACCGGCATCCCTTCGCACAGAGCCGGACCAGCGGTCGACGCTCGGACAGCCCACGAACCTGCTGGTCGGAACCCCGAGGCGGGCTGACGACACCGTGTGCCGCCTACGTCTGTCTATCTTTACGGAAAGTACCCGTCTGCCGGGTTCATCACCCTGTCCGGGCCGGGCGAAGTCTCTCAGGGCTCGCGGTGTTCCTGTGCGGCCCGCTCCAGCGCTGCGGCCTCCTCCTGGGCCAGGCGGGCCTCGGCCTCTACGTCGATCGAGCGGGTCAGCCACCAGTACAGCAGCGCGGAGACCGGCAGGCCGATGAACAGGGAGACGTCGGCGCCGCCGAGGGCCTTGGCGGCCGGGCCGACGTACAGGGTGCCGACGGAGAAGAAGGGGATCATGGCAGCGAAGCCGACCAGGTAGGCGATGATGCCGTGCCAGCCCCAACGGCCGTAGATGCCACGGGGGTTGAAGATCTCGGCGATGGCGTAGTGGCCGCGGCGCACGACGTAGTAGTCCATGAGGTTGACCGCGGTCCACGGGATGAAGAGATAGAGGACGAGCAGCAGGAAGTTATTGAAGTTCTCAAGGAAGTGGGCGGTCGCGGCCAGCGCGCCGATCAGGGAGAGGGCCGCGGTCACGCCGAGGGTCAGCAGGCGTACGCCCAGCGTCGGCCGTACCCGTCGGAACGAGTCGATGCCGCTGATCAGGGTCAGCGAACCGCCGTACATGTTCAGGGCGGTGACGGACACCAGGCCCAGGGCGGCGAACAGCAGGACGACGGCGCCGAAGCCGGTGAACACCTTGTCGCCCACGGCGTTGATCGACGTGATGGTGTCGAAGCCCTTGCCGGCCCAGGCGGCCAGCAGCGTGCCGAGCACCATCAGCCAGATGCCGCCGAGCGCGGAGCCGAAGTACGTCCAGTAGAAGGTCTTGCGGACCGTGACGTCCGGGGGGAGGTAGCGCGAGTAGTCCGAGACGTAGATGGCCCAGCTGATCTGGTAGCCCGCGACCACGCCGAACTGGGCGAGGAACGGCGTCCACTTGAAGGCGCCGAGGTCGAAGGAGCCCGCCGGGTAGTGCAGGGTGACGAGGACGCCGACGGTGAAGATCCCGAAGATCACCAGGAAGGTGTACGTCAGGATCCGCTCGGCCTTGTGGATGATGTCGTAGCCGACCAGCGCCACGACCAGCGCGACCACCGTGACCACGACGACCCACAGCTTGACGCCGCCGTGCAGGGTGGTGTGCAGGGAGTCGGCGGCGAGGATGCTGTTGAAGACGTTGAAGCCCGCGTACTGCACGAAGGCGAACAGCCAGACGAGGAGGGCGCCGACGTAGCCGAACTGCGGGCGCGACTGGATCATCTGCGGCAGGCCCAGCTGGGGGCCCTGGGCCGAGTGGAAGGCCATGAAGAACGTGCCGACGACCGTGCCGGCGACGATGGCCAGCAGCGACCAGATCAGGTTGCCGCCCGAGGTGATGCTGGTCAGCCCGACGGCCAGGGTGGCGATCTGGGCGTTGGACATGAACCACAGCGGGCCGAGGTGCCACAGCTTGCCGTGCCGCTCGTCCAGGGGGACGTAGTCGATGGACCGGACCTCGAGCCCCGACAGTCTCGGCTCCGCTGAAGTGGTCATGACGCCTCCCGTGCCCGGTCCGTCCCTGAGGGACATTGTTCTCCCGCCGGGGCGCGGTGACGAGTGCCGGGATGCGGATTCGAGTTCGGATTCGGGTGGGGATCCGGCGGTGCCGGACGCGAGGCCGTCGGGTGTCGTGGGGAGGGTCCTTGTCAGGCGTGCAGCGCGTCCGAGAGGCGGACGAAGCGGTGGCCCTTGGCCAGCAGCCGCGGGACGGCGCTCGCGATGCCCGCTGCCGTGCCGCCCTCGGGGTGGTTCATGTGGCAGATGACGATGGAACCGCCGGGCGCCGCCGCGACGGTCTCGTGGACCTGTTCATGGGTGAAGGTGGCGCCGCCGTCACCGTTGACGGAGAAGCTGACGAAGCGTTCGCCGAGATCGCGGACGATACGGGCCGCGACGTCGTCGCAGTACGCGGTGCCGGAGCGGAAGTAGCGGGGCGGAGCGCCGAGCAGCCGGGTGAGCTTGGCGCGGTTCCCGGCGATCTCGTCGTACACCTCGCCGGCGCCGCGGGTGCCGGGAATGCCGTAGGCCGAGCGGCCGCTGACCGACAGCGGCAGGTGCCGGGTGCCGTGGTTGGCGATCTCGAACTGCGGCTCGCCGGCCAGGCGGTGGAACTCCGCCGGGTTCTCGTCGATCCAGCGGGAGTTGATGAACAGGGTCGCCGGGATGTGCCGCGTGCGCAGGAAGTCGATCAGCGCGCGGTCGAAGCCGCTGCCGCCGGGGCCGCCGCAGGCGTCGAAGGTCAGCGCGATCTCGTTCTTGGCGTTCGGCAGGGAGTGCACCACTCCGGGCGCGTCGAAGCCCCAGGAGTGCGGCACACTGTGCCCGTAGCGGGCGACGACCTGGGCGCGGGTGACCGTGCGTCCGGCGGCCGGCGATGCCGGGGCGGTTGCGCCGGAGGCCTGGGGGGCCGGGGCCGGGCTCGTCTGCGGCGGACCGGAGGAGGCGGCCTCGCTGCCCGTCTTCCGGCCCGCGCAGCCGGCGAGCACACCTCCCGCCATGGCGGCGAGCACCGCGCGACGACCGGCAGTCATCCGTCCGCTCCTCCACACCTGATCCAACATGCCCCAACAGCCTGGTGAAAGGCCGTCACAGCCGACGGCCGACCACGTCGGCAACGGTACGCAGCGCAGCGGCTCCGGCCGTGAAGACGCCGGTAAGCGCCGGTAAGAGGTCGTCCAGAATCACCCGTCATGCGGCACGGTCCGCCCCCGCCGGGGCCGCCGGACCGACAGCCGGTGTGCTCGGGCGCACCGTGGAGGGCTTCACCGGCGGCCGGACGGCGGCAACCGGTACCTGGTGCTCGGCCGCGGCGCGGAGCCCGCGGACGAGGCCGCGGTGCCGGCCGACCGGGAGGAGCCGATCGCGTACGGGCCCGCTGCTGTCCGACGACGGCACGGCCTGGCTCGGCACGGCCCCGGTGCGCGCGCCGGACCGGGACACGGCTCGGGCCGTCCTCGCCGCGGGCCGGTACGCGACGGTCGATGTCCTCGACCGGGAGCCCGGCGGACCCCGGACCTCGACCCGGGGCAGTCCCGCTCCCCGTCAGGAGGGGTTGAGCGCGCCGGCGTCGGGCAGGGACGGCCTGCCCGGGATCTCGTCGCCCGGTGACGGGTCCGCCAAGGCACCGGGCGCCGCCGGATTCGCCCGCGGGTGTACGTCGCCGGGCCGATGCCAGGGCCCTGACGGCTGGTTAGTGTCACGGCGTGATCAGCCGCCGGCCGGACCACTCGCCGGCCTCGCTCTGGGAGGGACCCGCGGATGGGGAGAAAGACGGTCACGGATGCGGCGTGCGGCGTGCTGTACGTGCTTCTGGTGCTGATTCTGCTGACGGGGGCGCCCCGGGGCCCCAGGGCCCTGCACGCCGTCGGGTCCCTGCTGGCGGTGGGCCTGCTGGCCGGTGTGGTGCGGCGGCGGCCGCTGGTGGTCCTGGCCCTGACCCTGGTCGGGGCCACCGCCGTGGTGGTCGTTCCGCCGCGCCCGGCCATCGCGGCGCTGACGCTGTCGTACCAGGCCGCGTTTCTGTCGTTCCTGGCGGCGGACCTCGTGCTGGGGTACATCGTCGCAACCCGCTCGCGGCGCGTCTGCGCGGTCGCCGTGGGGCTGGCGTTCACGGTGCAGCTGCTGGTGATCGGCTCTTTCTCGCACGGGGACTATTCGATCCTCAACGGTGTGATCGGTCTGCTGGCCCTGGTCGCGTCCGGCATGGTCGGGCTGCTGCTGCGTGAGCGCCGCGAGCACACCACGGCTCTGCGCGCCAAGGAGGTGGCGGAGGCCGTCACGGCCGAACGGCTGCGGATTGCACGGGAGTTGCACGACATGGTCGCGCACAGCATCGGCATCGTCACCATCCAGGCCGGGGTGGCCGGCCGGGTCATCGACACCCAGCCCGAGGCGGCGCGCGAGGCGCTGCGGGCCATCGAGACCACCACCCGGCAGACGCTGTCCGGGCTGCGGCGCACCCTGGTGGCGCTCCGCAGGGCCGACCCGGACCGGGCGGCCGCCGCGGGCGGCGGGCAGGAGTCGCCGGCGCCCTCGCCGGGGCTCGGGGATCTCGACCGGCTGGCGGCGGCGACCGCCGACGCGGGGGTCCGGGTCGAGGTGTCCGTCGGCGGGGAGCCGCGGCCCCTGCCGGCCGACCTCGATCTGGCCGCCTACCGTATCGTGCAGGAGGCGTTGACCAACGTGGTCCGCCACGCGGGCACCGGGTCCTGCCGGGTGGCCGTCGACTACGGGGACGAGGAGCTGACGGTGGAGGTCGTCGACGACGGGCGGGGCGCCACCGCGCCCCGCCGGGGGCACGGCTTCGGCATCATCGGCATGCGGGAGCGGGCGGAGCTGCTGCGCGGCCGGCTCAGCGCCGGGCCACGGCCCGAGGGCGGTTACCGGGTGGCGGCGCGGCTGCCGCTGCCGCAGACCGTCGTGGCCGGGGCGGAGGCACGATGAGCATCCGGGTCGTCCTCGCCGACGACCAGCCGCTGGTGCGGTCCGGGCTGCGCGTCCTCATGGCCGATCACCCCGACCTGGAGGTCGTCGGTGAGGCCGCCACCGGTGACGAGGCGGTCCGTCTGACCGAGGAACTCGGCCCCGATGTCGTCGTGATGGACATCAGGATGCCCGGCATGGACGGCATCGAGGCCACCCGGCGGATCACCGCCGGCCCCGCGGCGGCCCGGGTCCTCGTCCTGACCACGTTCGACGAGGATGACCACGTGTACGGCGCGTTGCGGGCGGGCGCCGGCGGCTTCGTCGTCAAGGACATGGCACTGGACGACATCCTCGGCGCGATCCGGGTCGTCGCCGCCGGAGACGCCCTGATCGCGCCCGGGGTGACCCGCCGTCTGATCGCGGACTTCGTCGGCCGTCCCACGGCCGCCCCGCGGCGCCCGGCACGGCGGCTGGGCGGCATCACCGAGCGGGAGCGGGAGGTGCTGACCCTCATCGGGCGCGGTCGCTCGAACACCGAGATCGCGCAGGACCTCGGCATCACGGTCGCCACCGCCAAGTCGCACGTCTCACGCCTTTTCACCAAGCTGGACGCCCGCGACCGGGTGCAGTTGGTGATCACTGCGTACGAGGCAGGGCTGATCGAGCCGTACTGAGCACTGGCACGGCACCGCGGGAAAGCGGGCGCGCAGGACGCGCTCTCCACTCGGCCGCAGCCCGGCGGCGATCATCAGGCCGCCCTCCGCGGCGGTCCCAGGAGACCGGAAGTCTGCTCGGCCGTCCGGGACGTGGGCGTGGGCGCCCTGTGCCGTCGGTCCTCGCTGACGTCGCCGAAGCGGGCGGTCCACGCAGCCGGGCACGGGCCCTTGCGACCCGCTCGGCGACGGGTTCCTCCCTGCCGTTCACCGGCCCGGCGCCCCATACTGATCCGTGCCGGTCCCTGTCGTCCCCCACCATCAGGCCGGCCGCGGCGCCGGCCACGCGTCGCGGCCGACCGGGAAGCTTAAGAGATGGCCGAAGACACCCAACAGCCGAGCGCCGCCCCGCCGTCGGGGGCGTTCGAGGCGGATCGGTCCGCCGAGGTCGTCGTGGCGAGCTTCGCCGGCACGGCCGACGAACGCCTGGAGGAGATCCTCGCCTCCCTGGTGCGGCACACGCACGCCTTCGTCAAGGAGGTGGGGCTGACCACCGAGGAGTGGGCCGCGGGCATCCGCTTCCTCACCGAGACCGGGCACATGTGTGACGGCACCCGGCAGGAGTTCATCCTGCTCTCCGATGTGCTGGGGGTGTCGATGCTGGTCGACGCGGTGAACCACCCGGCCGACGGCGGGGTCACCGAGTCGACTGTGGAGGGCCCGTTCCACCTGGTCGACTCGCCGCCGCGCGCCCTCGGCGACACCATCGACGAGGCGGCCCGGGGCGGTGAGCCGTGCCTGGTCACCGGCCGGGTCACGGACACCGGCGGGCGGCCGGTGGCGGGCGCTCACATCGATGTGTGGCAGGCCGACGCGGACGGCTTCTACGACGTGCAACGGCCCGGTGAGGTCCCGGAGCGCAATCTGCGCGGGCTGTTCACCGCCGACGACGACGGGCGGTTCTGGTTCCGCTCCATCGTGCCGCGCCACTACCCCGTGCCCGTCGACGGTCCGGTGGGCGGCCTGCTCAAGGCCACCGGGCGACCCGCGTACCGGGCCGCGCACCTGCATGTGGAGGTGTCCGCGCCCGGCGTCCGCACCCTGACCACCCATGTCTTCGTCGCCGGCTCCCCCTACCTGGGCTCCGACGCCGTCTTCGGTGTCAAGGAGAGCCTCGTCCGCACGTTCACCGAGGTCGACGACCCGGCCCGGGCCGAGGAGTACGGCCTGCCCAGCCCGTTCCGCCACGTCGACTTCCCCGTCACCGTCCGGCGCGAGGCGGGCCCGTGACCGGGGCGCAGCCGGACCCGTGTCCGGAGCCGGAGCAGCGGGGCACCGGCAGCCCACCTTCTCCGACCGGAGGTACGGCCGTGTCCGAGCGCGGCATCGGGCCTGTCACCGTCCACACCTCGCCGCCCTCCCGGGTCCTGCTGGGCGCCGGCGCCCGGCACGCCGTACCCGAGGAGACCGAACGGCTCGGCTCACGCCGGGTGTTGCTCGTCGCGTCGGGCTCGGCCCGGTGTGCCGCCGACGAGCTGGCCCGGTCCCTCGGTCCCCGTCTGGCGGGGCGCTTCGACGGGCCCGTGGCGCACACCCCGGTCGCCGTGACCGACCAGGCGCTGAAGCTGCTGCGCGCCGCGGACGCCGACAGCGTGGTGGCTCTCGGCGGCGGCTCGGCCGTCGGCCTCGGCAAGGCGCTGTCGGCCCGTACGGGACTCCCCCAGGTGGCCGTTCCCACCACCTATGCCGGGTCCGAGGTGACCCCGGTCCTCGGCGAGACGAAGGACGGCGTGAAGACGACCCGTCGTGATCCGGCCATCGCCCCGGGCACGGTCGTCTACGACCCGGAGCTGACCCTCGGCATGCCGCCCGGCCTCACCCTGACCAGCGCGCTCAACGCCCTGGCCCACGCGGTCGAGGCCCTGTGGGCGCCGAACGCGACCGCCGTGAGCGACGCCCTGGCCACCGAGGGCGCCGGCGGCGTCCTGACCGCCCTGCCCGAGGTGCTCGCGCATCCCGGCGCACTCCCCGGCCGGGAACGCCTCCAGCAGTCCGCCTGGCTCGCCGGGCTCTGCCTGGCCCAGACCCGGATGGGACTGCACCATCAGCTCGCCCACGCCCTCGGCGGCACCTTCGGCCTGCCGCACGCCGAACTCCACGCCCTGCTGCTCCCGCACGTCCTCGCCTTCAACCTGCCCTGCGCGCCGAAGGCCGCCGTCCGGCTGGCGCGGATCACCGGCGGTGACCCGGTGACGGTCATCGGCGAGCTGTCCCACCGCCACACGGGCCCGACCACCCTCGGCGCCCTCGGCGTACCGCGCGACGGGCTCCGGGCCGTCGCCGAGCGGGTCGCCGCCCAGCCCTATCCCAACCCGCGCACCCCGGACGTGGCGGCGGTGACGCGGCTGCTGGAGAGCGCCTGGTGAGCCCTGGCGGGCCGGGCCGTCGGGACTGCCACGGCGCTCCCCGCCCGGTGAGCGGTCACCGGGTCGGGAGAAACATCAAGGTCAGGGGCGTGTAGTGATGGAAACACCCCGGGCGGCGTAGGGACAACCCCCGGTGCGGGACGGTGACTGGCAGGCTGTTTCGGCGCTCCCGCCGTTCGCAGACTCGTCTGCATGACGCTTTCCACCGACACCTCCGCCGCGGCCGACGCCCCAGCCGCCCGCTCCCGTACGTCCGGCCCGGGGGCCGGCAGCGACTTCGCCCGGCTGTCCCGGCGCATCGCCGAGGCGGGCCTGCTGGAGCGGCGCCCCGGCTACTACACGGCACGGCTCGGTCTGGTGATCGCGCTGCTGGCCGCCGGCTGGGGTACCTTCGTCGCGCTCGGCGACACCTGGTGGCAACTGGCGGTGGCCGCCTTCCTGGCGCTGATGTTCGGGCAAGTGGCCCTTGTGGCCCATGACTTGGCCCATCGTCAGGTGTTCCGCAGTGCCCGGCGCAGTGATATCTGGGGCCGGCTCTTCGGCAACCTCGGCATCGGCATGAGCTACGGCTGGTGGATGAACAAGCACACCCGCCATCACGCCAACCCCAACCACGAGGAACTCGACCCCGATGTCTCCCCGGACATCCTGGTGTGGTCCACCGGCCAGGCCCGCGACAGCCGCGGACTGGCCCGGCTGATCGGCGGCCACCAGGCCCTGCTCTTCTTCCCCCTGCTGACGCTGGAGGGGTTCAACCTGCATGTCTCCAGCGTGCGGGCGCTGCGCTCGCCGTCGATGAAGAAGCGGTGGCTGGAGGGCACCCTGCTGTTCGTGCACATGGCGGCCTATGTGTCGGCCCTGTTCCTGGTGCTCTCGCCCGGCAGGGCGGTGGCGTTCCTCGCCGTCCACCAGTGCCTGTTCGGTGTCTACCTCGGCTGCACCTTCGCGCCGAACCACAAGGGCATGCCCACCCTCACCGGCGACGAGCGCCCGGACTTCCTGCGCCGCCAGGTGCTCACCTCCCGCGATGTGCGCGGCGGCCTGCTCACCGACGTGATGCTCGGCGGACTCAACCACCAGATCGAGCACCACCTGTTCCCGAACATGCCCACGCCGCACCTGCGCCGGGCGAAGGTCATCGTGCGCCAGTACTGCGCGGAGATCGGCGTGCCGTACCACGAGACGGGGCTCGTCCAGTCCTACCGCGAAGCCCTGACGCACATGCACCGGGTGGGAGAGCCCATCAGGCGGTGGCGCAAGGCGGCCTGACGAGGCATCAGGGGGAGGGTCGCCGGACGTCGGCGGGCCCGACGACGGCGAAGGCGGTCACGCGGGTGCCGACGGCGGGGATGAACCCGGGTGCGGACGCGGACAGGGCGAGCACCAGTTCCTCTCGGATGTGGCGGACGAACTGCCGCAGGCTCAGCCCGGTGCGTACCTTCCGCACCACCGCGAGCAGCAGGAGGGAGGTGCCGGCGAACGCCCCGGCGCCGCTCTCGGGCGGCGAGTGCGGCGCGACCCGAGCGGGACGGATCGGCGTGCCTGCCGTCGCCGGGCCGCCGCACCAGGTGGCCCGCGACCAGGCCGATCACCAGGGCGAACGTGTCACCGCCTCGAACCAGAGCGGCGCCTTGACCCCGCGGAACAGCATGGGTGCGCAGCCATTCTGCGAGCCGGCTTCCGTCACGCGGCCGGGCGAAGGCACGAACCTGAAGCTCAGGCCGGGCGGGCGCGCGCGCAGGCGCCGGTGCGGTGGCTCGCGGCGAAGCGGGACGGCGGCATGCCGAAGGCGCGGGTGAAGGCGGCCGTCAGTGCGGCGGGCGAGGCGTAGCCGAGGCGGCCGGAGACCTCGGTGACCGAGGCCGTGCGCAACAGCGGGACGGCGGCGAGCAGCCGTGCCCGGGTCCGCCAGACCGCCGGGCTCTCGCCGGTCTCGACGCGGAAGCGCCGGGTGAAGGCCCGCTCGCTCATGGCCGTCCGCACGGCCCACTCGGTGTTGGTGACGCCGGCGTCCGGGGCGGCCAGGCAGGCGCGGCAGATCTCCGCCAGGTCGGGGGCGGCGGGGACCGCCACGTGGAACGGGAGCGGGGCACGGGCGGCGATCTCGTGCAGCAGCAGCTCTACGACGCACCCCTCCCGGCCGGAGAGGCGGTAGTCGGCCGCGAACTCCACGGCGGCCAGGAGAAGTTCGCGCAGCAGCGGGGGCACGTCCACGACCGTGCAGGTGGCCGGCCACCACGGCACGGCGCCCGGTTCGATGTACAGGCTGCGGGTGCTCACGCCGTCCGTCGGCCAGGGGCGCGCCGCCGAGCAGGGTGTCGAGCACGTTGCCGCGGTCCGAGCGCAGCCGCTCGGGGTCCCGGTAGGCGGCGGTCACGTCGGCGTAGCGGGTCAGCGACCAGAATCCGCGGCGTCCGGCCCGCGCCGGCTGCCAGTACAGGGGGTCCTCGGTGCGCAGCCGGCGCCACAGCTCGCCGAGGTCCTGTTCCGCGTGCAGCCCGGGGTCGGTCAGATCGAGGTCCGCGAGCGTCCGCATGCGACGTCCTGCCTTTCCAAGGTCGGGGTCAGACGGGCGGGCGGCAGCGCGCCAGACCGGCCCGAGCACGGCGGCGACGCGGGCGAGCGGAGCGACGTCGAGCATCCGGTGGTGGCCGCAGTCGAGGTCGTACGAGGTGACCGGGCCGGTGCAGTACGGCTGCCACGCCGCCGGATCGGCGCCGCCGCCGTCCTGTGCGGCGGCCCGGAAGCACACCGCCCCGAGCGACCAGCCGAGCAGCCGGTAGGGGCCGTGCGGTTGGACCGAGCGCACCGACTCCACGTGCGCGCGGACGAGGCCGGCCGGCGCGTGGGGGGCCGCGTCCGGGGTCGTGAGGCGGGGCACTTGGAGGCCGTACACGGGCAGGTCCGGGTCGAGGTGCGGGAGCAGCCGGGCGTACGGCCAGGCGAGGCCGCTCGCCGCGTGGACGCAGAACAGCGGGCTCGGGAGCGGCCCTTGGCACAGGGGCAGCAGCGGGCCGAGGCCGGCGTCCGGGTGTTCGGCGCCGAGCCTGCGGGCCAGTGCCGTGACGGTGGGCGCTTCGAAGAGTGTGCGGACGGACAGCCCGGTTCCGGTCACCGCCCGGATCCGGGCGACCAGCCGGGTGGCGAGCAGCGAGTCGCCGCCGAGGTCGAAGAAGGAGTCGCCGGGGTCGGGACACGGTACGCCGAGGGCCTCGGCGAAGAGCTGGCCGACGATCTCCTCGCGGGGGTCGGGCGGCACCGGCGCCGACCGGGCCGGGGCGGGCGGCGCGGGCAGGGCGGCGCGGTCGAGTTTGCCGTGCGGGGTGAGCGGGAGCCGGTCGAGCGTCACGACCGTGGCGGGGACGAGGTGGCCGGGCAGCAGGGACCGCAGCCGGCCCCGCAACTCCCTCTGCTCGAAGGGGACTTCCGGGCCTACGGGGACCACGTACGCGGTCAGCCGCCGGTCCCCGGCCCGCGCCTCGTCCGCGGAGACCGTCTGGAGCCGCGCCGTGCTGTCGAGGTGGACGACGGCCGGGATCCTCCTCGAGCCATGGGGGGCGCACCTCGTGTTCGAAGAGCATGTGTACCACAGGTGACAGATCATGGACCTGACTCTTTTGCGCCCCTGGTGACGCCCCCTCGGACAGGGCAGCGGGCCCCGCCGGTGTGCACCGGCGGGGCCCGCTGCCCGGGAACTCCGGGAGGCTTGCGCGCGCTGCCCGGGGTCAGTCCGTGCCGGACTCCATCGCGGCGCGGTCGAGCAGCTGGTCCTCTTCCTCGGGGGCCTCGCCGCGCGAGGCGATCGCCTCGGCGCCGCCGTGGGCCATCGCGCCGATCAGTCCCGTCGACGCCGCCTGCGCCGCGCCGATCAGCGCCGGGTGCTCGGTGCCGACCATGCCCAGACCGGCGTACTGCTCGAGCCGCGCACGGGAGTCGGCGATGTCGAGGTTGCGCATGGTGAGCTGGCCGATCCGGTCGGACGGGCCGAAGGCCGAGTCCTCGGTGCGCTCCATGGACAGCTTGTCCGGGTGGTAGCTGAACGCCGGGCCCGTGGTGTCCAGGATCGAGTAGTCCTCACCGCGCCGCAGCCGCAGCGTCACCTCGCCGGTGACCGCCACGCCGACCCAGCGCTGCAGCGACTCACGGATCATGAGCGCCTGCGGGTCCAGCCAGCGGCCCTCGTACATGAGCCGGCCGAGCTTGCGGCCCTCGGCGTGGTACTGGGCGAGGGTGTCCTCGTTGTGGATCGCGTTGACCAGACGCTCGTAGGCCGCGTGCAGCAGCGCCATGCCGGGCGCCTCGTAGATGCCGCGGCTCTTGGCCTCGATGATCCGGTTCTCGATCTGGTCCGACATGCCGAGTCCGTGCCGGCCGCCGACGGCGTTGGCCTCCATGACCAGCTCGACCGGCGAGGCGAACTCCTTGCCGTTGATCGTCACGGGGCGGCCCTGGTCGAAGCCGATCGTCACGTCCTCGACGGCGATCTCCACCGACGGGTCCCAGAACCGCACGCCCATGATCGGCTCAACGGTCTCCACGCCGTTGTCCAGGTGCTCCAGGGTCTTCGCCTCGTGGGTGGCGCCCCAGATGTTGGCGTCGGTCGAGTACGCCTTCTCCGTGCTGTCGCGGTACGGCAGACCGTGCGCGAGCAGCCACTCCGACATCTCCTTGCGGCCGCCCAGCTCGGTCACGAAGTCGGCGTCCAGCCAGGGCTTGTAGATCCGCAGGTGCGGGTTGGCGAGCAGGCCGTAGCGGTAGAACCGCTCGATGTCGTTGCCCTTGAAGGTGGAGCCGTCGCCCCAGATCTGCACGTCGTCCTCGAGCATCGCGCGCACCAGCAGGGTGCCGGTGACGGCGCGGCCGAGGGGCGTGGTGTTGAAGTACGCGCGCCCGCCCGAGCGGATGTGGAACGCGCCGCACGCGAGTGCGGCGAGCCCTTCCTCGACCAGGGCCGCGCGGCAGTCGACCAGGCGCGCGATCTCGGCACCGTAGGTCGTCGCACGGCCCGGCACGGAGGCGATGTCGGGCTCGTCGTACTGGCCGATGTCGGCGGTGTAGGTGCACGGAACGGCACCCTTGTCGCGCATCCACGCGACGGCGACCGACGTGTCGAGGCCGCCGGAGAAGGCGATGCCGACGCGCTCGCCGACCGGAAGGGAGGTGAGGACCTTGGACATAGGAAGAGTATGCACTATTCCGTATGGCCATGCATAGTCGGGGCGCCGATCCGGTGCGGACGGGCGCCCACCCGGCCCTTCGGCCCAGAGCGCGCCGGCCCCGTCGGGGCTGAGCGCGCGGGGCCGTCAGCCTCGCGCCAGCTCGCCGAGCAGCTTCCAGGTGCGGCGCTGGTCCGCCGCACCACCCAGGTCGGTCGCGGTGAACACCACCTCGGTCGCTCCGGCCTCGCGATAGCGGCGTACCTCCGCGGCGACGGTCTCCTCGTCGCCGATGGCCGCCAGGTCGGCGGCCCGGGTGGCGCCCGACAGCCCGATGACCCGCTGGTAGGAGGGGAACCGCTCGTAGAAGGCGAGTGACTCGGTGGCCCGCTCCCGTACCGTCTCGACGTCGGAGGTGACCACGCCGGGGACGAAGGCCACGATCCGGGGCGCCGGCCGGCCCGCCGCCTCGGCCGCTGCCGTGACCGCCGGGACGATGTGCTCGGCCAGTGCGCGCGGGCCGGCCAGGAGCGGAAGGATGCCGTCGGCCAGCTCACCGGAGACCCGCAGGGCCCGCGGCCCCATGGCCGCGACCAGGAGCGGCACCGGCGGCGCGGCGCCCGGCACCGCGGCCGGCAGCGGCGTGGTGGCGGTCAGCAGCTCGCCGTGGAAGTCGGCGCTGCCGGTCTCCAGGAGCGGGCGCAGGGCGGTGAGGAACTCACGGAGCCGGGCGACCGGACGCTCGTGCGGGATGCCGAAACCGGTCTCGGTCAGGTGCTGGGTGCCGAGCGCGAGCCCGAGGTGGTAGCGGCCGCCGGTGGCGGCCTGCGCGGTCTGCGCCTGGCCGGAGACGATCAGCGGATGGCGGCCGAAGACGGGGATCGCGGCGGTGCCGACCTGAAGGCCGGGCACCTCGCGCCCGACGATCGCGGCCAGCATCGGGGAGTCGTAGGTGAAGGTCTGCCCGAACCACGCCGAGCGCACCCCGGCCGCATGGGCTTCCCGGGCCTCGCGCACCACGGTGTCGATCGGGTTCTGGACGGAGAAGGCTGCTCCCATGGTCATGGTCGGGGCAACCGGCGCACGGGGTACGGGAATTCCGGCCCCCGCATGACGAACTCATGACGGCCGTGTGACAGCGCCCTCCGCCCCGGGCCGAGCACAGATCGCGCAGCGCGGCGGCGCGTCGGCGCGGGACGGCGGGCACCTCGGACAGCGGCCGGGGCGGTGCCTCGTCGCGCCCGGTCACACGGGTGACAGGCAGGGCGAGCGTGTGCCCCGGCTCGTCCCGGCGCGCCATGAGGGTGGGGATGACAAGACGTTCGCCGAGCGGAGGGCGATCAGCTCGGTGTCGGGCTCGCCGCGCGCGATCCGGCAGAGGGGACAGTCACCGCTCGTCGCCGCAGCTCCCGCTCCGCGCGTGCGCCGCAGACGGTCCTGGGGGCTCGGTCGCCGGGATGCCGGCGATCGGGGCGGTCGCGGCGGTGGGGACCGCGGCCATCAGCCGCGCGACGTCGATCTCGATGCTGCTGTCGGGCCGGCCGCTGCCGCAGTGCACCCGGCCCAGGCCGCCGACACTCTCGTCGAACACCACGAGCGCGCCGGGCTCGCCGGACACCGGGCACACCCCGCCGGGCCGCATCCCGGCCCTGGCCAGCCGCTCGGCGCCGGCCGGCGCGAGGTCGGTGCGGCGGATGCCGGCCGCCCGGGCCAGCGCGCCGTACCGCAGGCGGGCGTGACCCGGCACGGCCGCCAGCACCAGCCGGTCGTCGGGGGTGACGAACGCCAGGGTCTTCACGGTCCGCTCCAGCGGGACGCCGAGCGCGGCGCAGACCTCCACGGCGTCGACCACACCGGGATGCTCATGGACACGGAACGGCGCGCCGAGCGCGCCGAGCACGGCGAGCGGTCCGGTCGATGCGGGTTCGTTCATCCCACGGAGACTACCGGCGCGACAAGGGGAGTTGGCCACGGCATGGCGGTCGGCCGCCTGGCCCCCGGCTGCCGGCGGGGACGGCGCGGACCGTCGGCACCGGCAGGACCGACCGCCACCGGCCTGCGCCCCGCGGTTGTCCGACGCCCGGACCCCGGGCCGTCGCCCCCGTCACCGTGCGGGGTCTCGGCGCCCCCTGACACCCTCCGCGACAGCCAGGTCGAACGCCTGCGTGACCGCGCCGGGGATGTCGGTGACCGGGAAGAGTATGTGCCGTACGGTGCGGTCGGGGCCGATGACGAGGATGAGCCGTTTGACGCGCAGGGCCTGCCCGGCCCGGAAGGTCGGCAGGCGCAGCGCGGCGGTGAGCCGCAGCTGGGCATCGGACAGCAGGGGAAAAGGCAGGTCCTCGGCGCGGGCGAAGGCGGCCTGTTCCTCGGGGGTCTGGGTGCTCACGCCGTGGACCGCGATGCCGGCGGCCTCGAAGCGCGGCCACGCCGCGCGGAACTGGCGGTTCTCCAGCGTGCAGCCTGCGCTGCCCGGAATCGGGGGGCCGGCCAGGTCGGCGGGGACCCCGGGGATGCCGGCGGCGGGGTATGCGAACAGCACCGTGGCACGAGGGGCCTCGGCCACGGGATCGCGCGTGTGGCCGTCGGTCGCGGGCAGCCGGAGCCCGGCCGGGACGGTCTCACCGACGAGCGACGCCACCCGCTGCGCCTCGGCGCCGTCGCCGGGGGCCTCGCCCGTGAGCGTGCCGTCGCCGAGGAGCCAGCGGTCGGCCCAGTCCTGGAGCGACACCAGGACCGGCACCAGTCCGCGGCCCCGCTCGGTCAGGACGTACTCGTAGCGGGGCGGCCGGTCCTGATAGGGGCGCCGCTCCAGCACCTGGTGCCCGGTCAGGGTGCGCAGCCGCTCGGTGAGGATCTTCCGGGAGACGCCCAGTTCGCCGGCGAGCTGATCGAAGCGCACATGCCCGCGGGCGATCTCGCGCAGGACGAGCAGGCTCCACCAGTCGCCCACCACCGCCGCGGCCTGCGCGATGCCGCAGGCGTCGTCGGCCACCCGCCGTGCACTCACCGTCGTGCTCCCAGAAAAGACCGTTGACAGGCTGTCGGACCCCCATAGTAGGTTCCGTTTCAGAACTTAGTGAGTATCGAAAGGGAACCCACTGTGTCTCAGCGGACGTGGACCGCCGTCGACGACTACTTCAACGGTCTGCTCGTGCACGAGGACGACGCCCTTCGCGCGGCGGCCGCCGAGAGCGAGGCCGCGGGGCTGCCACCCATCCAAGTGGCTCCCAACCAGGGCAAGTTGCTGCACCTGCTCGCCCGGATCCGGGGTGCCCGCAGCATCCTGGAGATCGGCACCCTCGGCGGCTACAGCACCATCTGGCTGGCCCGGGCGCTGCCGGACGACGGCCGTCTCGTCACACTGGAGAGCGACCCGCACTGCGCCGCCGTCGCCGCGGCCAACATCGCCCGGGCGGGGCTGGACCACATCGTCGACATCCGCGTCGGCAAGGCCCTGGACTCCCTGCCCCGGCTCGCGGCCGAGGGAGCGGGCCCGTTCGACCTGGTCTTCATCGACGCGGACAAGCCGTCCAACCCCGAGTACCTGCGGTGGTCCCTCCGGCTCACCCGGCCCGGCAGCGTCATCGTCGGCGACAACGTCGTCCGCGAGGGCGCGGTCACCGACGCGGCGAGCGACGACCCGCGCGTCCAGGGGGTGCGCCGCTTCACCGAACTCATCGCGGAGCACCCGGAGTTGAGCGCCACCACCCTCCAGACGGTCGGCGGCAAGGGCTACGACGGCTTCACTCTGGCCATGGTCACCGGCGCCCCGGCGGCCGGGTGAGCGCGGCCCGGCCGGGGACCGGGGATCAGCTTCCGGTCAGCAGCCGTCGTACGACGTATCCGGCGGAGTCCACGCCCGAGCTGCCCCCTTCGACGAGCGCCGCGACCGAGATCCGGGAGTCGTAGGCGGTCAGCCAGCCGTTGGTGTGGTCCCCCTCTTCGGCGGTGCCGGTCTTGGCCCCGACGCCCGGGAGTCCGCCGAGGCGCGGAGCCGCCGTACCGCTGGTGGCGACGCCCCGCATCATCGACTGGAGGTAGCCGGCCGTGCGGGCCGGGATCGGCCGGGGCGCGCTCTGCTGGTGCTGTCCGGGGAGGATGACCGGCTGCTCGAAGCCGCCGTTGCGGACGGTCGCCGCGACGGACGCCATGACCAGCGGAGTGGCCGTGACCTTGCCCTGGCCGATGAACTGGGCCGCCTGGTCGCCGCCTTGGGCGTCCGGCGGGACGCTCGGATCGGTGGTGGCGATCCCGCCGCCGATGGACCAGCCGCCCAGGCCGAAGACGTTCACGGCCTCGTCGTGCAGCGCGGAGGCGTCACCTTCGTGGACCAGATAGTGGAACCCGTCCTTGACGAACGAGGTGTTGCACGACACCGTGAACGCCTGGCCGAGCGTGGCCCCCGGATCGGGCCGGACGCCCGGGTCGTTGTGGAACAGCTGGCTGTTGGCCATCAGCGAGTCCGTGCACGGCGCCGGGCTGTCCGGCGTGAGGCCCGCCTGGTCGAAGAGGGCCGCCGCCGTGACGATCTTCATCGTGGAGCCGGGTGACTTGATGCCGTTGATGGCGATGTCGCCGTCGGCGCCGCTGTGCGCGACGGCGAGGATGCCGCCGGTGCGCCAGTCGAGCGCCACGGTTCCGGCGGGCTTGCCCTGGAGGCGGGTGTCCTGCACCGCGCTCTCGGCCAGTGCCTGGAGCTTGGCGTCGATGGTGGTCCTGATCACCGGGGTGCGCCCCCTGGTGAACACCCGCACCGTCTGCACGGCCCCGCCCTCGCCGTCGACCACGGCCACGCCCGTCTCGGCGCTGCCACCCGTGGGCTCGGCGTTCTTGCGCAGCGTCGCCGTGATGTCCCGCAGGGAGGGGAAGGCGGACAGGTCGGTCGTACCGTCGCTCGCGACCACCTTCGCCGCGTCCGGGTCGGCCGGCAGCCTGCCCGCGATCAGCGACTGGCCGTCGCTCATGCCCGGATACAGCACCGAGTTGTTCCAGTGCACCGCGAGGACGCCTTGGGTGCTCTTCAGGACCGCGACCGCGCTGGAGTAGGTCCACGTGCCGCCCGCCACCTGGGCCATGACGTCGAAGGTGACCTTGGTGGCGCCCGGCGTCACCGCCGACGGCCCCACGGCGGCGATGTGGTCGAACGCCAGCTTCTTCAGCCGCAGACCGTCGGCGTAGCCGCGCAACGCCCGTGCGGCGGCGTCCGGTACGTCGGTGTCGCTCGCGGCACCCTCGACGTGCTGCTGGGACCAGCTGCCCAGGAACGCCCGTGCCAGCTTCACCGACTCCGCACCCGAGGGCGGCGTGTCCGACAGCCGCGACGCGTCGAACGTGTCCCCCGCCGTGGGCTGCGCGCCACCCGCGGAACCAGAGGTCAGGCCATGCAGAAGGTTGTACGTGCCGAGTCCCCCCAGAGCGAGCAGCGCGGTGCAGGTACCGGCGAGGCCGATCTTCACAGCTCTGTTCATGCGCCGGATCGTATGTACGTTCCATGCAGTTCCGTGCCGGACTTCGGCAGATCGTTATCGGAACGTCAAGCTCTGGCCTGCCTCGCCGGTGGCCCGCGACAGACATCGGATGAGCACCCGAGAAGCCGCACGGAAGCCATTGACAGCCACCCGTGGGATCCCTACGTTCCGCGGCATACCCGGTGTTTCGATGAGTCGTCAGGCTGGGGAGACCTCCGAGGACTTCACAGCCGGAGAGACTGCGCGACACCATGACCACTGCGCGTCCAGGCCCTGGTGTGCACCAGGCTGCGACCGTGTGGCACGAGGGCTCGTCCTCGGGGAAGGGCTGCGCGGCAGCATGGGGAGCCCGGCGCCGACAGGATCCGCTTCACCGTCCAGCACGGCCGAGTCCAGGACCACCGGCCCGAAATCCGGCAGCGGCTGGGGCACCTGCCGGCTGCGGGTCGGGCATCTGACACCCGATCCGGTCGGCGCCATCACCGCCGTCGACCGGCGCCTCAGCCTGTACGACGCCGAGCCGACCGGCACCGTCACCACCACCGTCGGCACACTCACCCTCCGCGCCCTCATCCACGACGAGGTCTTCGCCGCGCGCGTCACCGGGCTGCACCGCCAACCCGGCCTGGACGACCCGCACCACCGCCGACGGCACCGAGCAGGTACTGCAGCCACTGACCGGCGGCGGCCAGACCGCGACATCGTCCACTTCGGTCCCGGCCCGACCTCGTCATCGTGCCCGTCGGCGTCAACGAGCCGGGTCCGGCCTGGGGCCTGCCGTAGCCCGAGGCCCGGCCGCCCGCCGGTCGGCCACGCGAACAACACGCCGGTGCGCTACGCCTGACCGCCCGAGGCCACGGCCCTCAGCTCGTCCAGCGACTCGTGTGTCAGTTCCGCCATCGCGCGCTCCTCGCCCTCGGCGATCCAGCGCTCGAAGGCGACCTTGAAGACGGCGACGCCCGCCTCGGCGGCCAGGCTCGCGGTCGGTTCGGCCACACCCCGGCGGCGCAGGGTGCCCGCCAGGGCGGCCGCCAGCGAGGCGAGCTTGACCAGCTCGCGCTCCCGCAGTTCGGCGTTCGCCGTGATGACCGCCTGCCGGGTGCGCGCGAATTCCCGCCGGTCGGCGAACATCTCGGCGGCGGCGTCCAGCCCGCGCGCCAGCGCGTCGAGCGGCGAGGCGGAGTGCGGGGCGTCCATGACGGCGGTCACGAACAGGTTCTCCAGCTCATCGGAGCCGGCGAACAGCACTTCACGCTTGTCGGCGTAGTGCCGGAAGAAAGTCCGCTCCGTGAGCCCGGCCCGTTTGGCGATCTCCGCCACCGTGGTCTGTTCGTACCCACGCTCGCCGTACAGCTCCAGTGCCGCCTTCGCGAGGCGTCCGCGCGCGTCCGGCTCCCATCTGCCCATGCGCCGCATCCTACGTGATGACAGCGACTGACATCGAGTGTACCGTCTATGACAGTCACTGACATCGACTCTCTGGGGTTTCCCATGCGCATCTTCGTGACCGGCGCCTCCGGCTGGATCGGATCCGCCCTCGTTCCCGAACTCCTCGACGCCGGACACCAGGTCGTCGGGCTCGCCCGCTCCGAGGCCTCCGCCGCGGCGCTCACCGAGGCCGGCGCCGGTGTCGTCCGCGGCACCATCGACGACCTGGACGTCCTGCGGGAGGCGGCCGCCGCCTCCGACGGGGTGGTCCACCTGGCCTTCAAGCACGACATCGCCTTCTCCGGCGGCTTCCAGGACGCCGCCGAGGCCGACCGCCGCGCCGTCGACACCTTCGGCAAGGTCCTGGCCGGCAGCGACCGTCCCTTGGTCCTCGCCTCCGGCGTGGCCGGTCTCAAGCCCGGCCAGGTGGCGACGGAACGGGACATGCCGAACCTCGACGGCTCACCGATGTCGGTGCGGGCGGCGACCTCCCTGGCGGTGCTCGACCTCGCCTCGCACGGCATCCGCTCGTCCGTGGTCCGGCTGTCCCCGACCTGCCACGGCGAGGGGGACAACGGATTCATGGCGTCCCTGGTCGCCGTCGCCCGCGACCAGGGTGCCTCCGGCTACGTCGGCGACGGCACCAACCGCTGGCCGGCCGTGCACCGCCTCGACGCCGCCCGCCTGTTCCGCCTGGCCGTCGAGAAGGCACCCGCCGGCTCGGTCCTGCACGGCGCCGCCGAGGAGGGCGTCACCATCGGCGAGGTCGCCGAGGTGATCGGCCGCCACCTCGGTGTGCCGGTGACCTCCGTGGCCCCTGAGGCCGCGGCCGAGCACTTCGGCTGGATCGGGTCCTTCATCGCGCTCGACGCCCCGATGACGAGCACCCACACCCGTGAGCTGCTCGGCTGGGAGCCGACCCGGCCGGGCCTCCTGGACGACCTCGACAAGGGCCACTACTTCCGCACCCCGGCCGCCACCGCCTGACCGGCACCTCCCCGGCATCCGCCACCCGGCGGGGAGCGGTATTCCGCCACCCGGCGCGGAACGGTATGTGTCCGGTCCGCCTGCCCTCGGACCTGTCCCGCACCCGTGCCCACCCCGTCGGGAAACGACCACGGCGGCGGGTGGGGGCGAGCCACCCCGGTGGCTCGCCCCCCCCCCGCCGCCGCACCCTCCTTCGCCCTCCGTGCCTCGGCCGTCACGTGCATTGACCGGCCGGCAGGCCCGACTCGCCGACGCCGGGCAGGTCGTGACCCTGACCCGGCGGGATGCGGTGCGGCCATGTGCGTGCCGTACCGGGCCCACCTCTCCCGCGCCGCCCGGGACGGCCGTTCGCCGAGCGGGTTCAGATGTCCGGGGCAGCGAGCGAGGCCTGGCCGGTGTCGCGCAGGATGCGGTCGACCGTCCGCGTCAGGGAACTCCCGGCGTCGACGACCGTCTCCGCTCCTCCGGGCAGCAGACCGCGTGGCCGGTACCAGTCCCGCAGGTCGGCCTCGTCCACCTGGTCGGCGACCTGTGTGGTCGCGTGGCGGGCGAGGGTCTCGGCGAACGGTACGTCGAGGTAGTAGCCGTGGGTCGGCCCACGGTGGCCGGTCCGCAGCCGGGCGGGCATGTCGCCGTAGCGGTCGGCGTCGAGGATGCCCTCCACGGCGACGTGATAGCCGGCGTCCAGGGCATAGCGGGCGACGGTGGCGATCAGACCGATGTTCGCCGCACCCGGCCGGTCGCGTTCCCGCAGCACGATCCGGCGCAGGTCGCCCTGCGCGACCAGCGCGAGACCGCGCCCGAACCGGTCACGGACGGCGGCCGCGGCGGACGACTTCCCCGAGGCGCTGTCGCCGCGCAGCACGATCCGGCGGGTGTGTGCGCCGCCGACTCCCATTCCCGGCAGGCTACCGCCACGGAAGACCGACGGGCCGGGATTCGGTGCGGCTCACACGGCGGGACACACGACGCTTCCGGCTCACTCGGGGTGCGGCCGGGGCCCGCTGTGCGGCGGCGCGGTGGCGTTCAACAGCCGGAGGTAGGCATCGAGTTGCGCGGCCGCGCGGACCATCGCGAGGCCCTGGGCGGTGAGTTTGCGCTGCCAGTCGTCCAGGGAGGCGGCCAGCGCGTCCGTGCCGCCCGCGGTCCGGATCCGCCGGACCACCGCCGCGATGTGGTCGAGCGGATAGCCCCCGCGGCGGAGCAGGTGCGTCAGCTCGGCGTCGCGGATGTCGGCGGCGTCGAAGACGCGGTAGCCGGTGGCCGGGTCCCTTCCGGGACCGAGGATGCCGGCCTCCTCCCAGCTGCGCACGGTCGCCGGTGTGACACCGAGCCGGTGCGCGAGTTCCCCGACGGTCCGGCCGCCCTGTGCCGGCGAAGACGCCGGTGCCGTGCCGGAGGCGGCGCTCAGGTGGTCCACCGCCCGGCGCACCGCGTCGAGGGTGTCCCGGTCGCGGAGCACCTGGCTGTGCCCCCGGTCGATGATCGCCAGGGCGTCGTCGAGCGCCCCCTGGTGCAGCGCGTTCATGATCCGGCCGCCCGCCGCGTGCCCGTACGCCGGGACGAGCGCGAGGAAGGCACGCAGTGCGACGGCGTGCACCTCGGTGTAGACGCGGTAGCCGCTCGGCGTGCGCTCCGCGGGAGGGAGGAACCCGTCGCGCTCGTAGTTGCGGACCGCCTGGGTCGAGATGCCGTGCTCGCGGGCGAGGTCGGTAGGTCGCAAGGTGCTCACCGGTTGAGACTCTGCCGGAGGACTCCGGGGAACAGCGGGCATGGAATCGGCTGAAGTCTCAACCGGCCTTTCAAGGATACGCTTGAAGCCCATGACCCAGGACATCCGAGACTTCGTGACCCCCTCGTGCGACCTCCTTGCGCTGGGGGAGCCCACACACCGGGAACCCGCCTTCGGACGGGTGCGCAACGAGCTGTTCGCACGGCTCGTCGAGCACGGCTTCAGGTCCATCGCCCTGGAGACCGACCGCGTGGCCGCGCTCGCCGTGAACGACTACGTCCAGGGAGGAACCGGCGGCCTGGACGCCCTGCTGCGCGACGGCTTCTCGCACGGCTTCGGCGCGTCGGCCCCGAACCGGCGACTGATCACCTGGATGCGGGACCACAACCGGCACCGGCCGCCGCGGGACCGGCTGGCCTTCCACGGCTTCGACATCCCGACGGAGAGCTACAGCGCGCCCAGCCCGCGCCCCTACCTCGAACACACCCGCGCCTATCTGGGTCTCGACCTCGACCTCACCGGCCTCGCCGGGGACGACGAACGGTGGAGCCGCGTGGAGGCGGTCCTGGACCCGGCCATGTCACCCGGGGCGACGGCGCAGGCCGGGACACTGCGCCTGATCGGCGACGACATGCTGGCCACGCTCTACACCCGCGCACCCGAACTGATGGAGGCCACCTCGCGCGAGCGGTGGCACACGGCGCGGATCCATCTCACCGCGGGCCTCGGCCTGCTCAGCTACCACCACCAGTCGGCCACCCAGCCCGCCGACCGCGGCCCCCGGGTCGCCGCCCTGGCAGCCACCCGGGACGCCCTCATGGCCCGGAACCTGCTGGACATCCGGGAGATCGAGGCCGGGCGCGGGGCCACCCTGGTCTTCGCGCACAACCTCCATCTGCGGCGCGACCGCTGCCGCTGGCGCCAGGGCGACACGGGCGCCGACTGGTGGGGGGCCGGCTCCGTCGTGGCGCGGCTGCTCGGCGAGCGGTACCGCTTCGTCGCGGGAAGCCTCGGCCGCAGCGGCCCCCTCGCTCTCGGCGATCCCGGGCCGGACACCTACGAGGGTCTGCTGCAGGGCCGCCTCCCCGTCTGGGGCCTGGCCGCACCCGGCACGCTCGGCCCCGCCCGCACCCGCAACCACGCCACCGCGCCGCTGGGCTACTTCCCGCTCGACCGGGCCACGCTGGACACCGCCGACGCGATCCTCCACATCGGCGACGGCGAGGCCGCGGCTCGGTCATGAGGCCCGCTCGGCCCCGTACTGTGGGCGCATGACCGGCGAGACCGATCTGCGCAGACTGCTCAGCGGCATGCGTCCGGAGCTGAATCCGGGGCGCTATGTCTTCACCATGGCGCAGGGCGGTGTGCCCTCCGGAGTCAGCCCGGTGGTGACGGTCGCCGAACAGGAGGGCCTCACCCTGGTGGTGCCGCAGGCCGACGCGGACGCGGCGGGTATGGCGTACGACTATGCGGCCGGGTGGATCACCCTGCGCGTGCACTCCGCGCTCGCGGCGGTCGGCCTGACCGCGGCCGTCTCCCGCGCCCTCGCCGAGGCGGACCTCAGCTGCAACGTCGTCGCCGGTTTCCACCACGACCACCTCTTCGTGCCCTACGAGCAGGCCGAGCGGGCGGTCGAGGTGCTCCGGCGGCTGGCGGACGAGTCCGCCTGAACGGCGGGGCCTCGCCGCGGCCTCAGCGCAGGCCGAGACACGGCAGCCAGGCCCGTGAGGCGCCGTGTGCCGTGGTGAGGAGGGCGCACAGCACCCCCGCCGCCCCGCTGAGCAGTCCCCTGTTCTGCGCGCCGAGACGGTCCAGTTCGGGCAGGCGGTCCAGCAGGTGGGCGAGCAGTCGCGCCTTCAGTTCGGCCGCCGCGGGCAGGTGTGCGTGGACGTCGAAGGCGTCGGCCGCGGCCAGCACGCCCGCCGCGCCGTGGCACAGCCCCAGGACGTCGCCCGGCCGGTCGCCGAAGAGGTGGAAGGTCTCGTCGTAGCGCTGGGCGAGCGTGGCGAAGGCCCCGGCGGCCCAGGCGGCCGCGTCCCGGTCGCCCAGCGCGTCGGCCGCGTCCCACAGGGCCCAGGACACTCCTGGTGTGCCGTAGCACCAGGCCTGGCGGGCGCGGGGTCCGGTGGGCGACGGGCCGTCGAGCCCGGCACCGTCCCAGCTGCGGATGGCGCGGCGTCGACGAAGGACTGCCGGGTCAGCCACCCGGTCGCACGGCGCAGGGCACGGGTGAGGTCCGGGCGGGGGCCCAGGTGGCGGACGGCGGCGGTGAGCGCGGCGACGACCCCGGCCGTGCCGTGCCCCATACCGGTGTTGACGCGTCCGTCCAGCCAGTCGAGGTGGGGATGTCCGCCGTAGCCGGCCGTGCGCAGGCGCGGCAGGTCGTCCGCGTCGCACAGCGCCGCGAGATGGCCGGCGAACGGCTCCAGTTCGGCCGGTGAGGGCTTGGCCGCGACGCACAGCGCGAGCAGCAGGCCGGACGGTCCGAGGATCACGTCGTAGTCGGGGAAGGAGACATGTTCGCGGCGCCAGCCGCGCGTCGGCGCCAGGCGGACCAGTTGGTCGCGCAACCGGTCGGCGACCGGGTGCAGTTGCGGGTGCAGCCGAGCGCCCAGGCGCAGGCCCACCAGGGTTCCGGCCAGCCCGCCGTCGTAGAGCCCGCAATGGCCCGGCCCCCGCCCCGCGGTGCGGGCCCACACGGCCACCGCGCCGCCCGCCCTCGCCGTGGTTTCCGGCTCCCCCGTCTCGTGCGACAGGGCGGCCAGGACGGGGATTCCGGGGTCGCAGGGATGCTCCGCGAACGTTCCCCCGTCACCCGTGCCGGCGGACCATGTCTCCAAGAGCCGGCCGGCGAGTGCCATGACGGCCGTGCCGGTGTTCTCCGTGTGCTCGGTGTGCTCGGCGTCGTGGGTGCCTCGGGGCATGGGCATCTCCTCGTCAGGTGCGGAGCTGACGGCGCCCCGGGCCGCGCGACCAGCGGGGCGCGGAACACGGCTGCTGCGGGCCCGGAGACGGGGCTTCCCCCGCAGCCGGAGCAGCGGCCCGAGGACCCGGCCGGCGCCCGCCCGGACGGGATCGGAAGGGGCCGGGCGGGGCGCCGGTACGGCGCTCCCATGCCGCGATCGCTCACTGCATGAGACCATCGGGATCAGGCCTCGGGGCACCCTGGCCGCGCCCTGGGGCCGTCACGGAATGGGTACTGACGGACCGTCAGCCGCCGCAGATGACCACCGTGTCACAGATGATGATCGTGCAGAGACCGCTGCAGCCCTCGCTGTCCGCCGCTGCCGCCGGCAGACTGGTCTCGGTGATCCGGGCGTCCAGGTCGCCGATGAGAGCGTCGAGATCCGAGAGGTGCGTGATTCCGGGCATTGCTGTCCTCCTTCAAGGACGGGTTGGGTGTTGAGCCGCCCCGGAGGCGACCCGCCCACGCGGGACGGGCGCTGCGGGGACGTCTGGGGTGCCGCACAGTGCGGCTGCGGCCAGCGCGGCGAGGTCCTCGGCGCTCCGGTCACACGGAAGTCTCAGCAGCAGTTGGGAGGCCACGGCGGCACCCTCGTGCAGCGGGTCGCGCAGCGGGAGCTGCCCGGGGGCCGGAAGCATCTCCTCCACAAGGAGTTCCGGGCCGGGATGGTGGGCGCAGATCCGCTCCAGCAGATACAGGGCGGTCAGCGCCTCGAAGTCCACGGGCACCGGCTTGGCCTGGGGCACGGCTCGTACGAAGGCGAAGCGGGGCAGTCCGGTGGAGTGCCGCAGGGCGGCGAGCGCGCGCGCCCTGGCCAGGTCGGTGTCGCCGGGCCGCCACAGGCGGGCTCGCGGCACGCGCCACAGGGCGGGGCTGACGACCAGTTCTCCGCCGGCGGTCACGCGGGGCAGCCGGGTGGTGCCGGGAAAGGCCTCGGACAGCCCGTCCAGCCGGATCACCCGCGAGGCGGCGGGGTGGCCGGCGGCCAGCAGCAGCCGGACGAGGACGTCGTACGGGGGCAGGGGCGAGCGGGTGGCGTGGTGGACGGGCAGGATGCGCCGCCCGTCGGCCTCGGCGATCACCTGCGGGCCGATGCGGCGCAGTGTGATGCGGTCCAGCGGCAGATAGCGGGCGGAGGAGCCGGCCGGTCCGTGGTACGGCCCGGGGTCCGGGTCTGCCGTCCACCACTCGGTGACGACGGGGCGTCGTACGGCGTTGGCGGCGCGCTCGGCGAGCGGGGGCACCAGCAGTTCGACGAACCGGGCGCCGGTCAGCCGCTCCACGGCGGCGAGGAAGGCCCGGTAGCCGTCCGGCCCGGCGTAGCTGCCGTACAGGGTGTGCAGCGCGTCGGCGAACCGGGCGTCCAGGATGCCCGCGGGTGAGGCTGTCTCCAGCACGGCGACCGGTCCGGGGCCGGGCAGGGGGCGTAACAGGCAGTCCAGTGGCCAGGCCGGCAGCGCCGTCCGGGCCGGTGGTGCGCCGAGGGTGTCCAGCAGGGTCTCGTCCAGGTCGAGCTGTTCCTCGCCGGCGTGGGCCGTCAGATGGGCCAGCAGCCGGGCGTAGCCGGAGCCCGCGGTCTCGGCCGGATGCCAGCCGGCGTACCGACGTGAGGTGCGCGGGGCCGGGGCCGTGCCCTCCGGAAGGTTGCGGGCGAGGATCTCGCCGAGAGGGCGCGGCCGTTCGTCGAGCGCCGCGGTCTCCGGGAGCAGCGGGCGGGCCTGGGGTGCGGTCGACCGGTCCGCGTCGCGCAGCAGGGCCAGCCGGCCGGCGATCCGCAGCCCGCGCTGCACCCGCTCGACGGCCGCGCCGGGCACGGCGGCCGAGACCGTGCGGTACGAGTCGATGAACCACGCGTCGGCCGCACCGGCCGGCGCGGCCTGGGCGGGGGCGCTGTCCGGCCGGGGCCGGATCGAACCGTGCTCGGGCCTCTGCGGGGGTGCGGTCCCGGGCTCGGCGGGGCCGCACCCGCTCAGCGGTACGGCGCCGGCGGTGGGCGGGGAGGCGTGGCGCGGGGAGGCGTGGCGCGGGGTGATCGGTGCCGGGGCGGGACGGGGCAGGGCGTTTCGTTCACGAACCGTCTGGGCGGGCACCCATGCCGTGCTGCGCCGGCGCGGGGCCGCGCAGACCTGGAGTACGCCGAGTTCGGCCAGGTGGGCCAGGAAGCCGCGCAGCACGGCCGGTCCCGGATCGGCCGCCCGGATCGCGGCGGTGCCGAGCAGTGCCGTCTCGATATCACCCAACCTCCTTGGTCTGTCGGCGAGTTGGGCGAGCACCGCGTCCAGCGGCCGGGTGCGGCGCAGGACGACCTGCCGCATCCTGTCGCGTCGGTGCGGGTCGATCACCCAGCAGCGCAGCACCCCTGTGCCGGTGTCCGTGCCGTCGCCGGACCGGGCGAGGAAGTGCAGCGGCGCGGGGGCGAGGAAGGTCGTGCGGTCCGCTGCCCTGAGGTCCAGGGCGCCGAGTCTGCCGCGCAGCATGTGGACGTTCTCCACCGCCTCGGCGGCCAGCGCGCCGAGCGCCGTACCGGGTGCGATGAGCGGGGTGCTGGCGCGATCCTCGCTGTCGCCGGTGGCTGCCGTGGCGACCGGCATCTGGACGACCTGACCGGCCCAGCCGCGCGGGGTGGTCTTCGCGGCGGCCCGGCCCAGGGCCCGCCACAGGTACGCCGCGCGCTTGCGCAGCTGCCCGTTCCAGGACTCGCCCTCGGCCAGCCGCCGCACGATGTCCTCGGCCACCCCGGGGGCCGCCTCCTGCAGGAACGCCCGCATGACCGGGCTTGCACCCACCAGTGACCAGCCCAGCTCGCCCACCCGGACGCGCTCCGCCGCGACGGCCCGCTCCAGCTCGCGCAGGGCCTGCTGCGCCGACTCGGCGTCACGGCATAGCCGGACGGCCTCGGCCGCGAGGTCACCGGCGGCGGGCAGGTCCTCCAGCAGCCGGCAGTCCGCCGGGCGCGGAGCCGTGCCGGCGTGCAGCCGGCGGCGCAGGGCCAGGACCGCGCGCCGGTCGGCGGTGGTCAGCGAGGGGTGGGGTACGACGGTGACGCCGAGCCCTTCGGCCAGCGCGCGGGCGTCTCCGGCGCGCCGTTCGCCGTCGCGGGCGTGTTCGGTGAGACGGGCGAACAGCTCGGGGTTGCCCGCCGCCGTCCAGGCCTCCAGGGGCATCCCGGCGACTCGCAGCAGCGCCGTGCCGCCCAGCATCGGGGTGTCACTCATCTCGGCACCTCCCGTCGCCGGCGAGGGCGTGGGTCAGCAGGCTCTGCCGGCCGAGGGAGAGCCGTCCGCGGTTCCAGTGGAAGATGACGTAGTAGGCCGCGGCGCGGCGGGGGCCGACGATCGCGTCCCCGGACTCGAAGTACCCGGTGCGCCACCGCTCGGCGCCCCGGCGCACCGCTTGCGCGTGCGCCTCGAAGACCGATCGAGGCCCGTCGGGCAGCGGAGCGAGCAGCGCACCGGGACCGGCGCGCCAGGCGTCGAGGATGCCGGCGGCGGCCCGTCGGGTGTCCGCGTCGAGGCCCGCGCCCAGCCTGCGCCCGGTCTCGTCGCGCACCACCTCCCACACTCCCCGGTGCTCCCAGCCGACGACGCCGAGCCCGTCGAGGAGTTCGTCCAGCAGCGCCAGCGACAACCGCCAGTCGGCGAGGGTCCCCGGACCGCCGTGGGTGTGGTGGTCGAGCCAGGCGAGCGAGTCCGCGGTGAACAGCTCGTGCACGAGCCGCATGGACCGCGGACCGCCGAAGAGATAGGTCTCCGGCTCGTACACCCCGCAGACCGGGGCGGCGGCCTGCCCGTCCAGGGCGCTCACGCGGCGCAGCAGCTCCGACCGCAGCAGGCCGTGCTCCGGCTCGCGGGCCTCGAACCGGACGCGCAGGCCGGGCGGCTTGTGCATGAAGAAGAAGGAACCCACCGTGCCGGAGTCGATGAGGTCGCGGGCCGCGGCCGCGAGGAGGCGGTATGTCTGGTGCCAGGCCGAGGCGCGGGGGGCGAGATTGACCTGGACCCAGCCCGTCTCGGGCGCGGTCGCACGGAGGGCGGACAGGCCGGCCGTCACAAACGTACGACGGGCCGCTGCGTACGCGGGCCCCTCGGAGACGATGGGCACGGTGCCGAGCGAAATGGCGCGTGCGTCCCGGAGACAATCGGCCAACAGGTCTTCGACCTCCACTGTGCTCCTTCTCCCGGGCGTCCGTTGACTGGGCCGGAGCGAATATCCGCTCCTGTCATCGGAATTCCGCAGTGACGTCCACCTGAAAAACGGACGGCAATTCTTCATATGATCAACGGGGTTACGCCTGGTGCGTACAGGGTGCGTGCCGCGCCGAAGGCGCACGCCGCGCGTCAATTCGGGGGCGTCGGGTCGGTCACGCCGCCGGGCATGGATCCCGGCCTTGACCTTGCCCCGGAGGGCAAGGTTTAGCGTGGAGCGAGGTGAGCGGCATGAAGATCAGTGAGCTGGCGCGCCGGTCCGGCGTGACGACCAAAGCGGTGCGGTACTACGAGTCGCTGGGGTTGATCACGCCCGAGCGTCTCGCCAACGGCTACCGGGACTACCAGGAGGACGACGTACGCCTCGTGCGGGAGATCAGGGCACTGCACCGCCTGGGAATTCCCGTCGCGCGCACGCGGCCCTTCCTGGAGTGCCTGGCGGCAGGGCGCGCGTACGCGGACGACTGCCCCGCCTCGCTGGCGACCTATCGCGAGGCCATCGACGAGCTGACCGACCGCATCGAGGCCCTGACCGCCCGCCGTACGACGCTGATCACCAGCCTGAACGCCGCCGCCCACCGCGGCAGCACCGTCGTACCGCCCGAGGGGAACGGGACCGCGGCAGACACCTGTACGACCCTGCCGCCGGGCCTGCCCGTCCCCGAGGACGACGGCGCGACGGATCACCTGCCCGGCACGGCCGTGCCCCGGCTCACCCTGCGCGACACGGCCGGCCGGGCGGTCCGCCTGGACGGACTCGGGCCACGCCGCACGGTCGTCTATGTCTATCCCCTCACCGGCCGCCCCGGCACCGATCTGCCCGAGGGCTGGAACTCCATTCCCGGAGCCCGTGGTTGCACACCCGAGGCATGCGGCTTCCGTGACCACTTCCAGGACCTGCTGGAAGCCGGTGCCGGCCGGGTGTACGGGCTGTCCAGCCAGGACAGCCCGTACCAGAGCGAGGTCGTGGAGCGCCTCGGGCTGCCCTTCGACATGCTCTCCGACCCCGCCTTCGCCCTGGCCGACGCGCTGGGCCTGCCCACGTTCGAGGCCGAGGGGAGGCGGCTGTTCACACGGCTGACACTCGTGGTCCGGGACGGCGTGATCGAGCATGTCTTCCATCCGGTCTTCCCACCGGACGAACACGCCGAGGAGGTCCTGACCTGGCTGCGCGCACACCCGATGCAGCGAGCGGCCACCGGCTCCCTCCCATGAGTGTCCCCTGCCCCCGACTCCGGCCAACCGACCGACCGAAAGGCCCCGCCCGTGTACGTCCCCAAGCCCTTCGCACCCGACGACGCCACCGTCCGTGACCTGCTGGCCGGCCTCGGAGCGGCCGACCTGGTCACCATGACGCCGCGGGGCCTGGAGGCCACCCTGCTGCCCTTCGAGTACGACCCGGACGCGGGTCGACACGGCTCTCTGATCGGCCACATGGCGCGCGCGAACGGCCACTGGCGGGAGCCGGTGCGGGGCGAGGCCATGGTGATCGTCCACGGGCCGCAGGCCTATGTCTCGCCCACCTGGTACGCGACGAAGGCCGAGCATCACCGAGTGGTCCCCACCTGGAACTATGTCATCGCGCACGTGTACGGGCAGCTGGTCGTGCACGACGATCCCGCCTGGATCGAGGCCCAACTGCGCCGTCTCACCGACCGGCACGAGGCCGGCTCGGCCGAGCCCTGGTCCGTCGACGAGGCACCGGCGAAGTTCTTCGAGGGGCAGGTGCGCGCGGTCGTCGGCGTCGAGGTCGTCATCAGCCGGATCGAGGCCAAGGCCAAGCTCAGCCAGAACCAGCCCGAGCGCAATGTCGAAGGGGTCATGGCCGGCCTGGAGGCGCGCCGGCGGGGCGATGACGTGGCGGTCGCCGCCGCCGTGCGCGCCCATGGCCGGCACACCCCCGCCTCCTGACCGCCACGCCCCGCCCGCCGGGGACCTCAGTGGTCGTCGGCCGCCGGACCGGGCATCGGCGCGCGGACCATGAAGACATCCACCGGGTCCTCGGACTCGGCCCGGAAGCCGTGCCGCTCGTACAGCCGCCGGGCCCGGCTGCCGCGCAGCACGTTCAGCCGGACCGGAACACGCGCGCCGTCGCAGCGCTCCAGCAGCGTCCTCAGCACGGCCGAGCCGATGCCCCGGCCCTGCAGAGCCGGGTCCAGGTAGAAGTGCTCCAGCCAGTGAGCGTCCGGCGCCGGGCGCAGCGCCACACTGCCGACCGGCGCGCCCGCCACCTCCACCACCCAGGTGTGCGCCGGGGCGAACCCGTCGCGCAGCCGCTGCCGCACCCGCTGCTCGTCGTAGCGCCCCAGGCGTTCCAGGTCCGCCCTGAGCACCAGGGCCCGCAACTCGGCCACCGCCTCGACGTCCGCGGGCGTCGCCCGCCGGGTCCGCCAGTCAGCCATGACGGCGGTGCGGTCGGCCGTGAAGGAACGCGAGGACGGCCGACCGGAACCGGTCCGGGTCGTCCAGCCACGGGAAGTGCCCGGCTCCGGGTTGTACGACGAGTTCGGCGTGCGGGAACAGGGCGGCGAACTCGGCTGTCACGGGCGGCGGGGCGCCGGGGTCGACCTCCCCGGCGAGCAGCAGCACGGGCCCTTCGAAACGGGCGAGCGCCGCGCGGGTGGCGTCGGGGTCGAAGGCACCCTCGGCGCCGAAGGCGGCGACCACCGCGCGGTTCGTCTGTTCGTTCTCCGCCGCCTTGTGCGCCCGGGCCGCCTCGTCCCAGCGGCCGTACGAAAAGGGCGCGATGGCCTGGAAGTTCTCGGCGGTGGCGGCGCCCGCGCCGATGGCCTCAAGCGCCGCGAAAGCGGCAGGGAACCACGGTTCGTCCCGGCGGGGCAGTACGGTCTCGCGCCGCAGCCCGTCGCTGATCGGCAGACCGACGGCCCGGACACTCGGGGTGATGAGGGCGAGTCTGCCGATGCGTCGGTGGTGACGGTCCAGGTACTGCACGGCGATGTTCGCGCCCGCGCTGTGCGCGAGCACGTCCATCCGCTCCAGACCGAGGTGTGTGCGCAGGGCCTCCACGTCGGCGACGAGGCGGTCGCACCGGCAGGAGGCGATGTCCCGGGGCGTCGCGGACCGGCCGGTGCCCCTCGGGTCCAGTCGTATCAGTGTGCGGTGTGCGGACAGTCCGCCCAGGTCACCGAGGTAGGTCGACTGTTGCGGGCCGCCGGGCAGGCACACCACGGGCTCGCCGTCGCCGGAGACACGGTAGGCCAGCTCGGTGCCGTCGTAGGAGGTGAAGGATCCCATGGCAGACAGTGTGCGGACCGCGCCGCACCCCGGCCATCGGATTGTGCCGCGCCGGGTCCCGCGCCTCCTCCGCGCCGCTGAGAATTGGCTGAACACATGAACGGCGGCTGCGGCACATCTTGTTGGCGCGTAGTGTATGAGCTTCACTCGGCGCAACGCACAGGTTTCACTCAGCAGAAAACAGGCCGACCCACCCGTATCATCCATGTGTTGTGCGTGCTTGAAGCGCAACTCCCGCTCCCCGCCTTCCGGTGTCGGCCTCGAGGAGCGGCACATCACCGTCGGACACGGAGGAACAGATGTCTGAGAACACCACACCCGTCACCGAGTTGACCTCGCAGTACGTCAGCCAGGTGGCCAACGACCTGGAGAACAACGTCAAGGAGCAGGACCGCATCACCGCGGAAATCGCGGCGCTCCAGCAGCAGTTGGCCTCCCTCCAGCACGACCACGGTGTGCTGGTGAACATGCGGCAGGCGCTCGGAATCAGCGCCCCGGCCGACGCACCTGCCGCGCCCGGGGGCGCCGTGGTGCCCGCGCCGCGCAAGAAGAGCACGGCCGCCTCCAGCGCGGGCAAGGCCCCGAAGAAGACGAGCACGCCGGAGCCCGAGCCCAAGAAGCGTGTCGCCAAGAAGCCCGTGGCGAAGAAGGCCGCGCCGAAGGCGTCCACCGCCAAGGCGTCCACGTCGAAGGCGTCCGCCGAGAAGGCGCCGACGGCGAAGAAGGCGGCTCCGCAGGCCGCTCAGCCCACGCTCGTCGAACTGGTCCGCCGCCACCTGACGGACCAGAAGGAGCCCCGCTCCGCGGCGGAGGTCGCCGAGGCGCTCGGCAAGGCGCACCCCGACCGGGAGATCCAGACCAAGGTCATCCGCACGACGCTGGAGAACCTGGTCGCCCGCAACGCCGCCCAGCGCAGCAAGCAGGGCACGTCCGTCTTCTACACCGTCGCCGCCCCCGCCGAGCCCGCGACGGCGAGCGAGGCGGACACCAAGCCGGAGAGTGCCGAGTAGCCCATGACCGCATCGGTCACATCCCTGCCGTCCTGACCGTGCCGCCCGGGCGTCGAAGAAGTGTCACCGATCGCTCGGGACCGGTCGTCGACGGCACCGTCGGCTGCCGCCGTGGACGGGGCGGCGGTCCATCGTGTCGTCCGTGCACCACACCCGTGGTTCGCACGTGGCCGACAGCACCGGCCGGGCGTGATGGCCCGTGTGCGGTGGGTGTGACGGCCGGTGGTGTGGGTGTCCGCGGCAGGAGTGTGCAAGACGCCGCGACGACCGACGCGAGCGAGGCCGCGGCAGCAGGTGTGCGGGAGGCCGGGGCAGCCGGCGCACGGGAAGCCAGGTCAAGCGGCATGCGGGAGGCGTCGAGCCCGCCGGTGCCGCTGGGCCGGAACGACACACGTGACGTGCGGCCGGAACGCGGACGCGCGCGTGGTCATCCCCGGCCGGCCCGGGCCAGCGCCTCCTCGGCCTGTACGGCGATGGCGCCGACCAGTTCGGCGGCGGACGGCAGGTCGTCGATGAGGTCGACCGCCTCGCCGGCCCAGCGGGGCAGCGCGGGGATCTCACCGGCCGCGACAGCGGCCTGGTACGCCCGCACGGCCTCGGGGTCGCCGGCGAGATCGGCCTCCCGGCCACGCCACCGGTCGAGGAAGGGATGGCCGAGTGTGCGGGCGGTGTACTTCTCGGGCCAGGCCGAGCCCCGGGCGACGTCCAGCACCCGGCTGCGCTCGGTGTCCTCACCGCGCCCTTCGATGATGGCCCGGACCGTCCCCGGATCGACCAGGGCCTCGGCCGTGCTCTGGAAGCGGGTGCCCAGCAGTACCCCCGCGGCCCCCAGCGCGAGGGCCGCCGCCAGACCCCGCCCGTCGGCGATCCCACCGGCGGCGAGCACGGGCACCGGTGCGGCCAGGTCCACCACGACGGGCACGAACGGCAGCGTCGAGCGGCCGTGGCGCGCACCGTGCCCGCCGCTCTCGGTCCCCTGGGCCACGATGACGTCCGCACCCACGTCCACCGCCCTGCGGGCCTCGTCCAGGTCGGTGACCTGGACGATCAGCGGCACGCCCGCGTCCCGGACGGGCCCGGCGAGCGGCTCGGGGTCGCCGAAGGACAGCATCACCGCCGCGGGGCCGTACTCCAGCGTCCGTTCGACCACGCCTGCGTCCACCGCCCACGCCAAATAGCCCACGCCCCAGGGCCGTCCGGCGCTCTTCGCGGCCACGACGGCCGCCTCGCGGGCCAGCCAGTCGGGACTGTCCGTCCCGGCGCCCAGCAGTCCGAGCCCGCCGCCACGCGAGACCGCCCCCGCCAGGGCCCCGCCGGCCGAACCGCCCATCGGCGCGAGCGCGATCGGATGTTCCACACCGAACAGCTTCGTGAACGCGGTGGACAATGCCATGGAGTCATCATGGCCCTGTTCCGCGGTGTGCCACATCAGGTGGAAAGACGTTGCGTCGCAGGGGGTTCATGCCCGGACGTGGGACGGGTGCCACAGCCGAGCCGCACGGCCGCCACCGTGCGGTACACCGCCGGTGAACGGTCCGGCGGGCGTCTCACCGCCGTACGGCCCGGCGCGGAGGGTCGGCGGCGCTGACCACCGTGACGGCGAAGTACGTCGGTACGGCGAGGGCCGCCAGCCCCGCTGCCGCCGCCAGTGCCGCGGGCAGGGACCGGTTCGCGATCGGTCCGGCGAGGGCCGCCCCGGCCGCGAACCCGGTGATCTTCAAGCTGGCGCCGGTGGTGAAGATCTGGCCGCGCAGTCGGTCCGGGGCCTCGCGGTGCCGTACCGCGAACAGGGCGGTCAGCTGCGGTCCTTCGGCGACTCCGGTCATGAACAGGGCCGCCAGGACGGGGACCGGGCCGCCCAGCGCGGCCGACGCGAACGCGCCGGACTGGACGAGCGCGGCGACCCAGATGACCGTGTCCGGCGCCAGGGCGTGCGGAAACCGCGCGAGCACGGCGTTGGCGGCGAGCGCGGAGACGGCCGTGCAGGAGAGCGCCAGCGCGCCCCGCCCGGCGCCGCCGAGGACGCGTTCGCCCAGCATCGGGACGCAGCCGGTCAGCATGCCCTGAGCGGCGCTGCACACGACCGACACCAGGGTCGCCCGGAGAAGCCGGGATGCGCCGACGACGACCCGCAGCCCGGCGGCGAGGTCGTCGCCCAGCGGCCGCCGCCGTGCCTCACGCTCGCGGACGGCAGGTACCGGCAAGGTCCACGCGGCGGGCGCCGCCGCCCCGACGAGGGCCGCCGCCACCATGACCGCCGTCGCCGCTCCCCACGCCTGGGCGACGCCACCGGCGAGGACCGGGCCGGCCAGGCCGGCCGCGCCGAACGTCATGGCGTCGAGCGCGTTCGCCCGGGGCAGCCGGCCGTGGTCCGCGACTCGGGGCAGTTGCCCCGTCCAGCCGCCCGACAGGGCCGGGCCCAGCAGACCTGTCAGCACGGCGATCAGCGCGGTGACAGGGAATGGGAGCCGGCCGAGGCAGAGGAGGATCGCCGTCAGGCCGAGGGCGTACAGGACGAGCGCACCGGCCAGGAGCCGCCCCGGCCGCGCCTGCCGGTCGAGTACGACCCCGAGCACCGGGCCGCCCGTCGCGGCCGCCATCGTGATGGCCGCGAGCAGGGCGGACGCCTGACCGGCCGAGCCGGCGACCGCGAATCCCGCCAGCATCAGCGCCGGGCCCGACATCTCGTCGCCGGTCCGGGCCGCCATCGCCCCGGCGAGGTAGGGGACCATCGCGTCACGCGTCTTCACGTCGCTGACGTTACGCACGTAACCCAAAACTCATCAATATGCGTTACATTGCGCCCATGTCCCTCAGCGACGGCACCTACGCCGACTGGTCCACCCGGCACTCCGTGCTGAGCATGGCGCGCCGCACCGCCGCGCTGGTCAACGCGCTCGCCGGGGAGGACCCCGACCCCGTCGCCGTGGCGGAGGTGCTGCGCGCGCACGGCGAGCCGGATCCGGTCGGCCTCACGTCCGCGGATGTCACGCGGATGCGTGCCGGCGCCGTCCTGCTGCGGGAGGTGTTCGCCGCCGAGCACGCGGACGAGGCGGCCGGCGCCCTGAACCGCCTGCTGCTCACACGCACCGGGCCGCTGCGCCTGACCTCCCACGGCGGCCGCACACCCTGGCATCCGCACGTCGACGGCGACGACGACTCCCCCTGGGACGAGTGGTTCCTCGCGTCGTCCTGTCTGGCCCTGACCGTGCTCGTGTGGGACCGCCAGCAACCCCCCGGCAGGGTCTGTGCCTCGGCCGCGTGCGGCAACGTCTTCATCACCCAGGGTCCCGGCCCCGAGCGGCGTTACTGCTCCCGTCGCTGTGCCACCCGGGAAAGGGTCGCGGCCCACCGCCGCGCCCGCTCCGCGCGGTGAGCCGGGCCCGGGCGGCCGAGCGGATACCGCAGACCGGGGGCGGAGGCCGGGGGCGGACAGGCGGGCGCGCACACGGGCACGGAGGGCCCCGGGCGGGTCCTCGTGCCGGGCCTGTCCCGGAGCACACCGCGTGCGGAGCCGGACGATGCCGTGCACTGTGGAATGGCAGCGGCACGCTCACGGGCGGATCGCCCTGCGCCGGATGGTGTCGTGACGGCGTCCGGTGACGCCGGAGGACGCGGGCCTGAGCCCGGACGACAGCCGGAGGTTCCGGCCCCCGTGCACACGAGGAGATGCGATGGCCGATGCCGTAGCGCCGGTCCAGCCGGTCCTGGAACCCGCAGCGGCGGAGTTCGCGAAGGCGGCCGCCGATCCGCCGTTCCTCTTCGAGCTGCCACCGGCGGAAGGCCGCAAGGCACTCGACGAGGTGCAGGCCGGCGACATCGAGAAGCCCGCCGTCGACGAGGAGTGGATCACCGTCTCGAGCGGCCCGACCGGCAGTGTCCAGGCGCGGATCGTCCGGCCCGCCGGGGCCGAGGGCATGCTTCCGGTGATCCTGTACATCCACGGCGCCGGCTGGGTGTTCGGCAACGCCCACACCCATGACCGGCTGGTGCGCGAACTGGCCGTCGGCGCGGACGCCGCGGTCGTCTTCCCCGAGTACGACCTCTCCCCCGAGGCCCGCTATCCGGTCGCCGTCGAGCAGAACCACACCGTCGCGCGCTGGGTGGTCGAGCAGGGTGCCACGAAGGACCTGGACGGGGCGCGGATGGCCGTGGCCGGCGACTCCGTCGGCGGGAACATGGCCGCCGCCCTGACTTTGATCGCCAAGGAGCGGGGCGGTCCCGAGCTGGTCCAGCAGGTGCTGTTCTACCCGGTCACCGAAGCCGGCTTCGACACGTCCTCCTACCGCGAGTTCGCGACGGGGTACCACCTGCGCCGGGATGCCATGCAGTGGTTCTGGGACCAGTACACGACCGATGAGGACGAGCGCTCACAGATCACTGCCTCGCCGCTGCGCGCCACCATCGAGCAGTTGTCGGGACTGCCGCCGGCGCTGGTCATCACCGCCGAGGCGGATGTGCTGCGCGACGAGGGCGAGGCCTACGCGGGCAGACTCCGGGCGGCCGGGGTACCGGTCACGGCGGTCCGTTTCCTGGGCGTCATCCACGACTTCGTGATGCTCGACGCGCTCCGTGGCACCCAGGCGGCGGGCGCGGCCATCGACCTGGCGATCCGCACGCTGCACTCGGCCCTGCACACCGCCTGAGCCGACCCGACGACGGGGTGCCGGCGGCGGTCCGCTCCCCCTGAGACCGCCGCCGGCCGCTTGTCAGCCGACTGCCTCGCAGCCTTATTTCTCTTCCTCCGCACGACTTTTTTGAGCGTGGGAGGAATTCGGCTTTCCGTCGTCTACCCTCGCTCGTCCACATTAACGGCCGTCATCATGAAGAAATGATTCCCCGACGGTAATTCATACCGAACGACTAATAGTTCCGACTCGTGGCTCCGGCCGCGCCGGACCCCAGTCACCCGGGGGGTGGAGAGGCTTTCCACCCGCGTTCCACCCTTGTTCCACCCGTGGGCGCGTGCGGCCGACGGACCGGTCGGCGACCGTGGATGGTGACATCGCCGAAGGTGAGGAGCGTACGCGATGGCTCTTCCGAGTGTGGTCCGCCTTACTGGGCATCGTCGGATCAACTACCCGTCTGCGTGCACTGGTTCGGGGGCGCGGCCCTGGCCGGCGGGCTGGCGCTGCGAGCCTGGGGCATGCGCACTCTGGAGCAGTACTACACCCGCACCCGGTCGACGATCAACGGGTGGACCAGGAGGGTCCGTACCGCCTCATAGGCCATCCCGGATACCGCGGCAGCCTGCTGGTGTGGACCGGCTACCCGCTGGGCCTGGGCAGCTGAGCCGCGACCCTGGTCGTGGCCGCGCTGCTGACGGCGGCCTTCGGCACGGCCTGTACGGACCCTCGCGGGAGGACGAAGCGTCCGCGCTTTCTCATCTGACGAGCCGTCACCGGCCCGTCGCCTGCCGGCCGACCATGGGTGTCCCGGTCAGCGCCCCGCGGTCAGGTCGAGGTCCGTTCACCGCCAGCGTGCCGTGCGCCAGGCCCGTGAAATGGACCCATGACTGCACGAGCAGACCTGAACGGCAAGAAGGCACTGGTCACCGGCGGCAGCCGGGGCATCGGCGCGGCGACGGCACGACGACTGGCACAGGAAGGCGCGGACGTGGCCGTGACCTATGTGCACGGAAAGGAGGCGGCGGAGGAGGTGGTACGGGCCGTCGGGGCACTCGGTCGGCGGGCGGTCGCCCTGCGGGCCGATGCCGCCGACGCGGAGGAGTCAGCCGCGGCGGTGCACCGTGCGGCGGAGGCGCTCGGCGGCCTGGACGTGCTGGTGAACAACGCGGCCCTCGGGCTGATGCAGCCGCTGGAGGACATGTCGCTCGCCGACGTGGACCGGCTGATCGCGGTGAACATCCGCGGGGTGTTCCTCGCCTCCCAGGCCGCTGCCGCGCTCATGGGACCCGGCGGCCGGATCATCACCGTCGGCAGCTGTGTCACCCGGCGCGTGCCCGGCCCAGGCGCCACCCTGTACGCGATGAGCAAGTCGGCCGTCGTGGGGCTGACGAAGGCGCTGGCACGGGAGCTGAGCGGGCGCGGGATCACCGCACACATCGTCCACCCGGGCCCGATCGACACCGACATGAACCCCGCCGACGGGCCCTTCGCCCACGGCCAGGCGGCCATGACCGCCCTCGGCCGCTTCGGCACCGCGGAGGAGGTGGCGTCCGCGGTCGCCTACCTCGCGGGCCCGGAGGCGGTGTACATGACCGGTACGGAGCTGTCGGTGGACGGCGGCTACGCGGCATGAGCGGGCCGGGGCGCAGGGGGCTCCCCGCCCGTGCGCCCCGGCTCGCCCCGGGCCGCCGAACGCGCCGTAAGCCGAACGCTCCCCCGGCCGGACGGGCGTGGCCTTCGTGCCGTGCTCGCCGCTGGGCCCAGGCAATCCTGACCGGTGCGTTCGCGGACGCGGGCAAGCAGACGGCTCGGGCGGTGCTCAGGCCGCGTCTGTCGAGGCACGCGGCGACGCTACGGGCGCGGGGTGCGGGTGTCGTGTCCGCCTGGCGGCCCGGAGACGGGGATGCCCAGGTGGCGTAGTGCGGACGCGGCGGCTCGGGCTCCGCACATGCCGTGCGCGCCGGGGCCCGGCGGGGTGGCCGCCGAACAGAGGAACACCCCGGGCAGGCCGGTGGCGTAGGGGTCGAGGGCCGGACGGGCGCCCAGGAGGAGCTGAGGGGTGGTCTTGGCTCCGGTGATGACGTCGCCGCCGGTGAAGTTGGCATTGGCGGCGGCGAACCGGGCGGGCGAGGTGGCCTGTTGGGCCACGACACGGTCGCGGACGCCGGGGGCGAAGCGCTGCAGTTGGCGGAGTACCGCGTCGGTGGCGTCGCCGTCGTAGCCGTACGGCACATGGGCGTAGGCGTACACGGGGTGGATGTCACCGGCCGAGCGGGAGGGGTCGGCCAGGTACTGCTGGGCGACCAGGACGAAGGGACGCTCGGGCATGCGTCCGGCGACCACGTCCCGCTCGGCCCGCACCACCTCGGCGAGCGGGCCGCCGAGGTGCACGGTGACGGCCCGGCGCGCTTGCTCGTTCGTCCAGGGCACTCCGCCTTCGACTGCCAGGTCGAGCTTGAAGACGGCGGGTGCCCGGCGGAACCGCAGATAGGCGGCGCGCACCGGGTCCGGCAGCCGGTCGCCGTAGAGGGCCGCGACCTGGCCGGGGTCGAGGTCGAGGAGGGTGACGTCGGCGGCCGGGAGCTGCCGGTGGTCGGTGACGCGGACACCGGTGTGGACGGTGCCGCCGTGCCGGCGCAGCACGCGTTCCATGGCGAGCGTGATGGACCGCGAGCCACCTTCGGCCACGGCCCAGCCGGCATCGTGGCCCGCGGTGAGGATGCCGAGTCCGACGGCCGAGGTGAACGGGCGGGACAGCGGCCGCATGGCGTGTGCCGCGACTCCGGCCCACAGGGCCCGTGCCCGCGGTGTGCGGAAGAGCCGGGCGAGGACGGTGGCGGGCAGGGTGGTCGGCAGGCCGAAGCGGGCGAGCAGCAGCGGATGGGCGGGCATGCGCGTGAGCGGTCCCAGCGCGTCGCGCGCCAGGGCGTCCCAGTGCCGTACCGGGGTGCCGAGGAGGGCCCGGTAGCGGTCGCCGTCGGCGCCGAGGAGGCGGGCGGTGTCCGGCACGGAGCGCAGCAGGACCCCGGCGCTGCCGTCGTCCAGCGGGTGGACGCAGTCGACGTCGGCCGTCCGCCAGCGCAGCCCGTGCCGCTGGAGTCCGAGCGCGCGCAGGGCCGGGGAGGCGGCCGCGACCGGGTGGACGGCCGAGCAGTGGTCGTGGCGGAGGCCGGGCAGGAGGGCCGCGGAGCTGCGGGTGCCTCCGCCGGCCTCGTCCGCGGCTTCCAGGACCGTCACGTCGAGCCCGGCCCGGGCGAGAAAGGCCGCCGCGGCGAGCCCGTTGGGCCCGGCGCCGACCACGACCGCGGATGTCATGCCCTGCCCCCAGGGGGTTACGCCGTCGAATCACACGGCCGGAACGATCGTAACCCGTGGGACCGGGCGGGGCCCGGCTCAGGACTGGGGCCGCTTGCCGTGGTTGGCGGCGTGACCGCGGCGCGCCTTCTTCTTCCTGCGTCGCTTCGAGGACATGACGGCCTCCTGAGGGGAGAACAACGGGGAGTGATGCGCTATACGATAAGAAAAATATGCTTCTTGTGTGGATTCCTCGCATCTCGGACGCATCGGAGAGGAGCCGGACATGACCAGCGATCCGGAACCGATCAGCGCCACGGCACGCCGCGCGTTGGAGCAGGAACTGGCCGACCTGCGTGAGGAACGGCGGCTCGTCGCCGGTACCGTGCGGGACACCAGCGAGGTGGGGGACAGCGCCGACGAGGCCGACGAGTTGCGGCGCGCCGACCAGCTCGGCCGCCTGGACCGCCGTATCGAGGACATCACGGTACGGCTGCGTCAGGCGGAGACGGCCGGTCCCCCGCCCACGGACGCTGTGGGCGTGGGCAGTACGGTCACCGTCCGCTTCCCCGACGGCTCGGTGGACACGCTGGAGGTGGGCGAGGTCGCCGAGGTGCTGGACCAGAACCTGGTCACGTCGGACAGCCCGCTCGGCCGTGCCCTGCTCGGCCACCGGCCCGGCGACACCGTCCGTTTCACCACCCCGGGCGGTCCGGCGAGCGCGGTGGTGGTGGCGATCGGCGAGGCGGACCAGGCCCGCGAGGACGGCTGACGGCACCTGCCACGGCCGTCACCGCTGCGTCACCGTGGTGCCCGTTCCGGCGGGATCCGCACGGTCGCCCGAGTCGCCGTTCCTCCGCACCGAGCAGTGCAGCGAGTCGTCCACCACGTCCGCGACGATCGTGTCCCCGGGTCCGGCCTCGCCGCTGAGCAGCAGGGTGGCGATGCGGTTGTCGAGTTCGGCCTGGATGGTGCGGCGTAGCGGGCGGGCGCCGAACTCCGGCTGGTGGCCGTGTGCGATGAGCAGCTTCTTCGCGGACTGTGTGACCTCCAGACCCATGCCCTGCGCGTGCACCCGGCGCTTGCTCTGGTCCAGCAGGTGGTCCATGATCCGGCTCAGGTCGTCCCCGGTCAGGCCGTGGAAGATGATGATGTCGTCGATGCGTTTGAGGAACTCCGGCAGGAAACGGGTCCGCAGCTCGTCCGTCAGCGCGTCCTTCAGCTCGGACACATCGCCCTTGTGGTCGAGGATGCGGTGCGCCCCGATGTTGGACGTCATGATCACGACGCAGTGCCGGAAGTCGACGGTGCGGCCCTGGCCGTCGGTGATCCGGCCGTCGTCGAGGATCTGCAGCAGGGTGTTGAACACATCGGGGTGGGCCTTCTCCACCTCGTCGAACAGCACCACGCTGTACGGCCGGCGGCGCACCTTCTCGGTCAGCTGGCCCGCCTCCTCGTAGCCGACGTACCCGGGCGGGGCGCCGACGAGCCGGGTGACGGTGTGCTTCTCCTGGAACTCGCTCATGTCGAAGCGGATCATGCGGTCCTCCTCGCCGAACAGCAACGCGGCGAGGGTCTTGGCCAGTTCGGTCTTGCCGACACCGGTGGGGCCGAGGAAGAGGAACGAGCCGACGGGCCGGTTCGGGTCGCCCATGCCCGCGCGGTTGCGGCGCACCGCCTGCGAGACGGCCGTGACAGCCTCGTCCTGGCCGACGATCCGGGCGTGCATCTCCTCCTCCAGCCTGAGGAGTTTCTCCTTCTCGCCGGCGGTGAGCTGGGCCACCGGGATGCCCGTGCGGCGCGAGACGACGTCGGCGATGTCGGCGGCCGTGACGGACACGACGCCCTCCCGGTGCTCCTCGATCCCGGCGAGTTCGCCCTGCACCTCGGCGATCTCCCGCTTCAGTTCGGCGGCCCGCTCGAAGACCTCGGCGGAGACGGCCTGTTCGAGTTCCCGGCGCAGCGTGGCGATCCGGTCCTCGCGCCTGACGATCTCGGTGGAGCGGCCCACGCTGCGCAGCCGCACCCGGGCGCCGGCCTGGTCCATGACGTCGATGGCCTTGTCGGGCAGGAAGCGGTCGGTGATGTAGCGGTCGGACATCTCGGCGGCCGCCGCCAGCGCCGCGTCGTCGAAGCGGACCTGGTGGTGAGCCTCGTAGGAGTCGCGGAGGCCTTCGAGGATCTGCACGGTCTCCTCGACGGTGGGCTCGGGAACCGTCACCGGCTGGAAGCGGCGCTCCAGGGCCGCGTCCTTCTCGACGTACTTGCGGTACTCGTCGATGGTGGTGGCGCCCACGACGTGCAGTTCGCCGCGCGCGAGTGCGGGCTTGAGCATGTTGCCCGCGCCCATGGAGCCCTCACCGGTGGCTCCGGCGCCGACGACCGTGTGCAGTTCGTCGATGAACAGGATGATCCGGCCCTTGGCGGCCTGCACGTCCTCTATGACCTTCTTCAGCCGCTCCTCGAACTGGCCGCGGTACTGCGCGCCCGCCACCATGCCCGACAGGTCCAGGGCGACGACCCGCTTGTCCTTCAGGGTGTCGGGGACCTCGCCCGCCACGATGCGCTGTGCGAGCCCTTCCACGATCGCGGTCTTGCCGACGCCGGGTTCGCCGATGAGGACGGGGTTGTTCTTGGAGCGGCGGGAGAGGACCTCGACGGTCTGCTCGATCTCCTCGGCACGTCCCACCACCGGGTCGAGTCTGCCCGCCCTGGCCTCTTCCGTCAGGTCCCGGCCGAACTCGTCCAGGGTCGTGGCCGGCTTGGACGTTGCCGTGCCCGCGCACCGGGCACACGCCGGCGCCGGGACGGCCGAGGTTGCCGCGGAGCAGAAGGAAGTTGACGACTTCGCGGATGGTCGGGACGCCGTGCTTGTGCTGGGTGAGTCCCATGGCCCAGCAGACGATGATCTTTCCGCTGCGCAGCACCCGGTCGTGGACGGCCTCGATCTCCTCGCGGCTCAGTCCGGTCGCGGCCAGGACGTCCTTCCAGGCGGTCTTGCGGACATGCTCGGCGAACTCGGCGAAGCCGGTGGTGTGGGCGCTGATGAAGGCGTGGTCGAGTACAGTGCCCGGACGCTCGTCGGTCGACGGCGCCGGCCGGCTGGTCGCGACGGGCGAGATCGACCGGGCGATCGTGGACCGGCAGGGCTTTCTCGCGCAGGCACCCGACCCGGACGACGATCGCTGACCGGCGCGGTTCACACCGGTGTGTGCCCCTCCAGGTAGGCCCGTACGGCCGCCGGAAGGTCCGCGTCGGCGGTCTCGGCGAGCGAGGCCCAGCGCAGTTGCTCCGGCGCGAGGCGGGCCCCGCCGGACGGGGACTCGCTCAGCAGTTGGCACACCACGGGCGTGGCTCCGTCGTCCGTGCTCAGGCTCTCGGTGCCGTCGACGAGGTAGCCGGTGAGTTCGTAGACGACGCGCGCCGCGGTGGCCTCGGCCGGCTCGGCCTCTTCGGGAGTGCCGGACGGCAGTCTCCAGCCCTCGCCCCGCTCCGCCAGCAGCAGCCGCCCGTCGTACAGGACGACGGCCTCCACCACACCGTCGGCGGGCTCCAGCGTCATGACCGACCAACCCCTCCCCCGGCGCGCTCGGCCGGGCTCTCCTCCCCTACCCAGGGCCGGGCGGTCATGCACCGAGGGCGGGTCACTTCTCCGCCGCCGCCACGGCTCACGCACGGTGGGCGCCGGTCAGTACAGCACGGGCAGGTCCCCGGGCCGGACCCGCACCGTCACGGGCACGGTAGCCTCCACCTCGCCGTCGGCGCCGTAGTAGACGGGCCGGCTCGCCTCGATGCGCAGTTCCCGGCCGCGCAGGACGCGCACCTCGGGGCGGTGCACATGACCGCCGGTCTTCAACTCGTTCATGAGGGCGAAGAACAGCCGGCGGGGTGCCTCGCGGATCATGACGACGTCGAGCAGGCCGTCGTCGACGCGGGCACCGGGGGCGATGAGCCGGCCGGAGCCGTAGTAGGGGGAGTTGGCGGCGACGACGGTGTAGCCGCGGTGGGTGTGGTCCTCGCCGTCGACGGTGACGCGGTAGTCGGCCGTGCGCCAGGTGGTGACGGCGCGCAGGCCGCCCGCGTAGTAGGAGGCCGCGCCGCGCAGCAGTCGGGCGTGGTTGGCGTAGCGGTTGGCCACGGCGTCGACTCCGGCGTACACGCTGCCGAGGACCACTGTGCGCTCATGGCCGGCCGACTCCACCTCGATGGTGTCGACGGGCCGGGGGTCTGCGTTCAGCAGGAGGGCGGCGAGGGCTGCCGGGTCGGAGGGCAGGTCCAGCGCGCGGGCGAAGTCGTTGCCGCGTCCCGCGGGAACCAGCCCCAGGACGGCCCCGGTGCCGCTCAGTGCGCCGCCGATGCCGCCGGCGATGCCGTCCCCGCCGACTGCCAGGACGATCCGGCCGCGTTCCCCGGCCCGGCGGGCGATGTCCTGGGCGTGGGAGAGGCTGTGGCTGTACTCCGTCTCCAGCTCTGCCCCGCCCTCACGCAGCAGCCGGGCCAGGCGGAGCAGGGCCGCCGCCCTGGTGGAGCCTCCCGCGGCGGGGTTGACGACGGCGGTGAACTGTCGCATCGGTGTGCCTCCGGGGCGGTGAGGGCAGCGGCGGATCGCGCTGGGGGGGCGGGGGGGTCGGGCAGGTGGTGAACTGGGCAGCGGCTTGGACGCATCCGGCGGGGCTGGGTCCGTCCGGAGAGTGCATCAGACCTGGGGGGGCAGGCCCGACTGGTGAGGCGAGGCGTCAGGGGGCAGATGCGGCCGACGGAGCGGCCCCGCCCATCGGCCGACCGGTCAGCCGGTCAGCCGGTCAGCCGGTCAGGTCGCCAGCTGGTTACTCGGCCGCTGCGCACTCCGTCACTCCGTCAGGCCGTGGTTGGGCAGCAGGACACCGGGGTTGAGCAGGCCCTCGGGGTCGAGTCGTCGCTTGACGGCGCGCAGGGCGGAGACGCCGAGGGGACCGGCCTCACGGACGTACCAGTCGCGGTGGTCGGTGCCGACGCCGTGATGGTGGGAGATCGTGCCGCCCGCGGCGAGGACGGCCTCGTTGGCCGCGCGCTTGGCGGGCTCCCAGTGGGCCACCGGGTCCTCGCCCTGGGCGCTGACCACCGTGAAGTACAGCGAGGCGCCGTTCTCGTACACATGGGAGATGTGGCACATCACCAGGGGCGGGGTGCCGGCCTCGGTGAGGGTGTCGGTGAGCGCGGTGCGGACCGCGGCGTAGAGGCCGGGGACACGGGACCAGAAGGCCGCGGTCTCCAGGGTCTCCGCGAAGGCGCCGACGTCGAGCAGCGCGTCGCGCAGATACGGCGCGGAGAAACGTCCGTGTGCCCAGCGCTCGCCCGGTTCCGCGCCGACGAGGGTGCCGCCGCAGGCGGTCAGGACAGCGGCCGCCCGCTCCCGCCGCCGCGCGGTGTCCTCGGCGGTCCCCTCGTAGCCGGTGATGGCGAGGCAGCCGGCCGCGCTCTGGCTCAGGTCTCCGCCGATGGCGTCGGGTTGGGCGAGGCCGATGAGGGTCTCGGTCTCGTCGGACAGGCGCAGGACGGTCGGCCGGGGCCCGTCCTGGGCGAGCCTGCGCAGGGCTACGGCGCCCTCCTCGAAGGAGGCGAACCGCCAGCCCTCGTAGAGGCGCGCCTCGGGCAGCGGGCGGATCCGGACGGTGACGGAGGTGATGACGCCGAAGGCGCCCTCGGAGCCGAGGATCAGCTGGCGCAGGTCGGGTCCGGCGGCGGAGCGCGGGGCGCGGCCGGTCTCGATGGTGCCCTCGGGCGTGGCGAGGGTCAGGCCGAGGACCATCTCGTCGAAGCGGCCGTACCCGGCGGACGCCTGGCCGCTGGAGCGGGCCGCGGCGAAGCCGCCGATGGTGGCCCACTCGAAGGACTGCGGGAAGTGCCCGAGTGTGAAGCCGTGCCCGGCGAGCAGCGCCTCGGCCTCGGGGGCGCGCAGGCCGGGCTGGAGGACGGCGGTGCGCGAGACGGGGTCGAGGTCGAGCAGACCGTTCATCCGGCGCAGGTCCAGGGCGATGAACGCGCTGCGCTGCGGGGCGAGTCCGCCGACGACCGAGGTGCCGCCACCGAAGGGCACGACGGCGAGGCCGTGCGCGGCGCAGGCGCGCAGGACGGCGAGGACCTCGTCGTGGGAGCCGGGGAGCACGACGGCCTGCGGGACGTCCGTGACGTCTCCGGCGCGGATGCGCAGCAGGTCAGGGGTGGACTTGCCGCGGGTGTGCCGGATGCGGCTCTCGCCGTCGGTGCGGACGTGTTCCTCCCCTCCGACGGCCTCGGCGAGCGCGGTGAGCGCGGCCGGTGAGGCCGTGCCGGCGGGCACGCGGAGGTCGTCCAGGGCCGGCGCGGGTGTGGTGCGGGGCTTGACCCCGAGCAGGTCGCGCAGCAGGCCGGTCACCGAGTCGGGCAGGGGTGCCGCCTTGGCCGGGTCGCCCCAGCCGTTCCACAGCATGTCCATTGAACGGTCGTCCTCACAGGTCGTCGTGCTCGGTTCGGTGCTCGATGTGCTCGGTTCGCGCGGCGGCACGGTCGCCGTTGCCGACAGGGCTTCCGCTGCCGGACCCCCAGGGCGTTACACTGTGACACATGACGCCTATTCGTCACAACGGTTCGGACAATGATCATGTGCTCGACGCGGTGCGCGACTGCGTGCTGGCCGTCGGGGTGCGCCGCACCACCCTCGCCGACGTGGCCCGCCGCGCCGGCGTCTCGCGGATGACGCTCTACCGGCGCTGGCCCGATCTGCGGACGCTGGTCGGCGACCTGATGACCCGCGAATGGATCGACGTGGCCACCCGGGCCATCCCCGAGACGACCGGCGGCACCGACACGCGCACCCGGATCGTGGCCGGACTGGTGGCGGGCGTCGAGGCGTTCCGGGCGCATCCGCTCTTCCGCAAGATCGTCGACGTCGATCCGGAACTGCTGCTGCCGTATGTCCTCGACCGGCGCGGAGCGAGCCAGGAGGCGCTGCTGGCGCTGCTGGCCGACGCCCTGCGCGAGGGCCACACGGACGGCTCGGTGCGCCCCGGCCATGTCCAACGGCAGGCCCGTGCGCTGCTGTTGACGGTGCAGTCCTTCACCCTGTCCCTGCGCACGATGACCGAGGAGGACGATCCGGAGCTGGACTCCGCAGCGTTCCTCGGCGAGTTGCGCACCCTCCTGGAGAGGACCCTCACGCCATGAGCCACACCAGGACCGGCATCGGCTCGTCGCTCAGCGCACAGCGGCGCGCCCGGGAACGGGCCGAGGCCGCGGACGGCAGGGTGGTGGACGTCCTGGTCGTCGGGCTCGGTGCCACCGGTGCCGGAGTCGCGCTGGACGCGGCGGCGCGGGGGCTGGACGTGGTCGCCGTGGACGCCCACGACCTCGCCTTCGGCACGTCCCGCTGGAGTTCGAAGCTCATCCACGGCGGGCTGCGCTACCTGGCCTCCGCGCAGTTCGATGTCGCACACGAGAGCGCCGTCGAGCGCGGCGTGCTGATGACGCGCACGGCGCCGCATCTGGTCACCGCCCAGCCGTTCGTCCTGCCGCTGACCCCGCTCGTCTCCCACGCGCAGGCATCGTTGGCGTGGGCCGGGCTGCGCGCGGGGGACGTGCTGCGGCTGGCCGCCCGCACCCCGCGGCGGGTCCTGCCCGCACCGCGCCGGCTCACCGCGACGGAGGCCCGGCACCTCGCGCCCTCGGTCCGCCCGGCCGGGCTGCGCGGCGGACTGCTGTCCTGGGACGGCAAGGTGACCGACGACGCCCGGCTGGTCACCGCCCTGGCGCGGACGGCCGCCGCGCACGGGGCACGGGTGCTGACCCGGGTCCGGGCCCTGGAACTGACCGGGACGGGGGCCCGGATCCGCGACGAACTCACCGGAGACGAGGGCGAGATCAGGGCCCGCGCCGTCATCAACGCGAGCGGCGTGTGGTCGGGCGACCTCGTCGAGGGCGTCCGGATCCGGCCGTCCCGCGGTACCCACCTCGTCCTGCGCTCGGAGCGGCTCGGCGCGCTGCCGGCCGGCCTGCACATCCCGATCCCCGGCGAGACCAACCGTTTCGTGCTGGTCCTGCCCCAGGGGGACGGCCGGGTGTACGTCGGGCTCACCGACGAGCCGGTCGAGGGCGACGTCCCGGACGTCCCGGAGGTACCCGAGACGGACATCGGCTTCCTCCTGGACGTCCTCGGCTCGGCCCTGGCCGCACCGGTCACCCGGGACGAGGTCGTCGGCGCGTTCGCCGGGCTCCGTCCCCTGCTGGACACGTCCGGCCAGGACGGCCAGGACGGCCAGGACGGCGTGCCGGCCCGCACCTCCGACATCTCCCGCCGGCACGCGGTGCTGACGTCCCCCGACGGGATCACGACGGTCGTCGGCGGCAAGCTCACCACCTACCGGCGGATGGCGCAGGACGCCGTGGACGCCGCGATCGCCGCCCGGCGCCTCCCGGCCGCCCCCTCCCGCACCGCCGGACTGCCCCTGATCGGTGCCGCGCCACCGGCCCGGCTCCGTGCCCTGGCCGCGCCACCCCGGCTGGTCCGCCGCTACGGCACCGAGGCCGAGGCCGTGCACGCCCTCGCGGCACAGGACCCGGCGCTGGCCGAGCCCGTGCTGCCCGGCCATCCGGTCACCCGCGCCGAACTGCTGTGGGCGGTCCGGCACGAGTGCGCCCTGGACGAGTCCGACCTGCTGGACCGCCGCACCCGCATCGGCCTGGTCCCCGAGGACCGCGCCGAAGCGCTCGGTGCGGCGCGGGAGTCGCTGGCGCGGGAGGAGGCCGTACACTCCTGAGCTACCGGCCGGAGCCCCGCACCGGGCAGGGGGCGCCGCACGGACGGGACGCCGGGACGCGCCGCACGGACGAGAGCACCGGCCTGCTCACGGCGGCCCGGGCGGCGCGGGCCGCCCCGCGCGGGACGCGAACCCCCGGCCGGAGCGGACAGGGTGGCGTACGGCCCTGAACCGCCGCTCGCCGGCAGGCCGTCGGGGGGTCACAGCAGGCGGCGGATGTCACCGCGGACGCGGTAGAAACCGCCGGCCGCCGGGTGCAGGGCGTCCACGACGTAGCGGGCGCCCGGCTGCCGTATCGCGCGCGGGAACTGGACGTTCCAGGAAGTGTCGTAGCCCTCGGACACCACGTGCACCCGCATCCGGCCGCCCTCCTGGACGCACTCGACGACGACGGATCCGGCGGGAGCCCGGTCGACGGTGGAGACCGCGGCCACCGCGGTGGCGGGCTGGTAGGTCGGCAGGGCAGCGGCGAGCTTGATGTCCCGTGCCACCGGCACCGTGCCCTGCTGGGCCGCGGCGATGGCCGCCTCGCTCGCGTCGACGCACACCAGGGAACCGTCGGTGGTCACCAGGTACAGCCGCTCGTCGCGGTACTGCATCGACAGTGCCGAGCCCCCGCCCGTGCCGAGCTTCCACAGGCGGGTGCCGTGCCGGTCGAAGCAGTAGACCGAGGAGGAGGCGTCCCCGGCGAAGACGAACCGGCCGCCCGGCGAGGTGGCGCACGAGTAGACCGCGCCGTCGCAGGCGTACGTCGCCTCGATCCCGCCGGTCGCCTTGGACAGGCGCTGGACCACGCGGTGCCCGGTGCCCGCGTAGACGGCGTCGTCCTCCTGCCAGCCGAACAGCACGCTCCCCCGGGTCTCGGTGTGCCACAACTCGCCGCCGCCGTCGGGCGCGTAGGCGGTGACGCCCCGGTGGTGGCCGTGGTAGACGGCCCGGTCGTCGGCGCGGACCATCCAGGCGTGTTCGCCCTGGCTGCGGCGGGACCACTGGTGTTCGTCCTCGTGGTCGATGACGGTGAGCCGGCCCGCGCGGTCGGAGACGTTCAGGACGCCCTCGTGGATGTCCAGCCAGAAGATGTCGACGTCGGCGGCGATGTCGTACGCGGCGAACGGCAGCTTGGAGGACAGGTCGTAGACCTTGCCGTCGTCGCAGCCCGCGTAGATCCAGAAGTCGTCGGCGACCAGGCACTTCACCCCGTCCGGCAGGCCGAACCGGGCCAGGACGGCGCCCTCGTGGTCCAGGGTGTAGACGTCGCCCGCCTGGTTGCCCACCCAGCAGCGGTCGTCGTCGACGTGGATGCCGAAGGCGGACGAGCCGGTGCGGAAGCGCCACAGCACGGGAGCCACCGCGCGGGCGGTCGACGGCGCGGAGCTGACCTGACGGCGGGTCACCGCGCGCGGGGCGCGCTGTCCCTGGACGGCGGGGGCGTATCCCTTGCGGACCTTCTCCCCCACCTTCTTCGCGGCGGCCGCCCTGGCCTTGTCGGCGGTCGGGAACGTCGTGGTCTGGATCTGCCCGGCCGCGCCGATCCTGCCGTACCGCACCGTCACCACCAGGCCGTCGACGGTCACCTCATAGAACTTGTGCGCACCGCCGCCCTCCTGCGACAGCTCCAGATACGTCGTCGACACCGCGGACGCCGTGGACATGGCAGACCCCTCCCAGGACGGACCCGCGGCCGTTCCAGCAGGTCCTCACTGATCACACCGTAGAGGCGGCCACTGACAACGGGCCGGTGCGGTACGGTCCGTCATCGGCCGGCCGGGCCCATCCCGCCCATGAGCTGGCGCAGGCAGTGCAGTGCGAGGGCGGCCGGGGAGCCCTCGCCGGTGACTCCGGCCTCCGTGCCGGCCCAGGTCTCCAGGGCGATGCGGATGGCGTCCGTGGCGGCGGCGGCGATCAGGCGCACCCGCACCTCGTCCACCTGCCCGTCCGGCCCGTCCGGCCCGTCCGCGAGGCGGGCGACGACGGGCACAAGGCGTTCCTCGGACTCCTGGTTGACGCGGTACCAGACCGCGCGCAGCGCGGGATCGTCGGCGGCCGCCCGCAGCAGGCCCCGGGTGCGCAGCAGCGCCCGCGCGGCCTCCTCGTCGGGCGCCGCCAGGGACTGCTCCACCGCGGTCTCCAGTGCCTGGGACACGCCGGTGCCCGGCTCTGCCGCCTCCAGCAGTGCCCGCCAGCGGTCGGCTCCGGCGGCGAGGAGCGGGCTGACCGCGTCCTGCTTGGAGCGGAAGTAGCGGTAGAAGGTCCGCAGCGCGACCCCCGCGTGCCGGGCGATCTCCTCGGCGGTCGTCGCGTGCGGGCCCCGCGCGGCGAAGAGGTCGGCCGCCGCGTGCGCGATCTCCAGCTGGGTGGCCGCCTTGCGGCGCTCGTTCAGGGACGCGGACGGCGTGGCGCTCGCCCCGGTCGGCTTGGTGCTCACCCCAGAAGAGTACGGCCCGGCACCGCTCTATGGCATGTATTGGCGCAGTGGCAAAACGTGCCACCTAGGCGTAACGTGAAGCGCGTGAGGACGTCGGCGGGCAAGAGATCCGGCGTCGCGAGGGGCCCCGCCGCGCACCGGGCGGGGCGGGCAGGAGAAGACACGAGATGAACCGCTACGAAGGCCGCCGCGCCCTGATCACCGGCGGCGGCTCCGGCATCGGCCAGGCCACCGTCCTGCGCCTCCTCGCCGAGGGCGCCACCGTCGTGGCCGCCGATGTGAGCGAGCGGGGCCTGCGGGACACCGCGGCGAAGGCGGGGGCGCACGCGGACCGCCTCACCACACTCGTCGTCGACATCGCCGACGAGGCCTCCGTGCGCGCGGGCGTCGCCGCCGCGGTCCGCGCCCTCGGCGGCCTGGACGTGCTGGTCAACGCGGCAGGGATCCTGCGCTCCTCGCACACCCACGAGACGAGCCTCGCGGACTTCACCCGCATCCTCCAGGTCAACCTCGTCGGCACCTTCCTCGTCACCCGCGAGGCGATACCGGCGCTGCTGGCGGGCCGGGACGCGGCGGTCGTCAACTTCAGCTCCACCTCGGCCGCGTTCGCGCACCCGTACATGGCGGCGTACGCGGCGAGCAAGGGCGGGATCCAGGCCATGACCCACGCCCTCGCCGCCGAGTACGCGCGCCGGGGCATCCGCTTCACCGCCGTCCAGCCCGGCTCCATCTCCTCGGGCATGACCGACGGCAGTGGCGCCGGCGGACAGAGCGCCGGTCCGGGGCTGCCCGCGGACGCCGACATGACCCTGTTCGCGAAGCTGTCGCCCGCGATCGGACAGGGCTTCGCCGGTCCCGAGACGGTGGCCTCGGTCGTGGCGATGCTGGCCTGCGAGGACGGCAGGTTCGTCACCGGCACCGAGATCCGCGTCGACGGCGGCACCCACTTCTGAGCGCCGCCCGCAGGCGTCAGGCGAGGGCGACCAGGTCGCGGTAGTCCTCGCCCCACAGGTCCTCGGCCGCGTCCGGCAGGAGCAGGACACGGTCCGGGCGCAGGGCGTCGAGGGCACCTTCGTCGTGGGTGACCATCACGATCGCGCCGGGATACGACCCGACGGCGGCCAGCACCTCCGCGCGGGAAGCCGGGTCGAGGTGGTTGGTCGGCTCGTCCAGCAGCAGGACGTTGGCCCCGGAGTGGACGAGCCCGGCCAGCGCCAGCCGGGTCCGCTCCCCGCCGGAGAGCACACCGGCGGGTTTGTCGGCGTCGTCTCCGGTGAACAGGAACGCGCCCAGCACCCGTCGCGCCTCGCCCGTGTCCAAGTGCGGCGCGGCAGCGGTCAGGTTCTGCAGGACCGTGCGCCCGGCGTCGAGCGTGTCGTGTTCCTGGGCGAAGTAGCCGAGGCGCAGCCCGGGTCCGCGCACCACCCGTCCAGCATCCGGCCGTTCGGCTCCGGCGAGGAGGCGCAGCAGGGTGGTCTTGCCCGCGCCGTTGAGTCCGAGCACGACCAGTCGGCTACCGCGGTCGACGGCCAGGTCGACCCCGTCGAGGACCCGGTGGCCGCCGTAGGACTTGGCGAGGCTGATCGCGCCGAGCGGGGTCCGGCCGCAGGGCGCGGGTTCGGGCAGCCGGATCCGCGCGGTCTTCTCGGTGCGCCGGACCGGTTCCAGTTCGGCCAGCATCCGGTCCGCGCGGCGGGCCATGCTCCGGGCCAGGGTGGCGGTGGCGGAGCGGGCCTTCATCCGGTCGGCCTGCTCGTGCAGGGCGGCCGCCTTGCGTTCGGCGCTGGCCCGCTCCCGGGTGCGGCGCCGCTCGTCCGTCTCCCGCCGGGTCGTGTACGTACTCCAGCCGGTGTTGTGGATGTCGATCGTCGCGCGCGTGGGGTCGAGGTGGAAGACGCGGTTGACGACGTCGGTGAGCAGGGCGGTGTCATGGCTGATGACCACGAGTCCGCCCTGGTGTCCCTGGAGGAACGCGCGCAGCCAGGCGAGCGAGTCGGCGTCGAGGTGGTTGGTCGGCTCGTCCAGCAGCAGGGTGCCGTCCGCGCCGCCGAACAGGATGCGGGCCAGTTCCACGCGCCGCTTCTGGCCGCCGGACAGCGAGCCCACCGGTACGCCCAACAGCCGTTCGGGCAGGCCCAGTCCTGCCGCCACCCGGGCGGCCTCGGCTTCGGCCGCGTACCCGCCGCCGGCCTGGAAGGCGGCGTCGGCGCGGGTGTAGGCGTTCATGGCCCGCTCCAGGGCCGCGGGACGGGCGGTGTCGGCCATCGCCGCCTCGGCCAGGCGCAGTTCGCGCAGCGCGGTGTCGAGTCCGCGGGCGGACAGGATCCGGTCGGTGACCGTCATGGCGGGATCGGCGGCCCGGGAGTCCTGGGCGAGGAAGCCGACCGTCCCGGTGTGCGTGATCGTGCCGGCGGCGGGCCGCGCCTGGCCGGCGAGCGCGGTCATCAGGGTGGTCTTGCCCGTGCCGTTGCGGCCGACCAGGCCGATCCGGTCTCCGGGGGAGACGGTGAAGGAGACCGCGGAGAGCAGCAGGCGGGCGCCGGCGCGCAGCTCGACATCGCGTACGGTGATCATGGGTAACGCTCCGAAATAGCAAGAGGACACACTTCTGGCGTGGAAGCGGGTCCTCAGCTAGGAGATTCGGGGCGTGGACATGCGGTCACGGTAACCGGGGTACGCCGGCCGGCGCATGTCCTTTTCCACCCGGCGCGACCGTCACCCGGCGCGCCGTCAGGCGGCGCCGAGGATCTCGATGAACCGCTCGGTGTCGATGTTGCCGCCGGAGGCGATGACGCCGATGCGGGACGGGAGAGGGGCGGGACGGCCCGCCAGCAGTGCGGCCAGTCCGGTGGCGCCGCTGGGTTCCAGGACGATCTTCAGGCGCTCGAAGGCGAACCGCATGGCGGTGACGATCTCCGCGTCGCTGACGAGGCAGACGCCGTCGACGAGGCGCTGGTTGATCGGCAACGTGATCTCGCCGGGCGTGGGCAGGGCCTGGCCGTCGGCGATGGTGCGGGGCACGGGGAGCGTGACGCGGGTGCCGCTCTCCAGGGAACGCTTGGTGTCGTCGCCGGCCTCGGGTTCCACGCCGATGACCCGGATGCCGGGGTGCAGCGCCTTGGCGGCGGTGGCGCTGCCGGCGATGAGTCCGCCGCCGCCGACCGGCACGACGATCGCGTCCAACGGGCCGGTCTCGTCAAGGAGTTCGAGAGCCGCCGTGCCCTGGCCGGCGATGACATGGGGGTGGTCGTAGGGCGGGATGAGGACCAGGCCGCGGTCTTCGGCGAGGGCACGGCCGAGCGCGGTGCGGTCCTGGGTGTAGCGGTCGTAGGTGACGATCTCGGCCCCGTATCCGGCGGTGGCCTCGCGTTTGGCGCGGGGGGCGTCCTCGGGCATCAGGACGACGGCGCCGGTGCCGAGTTCGCGGGCGGCGAGGGCGGTGGCCTGGGCGTGGTTGCCGGAGGAGTAGGCGGCGATGCCCTTGGCCAGTTGTTCCGGGGTGAGTTGGGCGGCGGCGTTGTAGGCGCCACGGAACTTGAAGGCGCCGGCCCGCTGGAAGTTCTCGCACTTGATGAACACCTCAGCGCCGACGAGGGAGTTCAGCGTGCGCGAGGTGACGACGGGGGTGCGGCGGGCGACGCCTTCGAGGCGTGCGGCGGCGGCACGGACGTCGTCGAACGTGACGGGTGAAGCGGCGGTCATGGCGAGATCCTCTCCCGGGGCTTCGTTTCGCGTAGGGGTGGACGGTGGCCCGGCGGACGCCCGGCGGATCCGCGATGGTCCGCACGGCGTCGCGCGAGTCGAACCAGCCGTTTCCGTAACAGCTGTCGTACGAGCGCCTTCTTGTCCTCCCGGCTCAGTGCCCGGGGCGTGGCGTCACGCCGGGCGGACAGCGCCTCCACCGTCCGGCGCGGTTCGCGGGCCGTGCGGTCCCGCAGGGCCCCCAGCGGCCGGTGACCGTGCGCGGCGTCCGTGGCGACCAGGTTCCGACAGGGCGAGCGTCAGGGTGACAGGACGGGGGGCCGCGGGTCGGCGATGCGGGCGAGCCCCCACTCCGTGGGAGGCCTTCCGGGCTTGTACGAGGAGTCTAGGAACGGTGACGTCCGTCCGTCCAGGGAGTTGGACGGACGGACGTGCGGGCGGGCGGTACGCAGAGCGCGTCGCAGGGACGTGCGTCCGGACTCAGTGGCCGCTGATGCCGCGCGGCGTGTACGGCTCCTCCAGTTGCCGCACCTCTTCGTCCGTCAGCCGGAGGTCGAGCGCGGCGAGGGCGTCGTCGAGGTGGTGGGGCTTGGTGGCGCCGACGATGGGCGCGGTGACACCCGGCCGGGAGGCGACCCAGGCCAGGGCCACCTGGGCGCGCGGGACGCCGCGGCGCTCGGCGATCGCCGCGACGGTCTCGACGATGTGCTTGTCGTCGGGCTGGTAGAGGTTGCGCAGGACGGCGTCGGTCGTGCTGCGCGAACTGGCGGCGTCCCAGTCACGGGTGAGGCGGCCGCGGGCGAGCGGGCTCCACGGGATCACACCGACGCCCTGGTCGGCGCAGAGCGGCAGCATCTCGCGCTCCTCCTCGCGGTAGAGGAGGTTGTAGTGGTTCTGCATGCTGACGAACTTCGTCCAGCCGTGCCGCTCGGCGGTGTGCTGGAGCTTGGCGAACTGCCAGGCGTACATCGAACTCGCCCCGATGTAGCGGGCCTTGCCCGCCCGGACCACGTCGTGCAGCGCTTCCATCGTCTCCTCGACCGGGGTGCGGGGGTCGAAGCGGTGGATCTGGTAGAGGTCGACGTAGTCGGTGCCGAGGCGGCGCAGGCTGTGGTCGATCTCGGTCATGATCGCCTTGCGGGACAGCCCCGAACGGTTGGGCCGCTCGCTGCGCGCCGCACCGTCCTCCACCGAGAAGAACACCTTGGTGGCGATCACGATGTCCTCACGCCGGGCCATCTCCCCCAGCGCCCTGCCGATGATCTCCTCGCTGGTCCCGGCCGAGTAGCTGTTGGCGGTGTCGAAGAAGGTGATCCCGGCGTCGAGGGCCTGCCGGATGAACGGTCGGGCGTCCTCCTCGGACAGGGTCCACGGGTGCGGACCCCGGTCGGGAACGCCGTAGCTCATACAACCCAGCGCCAGCCGCGAGACCTCCAGGCCGCTCGTGCCGAGCTTGACGTACTCCATGGTTCCCGTCCCCTCGTCGGCATGGTCCCGCCGACGCGCCGCGGCACGTGTCCGAGGACGGGGCGGGCCTGCTCCATCAGTACGACCATGATCGTATCGACATTCCTGCCGCCGTCGGCACGAAGGCGGCGTACGACCGCGCCCCCGGGGCCGCCCGCCCAGCCGGTGGGTGACGACGACGGCCGTGCGCCGGGCAGTGACGCGCGATCGGCCTCCCGTACGCTCCGGCCCCCGCCGCGCGGCGCGGTTCGGACACGGGGGTGCCGGCCGAGCAGGTCGCGTGACCCGCGCGGGACACGCCTCGAACAGGTCGCGTGACCTGCGCGGTGCGGCCGGGGACGGGGGTAGGGCCGACCGCCGTTCATCCGCCGGCCGGCCCGGGTCTCCCCCGTGGGGCGGGCGCCGTTCCGCCCCGGGACGGGAGCGTTCCGCCGTGGCGCAGGGAGCTATCCACCGTGGGCGGAGCGGCGTACCGCCGGCCCGTCGGCGCGCTTCCGGCAGGCGGCCAGTCGCGGGTACGGCGCGGCCGGATCGCCGGAGAGCCCCGCCTTGACGTTCCGGCTGATGTCGTCGGCCAGGACCTCGTACGCGCCGGTCTCGACGCCGTCGAGGGCAAGGGCGGCGACGTCGTGCGGGGTGGAGGTGGGGGCGTGCACGGCCGCGGTCATGTCCGCGCCCGGATACGCCCGCCCCGCATGGAGCCGCGCCGGAGCCACCGGTCTCACGCTGAGCCGCGCCTGAGCCGCCCGCTCCGCGCCGGGCCGCGTCACCCGGCCGGCCCGCCTCGGCTGGCCCTCGCGCGGCCGGCGGCGGAGGGTCGGAACAAGATCGGTGAGTCGATGCTTCGTCCGACCGGTCGCCGAGTCGCCCCTCCGTGTCCGTGACGACGTGACGAGGCGGGCCGACCACCGGGGGCGGGGAACGGTGAATCCATGCGCTCGGGTAGTTCCCCGCCCCTCCACCCCGCCGCGGCCTGACCGGCCGGCCGTCGGCGCATTCGCCGCCTTCCGTCGCGGCCGGCTCCTGTCCCCCACCGCGATCCCGAACCGGCGTCCCCGGAACCTCGGTCACACGCGCGGTAGTTGATATGGGAAGCTTTGGCCAACCGTTTACGGGAACGAGGCCGTGACGGTCGGGGAGAGGAGCCAGCGTGACTCAGGACGGCGGCCAGGCCGTGCACATCGACACCAGCAAGCCGCATCCCGCGCGGATCTACGACTACCTCCTGGGCGGCAAGGACAACTACGAGGTGGACCAGCGGGCGGCCGACCAGCTGGCCGCGGCGGCGCCCGAGGTGTGGATCTCCGTCCGGGCCAACCGGGCCTTTCTGCACCGCGCGGTGCGGCACGTCGTCGACAGCGGCGTCCGCCAGATCCTCGACATCGGCACCGGGCTGCCCACCTCGCCGAACGTGCACGAGGTCGCCCAGGAGCTGGCTGCGGACGTGCGCGTCGCCTACGTCGACAACGATCCGATCGTGAAGGCGCACGCCGACGCGTTGCTGAGCCGGGGCGGCACGACCGGCATCGTGCTGGCCGATCTCCGCGATCCGCGGGCCATCGTCGAGCACCCGGAGGTCCGCCGGATCATCGACTTCGGACAGCCCGTCGCGCTGTGCCTCGTCGCCATCCTCCACTTCATCCGCGACGCGGACGAACCGGAGCGGATCGTGGCCACCCTGCGGGACGCGCTCCCGGCCGGCAGCTTCCTGATCCTCTCGCACGCCACGGGCGACTTCGCCGACGACCGCAGCGAGGCCGAGGCCGTCTACAACAACGCGACCGCCACGATGAACCTGCGCTCCCGTGACCGGGTCGAGCGGTTCTTCGAAGGCTTCGAACTGATCGAACCCGGCCTGACCCAGGTGCCGTTCTGGCGTCCGGACGCCACCCCGCCGGCCGGCTCCGAGACGATCGGCTTCTACGGCGCGGTGGCCCGGAAGACCGTCTGATCCGCCGCCTCCGGCGCAGGCGCGAGCCCTGCGAGATGCCCGGACCGTCGCCGAGGAAGCCATCAGGGCCGGACGCGGGCGGGCGTACAGGTGCCGGCCCGGCTGCACAGCCAGACGGCCCCGACCTCGCACACGACGAGGCATCGCCCCGGGCGGCCGCGCCCACAGCCGCCCGGTCGCCCCGTGCATCTCGGCATCCGCGCCGCCGACGGCCCTCACCTTCACCCGCCTCTGAGAGCCGGGGGCGCCCAGCCCGTACGACCGAGTGCGGGACCATCTGCCGGAGTTCGCCGGAGGCGGCCGGGACGCCATCGTCGTACGCCGCCCGGGGAGCCGCACCGCGCCGCGGGCGGTGCCTTCGACCGGGGCTGGGATGCCCTGCTCGGGCTGCTCTGCGCCACGCGCGCCGCCCCCGACCGGGCCCCGGGCGGCGGACGGACCGTCCCGGTCACGCCGGTCACCTCCGACTCGCGGAGATCCTGTCCCGGCACGGCGGCGTCACCTTCGCGGGCTTCCCGCGCCCCGCGACCACCGAGCAGCTCGGGCTGAACGCCGTGCTTGGCGGCTCGCCCGGCGTCCGCCTGGTCCAGGTGCCCTCGCTCGCCCCCCCTGCCCTCGCTGCCCCGGCGCCCGCGTGGCGGTCCCTTCGGCGAGGCGGCCGCCGCCGAGGCCGTGCGCACCAGCGGCGTGCGCCGGGGCCGTCGGCTGCTCGGCGCGGAGACCTGCGCGGCCCTCCTGCGCGGCCGGCGCCCCGAGCGCGTCCTGGACGAGGCGACGGGGGTCCGGATGCGGTGAGGGCCGGACCCTTCCACTACGGCCCGTACTGCTCACCGCGCACCCACCGGCCACACCGGCGGCAGCGCCTGCCTCGTCCTGCCCGCCCCGACGCCCTGCTGACCGACGCGTCCGCCGTGATCACGCGCTGTGCACGGCGGCCGGCACGGATCTCGGTCTCGCCGCGCCCGGGGACGCGGGACGCGGGGCGCGCCCACCTCGCTCCCGGCCTCGGCCGCGTCCGAGAGACGCTCGCCGGTACGGGCCTGCGGTGGCCCGCCTGGTAGGGGCCGGGGGATGGTGCGACGCTGGGTGGAGAGTTGTCCGACCAGGGTCTTTCGGAGGGCCGATGGGGCGTGACGTCCCGGCGCTCGTCTTCACCCGCGAGGACCGCCGCCGGTACCGGATCAAGATGCACGCGTGCCTCGACGCGCTGGCGCAGATGCTGCGCGAGCAGCGGTTCGAGTCCGAGCGGCCGCAGGTGGGACTGGAGATAGAGCTGAACCTGGTCGGCGACGACGCCGAACCCGCGATGTGCAACAGCGATGTGCTGGAGGCGGTCTGCGACCCCGCCTGGTCGACCGAGCTGGGCCGGTTCAACCTGGAGGTCAACGTCCCGCCCCGGCGGCTGACGGCAGGCGGTCCCGACGCGTGGGAACACGAGATCCGCGCCGCGCTCAACCACGCCGACGAGCGGGCCCGGTCGGTCGGCGCCCGGCTGATCATGATCGGGATCCTGCCCACGCTGCGCCAGGAGGACATCGGCGAGGCCGCCCTGTCGGAGAACCCCCGCTACCGGCTGCTCAACGACCAGATCTTCGCGGCCCGGGGCGAGGACCTGCGCATCGAGGTGGACGGCGTCGACCGGTTGCGGACCTACGCGGACACCATCACCCCCGAGGCCGCGTGCACCAGCACCCAGTTCCATCTCCAGGTGTCCCCCGAGGAGTTCGCCGGCTACTGGAACGCGGCGCAGGCGGTCGCGGGCGTCCAGGTGGCCCTGGCGGCGAACTCGCCGTTCCTGTTCGGCAAGGAGCTGTGGCACGAGACCCGTGTGCCGTTGTTCGAGCAGGCCACCGACACCCGCCCTGAGGAGATCAAGGTGCAGGGCGTACGGCCCCGGGTGTGGTTCGGGGAGCGGTGGATCAACAGTGTCTTCGACCTGTTCGAGGAGAACCTGCGGTACTTCCCGGCCCTCCTCCCGCTGTGCGACGAGCAGGACCCGGCCGAGACACTGGACCGCGGCGACGTGCCGGAACTGGGCGAACTCACCCTGCACAACGGCACGATCTACCGCTGGAACCGTCCCGTGTACGCGGTCTCCCACGACGTGCCGCACATCCGGGTGGAGAACCGGGTGCTGCCCGCCGGTCCCACCGTCGCGGACACGCTCGCCAACGGCGCCTTCTACTACGGGCTCACCCGGGCCCTGGTCGAGGAGGACCGGCCGGTGTGGTCGCGGATGTCGTTCGCCGCCGCCGAGGACAATCTGCACACCGCCGCCCGGCACGGCATCGACGCCCTGCTGTACTGGCCCGGCATGGGCGAGGTCCCGGTCCCGGAACTGGTGTTGCGGAGGCTGCTTCCGCTGGCGCACCGCGGGCTCGCGGCCTCCGGCATGGACGAGGCCTGGCGCGAGCCGCTGCTCGGCATCATCGAGCAGCGGTGTGTGACGGCGCGCAACGGCGCGGTGTGGCAGAAGGAGACGGTCCATCGCCTCGACGCCACCACGCGCGCCGGCCGCCACGAGACACTGCGCCGGATGACCCAGCTGTACATCGACTACATGCACCTCAATGCCCCGGTGCACACGTGGCCGGTGGACTGATCGGGCTCAGCCCCGCCCGGCGGGGCCGCTCAGAAGGCGCACCGCCCGGGCGAAGGCGCCGAGGCGCGGTGCTCGGCGAACTCCTGCCGGGTGAAGACGGTTTCGGGGCGGGACGCCCGTGCCGTCGAAGGTGGTCCGGTGCGGGTCAGGTACTCCTCGTCGGGCAGGCCGAAGGCCGGGCCGTCGGGCAGGGGGCGCACCGTCACGTCCGAGAAGACGCCCTGCGTGGGCTGTCCGAGGCGCACGGTCCGCCCGGGCCGGCCCAGGAGCGCCTGGGTGAGGGTCTCGCCCGCGCTGACCGTGGAGCCGCCGGTCACGTGCGTCCCCCTCCGTCCCGGTCGGCGCCTACGCCGATGCCGCTCGCTCCCGGTCCGTCCCGGGGCACCCCGAGGCGTCCGGCAGATGAACCTTCGCCCATTCCGCCAGCTCCCGCAGCGCGGGCTCCAGGGCGGCCCCGGCCTCGGTGAGCCGGTACGACACGCGCAGGGGCGGCCCCTCGTCGACCTCGCGCACGACCAGCCCGGCCGCGCCGAGTTCGGCGAGCCGGTCGGCCAGCATGCGTTCGCTGATGCCGGGCACGGCCCGGCGCAGGTCGGCGAAGTGCGTGGGCTGTGCCACCAGGACCGCCACGATCGGGCCGCTCCAGCGCTTTCCCAGCAGCTGGAAGACACGGGTGATGCCCTCGTCCACCCGCTTGCAGGTCACGCTGTCGTGATTCCGGTCCGCCGCCATGCGAGCAGGGTACTACCCCACCGTAGGGGGGTGAAAAAAAGTAAGCCCCTGTGTTATCCATAGTCATGCACGAATCCTTAGGACGGGCATCGCGCCCGGCCGCTTGTTTCCGTCTCCTGGAGTTCCCATGGCCACCCTCCTGCACCTCGACTCGTCCCTGTTCCCGGCCGAGGCCTCGGCCTCGCGCGCCGTCACCGCGGCCTTCCGCAAGCGCTGGGAGGAGCAGCACCCCGAGGGCACGGTCGTCTACCGTGACCTGAACGCGCAGCCCGTCGCGCACATCACCGCCGCCGCGCACACCGCCGGCTTCATGGACCCGGCCGACCACACTCCCGAGCAGGCCGCCGCCTTCGCCGAGCGCGTCCGGCTGATCGAGGAGCTGGAGCAGGCGGACGCGGTGCTGATCGGCGCCCCGATGTACAACTACACGGTGCCCTCGACCCTCAAGACCTGGCTGGACAGCGTGATCCTGATCGGCCGCACCGCGGGCCCCGCCCAGTCCGCGAAGGGCACCCCGGTGACCGTCGTCGCGAGCCGGGGCGGCTCGTACGAGCCGGGCACCCCGCGCGAGGGCTTCGAGTACGTGCGCAACTACCTCGGCGCCGTCCTCGGTGAGGGCCTCGGACTGGACGTCGAGTTCATCGTCCCGGAGCTGACGATGGCCCCGCACAACCCGGCGATGGCCGAGCTCGTCCCGCTGTACGAGGCCTCCCGCGACCGCGCCCTGGACCAGGCCGTCGCCAGGGCCGAGCAGCTCGTGGAGCGCATGGCGGCCTGAGCGCCCTGCACTCCGGCCCGGGCCCGCGACAGAGCACGGCGCCCGGGTCGGGGCGCGTCAGCGCGCGAACACCGTGCTCACCAGCGCGACGTACACCGCGGTGCCCGCCAGGATGCTCAACGCGGCGTTGCGGCGCCAGAGATGGATGCCGACCGTGACGGCCAGCGCCGCCAGTGGAGCCACCACGGCGGCGTGCGTGACCGGCAGGTCGCGCAGGCAGTAGACGACCAGGATCACCATGATCCCGGCGGGCATCCGGGACTGCAGGTACCGCACGGTCCTGCTCGCGCGCAGCGGGCCCAGCACGGCGAAGGGCAGGGCGCGCAGGCCCCAGGTGACGGCGGCGGAGACGAGGACCGCGGCGACGAGGTACGGCGTGTCAGACATGGCGCGCATGCCCCTTGGTGAGCAGGTGGCGGGCGAGGAGCCCGGCGGTGAACAGGCCGAAGGCGGCGAGCAGCAGGCTGCCCGGGAACAGCAGCCGGGCGACCAGCGCGCTCAGCAGGGCGAGTGCCGGTGTCGGCAGATCGCCCCGCCGGTCGCGCACGGCGTCGATCGCCAGCACCGTGAACAGCGCGGTGAGCGCGAAGTCCAGGCCCTTGACTCCCTCGGGGACGAGGGAGCCGAGCAGTGCGCCCGCCGCGGCCCCTCCGGCCCAGTACAGGTGCAGGAAGGCCTGGAGCCAGCTGATCCGGCGCCCGGACCAGGCCTGGGCCCGCTCCCCTGCGGTCAGGGCGTAGGCCTCGTCGCACAGCGCGAACGTGCCGTACGCCTTGCCGAGCCGACCCGTGATCCGGTCCAGCGGGAAGGACAGCGCGTAGAAGACGTGCCGGACGTTGACCAGGAACGCGGAGACGGCGATCGAGGCCAGTGGTACGGCGGCGGTGACCAGGCCGATCAGCAGGAACTCGAAGGAGCCGCCGTAGACCAGCGCGCTGGACAGCGGCGCCCACCACCACGGGATGCCGGAGTGTGTGACGAGTACGCCGAGCGCGATGCCGAGCGGAACGAAGCCCAGGCCCACGGAGGCCGAGTCCCGCAGGGCGGCCCGCGCCTCGGAGCGGTGCCCCGGCGGCGGCGCCGCGGACGCGGACGGTGGCGTACCACCGGCGACGACGGGAGATATGTGCATGGCGACATTTTAGGAAGAATCACGCGGCATATGGTTGCCAATAATGTCCGTACGATGGCTCTATGCGCAATGAAGTGAACCTCGATGCCATCGACCGGGACATTCTGTTTCACCTCCTTCGGGACGGGCGGCTGACCAACGTCGAGCTGGCCCAGCGGGTGGGTCTGACCCCGCCACCGTGTCTGCGCCGGGTCAAGCGACTGGAGGAGGCCGGTGTCATCACCGGGTACCGCGCGGTGGTGGATCCCGTGGCCCTCGGCCGGGGACTGGAGGTGCTCATCGACATCGAGGTGAGCGCCAACGACCGCGCGACCTTCCTGGAGTTCGAGGAGATCGTGGCCGGTTACGACGAGGTCATCGAGTGCCGCCGCATGTACGGCCGCCCGGACTACTTCGTCCGCGTCGCCGTCGCCGACCACGCCGCGTACGAGTCCTTCCTGGTGGAGAAGCTCAGCGGGCTGCCGTGTGTGCTGCGCATCGACTCCCATCTGACCATGAAGACGGTCAAGTCCGGCCCGTGAGGCCGCCCCGCGCAGGATGTACGGTGCACCTATCTGCTCGACGCCCGTGATCAGGGACACCCGTGAGGAGAGTCGCCCGTTGTCCGCGAGCTACTTCGAACGCATCGACCCGCACCACTACAAGCCCACCGCCCACGCGAGCGGCGCGTGGGACACCGACGAGATGCACTTCAGCCCGCTCGCCGGACTCGTCGTGCACGCGATCGACGGGTATCTCGCCGAACGGCCGCAGAGCGGGCTGCTGATGTCCCGGATCAGCTTCGACGTCCTCGGGCGGCTCGCCCTGGACGAGTGCGGGATCCGGGTGGAGTCGGTCCGGCCCGGCCGGACCATCGAACTCCTCGAAGCGGTCGTGGACATCGCGGGACGGACGGCCGTTCGGGCCCGCGCCTGGCTGCTGGCCGCGGGGGACACGACCGCGGTGGCCGGCGGCGCGGACGCCCCCCTCAGCCCGCAGCCGGACGCGATCGCCTCCCGCTCGCTGGGCTCGGTCTGGCCCGGCGGCCACTGCGCGTCCGTCGACTTCCGGCCGCTCACACCTCCCGAGCCGGGCCGTGCCACGGCCTGGATCTCCACGCGTCTCGACCTCGTCGCCGGCGAGCCGAGCAGTGCCCTCGCGTCGTACGTGGCCCTCATCGACACCGCCAACGGCATCGCCGTCCGCCGCTCGCCGGCCGAGTGGATGTTCCCCAACGTCGACCTGACGATCCACCTCCACCGTCAACCCCGTGGGCACTGGGTCGGCCTGGACACGACGGTCGTCTTCGGCCCGACCGGCCAGGGGCTGACCAGTTCCGTGCTGCACGACCTGGACGGCCCGGTCGGCCAGGCCCAGCAGACCCTCACCGTACGCCCGCTGCCGGGCACCTGACCTCCGGCGGCGTGCGCATCGCGGTTCGCAGGGGCGAACGTGCTCCAGCGGGACGGGTCCGACGGCTGCTTCAGGCTCAACCCACCGACCACAGCACCCTGTTCGCCCTGCGGTCCGCGACGGCCGGCCCACCGCGGGCCGGGGCGTTCTACCGTCTGCTCACGTCCGTCGTCGTACCCCGGCCCCTCGCCTGGGTCTCGACGCCCGCGCCGCCGCGAGGACTCGCTGCGGAACGTCGAGGACATCAGGGAGTTCGTGGTCGACCTCGCCCCGAGCCGCCACTGACCGAGATCAACGCGACGGCGACCGAATTCCTTTGCGGCCAGGGTGAGTTCGCCGCGGTGGGCATCGAGCGGGAGCCCTCGCTGCGGGTACGGCCGCCGCGCGTGGCGCCGTCGCCGGTCGCCCGGGAGCGCACACCGCACTGCCCCCGCGTCTCGGCGACTCGACGGTGGTTCGGCCGGGTCGTGCACGCCGCCGTCCGCGAGGACGTACTGGCCGACGGCCGGCCCGGCATCGGGCTGCCGCGCCGCCTGTCGCGCCTCGGCGGGAACCTGCGGGCGACGGTCGGCCGGCTCCACGAAGTGGCCCGCGTGCCGTACCGTGGCCGCTCCTGCGACGGACCGCCCGCATCAGCCCGGCGCCGGCCACGAGGGGCGCCGCGGTCCGGGCCCCGCATCCCACCGAACTCCTTGTCCCAAGACAACGAGCACATCGCGGCGTCGAGCCGGTGTGCCACCCTGGACGGCGACGAACGGGGGGTCCCATGAGCACAGAGGCACAGGTGTTGCGCGCGGCGTACGAGGCCGCGGTGGCTGTCGTCGGGGACCTCGGGGACGAGGAGTCGTGGCTGCCGAGCGGCTGTACGGGCTGGGCGGTCCGCGATCTCGTCTTCCACTGTCTGGGGGATGCCCAGCGCGGGCTGGTCGCCCTGCACACACCGTCGCCGGAACCGGTGGACCGGGACGCGGTGACGTACTGGCAGGACTGGGGGCCGAACCCGGTCGGGGCGGCGAACGGCCGCCGCTGGGCACGGGTGAACGCGAGCATGTTCCTGGACTGGGGGCAGCTGCGGGGCCTGTATCGGCAGACGCTGACCGCGGCCGTGCACGCGGCCGAGGCGACCGACCCCGCCCTGCCCGTCGCCACGCAGGGCCATGTGCTGACCGCCGGGGACCTGCTGACCACCCTCGCCGTGGAGGCCACCGTCCATCACCTGGACCTGACCGTCGGCCTGCCGCACGCGCCGGCACCGGCGCCCGAGGGGCTGGCGGCGGTGCGTGCCACGCTGGACGCACTGCTCGGCCGGCCAGGGCCGTCCGAGTGGAGCGACACGCACTATGCGCGCGTGGGCACCGGCCGGGCCTCGCTCACGGAGGCCGAGCGCGCCGCTCTGGGTCCGGCGGCGGACCGCTTCCCGCTGTTCGGCTGAGACCGGGCACCCGCCACGGCCGACACACCCCGGGGACGGCGCATGCGGGGGCGGGTTGATGGAAACCTGCGAGCCATGAACAACCCGCCCAGCATCAACAGTTACGTCGACCGCGTCACGGCCGGCCCCGGCGGAGCGCTGACCGACGAGGCCGGCGTCCTCACCGGCGAGCTGACCGTCGCGACCATCCTTCTGTCCGACGGCCACAGCGCGCGCGTCGCCGTGCAACCCCTCGGTGCCGACACCTGGTACACCCTCACCGGCAGCCCGGCACCCGTTCCCACCGGCCAACTCGCCGCCTACCACCGGGATCTGCTCGGCCGCATCCGGCGCGGCGGCGGCACCCGGGCCCGCTGAAAGCCGTGCGCACGACGGCACCTGACGTTGCGTCACCACCACGCCCGCCCGGCGTGGTTTGTTTCCTTCATGAACACACAAAAGGCGGCTCCCGCACCTTGACCTCGGTTTGGTCCAGACCAATCATGGCCTAGACCAATAGCCCGGCCGTCGCTCGTTCTCCGGGAGTACCTGATGACACGTCCGAGATCCGTACGCGCCCTGCTCGCCGGCGCGGCCACCCTGGCCGCGTCGGCGGGGCTCGCCCTGGGGGTCCCCGGCACCGCCCAGGCGGCGACTCCGCTGCCCATGCACGTCTTCGCACCCTATTTCGAGGCCTACAACGGTGACAGCCCCGCCGCGCTGTCCCAGGCCTCCGGCGCCAAGTACCTGACCATGGCGTTCCTCCAGGCCGACAAGAAGGGCTCCTGCACCCCGTACTGGAACGGCGACACCGGCAAGCCCGTCGACACCTCCGTCTTCGGGTCCGACATCGCCACGATCCGCTCGAACGGCGGCGACGTGATCCCGTCCCTCGGCGGCTACGCGGCCGACAACGGCGGCACCGAGATCGCGGACAGCTGCACGAACGTGGACTCCGTCGCCGCCGCCTACGAGAAGATCATCACCACCTACGGCGTCTCGCGGCTCGACATGGACGTCGAGGACAACTCCCTCACCGACACCGCGGGCATCGACCGCCGCAACCAGGCCATCAAGAAGGTCGAGGACTGGGCCGCCGCGAACGGGCGCTCGGTGCAGTTCTCGTACACCCTGCCGACCACCACGTCCGGGCTGGCCGACAGCGGGCTCGCGGTGCTGCGCAGCGCGAAGAACGCGGGCGCCAGGGTGGACGTCGTCAACCTCATGACGTTCGACTACTACGACGGCGCCACCCACCACATGGCGACCGACACCCAGACCGCGGCGAGCGGTCTGCACGACCAACTCGCCTCGCTGTACCCGAACCTGTCGGACAGTCAGCTGTGGGGCTCGATCGGCGTCACGGAGATGCCCGGCATCGACGACTACGGCGCCGCCGAGACCTTCACCACCGCCGACGCGACCAGCGTGTACGACTGGGCGGTCGGCAAGGGCATCAACACCCTGTCCTTCTGGGCCCTCCAGCGCGACAACGGCGGCTGCCCCGGCACCGGCGGGTCCGACAGCTGCTCCGGCATCGCCCAGGACACCTGGTACTTCAGCCACACCTTCGCGCCCTTCACCGGCGGCACGACCACACCGCCCGCCGACGACTTCGCCGTCACCCTCTCCCCCGCCGCCGCCTCGGTCGCCCCCGGCGGCGCGACGACGGCGACCGTGAAGACGTCGGTGACCTCAGGCAGCGCCCAGAGCGTGGGCCTGTCCGTGAGCGGCGCGCCGAGCGGGGTGACCGCCTCCCTCAGCCCCACCTCCGTCACCGCGGGCGGCACCGCCAGGCTCTCCGTGCGGGCGAGCGCCTCGGCGGCGCCCGGTACGTACACCCTCACCGTCACCGGCACGGCCGGCCCGGTCCGGCACGGCTCCGCCCTCACCCTGACCGTGAACGGATCCGGCGGCGGCACGTCCGCACTGGCCGACGGCGACTTCGAGACCGGCTCGCTCACCCCCTGGAGCTGCGACAGCGGCGCGAGCGTGGTCACCTCGCCCGTGCACGGCGGCTCCCACGCGCTGAAGACCGCGCCGTCGGCCTCGCAGACCGGCCAGTGCGCGCAGACGCTCACCCTGAAGCCCGACACGTCCTACACGCTGAGCGGCTGGGTGCAGGGGCCGTACGCGTACCTCGGCGTCAGCGGGAGCGCCACCGCCAGCTCCTGGACCTCCTCCTCGTCGTGGTCGAAGCTGACGGTGCCGTTCACCACCGGCTCCTCGGGCACCGTCACGGTGTACGTCCACGGCTGGTACGGGCAGGGCGCGGTCTACGCCGACGACCTGAGCGTCAGCTGACCCGCCGCTTCCCCGGCCACGGCCCCGCTCGGCGCGCCGGGCGGGGCCGGTTCATGCGCCGTGGCGACGGGGGCGGTGGTCCCGTCCCGCGGCCGACCCGGCGCTCGGGCGGCGCCTTCCGTAGTCTGGAGAGACCCGGGACTGCCCGGGAAAGCTCCTGGACGCCCTGGGCGACTCCAGCAGGCGCCCCGCCGGCAGGAGACGTGATGTGTCCCGCAGGCAGGAGACGGTCGTGATCGAACTGGCCGCCGTGTTCGCCGTCGCGGGAGCGGCGAGCAATGCGGTGGGTACCGCCTTCCAGCGCAAGGTGGCGTCCACGGCCCGCAGCAGCGGGGTCCGGCTGGTCGCGGAGCTGGCGCGCCGGCCCTTGTGGCTCATCGGCATGGCCGGCGTATTGTGCGCCGCCCTGTTCCAGAGCCTGGCCCTGGTCAACGGCCCGCTCGCGCTGGTCCAGCCCCTGTTCATCCTGGAGCTGCCGTTCGCGCTGCTCGTCGCCGCCCCGCTGATGCACAAGCGGATGCCGCGTGCGGGGTGGTGGGGCGTGGGCAGCTGTGTCGCGGGCCTCGCGCTCCTGCTGATCGCGGCCGCCCCGCACGGCGCCACCGACCACGCCCCGCTCACCCGCTGGATCCCGGCCCTGTCCGTGTGCGTCAGCGGGATGGCGGTGGCCGTCCTGCTGTCCCGCCGGGGTCACGCGCCGGCCCGGAGCGCCGCGCTGCTCGCGGCCGCCTCCGCGACCGGCAACGCCCTGACCGCCGCCCTGCTGAAGTCGGCCACCGGCACCTTCGCCGACCACGGCTTCACGGCCTTCCTGCGGTCCTGGCAGACGTACGGCTTCGCGCTCGCCGGAGTCGCCGCCGTGGTCCTGCTGGAGAACGCGCTCCAGGCCGGCCCACTGGTCGCCGCACAGCCCGCGCTCACCATCGGCGACGCCGTCGTGAGCCTGACGCTCGGCATGACCCTGTTCGGCGAGCGTGTCCGCACCGGCTGGTGGCTCCTGCCGGAGGCGTGCGGCGCCCTGCTGATCGTCGTGGGCGTGCTGGTCCTCAGCCGGTCCGTCCAGCACCTCACCACCGTGCCGGTCCCGGCCGAGCAGCGGCGGGCGGCGGCCTGACCCGGCACCCCGACGACGGGTGGTGGCCGGCGAGCGCCGCGCATCCGGCTGGCCGGATGTCGCCGTTGACCCGGTTGGTCCGCTCATGACACGTTCGGCCTGCCCCGCCGAGCGGTGGGGCAGGCCTCCCGGAAGGAGACGCGTGATGGCGTCAGACGGCAGACGCGCACGGCTGCGCACGGCGGTGACGGTGACCACCGTGATGCTGGCGGCGGTCGCGGCCGGGCCCTGCGCGGTCGCGGCGAGCGGCCCCGCGACCCGCGCCCCGGCGGCGGCACCGGCCGGCGTACTCGACGACCCCACCCCCCAGGAGCAGGAGCACCTCAGAGAGGTGGCCGGTTCGATCTGGACGCCGGAGCTGGCCGCGGGCTGGAACATGAACACCGACGTGGCCGACGTCCTGTCGACCGCCACCGGCGAGATCCTCAAGTGCAGCGAGGCCTTCTCGCTCGTCCCGCGCCCGCCCGGTTTCCTGCCCGGGATCGGCTATCTGCTGAACTACTGGAAGAACCTGCGCGACTACTTCCTCGTCGTGAAGGACAACCGCACCTACCGCGCCTGTGTCGTCACGGCCGCCAACAACTACCGCTCGCAGATCGAGATGGCCTCGATGGGAATCTGACGATGGGGAGGACCTCGGCGCACACCTGACCGCGGCGCACGCCTGACCGCGCCCGGCCGCTACCGCGCCGCCGCGATCCCGTCGATCCAGGACAGCAGGCGCTCCCCCTGCGCGGCCATCAGACCGGGGTCGCGCAGGGTGTTGGTGAGCACAGAGATGCCCTGGTAGGCCGCGACCAGTTCGACGGCGAGCGCGGCGGCGTCGGCCCGGCCGAGCTGGGCGAACTGGGACTCGACCCAGTCGAGCAGCGCCCGCATCACCTTCGCGGCCGCCCGGTCCAGGCCGTCCTCCCGCTTGTCCAGCTCGGTGGCGAGGGTACCGAAGGGGCAGCCGAAGCGGGCGGCCGTCTCGCGTTGGTCGACCCAGCCGGCGACCAGCGCCCTGAGCCGGTCGGCCGGGTCGGCCAGGGCGTCCAACCGGGCGGTGAGCGTGTCCAGTTGCGCGCAGTGGGCGTCCACCGCGGCCTCGACCAGGAGGTCCTTGCTCTTGAAGTAGTAGTAGACGTTGCCGAGCGGCACCTCGGCGACACGGGCGATGTCACCGAGGGTGGTCTTCTCCACGCCCTGCTCGTGGAACACCCGGACGGCCGCCCGCACGAGGCGTTCACGTTTGCCGCCCCGGCCCGGCCGCGCGGCCCGTCCCGGGGCGGCGATCTCTGAGTCAGTCACCTGACTGAGGATAGACAGCGAAGGGGCGGCACGCTAATGTCTCGACTTAGTCAGTCAACTAACTAAGTGGGGGAGACAGTCGTGATCGTTGTCACTGGGGCCACGGGGAACGTCGGCCGGGCGCTGGTCGCCGAACTGGTCGGGGCCGGGGAGAAGGTGACGGGCGTGGCGCGGCACATCGGGCCCGAGGACGTACCGCGGGAGGCGGCGGTCATAGCCGCCGATCTCGGCGCGCCGGAAACCCTCGAACCCGCCCTGGAGGGTGCGAAGTCACTGTTCCTGCTGGTGGCGGGCGAGGACCCGGAGGGCATCCTGCGGCGGGCCGCCGCGACCGGGGTCGCGAAGGTCGTACTGCTGTCCTCGCAGGGCGCGGGCACCCGGCCCGGGGCCTACGCGCACGCGGCGGCCTTCGAGGCGGCCGTGGCCGGGTCCGGACTGCCCTTCACCGTCCTGCGCCCGGGCGGCCTGGCCTCCAACGCGTTCGCCTGGGCCGAGTCCGTCCGCCGGCACCGCACGGCGGCGGCGCCCTTCGCCGACGTGGCGCTGCCGTTCGTCGACCCGGCCGACGTCGCCGCGGTGGCGGCGACCGTCCTGCGCGAGGACGGACACGCCGGCGCGACCTATACCCTGACCGGCCCGGAGCCCACGACACCGCGACAGCGCGCGGCCGCCATCGCCGAGGCACTCGGAGAACCGGTGGCCTTCACGGAACAGAGCCCCGAGGAAGCCCGCGCGCAGATGCTCCGGTTCATGCCGCCCGCCGCTGTCGACGGCACCCTCGCCGTCCTCGGCACACCCACGCCGCCGGAGCGGACGGCCACCGAGGACGTACGCCGCCTGCTCGGCCGCCCGGCGGCACCGTTCACCGCCTGGGCGGCGCGCCACGCGCAGGCGTTCCGCTGACGGAACCGGCCGGCGAAGCGACGTCCGGTGACGACGCTCCGATCCGCCGACCATCCACCCCCCGCCCCGGCCGGGGGGGGTTACGGACGTCGAGCGGCGGCGAGCCACGACCCAGCGGGCACCAGCTCCGGCCGAACGGGCGCGGGCCACGCCCCAGGCGTGCGGGCACGAGCCAGCCGCGAGCCCAGGGCATGCGGGGCCACGTGCGAGCGAGCACAGGCCATGACCGAGCAGGTGCGAGCCATGGCTCAGCTGGCGCAAGCCACGACCCAGCGCCGGCACCAGCCACGACCGGAAGAATGCTCAGCGCAGCGATCCACGTGCCAGCGGGCACTGGTCGCCGCCGGTGCAGGCGGGCCACGGCCGAGCGGTTGCGAGTCAGGCCGGGCGAGGTCCGGCCCGTCCGACGTGGCGGCACCCGCTCCTGGCGTCGGCGCGGGGCCGCCCAGGTGGCGTACGCCCCTCGTCCGGCCCCTCGTCCCGCCGCCCGTTGGCGTCCGCTTTACGCGCCACACCGACCCCAATAATGCCATTTATCTGTTTATCAGTTCTATGGTGCGAGATGTTCGGATTCTGGGTCGAGGGGGCGCACAACGCGCCGGGTCAGGGCGCGGGTTGGGATGGGCGATGAGTGGAATCAGCCGCCGCAGCGTGGCGCGGCTCGGCCTCGGTGCCGGGATCGGCATGGCCGCGGCCACGCTGGCCGGGTGCGGCGGCCAGGGCAGACGCGACGGGCACGAAGGTCCGGGCGCGGCGGCCCGGCTGATCGGGGACGGCTCGACGTCGTACACCGGTCCGCAGCCCCGCCAGCCGCCCGCGCCCACACCCCTCGAACCCGGCGAGACCCCGCCGCAGTTCGTGGTGTTCTCCTGGGACGGCGCCGGCGAACTGGGCACCGGCCTGTTCCCGCGCTTCCTGCGGCTCGCCCGGGACCACGACGCGCACATGACCTTCTTCCTCTCGGGGCTCTACCTGCTGCCCGAGGACAAGAAGCGGCTGTACCGGCCGCCGAACAACCCGGTCGGCGCCTCCGACATCGGCTACCTCACCGACGAGCACCTCAGGCAGACCCTGACGTACGTACGCCAGGCCTGGCTCGACGGCCACGAGATCGGCACGCACTTCAACGGCCACTTCTGCGCCGGCCCCGGTACGGTGGCCGACTGGACTCCGGAGCAATGGCGTTCGGAGATCGACCAGGCCCGGTCCTTCGTCAGGTGCTGGCGTACGCACACCGGATGGCACGACGAGCCGCCGCTCCCCTTCGACTACGACAAGGAGGTGGTGGGCGGCCGTACCCCCTGCCTGCTCGGGCAGGCGAACCTGCTGCCGGTGGCACGGGAGCTGGGCTGGCGCTACGACGCGTCCTCACCGGGCGGGCTGCAGCGCTGGCCGAGGAAACGGAAGGGCGTCTGGGACCTGCCGCTGCAGGGCATCCCCTTCCCCGGCCACACCTTCGAGGTGCTGTCGATGGACTACAACATGCTCGCGAACCAGTCCCGGAACGCGACGCGGGCGCCCTCGTACAACTACCCCTACTGGCGCGCCCAGGCGACCCAGTCGTACCTGGCGGGGTTCCAGCGGGCGTACGAGACCAACCGTGCGCCGCTGTTCATCGGCAACCACTTCGAGCAGTGGAACGGCGGCATCTACATGGACGCGGCCGAGGAGGCCCTCAAGCAGATCGCCGGCCGGGAGGGCGTCCGCCTGGTCTCCTTCCGGCAGTTCGTCGACTGGCTCGACGCCCAGGACCCCGCGGTGCTCGCGAAGCTGCGCGGCCTCCAGGTCGGCGAGAGGCCCGACGGCGGCTGGTCCGCGTTCCTGCGCCCCGTCGAGCGCTCCCGGGACACGGCAGCGTGACCGCCTCCCGTTGAGGCACGGGCCGGTGACCACGCTCAGGGACATCGGGCCGGGGAGTAACCGCCCGCGAGCAAGGCCACTTTTCTCCGATTGGCCTTTGCCGGACCGGGATTGGCCTTCCTAGCGTGACGGCATGGCAGCACACGGATCGACGGACGGCGAGCGCGGCGGAGGGGTCGTCGTCGGGGTGAGCGACTCGCTCGCCGGACTGGCCGCGCTGCGCCGGGGCATCGCGGAGGCCCGCCGTAGCGGCCGCACACTGGTGGCAGTCCGGGCCTGGGAACCCCCGGAGGGCGAGGCTGTGTACCGGCGCCGGCCCGAGCCGAGCTGGGCCCGGCTGTGGGCCGACGAGGCACGGCAACGGCTGGACCGGGCCTTCGAACTGGCGGTCGGCGGACCGCCGGCGGACCTGCGGATCGTGCGGCGAGTGGTGCGGGGGCCGACCGGGCAGGTGCTGTGCGCGATCGCGTCCCGCCCGGACGACCTCCTCGTCATCGGGGTGGCCCGGCCGCGAGGCCCGGTGTCCCGGCTGCTGCACCGCAGGCCGGTGCACCGGTACGTGCTGGCGCAGGCCGGGTCGGAGCTGCTGGTGGTGGCCGGGCCCCGGCTGCTCCGGCACGAGTCACGGATCATCCGGCGCGGCGAACTCGCGGAACGGCGCCGCCGCTCGCCCGCCGGATGCTGACCGGCCCCGGCGCGCAGGGGTCAGCCGGCGGTCCGGCGGTCGGCGCGGCGGGCGTACACCTCGATCTCGATCCTCATCCGGGGATCGGCCAGGCCGCACTCCAGCATGGTGGCGGCCGGCCGGATGTCGCCGAAGCAGCGCCGCAGCACCGGCCAGCAGGGCTCGAAGTCCGCGCGGTCGGGCAGCAGATAGCGCACCCGCACCACGTCGGCGAAGGTGCACTCCGCCTCGGCGAGCGCCGCCTCGATGTTGCGCAGGCACTGCTCGGCCTGTGCCACCACGTCGTCCTGGATCGTCATCGTCGTGTAGTCGAATCCGGTGGTCCCGGACACATGCACCCAGTCGCCGTCGACCACGGCACGGGCGTAACCGATCTGCTCCTCGAAGGTCGAGCCGCTGAGGATCGCACGTCGCTCTGTCATGCGCCGAACGCTAGGTGACCTGCCGTGATACGTCTAATACGGCCGACGGCATGGACTGATATCACAAAGGATATGGACCGTCTCGAACCTTCCCTGCCCCAGCTGCACGCGTTCGTCGTGCTCGCCGAGGAGTTGCACTTCGGCCGTGCCGCCACCCGCCTGGGCATCGCCCAGCCCCCGCTGAGCCAGCAGATCCGCCGGCTGGAGGAGAAGGTCGGTCATCCGCTGTTCGACCGCGGCCCGGGAGGCGTCGCGCTCACCCCGGCGGGCCGTGCCCTGCTGCCGGCCGCCCGGCAGGCGCTGTCGGGGCTCGCCGACGGGCTGGCCTCGGCGCGTGCCGCCGGCGGCGGCCGGGCCGGGCGGCTGCGGATCGGTTTCGCCGCCTCCCTGGCCCTCACCGTTGTGCCGGGCCTGCTGCGCGACTACCGGCAGCGGTTCCCGCAGGTGCTCCTCGACATCCAGGAGATGACGACGGCACCCCAACTGGACGCGCTGCGCGACCGGACGATCGACATCGGGCTGCTGCGCGAACCCCCGGCGGACCGGCCGGAGCTGGGGGTGCGGACCGTGCTCAGCGAGCCGTTCGTCGCCGTCCTGCCGGCCACGCACCCGCTGGCAGCACAACGGACGGTGCCCCTCGGCGAGTTGGCGGGAGAGCCGTTCGTCCTCCTGCCGCGCGCGGTGGGCCCGCTGCTGTACGACCGGATCACCGGCCTGTGCGAGGCTGCGGGCTTCACCCCCCGCACCGCACAGCACGCGGTGGAGTGGCAGACCGTGTGCGCCCTGGTGGAGACAGGGCTGGGGGTGTCCGTGGCCCCGGCGAGCATCCGGCGCATCCGGCTGCGCGGCGTCGCCTTCCGCCGGATCGAGCCGCGCTCGGCCCGCACCCGGGTGGCCGTCGCCTGGCGCGAGGGCGACGGCGACCCCCTGGTCGCGCGGTTCCTCGCGACGATGGATCAGCGCGGACCGGGCCCCTTCGCGCACCAGGTCACCGCTGCGCCCGTACCGGATGCCCGCTCATGATCGAGACCCGGTTGAACGCGTTGATGGTGACGGCCACCCAGATCACCGCCGCCGTCTGGTCCTCGGTGAGCACCTCCCGCGCCTGCGCGTAGGCCGCGTCCTGCCCACCGGTGTCCGCGGCGGCGGTGGTGGCCTCGGCGAGCGCCAGCGCGGCCCGTTCGGCGGGCGTGAACAGCTCGGTCTGCCGCCAGGCCGCGAGCACACCGAGACGTTCGGGGGTGTCGCCCGCCCGCAGCGCGGCGCGGGTGTGCACGTCCAGGCAGTAGGCGCAGCCGTTGATCTGCGAGACACGGAGGTTGACCAGCTCCACCAGGGTGCGATCGAGCCCGGCGTCGGCGGCGCTCGCCCGCACCGCCTCCGAGGTCTGCACCAGGGCGTGGTACGGCTTGGGGCTCTGCTTGTCGATGAAGATCCGCCGGGTGCTACCGGCCGGTGCGGGACTGGTCAACCCGGACTCCTCACGAGACGAATATTGTTGAATAAAACAACTATCATGGTCCGGGCCCGCGCGTGAACCGGGCCCTGCCCCGCTCGCCCGCGGCGGCCGGGCCTCCCGTAGCGTCCCTCCCGTGAGCACCCTCGACGATCTCGTCCGCCTCTGCCCGCCGCCGGTGGACCCACCGCCCTCCGTGGACTGGGCGGAGGCCGAACACGCCCTCGGTACGGCTCTGCCCGGTGACTACAAGCGACTGGTCGAACGGTACGGCGACGGACTCTTCGACGAGACGATTTGGCTGCTCGTCCCGGACTCCGCCTACGACGACTGCGACCTTCAGACGCAGGCAGCCGAACGGGCCGAGATCCTGGGCGAGTTGTGGGCAGCGGGCGAGGAACGGCCCGCCGAGCTGCTGGAGCCGGGCGCGCGGGTCCTGCCGTGGGCGTTCGAGGAGGGCACGGGGGCGTTCCTGTACTGGCTGGTGCGCCCCGGCCGGCGCCCCGACGCGTGGACGGTGCTCTACAACGAGGGCCGCGGCCCGCTGTGGGAACACCACGACACCGGATGCCTCGCGTTCCTGCTGGCGGTGCTCACGGGGACGGCGCGCACCGAATACTTCGGCCACCTCCACGAAGTGCTGCGGCCGGCGCGGCACCACTTCGCGACGGCCGACGAGACGCTGGGAGAGTCCGGCCCCTGACCCCGCCGACCGCCTGCCGGCCGACCACACCGGCGCTGCGACACGGACGACCGGGCGGTTTCAGCGGCTTCCGCTGGCGGCTTCCGCGATTCATCGGTGTACGGCATCCGCTCGGGGCCACCGACCGCGACCGCACGCCGGAAGCGGACGTCGGCGACGTCTCCGGGCCGGGCAGGAGACAGCCGCCCGGGCCCCGTGCATTGAGCCCGCCGACGCATCCATGGCAGGCTGACGGTCCGTGATCGATGACTTCGCGAAAGAGTACCTTCACGAGGAACTGCGGCAGATACGTGACGCGTTGGTCTGGAAACTGGAAGGACTCTCCGCCTACGACATGCGCCGTCCCCTGACCGCCACCGGGACCAACCTCCTGGGCCTGGTGAAACATCTGGCGTACTCCGACGCCAGGTACTTCGGCGAGGTCTTCGACCGGCCCTTTCCCGACACCGTGCCCCGCTGGGACGACGAGGCCGCGTGGACGGACGAACACTGGGTCACCGAGCACGAGACACGTGACGAGATCGTCGGTCTCTACCAGCGCGTGTGCGCGCACGCGGACGCGACGATCGAGGCGCTGGCCGTGGACGCGCCCGGCTTCGTGCCCTGGTGGCCGCGCCCGCGGGTGAAGCTCTTCAACGTCATGGTCCACTCGCTCAACGAGACCACTAGGCACGCCGGCCACGCCGACATCCTGCGCGAGCAGCTCGACGGCACGGTCGGGACAGCGCCGGACAGCGAGGCGTCGCACGGGCACGACGGCGCCTACTGGGAAACACGGTGCGCCCAGATCGAGCGGGCCGCCAGTGCGGCTGGTCGCCGCCGGCCAGGCTCACGGTGAACGTGTTGACCGCCTCCGGTGTCACGGCCTCGGCGCGGCGGAGCGCCCGGGGGACGGCGGTCCGCCTGCCCGCACATCGGCGCGAGACGTCCCGCCCCGCTGCGCCGGACGGGATGTGATCGACGTGCCGATCGGCTTCCTCACCTCCGTCGCCCTGATGGCGCTGTGCACGTTCGCCGCCCTCCGGCCCCCCATGCCTCGGCATTCGAGCCCGTCGAACCTGTGGTTCTGGCTCGGGCACCTCCTCAACGAGCAGCCGTTCCTCGGCCTGGCCCTGCTGGTCCTCGGCGCCTGTCCGACCCTGACGACTCGGGTCGGTGAGCCGGTGCGGTGGCTCGCGGTCGCACTGACCGCGGCCCCGGCCTGCGGCCTGGCCGCGCTCGCGGTCCGGACCCGCTCGGCGCGCGGCGTCCCGGAGACGGCTCTGGCGGCCGGACCCGGCGTCCGGGTACCCCATCACCGCCTGCCCCTGTTCCGGGTGCTGCTGCTGCCCTTGGTGTCATGGCGGCCCGGCGTCCGCCGGCTCCGCAACCGCCGGTACGGCGACGCCCGGACCCAGCGCCTCGACGTCTACGTCTCCCGCGGCCGGCCCCACCGGGCCCCCGTCCTGCTCTATCTGCACGGCGGGGGGTTCGTGATGGGCAGCAAGCTCCTCGGCGCACGGCCGTTGCTCTACCGCCTGGCCGGACGCGGCTGGGTCTGCGCGAGCGCGAACTACCGGCTGCGGACCGCCCACGCCGACTCGCTCGCGGACGCGCGACAGGCGCTCGCGTGGCTGCGCGACCACGCCGACGAACTCGGCGCGGATCCGTCACGTCTGGTCGTCGCCGGCGGATCGGCCGGGGCCCACCCGGCCGCGACCGTCGCCCTGACCGACGACTCGGCCTCGGGGGCGATCGGGCTGTACGGCTACTACGGGCCGACCGCCGCGGACGCGTCGGGCGCCCCGGCCACCCCGCACGCCTGTCTCCACGCCGATGCGCCACCGTTCCTGATCGTGCACGGCGCCCTGGACACCCTGGTACTGGTCGAGGACGCCCGCCGCTTCGCGGACGAACTCGCCGGCGCCTCCCGCGCACCGGTCGCCTTCGCCGAACTGCCCGGTACCCAGCACAACTTCGACTTCTTCCACTCGCTCCGCTTCCACGCGGTCGCCGACGCCGTCGAGGCCTTCGCCGGCTGGGCCACCCGCCGGTGATCCCGGGCCGTGTCCTGTCCCTGCGGCTGAGCGGCGGGGGACTGACGAGACCCGTCTTCCCGTGCGGCGACGACCGCCGCACGCGCCCTACGGAGTGGCCCAGGAAATCGAACACGTGATTGAATCCAGCCATGAGTCCGATTCCCGCCGATCTGGCCCAGGCACACGAGGAGTGGCACGCCGCCTACCGGCAGCTCGCCGTACGGCCGGGGACAGCTCCGCGGCGACGACTGATCCGTCTGTCGTCGCAGGTGCTGAGCCATCCGTACTGGCAGGGCCGGCAGTCGTCGGCCTGGGCGGCACTGCACGGTGCACGCCATGGCCGAGCTGCCTCCTGATCGGCCGCTGCCGCCCGACCCCCGCCGGCTTCGGGTCATCCTCGCGTACCTCGACGAGCAGATCGCCGAGAACGACACGCTCGCCACCTACCTCAGGATCCAGCGCGCCGCGGTACACGAGGCACTCACCCGCTCCGCGCAGGGGGCCGGGGAGCGGCCACCGGCGCACCGCACGAGCCGGACACCCGGGACAGGCCGGACGAGCCGGACGAAGGGCAGCCGCTCCGTGCCCGGATTCAGTCCGCAGGCCCCGGACACCGGCTACGTCGTGCAGCCCAAGCGGACCGCGCACGGTCCCGAGCCCGCCTTGGTCCACCTGGCCGGCTGCACCGCGATCGACGGCACGCCCCACCGGATCAGGGCCGACGAGGCGCGGGCCGCGCTCACCGACCCGACCGTCGAGCCGTGCGCCTGCTGCCGGCCCGACACCGAGCTGGGCGTCGACCTGGCGTAGCGGCCCCGGCCGAGCTGCCCGGCCGGGTGAGCGGACGTACCTTCGGCACATGGACCAGATGCCGCAGCGCATCGCCCCGTCGACGGACCGGACCGCCGCGGCGCGCGTCCTCGGCTGTCTGCCGGACGAGGTCGGTTACTGCCCGCGCTGCCAGGGGCTGACCCGGCGGTACGGCCGCGCCGCCCGGATCATCTGTCCCGCCTGCCGAGCGGCCGAGGCCGCCGGCGCCACCGGTTCCGCCGGCTGAGGGCGGCGGTCGCCCGCAGGCAGGGTCCCCCTCCCCCGTCATGGGGGGGTGTCAGGCCCCGGAGTGCGGGAGGTCACGGGAGCGGTGTTCCACCAGGACGCGATAGCCCACGTTGGTGTACAGGTTCATCGCCACCTCGTTGCCGCCCCACACGGTGAACATCAGCGAGGAGTCGCCGGCCGCGAGCACAGCCTGTTCGCCGGCCACCATCGCGGCCCGCCCGTAGCCCTTGCCCCGGTGCTGTTCCTGGACGTGCAGCGAGTAGCCGTACGTCGCTCCCGGCAGGTGCCCGTGGCGCAGCCAGCCGGTGCCGACGCGCTCGCCCGCCGCCTCGAACACCAGCAGCGTGGTGTCGGGCGTCGCCAGGCCCTCGGGGAGCAGCTCCGCGAAGTCCCGGTCGGACTTGCGTACGGCCTCCTCGTGGCTCAGGCTCCCCGAACGGACGATGTCGCCGACGTAGGACGCCTTCTCGGCGGCGGCCCACTCGGGGTACTCGGCCTCCGCCATCGGGCGTGCGGTGAAGCCGTCGAGCTGCCGCGACGGGGAACCGAGGCGCTTCACCCGCAGCTGGCCGCGGACGCGGTACGCGTCGAACAGGTCGGCGGCGGGTGCGGTGAGCCGGACGTCCAGCCGGCGGGCACCGTGCCGCGCGCACCACCCCTCGGCCCAGCTCCGAGCGGCCTGCTCATGCCCCCGGCCGCGGTGACGCGCGTCGACGTACAGGTCCCTGATCTCGCCGGCGAGCGTGCCGCCGCGGTCGGCCACCGCCACGGCGACGTGACCCACTCGGGTCCCGGCGTCCGTGATCTCGGCGACGGCGCAGTCACCGGCCTTGGCGCCCGTGTCCTCCAGCATGCGCTCGGCCGCGGCCGCGGTGAGCCCGGCGGACGTGTACGAGGCGCGGAGCCGCCGCGCGAAGTCCTCCTGCCACAGGGAACGTTGCGCGCGGTCACCGAGGATGTTGAATTCTGTCACTTGAGCACATTAACCACGCCTCCGTGAGTCTGTGTGGTCAATTTTGGTGTCCGCACGGTGGTTGCGGTTGCCCATGAAGGCGAACGTCCACCGCGCTCCTGGCCCGTCAGCGTTCTCACACTGGTCGCCGGCGCCGCCCTGGGCGCGGCCACCGTCCGCCTGGCCGGCCCCGGTGCGCGTTGAGCGTGGTCACCGCACTCGCCCTCGCCGTCACCCTCACCTGCGCACGGCGCCGCTGCCGATGCGTCCCGGCTCGGCTGGACAACCACCGTGCCTCTGGCGGAAGTTGAGACCTCGTACCGGAAACGGGGAGAGCCCGCCGCTCACCGCCTGCCCCTGGCGAGCACCGGACCGGTCCCTTGGCGTTGTCCAAACTGCGTCTCTTCGCGCGGCCGGAGAGCGTGTGCGCCTCCTGGCCCGTTCGCCGCAGTGCCTGGTACTGCGGCGGCCGCATCCCGTGCGCCGCGTCCCGGCGGGGCGCTCCCCCGTCCGCCGTAGGCGTGCGCCACCCCACGGCCCCCGCCGGGTCGGAACGGCGCCGACCCGCGTCCGGAACCTCGACGTCCGTGCCCCCGTGCCCTCTTGCGCGCCCACCCCCACGACGAACTGATGGATCGTCAGATAATCGCACGGTGGCAGACGGCGGCGCACAGGGTGCCGTGAACTGTGCGCGCCTTGTGAGCACCCGGGCGTCGCTGACGTACTGCCTACAGCCCGCCGGGACGACCGGCGGGCGGGAACCGCAGTGGAGAGGAAGGTCCTATGACCGCACGACCGGTACGGCCCCGCCGCACCGCGCCCCTACGGCTCCTGCCGACGCTCCGCACCGCCCTGACCCTCGGCAGCGTCGGCATCGTCCTGCCGCTCCTCGCGCCGACCGCGGCGCACGCGGCCTCCGGCACCACATGGGACCGGGTCGCCGGCTGCGAGAGCGGCGGCGACTGGCGGACCAACACCGGCAACGGCTACTACGGCGGGCTGCAGTTCAACCAGCCGACCTGGGCTGCGTACGGCGGGACCGCGTACGCGCCGCGAGCCGATCTGGCGAGCCGGTCGGAGCAGATCACCGTGGCGGAAGCGGTGCTCGCCCGGCAGGGGCCGGAGGCGTGGCCGGTCTGCTCGGTGCGGGCGCGCCTCACGCGGAACGGCGGGGGCAGCGAGCCGCTCGCCGTCCGGACCGGACAGCGGGGCGCCGCCCGCGCCGAACGCCGCACCACCGCCCCGCACGACGCGACCGGGCCCGGCTCCCACACCGGGACCCGCCCGCGCCCCGGCGCGTCCTACACCGTGCGCGACGGCGACACCCTGTCCGGCGTCGCGCAGTGGGCCGCCGTCCCCGGCGGCTGGCGGCGGCTGTACGAGACCAACCGCGGCGTCGTCGGCCCGGACCCGGACGTGATCCGGCCGGGCCAGCGGCTCACCCTGCCCTCCGCCGGCTAGCGCCTGCCGCGGGTCCGGCCCGTCGAGGCGCCTTCGCCGGCCACCGCCGGGCCGGCTCTGCCGGCGGAGACCGCCGTAGCGTCGGGCGAGGCGCCGCGCACCTCGCCCGGCTGGGCCGGCCGGGGTGTCCGGCGTCGTCTGGAAGCCGGCTCGGCCGTGCTCGCCGTGGGTGCGGTGAGGGCAGGACGTCGCAACAAAGGAAAACGGCCCCGCGCGGCAGTGCGCCGCGCGGGGCCGGGGTCAGGCCGGGTCGCGGCCCGGCAACGACGTCAGACCACGGCGTCGGCGAACATGAAGGCGGCCACGGCCAGCAGCACGACGGCGAAGATCCGCCGCAGGGTCGCGCCCCTCACTCTCGCCCCCAGTCGCCTGCCGTCCCAGGCCCCGAGGATCGCGGCACCGGCGAAGGGGCCGACGACCGCCCAGTCGAGGTGGTCCATGGTGCCGCCGCGCAGGCCGAGCGCCGCCAGGGAGTTGACGGTGATCACCAGCAGGCTGGTGCCCACCGCCTCCCGCATGCGCAGGCCGAGGACGCCCACGAGCGCCGGAACGGCGAGGAAGCCGCCGCCGACCCCGAGGACACCGGTGACCGTGCCCAGTCCGGCACCGGCCGCGGCCGCACGCCCGGGCCTGACCTCGTGTACGGCGCCCTGCGCCGCTCCGGGCCGCAGCATGCGCACCGCCGCGGCGGCCGCGACCAGCGCGAAGCCCGCCGACAGGGCGGCCGCCGGGAGGTGCGCGGCGAGCGCGGAGCCCAGCATCGCCGGGCCGATGCCCGCCGCCGCGAAGAGCAGGCCCATCGCCCAGCGGACATGGCCGTCCCGGGCGTGCGCGGTCAGTGCGGTGACCGAGGTGAGGGCCACGATCACCAGTCCGGCGGTGGTGGCCGCCACCGGGGTGAAGCCCAGCAGGTAGATCAGTGCGGGAACGGTCAGGACGCTGCCCCCGCCGCCGAGCGCGCCCAGGGACAGCCCGATCACGGCACCGGCCACCAGGGCGAGGATCAGCGCACTCACGCGACCGTACCGCGCAGGCCACGCGCGTCCACCACAGGAAGGCCGGCCCGCGCCCACTCCCGCATGCCGCCGATGACGTCGACCGCCTCGGCGCCGTGCCTGTGCAGCAGTTCGGCGGCGCGCCGGGAGCGGTGGCCCGAGCGGCAGATGACGACCAGGCGGCGCCCCTGGGCCCCGGCGGGCAGGGGCGTGCCCTCGTAGAGGGCGGTGAGGGAGAGGTGCACGGCCCCGGGCGCGTGACCGGCGCTCCATTCGTCCGGCTCGCGGACGTCGAGCAGGACGCATGGGCCGTCGTCGGCGGGCGCCGCGGCCCGCACGGTGTGGCCGGTGCGTTCGGCCGCTTCCGCCACGGTGATCCGGGCTATGCCGGAAGGTGATGTCTCCATGGGCTCTCCTCGCCTCTCGTGCGGATCGGGACGTCGGGCGGATTCAGGCGGTGCGCACGGCGAGTCCGGCCGTTCCCGCCGCGGCGAAGGAGTCGTCCACCGCGACGACGGCACGGCCCACCGCATCCAGCAGCGAGGCGGCGATGGCGGCGCGCGCACCGGCCGCGCAGTGCACCCACACCTCGCCCGGCGGCACCTCGTCGAGGCGGCGGTGCAGGGTGTGCAGCGGGATGTGGACCGAGCCCTCGACGAATCCGTCGGCGGCCCGCTCGGAGGCACGCCGCACGTCCAGGACGACCATGTGCTCGGCCGGGTGCCGAGCGGCGAGCTCCGCGAAGCCGGCGCGGCGGAAGGAGGCCAGGGGCGCGCCGTCGGTGGTCCAGGCGGACGGTTCGCCGGTGGCCGCGGCGGCCGGGCGGTCGATGCCGACGCGCACCAGCTCGCGCTGCGCGCGGGCCAGTTGGGCGGCCGACTCGGCCAGCAGCGTCACCGGCCTGCCCCAGGGGATCAACCAGGCCAGATATGTGGCGAGTTGGCCGTCGGCCTCGAAGTTGTAGGTGCCGGCGACATGCCCTTCGGCGAACGCGATCCGGTTGCGCAGGTCGACCACCCACTCCCCGGCGGCGAGCCGTGCCGCGATCTGCTCGGCGTCGGCGACGGCGGGCGCGGTGAGGTCGACGGGTGCCGGGCCGGCCGAGTTGGCCGGCCCCATGTGCGCGTAGTACGCGGGGACGTCGTCGAGCCCCGCGAGCATGCGGGCGATGAAGGTGTCGACGTCCTGGGTCAGCGCGTCGTTGGACGCCTTCTCCTTGCCGATGGTGGTCGTGTCGCCCTCGGCCCGGCCGGCGGAGCAGAAGCTGCCGAATCCGTGCGTGGGCAGCACGGTCGCGTCGTCGGGCAGTTCGGCGGCGAGGCGGTGCGCGGACGCGTGCTGGGCCCGGGCCAGGCGCTCGGTCAGGCGGGGCTCGACCAGGTCGGTGCGGCCGACGGTGCCGATCAGCAGCGAGCCTCCGGTGAACACCGCGACCGCCGTGCCCCGCTCCTCCAGGACGTAGGCGGTGTGGTGCGGGGTGTGCCCGGGTGTCGCGAGGGCCCGCAGCGTGAGGTCGGCGTCGAGGTCCGTGCGGTCGCCGTCGTGCACGGGTGTGCGCGCGAAGGACACGGCGGCCCCGGCGGGCACGAGGTAGGCGGCGCCGGTGAGCCGGGCCAGTTCCAGGCCGCCGGTGACGTAGTCGTTGTGGATGTGGGTCTCGACGACATGGGAGATCCGTACGCCTCTGCGTGCCGCGGCCGCGAGTACCCGGTCGGCGTCGCGCGGCGGGTCGACGGCCACGGCCGTGCGCGCACCGCCCGCCAGATAGCCGCGGTTGCCGAGGCCGGTCACCTCGATCGTGTCGACGAAGAACATCTCAGACACTCCCTCCACTCGGACACACCGGATCGAGCCGCCGTGCGCCGCGGGCCGGGCGCGTGAACCGGGATCCCGCCGGATCGAGGCGGTAGCCGGCCCGGGCGTCGAACTGCGCCAGGACGCTGAACCGGTCGCCGCGGATGAGCGTGGTGCGCCACTCGACGGTGCGGCCGTGCGCGCGGCCGAGCCGCTGGATGGAGAACGCGGCCACCCCCTCCGGAAGGCCGAGCAGCCGCCGCTCGGCGGGGGTCGGCGTGACCGCGTGGATGCGTTCCTCCCCGCCGACCAGGCGGATGCCGCAGCGCTCGGCGAGTTCGTCGTACAGGGCCGTGTGGCTGAAGTCGGCGTCGAGGAGCGGGCGGGCGTCCGAGGCCGGCAGCCACACCTTGTCGTGGGCCAGCGGCTCCCCGCCGGCGAGGCGGATGCGTTCCAGGTACAGCAGGGGCGTGGACTCCTCCATGCCGAGCCGCACGGCCACGTGCGCGTCGGCGCGGATGTCGAGCGTGCGCACGATGCTGCGCTGTTCGAGCCCGGCCGCCTCGACGGAGGCGAACAGGCTGTACAGGGCGCCGACGGGCTGCTCTATGACGGCCTCGCCCAGGGGGCGCTGGCGCCGTCCGCGCGCCGCGGTGACCAGTCCCTCCTCCCGCAGTTCGCGCAACGCCGCGCGAATGGTGTGCCGGCTGACGCCGTAGCGCGCGGCCAGTTCGTTCTCACCGGGGAAGGAGTCGCCGAACTCACCCTCGGCCAGGCGGCCTCTGAGGTCGTCGCGCACGTGCCGCCACAGCGGAGTCCTGCCCTCGCCCATGATCCCTGCCTTGTGTACGTACATTTACATAGCTAATGTGCGTACATTAGCGAACACGGACGCGAGGGGGAAGGCGGACATGACCATCGACGCTCACCACAGGGTCCTGATCGTGGGTGCGGGGAGCGCGGGCGTCAGTGTCGCGGCGCGGCTGCTGCGCGCCGGCGTCCGCGACGTCGGGATCGTCGAACCGTCGGCCACGCACTACTACCAGCCGCTGTGGACGCTGGTCGGCGGCGGCCGGGCCGGCGCCCGGTCGAGCGCACGGCCCCAGCGCTCGGTCCTGCCGAAGGGGGTCCGCTGGATCCGCGACCACGTGGCGAGCGTGGACCCCGGGGAGCGGACGGTCGCCACCGCCGGCGGCAGGACCGTCGGCTACGACAGGCTCGTCGTCTGCCCCGGCATCCAGCTGGACTGGGACCTAGTTCCCGGCATGGCCGAGGCCGTCGCCGCGCCGCACACCTCCAGCAACTACTCCTACGAACTGGCGCCGAAGACCTGGGAGTTGATCCGCTCCATGCGCTCGGGCACGGCCGTCTTCACCATGCCGGCGGGCCCGATCAAGTGCGGCGGGGCGCCGCAGAAGATCGCTTACCTCGCGGCCGACCACTGGCGCGAGCGGGGCGTGCTGCGGGACATACGGGTGGTGCTCGTGCTGCCGACGCCGGGCATGTTCGGGGTTCCGGTGTTCGCCGCGGAACTGGAGCGGGTCGCGGCGCGCTACGGCATCGAGGTACGCACGAACAGCGAACTGGTCGAGGTGGACCCGGACGGCCGGGACGCCGTCGTCGTCGACCACGCCTCGGGTGCCGAGGACACCCTGCGCTTCGACATGATGCACGTCGTCCCGCCCCAGTCGGCGCCCGACTGGCTCAAGGCGACCGCGCTGGCCGGCCCGGCCGACCCCGCGGGCTACGTGGACGTCGACAGGCACACCCTGCGCCATGTGCGCCACCCGGAGATCTTCGCCCTCGGCGACGCCGGCTCCACCCCCAACTCCAAGACGGGGGCCGCGATCCGCAAACAGGCACCGGTGGTCGCGCGCAACATCGCCGCGAGCCTGGCGGGCGCCGGGCCGCTGCCCGCGTCGTACGACGGGTACTCCTCCTGTCCCATCACCACGTCGCGGCACCGCATGCTGCTGGCCGAGTTCGACTACACCCTGCGACCCCGCCCCACCTTCCCGCTCATCGACACCACCCATGAGCGCCGGGACATGTGGTACCTCAAGCGGTACGGACTGCCGTTCCTCTACTGGAACCTCATGCTGCGCGGTCTCGCCTGACAGCCGGGGGAGGGTGAGAGGGGGCGGGGCGGCCGGATTCGAACCGACGTCCTCCGAGATGCTGTCGCGGCGCACTACCTCTGTGCTACGACCCCGCCTTGGCGGTGATCATGTACCCGGGCGGACGAGTTCGTCCGTGACCCAGCGGGCGACGCCGGCCGGGTACGGCGCCGGGAGGCCGAGGACGATGTGCCGGAAGCCGGCGTCCAGCGCCTCGGCGATCGCGTCGCGGGTGGTCTCGGGCCGGTCGTAGGAGACGGCCAGGTGGATGGAGCGGGTGATCGTGGCGGGGTCGCGGCCGATCTCGGCGCAGTAGCGGTCCAGCAGGGCGCTGCGGCGGGCCGCGTCGGCGATGTCCCCGCCGGGGATGTTCCAGGCGTCCGCGTGCTCGGCCGCGACCCGCAGGGTCGCGGCGGAGCGGCCGCCGACGAGGATCGGCGGGTGGGGGCGCTGCACCGGTTTGGGGTTGGCGAAGGCTCCGGTGAGCCGGTGGTGGGTGCCGTGGAAGTCGAAGGGCTCGGGCTCCGTCCACAGGCGGCGGATCAGCGCGCAGGACTCGGCGAGGCTGTCGACGGCGGCCGCGGTGTCCTGGAAGGGCAGGCCGTGGGCCGGGTACTCGCGCCGGGCCTCGGGCGGGTGCGGCCGTGAGCCGACGCCGATGCCGAGGTCGAGCCGTCCGCCGGAGACCACGTCCACCGTCGTGGCGATCTTGGCGAGCAGTGCGGGCGGCCGGAAGCGGTTGCTGGTCACCAGCAGGCCGAGGCGCAGCCGGCGCGTCTGCGCGGCCAGGGCAGCGAGCAGCGTCCAGCCTTCGAGGACCGGCCCGTCCGGGTCGCCGGCGATCGGCATGAGGTGGTCGAACAGCCAGGCGTGTTCGATCTCGGGGATCGCGTCCGCCTCGCGCCAGACGCGCAGGACGTCGTCGTACGTGACCTGCATCGGCGCGGTCATGATCCCGAAACGGGGTCGGGACGTGGGTGCCATGGGGTGCCTCTTCGGTCGTCGGCCGGTCAGCGGCGCCGGCGCAGGGCCGGGTCGAGCAGCGCGGGCGGGGTGTCGAACTTCTCGTGCGGGGCGAGGTCGACGCCGGGGGTGACGATCGCGTCGACGGCGTCGAGCACGTCGTCGGTCAACACGGTGTCGGCGGCGGCGAGTTGGGAGCGCAGGTGGTCCAGGGTGCGCGGGCCGAGGAGTGCGCTGGTCACGCCGGGATGCGCGGTCACGAAGCCGAGCGCGAGCTGGATCAGCGTCAGACCCGCCTCGTCGGCCACCTTCGCCAGTTTCTCCACGGCGTCGAGCCTGGCCCGGTTGGCGGGAAGGGCGGTGTCGAAGCGCTGCGGCATGAACCTCGCGCGGTGGGTGGTGATGTCCCGGCCCGCCCGGACAGCACCCGACAGCCAGCCCGAGGCCAGCGGGCTCCACACCAGCACGCCGAGCCCGTACTCCTCGGCCACCGGCAGCACATCGGCTTCGATGCCGCGCTGCAGGAGGGAATAGCTGGGCTGTTCGGTGACGTAGCGGCCCAGGTGGTGTGCGCGGGCGGCCCATTGGGCCTGCACGATGCGGTACGCGGGGAAGGTCGAGGAGCCGAAGTAGCGGATCTTCCCGGCGCGTTGGAGGTCGGTCAGGGCCGACAGCGTCTCCTCGTCGCTGCTCCTGGGGTCCCAGCGGTGGATCTGGTAGAGGTCGACGTGGTCGACGCCGAGCCGGCGCAGGCTGTTGTCCAGCTCCGTCACCAGCCAGCGGCGCGAACCGCCCTGGTGATTGCGCTCGTCGCCCATCGGCATGGCCGCCTTCGTGGCGAGCACGATGTCGTCGCGGCGTCCGGCGACGGCCTTGCCGACCATCTCCTCCGACTCGCCCGCGCCGTACATGTCGGCGGTGTCGATGACGTTGATCCCGGCGTCGAGGGCGGCATCCACGAGGGCGGTGGCCTCGTCCTGCGTGGTGCGCCCGATCGCGCCGAAGTTCATCGCGCCGAGCGCGAGGGTGCTGACCTGGACGCCGGTGCGGCCCAGGGTGCGGTACTGCATGACCGTTCTCCTCAATACGGGAGGGCGCGGGGCGGCGGGCACGCCTTGGCTGTCGGCCGCCGCTCTGCCACCATGAGTAAGCGGAACCATGTTCCGGTAAGGACGATACGGAACATGGTTCCGTTTAGCAAGGCGTGCGGCGCCCGGGCAGGCATGCGGAAGCACCGCATGCCCTGGCGCGGCACGCGGTGGAAGGAGCGGTGCGGTGAAGGACAGCGGCGAGCGCAGGGAGACTCAGCGCAGGGACGCCCGGCGCAACAAGGAGACGTTGCTCGACGCGGCGGCGGAGGTGTTCGTGGAATCGGGGGTGGAGGCGCCGGTGCGTGACATCGCGGCCAGGGCGGGGGTCGGGCTCGGGACGATCTACCGCCACTTCCCGACCCGCGCCGACCTCATCGTCGCCGTCTACCGGCACCAGGTCGAGAGCCTCGCCGCGGCCGGTCCCGAGCTACTGGCCGCCTGGCCGAGTCCGCACGTGGCGCTCGCCCGCTGGATCGACCTGTTCGTGGACTTCCTGGTGACCAAGCACGGCCTCGCCGCCGTGCTCCAGTCCGACGACACCGGCTTCGCGGCCCTGCACACCTACTTCCTCGACCGGCTCGTGCCCGTCTGCACCGAACTGCTCGACGCGGCGGCCGCGGCCGGCGAGATCCGCCCGGACCTGACGGCCTACGCACTCATGCGCGGCGTCGGCAACCTCTGCATCGGCGCGGAGAGCGACACCCGCTACGACGCCCGGCGGCTGGTCGGGCTGCTGGTCGCGGGCCTGCGCGCCGACGCCGCGCGTCAGGCGTAGTGCCGGTACACGGCCTGCGCCACGCACACCGGCTTGGCGTTGCCCTCGGCCTCCACGGTGAACGTCAGCCGCATCTGGACGCCGTCGCCGGCGACCTCGGCCACCGACTCGACGACACCGTGCAGCCGGATCTTCGCGCCGACCGGCACGGGAGCGGGGAAACGGACCTTCTCCAGGCCGTAGTTGACGCTCATCGAGACGCCGGTGATGCGCAGCAGGTCGCCGAAGAGCGGGATGATCAGCGAGAGGGTGAGATAGCCGTGGGCGATGGTGCCGCCGAAGGGCCCCTCCTTCGCCCGCTGCGGGTCGGTGTGGATCCACTGGTGGTCGCCGGTGGCGTCGGCGAAGGTGTCGACGCGCTCCTGGGTGATCTCCAGCCAGTCGGTGCGGCCGAGGTCTCGGCCGGACAGGGCGAGGAGTTCCGCGAGGCCGTGGGCTTCGATGGGCATGGGGTACCGCCTTTCCTGCGGGACGGGTGGTCCTGGGTCGTGAGGGGCTAGGGGCGGGCGTAGGAGGCGCGTACGGCGGCCTTGACGATCTTTCCCGAGGCCGTACGGGGCAGGCTGTCGGCGAAGGTCAGCGTGCGCGGGATCTTGTACTTGGCCAGCAGGGTCCGGACGTGGGCGAGGATCTCGTCGGCGTCGGCACGGGCCCCGGGCTCCAGGACGAGGACCGCGTGCCCGACCTCGCCCCAGACCTCGTGCGGCACGCCGATCACGGCGCACTCCCGGACGGCGGGATGGGTCAGCAGAGCGGCCTCGACCTCGGCCGGGTACACGTTCTCGCCGCCCGAGACGAACATGTCCTTGACCCGGTCGACGATGTACGCATAGCCGTCGTCGTCCGTCCGCGCGACGTCACCGGTGCGCAGCCAGCCGTCGTCGGTGAGCGCGGCCGCGGTGTCCTCGGGCTGGTTCCAGTAACCGGCCATGACGTTCGGGCCGTTGACGACGATCTCCCCCGGCTCCCCCGGCGCCGCCGCACGGCCGTCGGGGAGCACCACGCGCACGTCGGTGAAGAAGTGCGGCACTCCCGCGGAGCCCGCCTTCGCCGAGGTCTGCTCCCGGTCCAGGAAGAGCACGCCGGGGGACGCCTCGGTCATCCCGTAGCCCTGGCTGAAGGCCAGCCCGCGGGCGAGATACGTGTCGATGGTGCGGGCGGGCACCGGCGCGCCGCCACAGGTCAGGGTGCGCAGGCTGGACAGGTCCGTCGTCTGCCACCGGGGGCGCGCGGCGAGGGCGTCGTACATCGTGGGCACCCCGAACATGTACGTCACGCGCCGGCGCTCGATGACCTCCAGCACCCGCTCGGCGTCGAAGGCGCCGAGCAGGACCACGCGGCCGCCCTTGAGGAGCGTGGGCAGGCAGGTCATGTTGAGGGCGGCGGTGTGGAACAGCGGGGCGGCGACCAGGGTGACCTCGTCACCGGCCAGGTCGCTGTCGACGAGGACGTTGACGCTGTTCCAGGTGATGTTGGCGTGGGTCAGGACGGCGCCCTTGGGCCGGCCCGTGGTCCCGGAGGTGTACATGATCATGCAGGGGTCGTCCGGGGTCACGGGCTCGTCCAGCGGGCCGGTCGTGGCGCCGGCGAGCAGGTCGTCGTAGCCGAGGCAGCCGGGCCCGGCCGGGCCGAGGGCGACGCGGTGGCGCACCCCGGTACCCGCGGCCGCGGCGGCGGCCGAGTCGCCGTGCTCGGGACCGTGGATCAGCACGGTGCTCCCGGAGTCGGCCAGGTTGTACGCCAACTCGGCAGGTGTGAGGCGGGAGTTGAGGGGCACGAAGACGGCGCCGAGCGCGCCGGCCGCGAACAGGGACTCCAGCAGGGCGGGGTGGTTGGGGCCCAGGTAGGCGACGCGGTCGCCGCGTGCGATCCCCAGGTCGCGCAGGGCGTGGGCCAGGCGCAGGACCCGCTGGTGCAGCGTCCGGTAGCTGGTCTCGTCGTCCTCGTGGACGACGGCGATCCGGTCCGGGGTCTTGCGGGCCCGGCGCGCGGGCCAGGAGCCGATGCCTTGGTTCAACACGGCGTCTCCCTCAGTCCTTGACCAGGCCGAGCAGGCGGGTGGCGTTCTCCTTGAGGATCCTGGGCCGTACCTCGGGTTTGATGTCGAGGGCGGCGAAGTCGGCGAGCCAGCGGTCGGGCGTGATGACCGGGTAGTCGGAGCCGAAGAGCACCTTGTCCTTCAGCAGGGTGTTGGCATAGCGCACCAGTTGCGGCGGGAAGTACTTCGGCGACCAGCCCGACAGGTCGATGTGGACGTGGGGTTTGTGGGTGGCGACGGCCAGGGCCTCGTCCTGCCAGGGGAACGACGGGTGCGCGAGGATGATGCGCAGTTCGGGGAAGTCCACGGCCACGTCGTCGATCAGCATGGGGTGGGAGTACTTCAGCCGGATGCCGCCGCCACCGGGGACGCCGGCGCCGATGCCGGTCTGGCCGGTGTGGAACAGCGCGGGGACGCCGAGTTCCTCGATGGCCTCGTACAGGGGGTAGGCCATGCGGTCGTCGGGCGCGAAGCCCTGCAGGCTGGGGTGGAACTTGAAGCCCCGCACCCCGTACTCCGTCACCAGGCGCCGCGCCTGCCGTACGCCGGCCCGGCCCTTGTGCGGGTCGACGCTCGCGAACGGGATGAGGACGTCGGCGTGGGCGGCGCAGCTCTCGGCGACCTCCTCGTTGGCGATGCGGGGGTGGCCGGTGGCGTGCTCGGCGTCGACGGTGAACACCACGGCTGCCATGCGGCGTTCACGGTAGTAGGCGGCCATCTCGTCGATGGTGGGCTGCCGGTGGCCGTGCGCCTTGAAGTAGTCGGCGGAGGCGCCGAGGAGTTCGGGGCTCAGCGAGGTGTGCCCGTCCCTGGCGACCTCGGCGTGGGTGTGGACGTCGATGGCGGTCAGCGCGCCGACGTCGATCGCCGGCGCTGCCCTGTCGGCCATGTCATGCCTCCGGTGCCTGGGGAGCGGGGATGCCGTACGTCTCGGGCTCGGCGCCGACGCCGGTGTGCCACCGCTCGGCGATGGCGTCGGCGCTCCAGCCGCCCGCGGCGAACGCGACGGCCTTCTCCTTCGGGTGTGCCCACAGGGCGAGCCGGTCGCCGCCGATGCCGATGGCCTGTCCGGTGATGTCCTTGGCGGCGTCCGAGGCGAGGAAGGTGATCAGGCCCGCGACGTCCTCGACGGTGCCGAGTCCCTCGTCGCGCCGCAGCCAGTCGGGCAGGGGGGCGCCGGTGCGTTCGGACTCCGCGATGAGCGGCGCGAAGACGGGGATCGTCTTGGTCATCTCGGTGGCCGCGACCGGGACGACGGCGTTGACGGTGATACCGGCCCTGGCCAGTTCCATGGCCCAGGTCCGTGCCATGGCCACGATCCCGGCCTTGGCGGCGGCGTAGTTGGTCTGGCCGAAGTTGCCGCGCTGCCCGGCGGGCGAGGAGATGAGCACGATACGGCCGCCGGTGCCCTGCTCGCGCATCCGTACGGCGGCGGCACGGGCGCAGGTGAAGGTGCCGCGCAGGTGCACCTTGACGACGGCGTCGAAGTCGTCGTCCGTCATCTTCCACAGCACCCGGTCCCGGAGGATGCCCGCGTTGGTGACCAGGACGTCGAGCCGCCCGAACTCCGTCACGGCGGCCGAGACCAGCCGGTCGGCGGCCTCACTGTCCCCCACGGCGGCCACGACGCCGACCGCGCTGCCGCCGGCCGCGCGGATGCCGTCCACCGCCGCGTCGACCGCGTCGGCGTCGACGTCGTTGACCACGACACGGGCTCCGGCCGCGGCGAGGGCGCGGGCGTACGCCAGGCCGAGCCCGCGGCCGCTGCCGGTGACGACGGCGGCCTTTGCGTGCAGATCCATGAGTGCACCTCTTTCCGGGTCCAGATCGACAGGAATCCTGTCGGTTGCGCCAGTGTTCTCTTCCGACAGGAATCCTGTCAATGGCTTAGGCTGACCGCATGACACGACGGACGGAGCCCGCGACGGCGGGGCGCACGGGGGACGCGGATGCCTCGGAGGCGGGCCCGTCCCTGCTCTACCTGCTCAAACGCACCGAACTCGTGGTGCGCGCCCGGCTGGAGGAACTGCTCAGGCCGGCCGGCATCACGGCCCTGCAGTACACCGCCCTCACGGTGCTGGAACGCCACGACGGCATCTCCGCCGCCCAGTTGGCCCGGGACTCCTTCGTCACGGCCCAGTCCATGGCCGACATGGTCCGCGCCCTGGAGGCCCGCGACCTGATCCGCCGCGAGCCGAACCCGCACAACCGCCGCGAGAAGGTCATCCTCCTGACCGACGCGGGCCGCCGCCTCCTGGCCGACCACGCCGAACCGGCCCGCCTGCTCGAACAGCGCATGGTGCGGGACCTGACCCCGGACGAGGTCACCGGTTTCCGGAACGCGTTGAAGACCGCGCACCGCTCGTTGTCGTGACCGGTCCCTCCTGCGCGTTTCCCCGCGCCCGCGCCCGGAACGCCGCCGGCGTCTCACCGGTACGCCGCCGGAAGAAGCGGGTGAACACGGTCGCGTCGGGAAAGCCGAGGCGGTCGCCGACGGCGGTGGCGGACAGGTCGGTGTGCCACAGCAGCCGCCGCGCCTCCAGCAGTACCCGGTCGTCGATGAAGGCCTTGGCTCCGCTGCCGACGGCCGAGCGGGTGGCCCGGGTCAGGGTGCGGACGCTGTAGCCGAGGGCGTGCGCGTAGTCCTCCACACGGTGGGTGCGGGCGTAGTCGCGCTCGACGGCGCGCTGGAAGCGCCGGAACGCCTCGCTGCCGCTCCCCGCCGACTCCGAGCGCCCCCGCGCGTGGGACAGCCGGAGCACCAGCACCGACAGCAGGTGCCGTACGACGTCGATCTGGACCTCCAGCGGCAGCTCGGCCAGCCGCCGGTACTCGTCGCACAGCAGCCGCAGCACGGCGTCCAGCGCGGTCGCGTCCGCGTCCGCCGGGGTCAGCGGGCCACGCCAGACGGGCTGGTCGACGCGCGCCGCCTCGATCGTGGCGGGGGCGAGGAAGCCGGGGGTGAACAGCACCACGACCCCGTCGGCGGCGGCGAGGTCGGAGTCGTACTGATGGACCTGGCCGGGCCGTACCCACAGCCAGTCGCCCGCGGCCATCTCGCACGCGCCGAAGTCGAGCGAGCAGCGCAGGCTGCCGCCGCGCAGGGCGATCAGCTCGTGGAAGGCGGGGCGCTTGGCCGCGTAGGGGTCGAGGCCGTGGCCGTGGGCGCGGCGGGGCAGCGCGGACAGGTCGAACACCTCGGCGCCGGGCGGGGCGCCGGCGGCGGCGCGGTAGGGGGCGGGGGTGATACCGGTCCGGTCGGTCGGGCGTGGCTGTCCGTTTTTGTCCATGATCTGTCCTCAGCGTACGCCCGCGGTCTGGTGCGCCGCGCTTAGCGTCGATGGGGCGGTGACCGAAAGAGTGGTGTGCCGCTCGGGGACGAACGGAAGGAGACCGGTCCGGTGCGACTGATCGTGGGGATGACGGGAGCGACGGGTGCCGTGTTCGGCGTCCGGCTGCTGCAGCAGCTGGCCGCGCTGCCGGAGGTGGAGACCCATCTGGTGCTCAGCCGCTGGGCGCGGGCCACGATCGAGCTGGAGACCGGGCTGGCCGTCAGCGACGTCACGGCGCTGGCCGATGTCGCGTACGCGCCGCAGGACCAGGGTGCGGCGATCTCGTCGGGCTCGTTCCGGACGGACGGCATGGTCGTGGTGCCCTGCTCGATGAAGACCCTGGCCGGCATCCGCGCGGGTTACGCCGACGGGCTGGTCGGCCGGGCCGCGGACGTGGTGCTCAAGGAGCGCCGACAGCTGGTGCTGGTGCCGCGTGAGACACCGCTGAGTGAGATCCATCTGGAGAACATGCTCGAACTCTCCCGCAAGGGCGTGCGGTTGGTGCCCCCGATGCCGGCGTTCTACAACCACCCCCGCTCGGTGGACGACATCGTCGACCACGTCGTCACGCGCGTCCTCGACCAGTTCGACCTGCCCGCCGCCGCGGCGAAGCGGTGGGAGGGCATGCGAGCCGCCCGCGCCCTGCGCGCCACCGGCTGAGCCCCGCGCCACCCGCCATCCACAGGAAAGGACCTCCCCCATGCCCTACGACGACCTGCGCGGCTTCCTCGACGCGCTCGAGGCGCAGGGGCAACTGCTCCGCGTCACCGACGAAGTGCTGCCGGAGCCCGACATCGCCGCCGCGGCGAACGCCGCTCCCCGTCTCGGCGGTGCGGCCCCGGCGCTGTTCTTCGACAACGTGAGGGGCTTCACGAACGCGCGGATCGCCATGAACGTGCACGGCTCGTGGGCCAACCACGCCCTCGCGCTCGGTCTGCCCAGGCAGACCGGCGCCAAGGAGCAGGTCGCGGAGTTCGCCCGCCGCTGGGAGGCGTTCCCGGTCGAGCCCGAGTGGCGCGAGGACCCGCCGTGGGCGCGGAACACCCTGGAGGGCGAGGACGCCGATGTGTTCCGGGTGCTGCCGCTGATCCGGCTCAACGACGGGGACGGCGGTTTCTACCTCGACAAGGCCGCGGTCGTCTCCAAGGACCCGGACGACCCCGGGCACAGCGGCAAGCAGAACCTCGGCGTCTACCGCATCGAGGTCAAGGGCCCGCGCCGGCTCGCCATCCAGCCGGTACCGATGCACGACATCGCGCTGCACCTGCGCACGGCCGAGGAGCGCGGCGAGGACCTGCCCGTCGCGATCACGCTCGGCAACGACCCGGTGATCACCATCGCCGCGTCCACCCCGATGAAGTACGAGGAGAACGAGTACGACCTCGCCGGCGCCCTGCGCCAGGCGCCCGCACCGATCGCGAAGGCACCGCTGACCGGTCTGCCCGTGCCCTGGGGCAGCGAGGTGGTGATCGAGGGCGTCATCGAGGGCCGCACCCGGGAGATCGAGGGGCCGTTCGGCGAGTTCACGGGCCACTACTCGGGCGGCCGGAGCATGCCGGTCATCCGTGTCGACCGTATCTCGTACCGCACCGATCCGGTCTTCGAGCACCTCTACCTCGGAATGCCGTGGACCGAGTGCGACTACCTGATCGCCGCGAACACGGCGGTCCCCCTCTTCAAGCAACTGAAGGCGGACTTCCCGGAGGTGCGGGCCGTCAACGCCTCCTACACGCACGGGCTGGTCGTCATCGTCTCGACGAAGAAGCGCTACGGCGGCTTCGCCAAGGCGGTGGGACTGCGGGTGCTGACCACACCGCACGGGCTCGGCTACGCGACCACGGTCATCGTGGTGGACGAGGACGTCGACCCGTTCGACCTGCCGCAGGTGATGTGGGCGCTGTCGACCAAGATGAATCCCGCCGACGACCTGATCACCATCCCCAACCTGCCGGTCGTGGAACTCGCGCCCCAGGCCCGCACCCCCGGCATCGTGGACAAGCTGGTCATCGACGCGACGACGCCCGTCGCACCGGATCGCCGCGGCACCTACGGCACCCCGGTACGGGACCTGCCGGAGACCGCCGAATGGCTCACCCGCCTCCGGGCCCTCGCCGCCCGCCGCTGACCGAAGCCCGCAAGGAGAACCACCATGTCCGAACCCACCGGCCCGCTCTGCCCGCGCTGCGCCTGCGAGCGGCTCGCGCACGTCCACTCCTCGCCCGTCCCCGGTGTCTGGGAGGTGCTGCGGTGCGCCCGGTGCCTGTACATGTGGCGCACCAGCGAACCCGCACGGCGCAGTCGGCGCGAGGCCTATCCCGAGGGCTTCCGGCTGACCGAGGAGGATCTCGCGCGCGCCGACGAGGTCCCGGCCGTACCCCCGCTGCGCGGCGCGGCCTGAACGGGTTCACGGTCCGTACACCCGGCGGCCGGGCGGAAGTTGACGGACCGTCGGCCGCCCGACACCCCGCCCAGCCGGATTCGGCCGTGGACGCTGTGACGGGCGGGGCCGCGGGCTTATGGTGAGCCGTCACCTGCGGCCGCCCTGAGGGGGATCGATGTTGCTCGGGACCAGATTCGTCCGTCACGCCGCCGGTTGCGCGGCAGCCCTTCTGCTCAGCGCCGGACTCACCACCACGGCATCCGCCGACAGCCCCGCGACCGACCCCGACCCGGTCGCCGAACAGCTCGACGCCTACTGGACCCCGGCACGCATGGCCGCCGCCCTGCCCGCCGACGTCCTCAAGGGCGCCGAGGACGGCACGGCGGCACCCGCCGTGTCCCCCGCGGTCGACGGGCCCCGGCCGGGCGAGTACATCCCGCCGAGCCGGAGCTTCGACGGCATCCCACAGGCCGGCACCTTCTTCTGGACCGACGCCACCGGGACCGGCCGCACCTGCAGCGGCTCCGTCGTCCGCAGTCCCGGGCACGACCTCGTGCTGAGCGCCGGCCACTGTCTGAAGGGGTACGCCGGCACCTCCCCGAAGCGGCACCTGGCCTTCGTCCCGCAGTACCACGACGGCCAGAAGCCCTTCGGGATCTTCCCGGTGCGGACCAGCGGTGTCTACGTGTCCCAGGAGTACTACGACCTGGGCGAAGACGCGGGCGCGGAGTACGACTTCGCCTTCGCGCTCACCGGGCCCAACGAGGACGGGACCCCGCTGCAGGACGCGGTCGGCGGGGTACGGCTGCTCACCGGCACCGGCTACTACCACGCCCCGGTACGCATGATCGGCTACCCGGCGGGGGCGGAGAAGCCGCTGGAGTGCCTGAGCTGGACCACCCGGTGGGAGAGCGACGACCCGGCCGACCCGGGCACGTTCCCCCGCATCGCCTGCGCCGGCTTCGTGGGCGGCACCAGCGGCGGCCCCCTGCTCGTGCCGTGGCCGGGCGGCTGGGCCGTCGTCGGCGTGATCGGTGGCTACCACACGGGCGGCAACACCCCCCAGGTCTCCTACAGCGCCTACTTCGGGACCGCCACCCGGGCCCTGTACGACGCGGCGGTCAGCGGCGGGACGCCGGCCGGACCTCGTCCCGCGACCGGCTGACCGACTGGCGGACTGGCCGACTGACCGGGCCGTCGGCTCGCCGGGCCTTCCCCGGGACACGGGGTGTACGGCAACCGACGCCCCGGGAAACGGCGCTCACCCGAATACCGCCATAAATCGGCCATCGTGGCACGATAGTGATGAACGTCACCCTGTCAACGGGGGTGTGTGCATCATGGCCGTGCCAGAGGCGACATCCGGTCCGACGACCCACAGACCCGGACTGCGGCGCGAAATCGGTTTCGTCGGGCTGATCTGGGCCTCGGAGGGGTCGATCATCGGATCGGGATGGCTGTTCGGCGCCCAGGGAGCGCTGGCCGCGGCCGGGCCGGCGGCGATCATCTCCTGGGCCATCGGCGGCGTCGCGATCCTGATCCTGGCACTGGTCCACGCGGAGCTGGGCGGTATGTACCCGGTGTCGGGGGGCACCGCCCGCTTCCCCCACTACGCGTTCGGCGGCGCCGCCGGTGCCTCCTTCGGCTGGTTCTCCTGGCTGCAGGCGGCCACGGTGGCGCCGATCGAGGTGCTGGCGATGATCACGTACGCCCAGCACTACTCCTGGGCGAGCGGCTGGGAGAAGGTCGAGGGCGGCCAGCACGTGCTGACCTCGCCCGGTATCGCCGTCGCAGTGGGGCTGATGGCCGTCATCACGGCGATCAACTTCCTCAGCATCCGGCTGCTGGCCCGCACCAACAGCGCGGCGACCTGGTGGAAGGTCGGCATCCCGCTGCTGACGATCCTGGTGTTCGCCGTGGTCCAGTTCCACACCGCCAACTTCACGGCTGCCGACGGCTTCGACCCGTACGGCGCCAAGGGCATCCTGTCCGCCGTCTCCAGCAGCGGCATCATCTTCGCGCTGCTGGGCTTCGAGCAGGCCGACCAGCTCGCCGGCGAGAGCGCCAACCCCAAGCGGGACATCCCGCGCGCGGTGATCGGGTCGATGGTCCTCGGCATCCTCATCTACATCCTGCTCCAGGTCGTCTTCCTCGCCGCGCTGCCCGCCTCCCAGATCGGCAGCCACTGGGCGACCTCCGCGTTCACCGCGCTGAGCGGGCCCTTCGCCCAGGTCGCCACGCTCATCAGCCTCGCGTGGCTGGCCACGGTCCTGTATCTGGACGCCGTGATCTCCCCCGCCGGCACCGGCCTGATCTACATCACCGGCTCCTCGCGGGTCTCCTACGGGCTGAGCCGCAACGGCTACGTGCCGTCGGCCTTCGAGGCCACCACGCGGCGCGGTGTCCCCTGGGTCGGCCTGATCACCGCGTTCGCGATCGGCTGCGTCTGCTTCCTGCCGTTCCCCAGCTGGCGCTCCCTCGTCGGGCTCATCACCAGCGCGAGCGTGCTCATGTACGCCGGTGCGCCGCTGTCCTTCGGGGTGTTCCGCAGCCGGCTGCCGGAGGCCCACCGGCCCTACCGGCTGCCCGGCGGCGGGTGGATGTCGCCGCTCGCCTTCATCGTCGCCAACCTGCTGATCCTGTGGTCGGGCTGGGCCACCGACTGGAAGCTGGGTGCCGCCATCCTCCTCGGCTACGTCATCCTTGTCGCCAACCGCGTGTTCAGGATGAACCCCATCACGCCCCAGCTGGACCTGCGCGCCGCCCAGTGGCTGCCGGCCTACCTGGTCGGCATGGGCCTCATCGTCTACCTCAGCGACTTCGGGCCGCTCAAGCACCCCTGGTTCCCGCTGTGGTGGGACATGGGCGTCACCGCCGCCTTCAGTCTCGCCATCTACTACTGGGCGATGGCGGTGGCCCTGCCCGCCCCGCAGATCCAGACAATGATCGACAAGGTCGTGGTCCCGGAGGAGGAAGAGGTCCTCTGACCGCCACGGGTCGCCCCGCCCGGAACTTCTGCGCCGCCGAGCCGTTGCAGTCCCAGATCCGCAAGCGCCTCCCCTTCGCCGTGGCCCCGCTCGGCGCGTCCGGACACCGCCCCGACCGAGGATTCACCAACGACCCGTCCCCCTGCCGCACCCACGCCTGACCGCCCACACCATCGCAAAGTAGGCCGGTGATCGTGCCCTGCGGGGCGTTGGGTACCTCAGGGCGCCGCCCCACCAGGTCGACAGCGGACCCGACTGCGCGTCGCCGGCCCTTGAGCGGGTACCGGGTTCGCCCGTCGTTCTTCAGCACTCCGGTGACGAAGGTGCTGCCGTTGCCGGTGTCGGCCGGGGTGCGCTCGGCGTGGCGAGATCCCTACGCCGTACCCCTTGTGTCCGCCGGCGGTGACGGCGATCCCGGCGGCGTCCGGGCCCCGGTCCGCGCCCGTCCCGGAGGCGCCCACCGGGCCCGGGGTGAGGTCGTCGTGACGTGAGGTGTGGTCGTAGATCGTCGTGATGGGGCACGTGGTGCCGGCGCAGAGCCTGTCCTGCTGTACCGCGTCGGCGTAACCACCGGCGACAGCAGGCCGATGTCGGCGCCCTCGGAGGCCCGCTGCGGAAAGTACGGTCGCTCCTCGACGGCGTCAACAATTGTTGCCTTTCGCCTTGGAAAAGGGTCCGGCCTTGGGCCAACCTGTGTTCCCGGCACGTCATGTGACGTCCCGTCGGGCCGGTTTGGCCGGTATCGGCGGGTGTACGGCTGGTTCTCCCTCGCACGTCCTTGACAGCAGGGGCGGGAGGGGCCAGCTTTCGGGACAACGTTGTCGAAGGGACACCGGTCACGATGACACGATCCACACGACTCAGAGGACGCGGCAGAACCCGCCTGTTCCCGGCCCGGGTTCTGCCGCCGTTGCGACTCCCGTCCGCACTGGCCGTCTGCGCCCTGGTGGTGGGCGTCGCCTCCGCCCCGGCCCACGCCGCCACCGGAACGGCCCGGCTGGTCGCCGACCCCACCTCCCTCGTGAATCCCTTCATCGGGACGTCGAACGCCGCGGACGACTTCCCCGGCGCCGACACCCCGTTCGGGATGGTCCAGTGGAGCCCCGACACCCCGCACAAGCCGGACGGCGGCGGCTACGAGTACAACGACTCGGCCATCACCGGCTTCGGCCTGACCCACATCGCCGGACCGGGCTGCCGGGCCGGCGGCGACATCCCGGTCCTGCCCACGCTCGGCACGGTGGACACACGCGCCACGGACAGCTTCTCGCACGCCCACGAGTCCGCCTCCCCGGGCGCGTACACGGTGTCGCTGGACAACGGCGTCACGACCGAGCTGACCGCGACCGCCCGCAGCGGCATGGCCCGCTTCACCTTCCCGGCCACCCGCCAGGCCAACCTCCTGTTCAAACTGACGAACAGCCAGAACGGCGACAGCGCGGCCCAGTTCCACGTGGTCAACAGCACGGAGGTGCGCGGCAGCGTCACCAGCGGCAACTTCTGCGGCGAGGGCAACTCCTACACCGTCTACTTCGACATGGTCTTCGACCAGCCCTTCAAGCACAGCGGCACCGCGCTCACCGCCGCCACCCCCACCACCCCGCGGACCGACGTCTCCCCCAGCACCCCCGAGGCGCCGAACAAGCCCGTGCTGCACGGTGCCGTACCTGGTGCGGCCCGCCCCTCCGCGACCGCCAGGGGCAGCGGATCCGACGGCTACGTCACGTTCGACACCACCGGCCGGCGCACCGTCCAGGCCAAGGTCGGCATCTCGTACGTGTCGGCCGCCGGCGCGGTGGGCAACCGTACGGCGGAGAACCCCGGCTGGAACTTCGCCGCGGTGCGCGGCGCGGCGCACGACTCCTGGAAGTCGCTCCTCGGCCGGGTCCGGATCGCGGGCGGAACGGCAGCCCAGCAGGCCGTTTTCTACACGGCGCTGTACCACGCGCTGCTGCACCCGAACATCATCAGCGACACCGACCGCCGCTACCCCGGCTTCGACGGCAAGCCGCACACCGTCGGCAAGGGGCACGCCGCCGCCTACGCCAACTACTCGGGCTGGGACATCTACCGCTCACAGGCCCAGCTCGAAGCGCTGATCGCCCCGAAGGCCGCCTCCGACACAGCCCAGTCCATGGTCGACGACTACCGCCAGACCGGGCTGTTCCCCAAGTGGTCGGAGAACAACGGCGAGACGTATGTGATGGTCGGCGACCCCGCCGACGAGATCATCGCCGACTACTACGCCTTCGGCGCCAGGAACTTCGACACCGCCACCGCGCTCAAGGGCCTGATCGCCGAGGCCACCGTCGCCAACAACAACCGTCCCGGCCTCACCTACCTCGAACAGATCGGCCGACTGCCCACCAACGGCAGGTACGGCTGCTGCAACTTCTACGGGCCGGCCTCGACCACGCTGGAGTACGACTCGGCGGACTTCGCGCTGTCCGCCTTCGCCGGCGCCCTCGGCCACACCGCCGACCAGCGCCGGTTCGCCGACCGGGCCCAGGACTGGCAGAACCTGTTCCGTTACGGCAGCGGCTTCATCCAGCCGCGCGACGCCTCGGGCACCTGGACCTCGGGTTTCTCGCCGACCTCGGGCAAGAACTTCGTCGAGGGCGACTCCTGGCAGTACACGCCGATGGTGCCCTTCAACGTGCACGGGCTGGCCACGGCCATGGGCGGTGACACGGCCCTGGCGAACTTCCTGGACCAGGACCTGTCCTCGCTGACCGGCGCGGGCGGCTACACCAACCTGGGCAACGAGCCCAGCCTCAACATCCCCTGGGAGTACGACTACATCGGCCGGCCGTACAAGACCCAGGCGGTCGTCCGCAAGATCCAGGACCAGATCTGGACCGACAGTCCGTCCGGGCTGGCCGGCAACGACGACCTCGGCGAGATGAGCTCGTGGTACGTGTGGTCCGCGCTGGGCATGTACCCGGAGACCCCGGGCACCGCCGATCTGGCGCTCGGCAGCCCGCTGTTCACCCAGGCGGTGATCACCCTGCCGTCCGGCCACACCCTCACGGTCAACGGCGACGGCGCCGCGGACGACGCCCCGTACGTGCAGTCGGCGACGTGGAACGGCACGGCGTGGGACACGGCGCACGCGCCCGACGGCGCCCTCACCTCCGGCGGCACCCTCACCTATGTGCTCGGCACCTCCGCCGACACCTCCTGGGCGTCGGACGCCGCCGCGGCCCCGCGCTCCTACCCGGGCTCGCCCGCCTACACCGACGTGGGGACGTCCGCCGACACGGCCGCCGGCTCCGCGAACTTCGACGGCGCGGGCTTCAGCTACTCGGCGCGGGCCCTGGCCGCCCAGGGCGTCACCCCGGGGGCGAGCGTGACCGCGAACGGAGTGTCGTTCACCTGGCCGAAGGCGGCGGCCGGCGCGGCGGACAACTACGTGGCGAACGGGCAGACGGTGCGGGTCTCCGGGTCCGGCGGCATCTCGTTCCTGGGCGCGGCCAACAACGGCCCGGCCTCCGGCACCGCGACCGTCACCTACACGGACGGCACCACCCAGTCGGTACCCCTCGCCTTCTCCGACTGGACGCTCGGCGCGGGCAGCGCCTCGCCGCTCGCGGACAACACCGTCGCGGTGACCACGCCGTACCGCAACCAGGCCGGCACGTCGTCCGACAGCACCACGACGTACGTGTTCGCCACCAAGCCGGTGCCGCTGGCGCCGGGCAAGACGGTCAGCGGCGTGCGCCTGCCGTCCGACGTCGCCTCCGGCGGCCTGCACGTGTTCGCGATCGGCTTCGGCACCGGCGGCTGACGGCCGTTCACGGAACATGCCGCTGAGTGGAGCAATCCCCGGGATCAGCGGGGCCGGCCCGCCAGGCTGGACGGCTGTCGAGGTCGTGTGACAGGAGTCCGGGGTGCGAAGACCACGTAGGCCGAACCGTCCGGTGTGCCGTCCCGCCGCAGGGGCGGCACACCACGGGTGCGGGACCGGCGCGCCGGCGTCCGTGCCCGGGGGCGACGGGTGAGCCGGCGCCGCGGTGGACAGGGGCCGGAGGACACCGCCGGCCCGCGCACGGCCCTTCCGGCTCCCCCGGCGTGGCTGCGCTGGCTGCCGGTCCTGTACGTCGCGGCCGTCCTGGTGCTGGAGCCGCTCACCCCGGTGCAGTGGCCGGTGAGCTTCGTGCTGATCGCGGTGCCGCTGGTGGCCGCCTTCGCCCACGGGCCCGCCGTCGTCGCCGCGTCCACGGTGTTCGCCGTGCTCTTCGAGGGGATCCTGGCCGGCACCCCGTGCTGCGCGGGCCGCGCCACGGGCTACCTGTGGGAGCGGCACTACGTCGCGTCCTATATCTGTACGGCCCTGGTGGGCGCCCTCGGCACGATCCTGGCCGCCCATCGCATCCGGCGCGAGCGCACGCTCGCCGACGTGCGGTTCGTGGCCGAGATCGCGCAGCGGGTCCTGCTGCGGCCGGTGCCGCACCGGATCGGGCACCTCCAGTTGCAGAGCCTGTATCTCTCCGCCGCCGCGGAGGCCCGGATCGGCGGGGACCTCTTCGAGGCCATGCCCACCGCGTTCGGGGTCCGGCTGCTCATCGGCGACGTGCGCGGCAAGGGCCTGCTCGCGGTGGAGACCGCCGCCGCCCTGCTCGGCGCGTTCCGTGAGGCGGCGTACGAGGAGCCCGATCTGGCCACGCTCGCCACCCGGCTGGAGACGAGCATGAGCCGCCGGGCGGCCCAGCTGGGCGGCAGCGAGACGGGCGAGCGGTTCGTCACGGCGGTCTTCGCCGAGGTGCCGGCCGGCTGCGGGCTGGTCCGCATCGTCAACTGCGGCCATCCGCCGCCGCTGTGCCTGCGCGCCGGCGAGGTGCGCGAGCTGGACAGCGGGCGGTCGGCTCCGCCGCTCAACCTGGGCATGCTGGTCCCGGACCCGTACCACGTCGACGTCCATCCGTTCCGGCCCGGTGACCAGCTGCTGCTGTACACGGACGGCGTCACGGAGATGCGGGACGCGTCCGGCGCCTTCTACCCCCTGGCCGAGCGCGTCCGCTCCTGGGGTCCGCTGCCGCCGGGTGAGCTGCTCGCCCGCCTGCATGACGACCTGCTCGCGTTCAGCCCGCACGGCCTGCAGGACGACACCGCGGCGCTCGCGGTGTGCCGGCTGCCCGACGAGCCGTCCGCGCCGCCGCCTGCCGGGTAGGGGTCAGAAGCCCGTGTGCGCGAACCAGTCGTCGAGGACCGCGGTCCGGCCCGAGACCGCGTAGCCGGACTCCTGGTACGAGCGCCGCCCGTAGAGGAGCAGCAGCAGGTCCGTCGCCGAAGCGCGCACGGCCGCCGTCGCCTCGTCGTCGCCGCGCGGCACCAGCCGGAAGCCGTCCGGGTCCAGGCGCACCCGCCACTCCTCACCGGTGCCGGTGCTCGCGAAGGCGAGGGTCTCGCCCGTGCCGCGCAGCTCGGTCACGCCGGGGGCGAAGACGCCGGCGTAGGGCAGGTTGACGAGGAACTCGTCCACGCCGTCCGCCGCGAGGGCCGGCTCGATGTCCGGCACGGGAACCGGCTCGGTGTCCGTCGCCACCGCGAGGGCGTGCTCCGCGTCCACCCGGTGCACCAGCGTCTCGAAGAGCATCCGGCGGGCCCAGAACCGGGCGTGCTGGTCCGCGCCCCAGGCCCACATCGCCGCCTCGGGGTCGGTGTCCCGCAGGACGGCGGCGACAGCGGGTTCTCCGGCCGCCACCCAGCCGGGCCAGTCCCGCTGGTCCTGCGGCAGTCCCAGTTCGAGATCGCGGCTGCGCGGTGGCTCCTGCACCCGCTGGGTCAGCAGCGAGGCGAACCAGCGCTGCAGCGCGCCCACGTGCCGGGTGAGGTCGGCGAGGGTCCAGCCGGGGCAGGCGGGCACGGGCCCCGCGGGGTCGGCCTTCCCGACCGACGCGGCGAAGCGGAGGGTCTCGCGGGCGATGGCCTCGCGGTAGGTGTCGTACGGCAGGGGGTGTCCCTGCCCGTTGGTCGCTGCCATCGGCTGCCGCCGTTCTGTGTTCGGTGCGGATGATCGGTCGGCGTCAGTCTGGCGGCTGGAGTCCGCTCGAAGGCAAATCGGCGCCCGGCGGGATCTCCTGCTCCGCCCAGATGACCTTGCCCTGGTCCGTGTGCCGGGCGCCCCAGCGCAGGGCGAGCTGGGCGACGAGGAAGAGTCCGCGGCCGCCCTCGTCGGTGCTGCGGGCGTGCCGCAGCCGGGGCGCGGTGCTGCTGGCGTCGGAGACCTCGCAGGTGAGGCGGGCATCGCGCAGGAGCCGGAGGCGGATGGGGGGCGCGGCGTAGCGGATGGCGTTGGTGACGAGTTCGCTCACCACGAGTTCGGTCGTCATGACCAGCTCCTCCAGGCCCCAGTCCAGCATCTGGCGGGTGGCCCGGGCGCGCAGGTCGCCGACGGCGGCCGGGTCGGGGGGTACCTCCCAGGAGACGACCTGGCCGGGGCCGAGGGCGCGGGTGCGGGTGAGCAGGAGGGCGATGTCGTCGGGCTGGGGTACGGGCACAAGCTGCTGCACGGCGGACGTGCACAGCGCGTCCAGGTCCTCCTCGGCGTGGGCGAGGACCTGGCCGAGCAGGTCCATGCCCCGCTCCACGTCGTGGTCGGGGCCCTCGATCAGGCCGTCGGTGTAGAGGCCGAGCAGGCTGTTCTCGGCCAGTTCGATCTCGGTGGCCTCGAACGACATGCCGCCCAGTCCGAGCGGGGGTCCGGCGGGGATCCCCGGGAAGTAGGCCGTGCCGTCCGGCGTGACGACGACGGGCGGCGGGTGCCCGGCCCGGGCCATCGCGCAGCGCCGGGTGGCCGGGTCGTAGACGGCGTACAGGCAGGTCGCGCCGATGAAGGTGGCCGCGGAGCGGGACGCCGTGCCGGCTGCGCTCTCCTCGTCGCTCAGCCGGAGCACCAGGTCGTCGAGATGGGCGAGCAGTTCGTCGGGGGGCATCTCCATCTCGGCGAGGGTCTGGACCGCCGTGCGCAGCCGCCCCATGCTGGCCGCTGCCGTGATGCCGTGGCCCACCACGTCGCCGACGACGAGGCCGACGCGCGCGCCGGAGAGCGGGATGACGTCGAACCAGTCGCCGCCGACGCCGCCGCTCGGGTCCGCCGGGAGGTAGGAGGAGGCCACGTCCAGGGCGGTGCCGCCGGTCAGCGCTGGCGGCAGCAGGCTGCGCTGGAGCGTGACGGCCGCGGTGTGCTCCCGGGTGTAGCGCCGGGCGTTGTCGACACACACCGCCGCGCGGGCGACCAGCTCCCGGGCGACCAGGGCGTCGTCGGGGCCGAAGGAGACCGGGTTCAGCGTCCGGACGAAGGTGGTGAGGCCGAGGACGGTGTTCCGGGCGCGCATCGGCGCGGCGATGAGCGAGTGCGCGCCGTACTTCCGGATCCGCTCGGTCCGCCGGGGCTCCTGGGTGGCCCAGCTCTCGTCGGCGGGGTCGAGGACGGGGATGAGCAGGGGCTCGCCGTCGATCAGCAGGTTCGCGTCGTGCGGCGGCGGGACGAAGTCGACCGGTTCGCCGACCTGGGCGACGGCCTCGGGGCAGCCCTCGCGCACCGAGCGCATCGCGGCGCGGCACATCACCGGCCGGGCGGGCGCGGGGCCGGCGTCGGGCAGCCAGGCGCCGTGGCCCTCGGTGCTGAGCACGGGTTCCAGCAGGTCGACCACGACGAAGTCGGCGAAGCGGGGCACGGCGAAGTCGGCGAGTTCCTGGGCGGTGCGCACCACGTCGAGGGTGCGGCCGATGCTGGTGCCGGCCTCGTTGACCAGGGTCAGCAGCTGGCGGGCGTGCCAGCGCTCGGTGACGTCCTGGACCATGTAGCAGACGCCGGTGATGGTGCCGTCGGCGTCCACGAGGGGGAAGAACGAGGTCGAGTAGGCGTGCCGGCGATGCGGGTCGGCCCAGCTCCAGCCCTCGTACTCGTAGTCGCTCACCGGCAGTCCCGTGGCGAACACCTTGCGCATCAGCCCCTCCAGGACCTCCGCCTGGATGCCCGGCAGCAGCTCGCTCAGACGCCGGCCGAGCCGCTCCTCACGGGGCACTCCGCCGAGGTGTTCGAGGGTCTCGTTCAGCCAGACGTAGCGCAGCTCCCGGTCCATGACGGCCATGCCGAGCGGCGCGCGGGTGAGGAAGCCGTCGAGGACGGAGCGGCCCATGGCCCACTGCTGGTGCCGTTCCCGCGCGGAGACCAGGAAGCACGCGTCCGTGCCGACGCGGAAGGCGGCGGAGACGCGCAGTTCGGCGTCGAGGGCGCGGCCGTCGCGGTGGCGTACGGAGATCCGCCCGCTCCAGCCCTTGCCGGTGCGGCACCGGTCGACGATGCCGGCGAGCCGGGCGGGGTCCTCGGGCATGGCCAGGAAACGCGCGGCGGGGCGGCCGAGGACCTCGTGCTCCCGGTAGCCGAGCAGTGCCCCGGCGCACCGGGTCCAGCCGACCACGACGCCGTGTTCCGAGATGACCGCGGCCGCGTCGGTGGACGCGTCGAGGAGATCGCCCGGTCCCACGTCCGGGGAGGCGGCGCTGGCCTTTCGCCCTGGTTCCATCAGTTACACCCTTACACCACTATGAGCCTGTTTGTCCGCCAGTGTGCAGGCATCCGGTGGACAGCAGGAGACCTGTGCGTGTAACGGCCGCGGTCCTGCTCACGAGGGGGCGCACCGGCGCTCGCAGCCGGGCGCGGCCGTGGGGCTGCGGCCCGGCGTCAGCGCCCCGGTGGGCCGCAGGACCGCCGCGAAGTGCGCCTCGGTCGCGGCGACGGCGGGGCCGACGTGAACCAGCAGCGCACTGTGCCCCTCGCGGTCCCGCCCTCGCCCGGCCGGCGCGCCGGAGAGCCGCGCCCGGCCGGGAGCCGGTGCGCCGCGTCGTCCCAGAGGGCGCCGAGCAGCGAGTCGGCCTCGACCGGCGGCAGGTGGTGGTGCCGCGCGCACACCCGGCCCTGTGCCGTCCCGGCCGATGGCGTGCCGGCCGCCGCCCGCTGGATCAGGGACCGCCGCTCCCGCGGTCCGTCGAAGACGATCTGGCCGTTGTGGACCCGGCTGAGCACCCGGAGCCGGCCGTCGCGCCACCTTGCCGCATGTTCGCCGGCGCCTGCTCCCGTACGGCGTCGTACGGGACAGCGAGGAACTTCCGTGCCGCTGGCGTCAGTTCGGTCGGCAGGCGGAACTCCCGCCTGCCGTGGAGGGCGGTTGACGCATAGGATGGGCGGGATCTGCAGCACCTGCCCCTCCTCATCACGTAAGGACTGAGGTCCATGGTTCCGGCGTCCCGCAGCGGCCGCCGACGGTACTGAGACGCCCGCACAGCGGCGGCGTTCTGCGGTACCTCTCGTCTCTCCTCGCGGCGGCCCGACGACGCGGTGTGCCCGCACGCCGCCCCGCCTCCCGCGGGGAAGTCCGTCCCGTATGTCCGGCCGCGCCCGGCCTCCTCCGGTCCGCGGCCGCCTTCCGCGCTGGCCGAGGCCTTCGGCGGTGAGTTCCCGCCGTCGCCGCAGGGCGCGGCCCGGCTGCGGCGCACCGAGGAGGGCGGCGGTGCCGTCCGGTTCGTCCGTGCCCCCGGCGGCGGCTGCGCCGGCGGGGCCCTGTGCACGGCGCCCGCCGAGGGCACCGCGGAACTGGCGGGCGTCGGGACCGTCCCCGCCCACCGGGGCCGCGGCGTCGCCGCCGCCGTCACCCACGCCCTGGCCGCGGCCCAACTCGGCCGGGGCGCACGGTCGGTGTGGCTGGAGTACTCCGGCGAGGGCTCGCGCCGCGTGTACGAGCGGGTCGGCTTCCGGCCGGGCGGCACACGGCTGTACGTCTCGCTGGACGCGTGATCCCGGGGGCCGGCGGACCGCGTCAGGGCTGCCGGCCGGACCGGTACAGGTCGCGCAGGAGCGCGATCTCGGCGCCGTGGTGCAGCACCTCCTGATTGACCCACCACACGATGCCGGCGAACGGCTCGTCCGCGTCGCTGCCGTAGGGGTACGCGCAGTACCCCACCGTGTCCAGGGCCGCGTCGTCCGCGGTCAGCAGCACCTGGCGCCAGGCGGCGGCGCCGGCCGCGAAGGCCGCCACGGCGCCGGCGGCGTCCCCGCTGACGGGGTGCTGCTCGCGGGTCGCCGAACGGCTTCCGGTGGTGTGGTCGGCGCGCAGGACCAGCATCTCGGTGAGGTGGCTCAGGCGCCAGGCGAGGGTAGTGACGGGCGGCGGCCAGGGGTGCGGGTACGGCGCGGTGTCCCGGCCCCATGGGCCGCCGCCCGCCAGCAGGGTCGCGCGGGGTCCGGGTCCGTCCGCGCGCCGTCTGACGGTCCGGCAGCCGGGGACGGGTTCCCAGAAGTACTCGTCGTCGGTGAGGGGCTCGACCGTGGTGTCCGTGCCGTCGCCGCTGTCCATGACGGGCCCGGTCAGTCTGCGCAGGAGCCGCTCGCGGGCGAAGTCGAACTGGTCGAGCAGCGGCCGTAGTCGGGGCGGTGGCGTCGTCATGGGCAGGGTTCCTCGGAGAGCGGGCCGGGGACGGCCGGGTCCGGCGGGGTGCCGCGACCGGCCACCCTGGCACACCCGGCTCCCCCCGCGCGCCCGGATTTCCGGGGCCGGCCCCCGCCGAGTCCGGACTCAGCGGCTTCGGCGGAGTCCGGTGCGGTTCGGCAGCGCCCCGAAGGGCTGGGGGAACCGCGCGACCTGCCGCGGCGCACCCGCAGCCCGCCGACGGCATCCCACGGCACTGCCGGCGCAGCGCTCAGCGCCGCCGGGCGTACCGGTCGGTGGCCGCCACCAGCGCCTCCGCCGTCCCCGGCGCCCCGGCGTTGTGCCCTGTGTCGTCCACGATCACCAACTCGCCGCCGGGCCAGGCGTGATGGAGCCGCCAGACGATGCCGAGGAGGTTGCCGAAGTCGAGGCCGCCCTGGACGAGGGTGCCGGGGATGCCCCGGAGCAGGTGCGCGTCACGCAGGACCACACCGTCGCCGCGGCCCTCGCCCTCACCCTCGCCCTCACCGAGGAAGTGGCCGTTGCCCAGTAGTGCGTGACGGTGCGGGCGAAGCCCATGCGGAACACGGGGTCCTCGTAGCGGGCGACCGAGCGCGGCGGGGCGGGGACCATGGCCGTCTCCCAGCCGGTCCAGGCCCGTGCGGCCCGCTCCCGCACCGCGGGGTCGGGGGATTCGAGCAACCGGGAGTAGGCGGCGGGGAGATTGCCGTCGCGCTCCTCGGCGGGCAGCTGAGACAGGAACCGCTCGAAGGCCTCCGGGAAGATCCTGCCGAGCCCCCGCGTGAGGAGTTCCACCTCGGCGTCCGACCCGGTGGCGACGCCGGTCAGGACCAGCTCCGAGACGGCACCGGTGTGTCTGGGCGTAGCGCAGGGCGAGCACCGAGCCGAAGGAGACACCCCGCACCAGCCAGCGGTCGATGCCGAGGTGACGGCGTAGGTCCTCCAGGTCGGTGATGAGATGGGGCGTCGTGTTGACGCTCATGTCGGTGTCGTGACGACTCGCGTGCGGGGTGGAGCGGCCACTGCCGCGCTGCTCGAGCAGGACGATCCGGTACGCGGCCGGGTCGAACAGCCGCCGGTGGTAGGGGGTGCAGCCGGAGCCCGGCCCGCCGTGCAGCACCACGGCGGGCTTGCCCTCGGGATTGCCGCAGGTGCCCGGGAGTTACCCTCGGTGGGCTCTGTCGCGGGAACGCCCCGGAATTGTCCGTGATCGGTAACAGAGGGATCCCGTGATCAACCCGGCCCGTCCTGACAGGTGCACAGAATCTCCACGGCGTGACACGGAAACAGAAAAGGGGCGGACATGGCGCGGCACAGCGGGCGGGGTTGGTACGGCCGGATGATCGCGGCGGCGGTCGGCGTGACCGCGGTCGCCGCCGCCGCCTCGGTGTGGACCGCGCAGGCGGGCCAGTCCAGTGGCCCCGCGGCGGCGCCCGGTGCCGCGGCGCGGCACACCGCCCCGAAGGCGGTCACCGTGTCCCCCGAGATCGCCCACGCGTCGGACGGCGGGGCGCACGCGGTAAACATCACCATCGACGACGGCCCGGACCCGGTGTGGACCCCGCAGGTGCTCGACGTACTGCGCGAGAACGGCGTGAAGGCGACGTTCTGCATGATCGGCCCGCAGGCGCAGGCGCACCCTGATCTGGTCCGCAAGGTGGTGGCCGCCGGGCACCGGCTGTGCGACCACACGGTGTCGCACGACACCACGATGGACAAGAAGTCCGAGAGCTACCAGTCGCAGCAGATCCTGGGCGCCGAGCGGCAGATCACCGAGGCGTCCGGCGGGGTACGGCCGATGTACTACCGGGCCCCGGGCGGCGCCTTCACCCCGTACAGCCGCAACCTCGCGGCCTCGCACGGGATGCGGCCGCTGGGCTGGAACGTCGACTCCAAGGACTTCGAGCGGCCGGGCACCCAGGCCATCGTGGCCACCGTCCGGCGCGAGCTGTCCAACGGGCCGACGATCCTCTTCCACGACGCGGGCGGCGACCGCTCGCAGACGGTGGCCGCGCTGCGCGTCCTGCTGCCGGAGCTGAAGCAGCAGGGCTACTCGTTCGGCTTCCCGGTCCGCTGACCCCGAGCCGTGCGACCGGGCCGCCACGGAAACGGCCTGGTGAACCCCGGGCGAAATCTTGGCCACCGATTTCCGGGTACGGCTGTTCGGGTCCAAGGCGGTGCCTACCATGAGGCCACTGCACACGTCGTCCCGGAAAGGCTCGCCATGCCGTTGCCTCGCCTCGGCACGCGGTCCGTTCGTCTCCGGACGGCGCCCGCCGTGTTCGTCGCCCTGTCCGCGGTCCTCGCGGGCGCGGCCCTGGCGCTGACGCCCGGGGGCGGGCACGGCGGCGGCCGGGCCGGTGGCAAGACGTCCGGGCACACCGTGATCGACGTGTCCCAGAGCCACTGCGGCCAGGGCTGGACCCGGCCCGCGCCCGGGGTGCGCACCTTCGATCTGCACAACTCCTCCGGCGGCGCCGCCGAGGTCTATCTCGAAGATCCCGGCACCCAGGCGGTCTACGGCGAGGTGGAGGGCATCGGTCCCGGTACGACACGGCAGTTGACCGTGCGGCTGGGCAAGGGGGCGTACGCCTTCAAGTGCGTGCCGGACGACGCCGACGCGGTCACCGGGCCGACCGTGCGCATCACCGGTGGGCAGCGCGGTCCGGGCGCGGCCCCGGTCACCCAGCACGACCTGATCCCGGCCGCCCTCGCCTACCAGAAGTGGGTCGGCGGCGGACTCGACGACGTCGTACGGCTGACGACGCGGCTCCAGCGGGACATCGACGGCGGCGACCTCGCCACCGCCCGCTCGGACTGGCTGCCCGCGCACCTGCAGTACGAGCGGCTGGGGGCGGCGTACGACGCGTTCGGGGACGCGGACGCGCGGATCAACGGCACGGACGCGGGCCTGGCCGACGGGGTGCGCGACAAGGACTTCGCCGGGTTCCACCGCATCGAGTACGGGCTGTGGCACGGCGAGTCGGCCGCCGGGCTGCGCGCCCCGGCGGCGGCGCTGGTCAAGGCGGTGACCGGGCTGCGCGACAGCTGGTCGCAGGCCCGGATGGACCCGGCCCAGCTGGGCCTGCGCGCGCACGAGATCCTGGAGAACACCGTGCAGTTCGAGCTGACCGGCCGCACCGACTACGGCAGCGGCAGCAATCTCGCCACCGTCCGAGCCAACCTCGACGGCACCCGCGAGGTGCTGTCCCGGCTGCGCCCGCTGCTCACCACCCGGTACGCCGATCTGCCGGGTCTGGACAAGGAGTTGGACCGCGCCCAGCGCACCCTCGACGGCTTCCGCACGGGCGACGGCCGCTGGACCGCGCTCGACGGGCTGAGCCGCGCCCAGCGCGAGCAGGCCGACTCCGTGCTCGGTGACCTGGTGGAGCGGCTGGCCTCGGTGGCCACCCTGTGCGACCCGCGGAGGACCGTGTGAGCGGCGACGGACGACCCGACGGCCTGGGCAGGCGCGGCTTCCTGCGGGGTGCCGCCCTGGCCGGTGCCGGCCTCGCCACGAGCGCCGCCGCCCCTGCCGTACCGGCCGGCGACGCCCCGGCGGTCGCGCCGTTCCACGGCGTCCACCAGGCCTCGGCGATCGCCGCCCCGCGCCGCACCAGCGTCTTCGCCGCGCTCGACGTGACGGCCGAGTCGCGGGCCGAACTCGCCGACGTCCTGCGCACATTGACCGACCGGGCCCGTTTCCTCACCTCCGGCGGCACCCCGTCCCCGGTCGGCATCACCGGCCCGCCCGCCGACTCGGGCGTCCTCGGCGACCAGGTGCCCGGCGGGCGGCTGGCCGTCACGGTGGGCGTAGGCGCCTCGCTCTTCGACGACCGGTACGGACTGGCGGCGCGAAGGCCCCGGCGGCTGACCGCGATGCCCGCCTTCCCGGACGACGACCTGCGGGCGCAGTGGTGCCACGGCGACCTCAGCCTGCATCTGCACGCCGACGATCCGGACACCACGCTGCACGCGCTGCGCGACATCGCCCGGCACACCCGGGGCGCTCTCCAGGTGCGCTGGCGGATGGACGGTTTCACCAGCCCGCCGCGCCCCTCGGGCACCCCGCGCAATCTGCTGGGCTTCAAGGACGGCACCGCCAACCCGGACGCCACGAGCGCCCGGGAGATGGACCGCCTGATCTGGGTCGGCGCCGGCGCCGGCGAGCCGGACTGGGCGGTCGGCGGCAGCTACCAGGTGGTGCGGCTGATCCGGATGCTGGTGGAGTTCTGGGACCGGGTCTCGCTCGGCGAGCAGGAGCGGATGTTCGGCCGCTCCCGGGCATCCGGGGCCCCGCTGGACGGTGACCATGAGCACGACACACCGAAGTACGCAGACGATCCCAAGGGGGACGTCATCCCGCTGGACGCGCACATACGCCTCGCCAATCCGCGCACGCCCGAGACCGCCGGCCAGCGCCTGCTGCGCCGCGCCTACAACTACGACCGGGGCATGGACGCCAACGGCAACCTCGACATGGGTCTGCTGTTCTGCTGCTACCAGCAGGACCTGAAGCGGCAGTTCGAGACCGTGCAGCACCGGCTGGCGGGCGAGCCGCTGACGGACTACATCAAGCCGTTCGGCGGAGGCTACTTCTATGTGCTGCCCGGTGTACGGGACGCCTCCGACTGGTACGGGCGGGCCCTGCTCAGCTGAGCCCGCCGCGCTCCGCCGGACCGAACCTGTCCGGACAACTTGGCGGCTCCCGGGTCAACACACAGTCAAGTTTTGCCCCAACATCCATGACTCGGTGTTCACTCACAGGCCATCATGGCTCCGCCGTCGCGCCGCGCGACGGGCACAGCATCCGTGCTCGTACGACGCACAGACGTTCTGTCCGGAGGGGTTGACCATCATGGCCAGCAGAGGAAGACGAGCCGCTATGCGGAGCCTGGGGGCGCTCGCGGGCGCCGCCGCGCTCACCGTGCTCGGCAGCAACGCGCCCGGCTGGGCCGCGGCACCCGAGGGGCACGGCGGTCATTCCTCGACCGCCACGCCGATCAAGCACGTGGTCGTGCTGTTCGACGAGAACATCTCGTTCGACCACTACTTCGCGACCTACCCGAAGGCCGCGAACACCGACGGCACCGCGTTCACGGCGTCGAAGAACACCCCCAAGGACATCGACACCCTCGCCCGCGCCGGCCTGCTGAAGCACAACCCGAACCAGTACGCGCCCAAGCGGCTCTCCCCGTCCCAGGCCATGACCTGCGACCAGAACCACTCCTACGGGCCCGAGCAGTACGCGTACAACGGCGGCAAGGCCGACCAGTTCGTGCAGAACACCGAGGTCGACAAGTGCAGCGGCGGCCTGTTCGGCGAGCCGGGCCTGGCGATGGACTACTACGACGGCAACACCGTCACCGCGCTGTGGAACTACGCCCAGCACTACACGCTGAGCGACCGCGCCTACAGCTCGAACTACGGTCCGTCCACGCCCGGCGCGCTGAACCTGATCTCCGGCAACACGCACGGCGCCGTCTCCGTCGACCCCAGGACCGGCAGGCAGACCGCCAAGCCGGACTCGTACGCGGTGCAGTCCCCGGACGCCAAGGGTGTCGGCACGGTCGTCAACGACCCCGACCCGGCCTGGGACGACTGCTCCGGCAAGGACCACACCAGCAGCAACGCGCTGGCGTCGCTGCGGGGGCGGAACATCGGTGACCTGCTCAACGCCAAGAAGGTGACCTGGGGCTGGTTCCAGGGCGGCTTCCGTCCGACGACCGCGTGGAACGGCCAGTCCGGCTCCTACGCCAAGTGCGACACCACGCACACCAACGTGGGCGGCGCCTCCGTGGTCGACTACAGCCCGCACCACAACCCGTTCTCGTACTACGAGTCGACGGCGAACCCGCACCACCTGGCGCCGAAGTCCGTGAACGAGATCGGCCACAACGGGCAGGCGAACCACAACTACGACCTGACCGACTTCTCCGCCGCGCTCAAGGCGGGCAAGCTCCCGGCCGTCAGCTTCCTCAAGGCCGGTGCCTACCAGGACGGCCACGCCGGCTACTCGGACCCGATCGACGAGCAGCACTTCCTGGTCGACGAGATCAACGCGATCCAGAGCTCGCCGCAGTGGAAGTCCACCGCGATCGTGGTCGCCTACGACGACTCCGACGGCTGGTACGACCACGCCTACGTCACTCCGAGGAACGGCTCCACGGACACCTCCGTCGGCTCCAACGGCAAGACCATCGACAGCCCCGCCTGCCAGAAGGGCCCGAAGGCGGCGGGCGGTTACGCCGACCGCTGCGGCCCCGGCACCCGGCAGCCGCTGCTCGTCGTCTCGCCGTACAGCAAGGTGAACAAGGTCGACCACACGCTGACGGACCAGGCGTCCATCACCCGGTTCATCGAGGACAACTGGCACACCGGCCGCATCGGTGACCACTCCTTCGACGCCACGGCGGGCTCGCTGTCCGGCATGTTCGACTTCCGGCACCCGAACGGCAAGCAGGTGCTGCTGAACTCCGACGGTTCCGTCAAGCACGTCGGCCCGATCACGTACGTCGCCCCGGTGGGCACGAGCATCACCCCGGGCCCGGCGATGCAGAACGCGGCCGACACGACCGGCACCTCCGGCTTCCCGGCCCTCCCGGTCGGCCTCGGCGTCGGCGCCCTGCTGGCCGCGGGCGCGACCGGCACGTACCTGACGCTGCGCCGCAAGCAGCGCGCCTGATCCACCACCGCACCGCGACGCGCCCCCGGTCGTCGACCGGGGGCGCGTCGCGTGCACGGCCGGGCGGGAACGGAAGTCGGCTGGCCGCGCAGGCGTTCGTGCTGGTGGGATGGCGCGATGCGGATGTGGCGACAATGTTCGATCAGCGTGGACCGGGGTGCCTACCAGGACGCGGTGACCCCGTGGGAGCAGGAGTCGTGGCGGGCCTCGGCGCTCGGCTGGGTGCAGAAGCGGCTCGCCGAGGCCGGCCTGCGGGTGAGCGGTGATCCCACGGCGCGGCTGCGGCCGTGGTCCGTGCTGGTGCGGGTGCCCGTCGACGGTGGGGGCGCGGTCTGGTTCAAGGCCAATCCGCCGGGCAGCGGGTTCGAGGGCCCGCTGACCGCCGCGCTGGCCCGCTGGGTGCCGGAGCACGTGCTGCGGCCGCTGGCGGTCGACGCCGGGCGCGCCTGGGTGCTGCTGCCCGACGGGGGCGAGCTGTTCCGGACGGCGCTCTCCCGGGAGCCGGTCGCCGCGCGCACCTGGGAGGCGCTGCTGGGGCAGTACGCGCGGATGCAGCGTGCGCTGGTCCCGTACACACCCGAGATCGCGCGGCTGGGGGTGCCCTGCGCCCGGACCCTCGGCCTGCCCGGGTTCTTCGACACGCTGCTGGGCGCGGCCACCGCGCTGGGGGCCGAGGACCGCACCCGGCTGGAGCGGTTGCGGCCCCGCCTCGCGGACGCGTGTGCCGAACTCGCCTCCCTCGGCATCGAGGACACCCTCGACCACGCGGACCTGCACGACGGCCAGCTGTTCCGTGCCGCGCCGGACCGGTTCACCTTCTTCGACTGGGGCGACGCCGCCGTCTCGCACCCCTTCTGCAGCCTGCGCGTTCCCGCCGACAAGGCGCTCGAGCGGTACGGTCCCACGGTCCTGCCGCGGCTGCTCGACGCCTATCTGGAGCCGTGGACGGGGGCCGGCCGGACCCTGGCGGACCTGCGGCGCGGAGCCCGACACGCCTGGCGGCTGGCCGCGTTGAGCCGTGCCGCGGCCTGGGGCCGGGTCTTCCCCGACCCGTCGGGCACGAGCCCGGTCGCCGCACAGAGCGCCGGATCGCTGCTGGGGCTGCTCAACGCACCGCCGTTCTGAGGGCGTCGAGCAGGAGCTGGTCCCGGCGCACCCCTGCTTTCCCGGCGTCCCGGCAGCCGGGCTCACGGCGCCGTCCTCGGCCTCGCCCGCCGGTCGCACGCGAGCGCGGCGCGGGACGGTGCGGGAGGTTCCGGCAGCGGCCGCCGGCCTTCACTCGCCCGCCGGGTGTCCCGCGGCGGACACTGACCGTATGAACCGCACCTCCGCGCCCGCGGCTCCCCCGCCCGGCCGCCGGGCCGTGCTCGTGTCCCTGGCCGGGATCGCGCTCGGCGCGGCGGGCTGCTCGGGCCGCCCGGTGCATCCCGCGGCGCGCACGGCCGGCCGGCCGGACACACCGGCCCCGTCGGGATCCGGGATCACGCCGTCCTCCTCCGGTCTGCCGCACACCACCTTCTGGCGTCCGACCTCCGCCGAGGTGCAGCCGGCGGCCAAACTGCGGGCCGTGCGGCTGGTCGAGGCGATCGGCGCGTGGGGCGCGGGGCAGGGCGGAGCGGCGGCGGCGCGGGCACGGGTCGCGGCCCTTGGGCTGCCGTCGGATCTCGTCGCGCAGGCCGGGCCCCTGCTGCCGACGGCCGACCAGGCGGCGCTCCAGGTCGTGGACGCGCAGTACGGCGGGATCCTGTCGCGGTCGGCCAGTGTGCTGGTGGTCTGCCGGCAGTGGACCCGGCGGGGCGGCACGGTCACGGCCGGCGGGACGACGGTCGACGTGCGGCTGACCGAACCGGGCGGGGACTGGACGGTCGACGCCCTGCATCCCGCGCGGCCGGGCCCGGCCGCGACGTCACTGGCGTCCGACGTACGTGCGGCGCTGGCCGACGACCGGATCGTCCTGCCGCCCGCCGCCGCGGCGGACCTGCGCAGCGGGCAGGTGCACGCCGGCGTGGCGCGGGCCATGCTCGCGCTGGCGCGGACGTACCGGCTGGAGGTGAGCGTCGTCCGCTCCGGGCACCCGCTGGACGTGTTCGGCACCAGCAGGCCCAGCGACCATCCACGCGGCCGCGCCTTCGACGTGTGGCGGATCGACGGCCACGCGGTCGTCGACCCGGCGACCCCGCGCGGCCTGATCGAGCGGTTCATGCGGGACGCGGCCGCCGCCGGGTCGTACAACGTGGGCGGTCCGGTCCCGCTGCCGGGCGGCGGCGCCGGGCAGTTCTTCAGCGACGCCACCCACCACGACCACGTGCACCTCGGCTTCCGCATCTGAGCACACCGCCTTCGCCGTCACCCGCACGGCCGTGTCCGGTTGCGCCGGGCGGGTGAGCGTCGGAACGCTGGAGGACGGACCCAACCGGGAGGTGCAGTGGCCACGGCACACGATCCCACGCCGTCGCACGACGGCTCCGGCCCCGGCCGCCGGCGTTTTCTCACCGTATGCGCCGGGGTGGGCCTCGGCGCGGCCGCCGCCTGCACGGGCCCGCCGCCGCGCACGCGCTCGGCCCCCGCCTCGGCCGGACGGCTACGACCGGAGTCGGAGCGGGACGCGCCGGGCACGGCGGACTGGCGCCTGGGCTCCGCGGGCCCGCCGGACGCGGTCGCCGGGTACGCGGACCGGGTCAGCGTGGTCCCCGGCGAGAGGTTCGCACTGCATGTGTCGACCACCGCGGCGTCGTTCCGGGTGTCGGCGTTCCGGGTCGGCTGGTACGGCGGCCGGCAGGCCCGCCGGATCTGGGCGTCGGAGCGTGTACCCGGCCGCGCCCGGCCGGCCCCGCGCGTCCTCGGCGCCACCCGCACCGTCCGCGCGGACTGGCCGGCGACGCTGACCGTCGACACCGGCGGCTGGCCGGAGGGCGCGTATCTGCTGCGGCTGGAGGCGGACACCGGCCACCAGCGGTACGTGCCGCTGATCGTCCGCTCCGTCGAGGGCGCCGGCCGTACCGTGCTGCTGCACGCACCGGCGACCTGGCAGGCGTACAACCGCTGGGGCGGCAGCAGTCTGTACTCCGGTGCGTCGGGCGCGTACGCCACCCGCTCCCTCGCGGTGAGCTTCGACCGGCCCTACGACGCGGAGGGCGCGGAGAAGTTCCTGGTCTACGAGCGGGCACTGGTGGTGCTGGCCGAGCGGCTGGGCATCCCGCTCGCCTACACGACGGGTGTCGACGTGCACCGGGATCCGGCCGTGCTGCGGCGTGCGCACGCGATCGTCTGCCTGGGCCACGACGAGTACTGGACGCCCCAGCAGCGGGCCCATGTGACCGCGGCCCGGGACGCGGGGACGAACCTCGCCTTCCTCGGGGCCAACACGTGCTTTCGGCGGGTCCGGCTGGAGGCCGGGGAGGGCGCGGACGACCGTACGGTGGTCTGCTACAAGTCGGACTGCCGCGCCGACCCCCTGTACGGCTCACGGCCCGCGCTGGTCACCACCGACTACCGGCTGCCGCCCGCGCCCGATCCCGAGTCCTCCCTGACGGGTGTGCTCTACGAGGGCTATCCGGTGGACGCGCCCTATGTGGTCCGGGCCGCCGATCACTGGCTGTACGAGGGCACCGGCGTGCGCTCCGGCGACGGTTTCGCGCACCTGGTCGGCGTGGAGTACGACCGGGTGACGCCCGGTGCCCCCACGCCCGCCGCGCTGGAGATCACCGCGCACTCGCCGCTGGTGTGCGCCGGGCGGCCCAGCCACAGCGACTCGGCGTACTACACGACCCCCGCGGGGGCGGGTGTGTTCGCCACCGGGACCATGCGCTGGGTGGAGGGCCTGGTGGCCGGGACGGGCGAGCTGGGCCGCGACCACGGCATGGACGGCCGTACCCGGGCCTTCGTGACCCGCACCACCGAGAACCTCCTGCGGACGTTCGCGCGCGGCCCGGCCGCCCGGCACGCGCCGCCGCCGCGCCCCAATGCGCGGGAGATATACCGCAGTTGACGGTACGTCACCGCCGGGGGGGTCAGGTCGTCGCGTTCCCCCGGCCCTGCGACCGCATGTGGTCCCTGCGGGCGTTGTTGTAGGCCCGCAGGAGATGCTTGGCCACGGCGCAGGCCGCGCCGTCGGCACGGCACTGGCGGCAGGTCCGCACGTGCTGCTCGTAGGTGAGGCGCGCGTTTTCCAGCGCTTCGCTGGGAGAAGACATGGACATCTGGAACATCTCCGGGCAGGGCGCCGTCACCGGGACGGCGTCAAGTTGACTGACTGGTATACCCAGAGACAAGATGATCATGTTACTGGCGGTACTGGGAAACCCGTGCTCAGCCGTGCCCGCGCAGCGCCCGGGCGTGGGCCATGAACGCCGTCAGCCCCACCTCGAAGGCGCGGTCGGCGCGACCCTCGCCGACGGCGGCAAGCACCTCGGCCAGACGCGGGGTCGGCGCGCGGTCCGTCAGCTCCCACATGGCCTCCGGCGCGGTGAGGTCCAGGGCGGAGCCCAGCACCAGGTTCTCCAGGGCGATGAGCAGCGGCATGACCTCGGCGCGGCCGAAGCCGGCGCCGAGCAGCAGGCTCACGGCGCGCTCGTACTGCTCCAGCACCCGGGGCGCGCGCACGGGTGAGGTCATCAGCAGCGGGATGGCCCGGGGGTGCGCGGCGAAGGCCGCGCGGTAGGAGCGCGCCCAGGCCTCCAGGGCCGTGTCCCACGGGGTCAGCTCCAGGGCGGCGGGGTCGATCGCCGAGGCGACGCGCTCACGCAGCAGTTCCACTATGCCGTCACGGCCGTCCACATGGTGGTACACGGAGCCGGTCTGCGCGCCCAGTCGGCGGGCGATCTGCGGGACGCTGAAGTCACCGGTCTCGTCGATCAGTTGCAGCGCGGTCGTGGTGATGCGCTCGCGGTCGAGGAGCGGTGTGCGCGGCCGTCCCATGGTCGTCGTGTCTCCCTGAGTCTGCCCGAGGTCCGCCCGGGGTCTTCCCGGATGCCCACCGGCAGGTTACATTGCGAAAACCGAAATCCTTTAGGTTTACGCCTCCGGCCCCCGCCATCCCTCCCGGTGCCCGGAGGACGCCGGCCTGCCCGACTCATCCCCGCCCGGCCGCCGGCCCGCGAACCCGGCCGCCTCACTACCGGGACCCCCTCCCCTCCCCCGCCAGAAGGGCTCCCCGCATGTCCGTGTCCACCTCCGAACTCCCCGGGGACCTCCCCGGCGAGCGGGCGCCGTCCGGCGCGCCCGGCCTGCGGTCCGGCTCGCTCGGCACCGCGGACATCGCCTTCTTCGTCGTCTCCGCCGCCGCACCGCTCACCGTGATGGCCGGAGTCGCACCCCTCGCGATCCTGCTCGGCGGCATCGGCGCGCCCGTCGGCTATCTGCTCGCCGGGCTGACCCTCGCCGTCTTCGCCGTCGGCTTCACCACCATGAGCCGCCATGTGACCAGCGGCGGCGCCTTCTACGCCTACATCACCCGGGGCCTCGGCCGGCCGGTCGGCATCGGCGCCGCCCTGCTGGCCCTCGTCGGCTACAACGGCATGGAGATCGGCGTCTACGGCCTGCTCGCCACCACCGCCCGCGACACCCTGCGCACCCTCGCCGGCACCGACGTGCCCTGGCTGCCGATCTCGCTGGCCGGGCTGCTGCTGATCGGCTACGGCGGCTACCGCTCGATCGACTTCGGGGCGAAGGTGCTCGGCGTGCTGCTCGTCGCCGAGACCGGGATACTCCTCCTGCTCGCGGGCGGGGTGCTGGTCAAGGGCGGCGCGCACGGGCTGTCCCTGGCCTCGCTGGCGCCGTCGCACGTGCTGGTGCCCGGGATGGCGGCCGTGCTCGCCTTCGCCTTCGCCGCGTTCACCGGTTTCGAGTCGACCGTCATCTACCGCCGCGAGGCCCGCGACCCCGAGCGCACCGTCCCGCGCGCCACGTACCTCGCCGTCGGATTCCTCGGCCTGTTCTACGCCTTCGTCGTCTGGATCGCCGTCCAGGCGTTCGGCGCCGACCAGGTCGTGGGGGCCGCCGGCAAGGATCCCGCCGGGCTGTTCTTCACCGCGATCACCACGTACGTGGGCGGCTGGGCCGCCGACCTGATGCACGTCTTCATCGTCACCAGTGTCATCGCCTCGCTCCTCGCCTTCCACAACGCCATCAACCGCTACGCCCTCGCCCTGGCCGAGGAGGGCGTCCTGCCGCGCGGGCTCGGCCGGATCCACCCCCGGCACCGCTCCCCCTACCTCGCCGGCCTCGCCCAGACCGCGCTCGGCGCGGTGGTCGTCCTCGCGTTCCGGGCCGCGCACGCCGATCCCTACCAGCAGCTTCTGCTGTGGGTGAACACCCCCGGAATGATCGGGCTGTTGCTGCTCCAGCTGCTCGCGGCGGTGGCGGTGCCGTGCTATTTCCGCCGGGTGCGCCACGCGGAGGGCAGGGTGCGCACCGTGGTGGCCCCGGTGCTCGCCGCCGCCTTGCTGACGACGGCGATCGCGCTGGTGGTGACGCACATCGGCCTGTTCACCGGCGCGTCCCCGGCCGTGAACACCCTCCTCGTCGCCGTGGCCCCGGCCGTCTTCGCGCTCGGCCTGCCGCTGGCCTGGTGGCTGCGCCGCTCCCGCCCCGACGTCTACGCCCGGTTCGCCACCGAACCCGCCGACTGATCCGACACCCGTCGTCCCCACCGGAGTTGCCGTCATGCCCCCTGCCGACCTCGTCCTCACCGGCGCCCGGGTCCGCACCCTCGACCCCGCCCGTCCCACCGCGTCGGCCGTCGCCGTCCGAAGCGGCGTGATCACCGCGGTCGGTGAGGCCGCCGAGGTGCACGATTGGCGCGGACCCGGCACCGACGTGATCGACCTGCGCGGCGCGCACCTCGTGCCGGGGCTGGTCGACGCCCACAGCCATCCGGTGTGGGGACTGGACATGGCGACGGGCACGGACCTGTCGGGCGTGACCGATCTGACCGGCCTGCGCGCGGCGCTCGCGCGGGCCGAGCGGATCGAGGGCTGGGTCCTCGGCTACGGCCTGGACCACAACGCGTTCCAGGGCCGGCCCGTGCACCAGGACCTGATCGCCGACGTCCTCGACGGCGCTCCGGCCTTCCTGCGGCTCTACGACGGCCACTCCGCCCTCGCCAGTGCCGCCGCGCTGGCCGCCGCCGGGGTGAGCGGTCCGCGCACCTTCGCCCAGCACGCGCGGGTGGTGTGCGACGCGGCGGGCCGGCCCACCGGCCACCTGGTCGAGCACGCCGCGATGGACCTGGTGGCGGACATCGCGCCCCGGCCGTCGTACCGGCAGCGGCGGGCCCGGCTGCTGGAGTTGCTGTCGGCCATGGCGGCGACCGGGCTCACCGGCGCCCATGTGATGGACGGCGGCGACCTCGAGCTGGTGGCGGCGGTGGCCCGGGAGACGGTGCTGCCGCTGCGGCTGCGGTTCGCGCCCTGGTGCATGCCGGGCGCCGGCGCCGAGGAGCTGCGGGAGCTGGTGCGGCTCCAGGGCCGGGGCGGGCGGCACTGGCTGGTCGGCGGGGTCAAGTTCTTCATGGACGGCACCGTGGAGGGCGGTACGGCGTGGCTGGAGCACCCCGACTGCCACGGGCAGGGCACCGCGGCGTTCTGGCCGGACCCGCGCGCCTACACCGAGGCCGTCCGCACTCTGCACGCGGCCGGTGTGCGTACGGCCACGCACGCCATCGGGGACGCGGCCGTACGGCACGTCCTGGACACCGTCGCCTCCCTCGGGCCGAGCGGGCACGGCGCCCACCGGATCGAGCACATCGAGACGGCACCCGACGTACTCCTGCCCCGTTTCGCCCAGTTGGGTGTCGCGGCCTCGCTCCAGCCGCCGCACACGGGGTACACGCGCGACGACGGCGGCGACGAGTGGTCCCGCCGGCTGGGCGGCGACCGGGCCGCGCGTGCCTGGCGGCTGCGCGACCTGCGGGAGGCGGGCGCCACGCTCGCGCTCGGCTCGGACTGGCCCATCGCGCCCTACGACGTCCGGGCCGTGCTCGCGACGGCCCGCCGGCCGAAGGGCGCCGCGGCGCACCGGCCGGGCCTGACACCGCTGCAGGCCCTGGAGGGGTGCACCAGCCATGCGGCAGCGGCGGCCGGGGAGTCCGCCGTCGCCGGCCGCGTCGCACCCGGCTGCCGCGCCGACCTCACCGCGCTGACCGTGGACCCGGTGGCGGCACCGGGCGACGAACTGGCCGCTGCGCCCGTGGCGTTGACGGTGACCGGCGGACACGTGGTGCACCGGGGGGTGTGACGGGGTTCGGCGGCGAAGCGGCACACCGGTCGGACGGACGGCGTCCCGAGGGGTGCACCCGGCCCCGTACGGCGGCATCCGGACGCCCGCGTGTCCGCGCCGGCGCGCTCGCCCCGGCCATGGGTGCTGTCGGCGTGATCCGCCCGGTCCGTGTCGACATGCCGCGATGCCCCTCCTAAGATCGGCTGTGGCATCGCGTGCCGGTCACCGACCGGGTGAGGCATGGAGGTGCCAGGAGATGCCCCGGAGGCATTCCTTGTCGGTTGAGCTGAACCACACCATCGTCCACGCCCGGGACAACCGGGAGTCCGCCGAGTTCTTCGCCGAGCTGCTCGGCCTGGAGATCGCCGGAGAGTGGGGCCCGTTCGTCGCGGTCGCCCTGAGCAACGGAGTCACGCTGGACTTCGCCAGCGTCCCCGAGGACCGGATCGCCACACAGCACTACGCGTTCCTGGTCTCGGAGGAGGAGTTCGACGCCGCGTACACCAAGATCAAGGAGCGCGGCATCGAGCACTACGCCGATCCGCACCGCAAGCAGCCGAACGAGATCAACCACAACGACGGCGGTCGCGGCGTGTACTTCATGGACCCGGTCGGTCACGCCATGGAGCTGATCACCGTCCCCTACGGGGGCTGGCCCGCGTAACCGACCATGACGGCGGAGCACACGGAGCGGGACGCCGCCCTGGAGCGGCGTCCCGCGGTCGGAGCGTCGTGCGCGGGGCCGTGGCCCGGTTACGGCGTGACGACCTTGCCGCCGAAGGTCACGACGAGGTGGCCGTACCTCCCGGTGCCCGGCGGAACGGGCACCCGGCGCCTCGAACCCCGAACCGGACTGCCATCCCCGTGCGGATGTGGCAGGGGGGCGGCGGTGCGGCAGGCGCAGCGACGTTGGGGGCGGGGCCGGCAGGCGCACGGAAGCGGGCCCGGGTGGCCGGCCGCCCGGAACGGGTCCGTTCGGGGAGGACGGGGCCGGCGCCGGTGGGGCAGGGGTTACTCGGCGGGGGCGAGCGTGCGGGCCAGGATCCGCGCCGCCTCGGCGACGAGCGTGTCGTCCGCCGGCGCGTCCTGGGCGCCCTTGGTGGAGAGCACCGTCAGCAGCAGCGGCGTACCACGGGTCGTCCAGGCCACGCCGATGTCGTTGGCGGTGCCGTAGTCACCGGTGCCGGTCTTGTCGGCGAGCACCCATCCCCGCGGCAGCCCGGCGCCGAACCGCTTGGCGCTGGTGGTGTTGCCCTTCAGCCAGCCGACGAGGCGTTCCCGGTCGGCACCGGCCAGCGCCCGGCCCAGGGTCAGCCGCTCGAAGGTGCCGCCGACGGCCTCGGGGGTCGTGGTGTCGCGCGGGTCGCCGGGGATCGCGCTGCCCAGGTCCGTCTCCCACCGGTCGAGACGGCTCACCTCGTCGCCGAGCGAGCGGAAGAAGCGGGTGAGCCCCGCCGGGCCGCCGATCTGGCGCAGCAGCAGGTTGCCCGCCGCGTTGTCGCTGTACTGGATCGCCGCCGCGCACAGGTCCTCGACCGTCATGCCGGTGTCGACATGCTCCGCCGTGCGCGGGGAGTTGGAGAGGATGTCGTGCGGCGGGTAGTGGATCACCTTGTCCAGCGGTGCGCAGTCGCCATGGTCGCGCAGCACGGCGGCGGCGGCGAACGCCTTGAACGTCGAACACATCGCGAACCGCTCCCCCACCCGGTGGACCACGGTCCGACCCGTGCGGAGATTGCGCGCGAACACTCCGAGCCGGGCACCGTGCCGCCGCTCAAGTTCGCTCAACTCGGCTTCGGCGGCGCTTTCTTGGCCGAGCGGCGCCGCCGACGCGGCGGGCGCGGAGAGCGCGCCGGCCGTCGCGGTGACGCCGGCGAGAGCGAGGCCCGCCTTGAACAGGCCCCGTCGGCCGAGGGAGTTGGGCCGCTCGAGGTGGTCGAGGTGGTCTGGGCTGGTCATGGGCAGGGTCCTCCCGGTCGAGCCGTCGCCGGCTTCCTGGATCTTCGACGAGGACAGCCAAACAGTCCGGCGCCACTCATGTCCAAGAGTGAACTTTGAACACTCCATGCATTATTGATATGAGTGCGGGATGGATCTCCTGGCACACCTCGACGCGTACGTCACGACGGCCGACGAGGAGAGCTTCTCCCGCGCGGCCGACCGGCTGGGCATCGCCCAGCCACTGCTCAGCCGCCGCGTCAAGACACTGGAGGACCATTTCGGCGGCCTGCTCTTCGACCGCTCCCGGCGCCAGATCACCACGACCGAGCTGGGCGTGCTGCTGCTGCCCTACGCGCGCGACGTACTGGACCGGGCCCAGCGGCTGCGGCAGGTCGCGGAGACCGCCGAGCGGGGCCGGACGCGCACGGTCGCAGTGCCCGCGCACTGTGCGCCGGCGGCCCTGGCCCACGCGATCCGGGCCGGCACCGAGCACGGCGTCACCCTCGGCGTGCGGGAACTCCCGCCCCAGGAGCGGATGTCGGGACTGGCCGACGGCTCGCTCGCCTACGCGCTGGTGCGCCTGCCGCCGGAACAGGGGGCGCTGCGCGTGCCGCTGGGACTGGCCTCGGCCCCCGACGCGGTGGACCTTCCCTTCGGCGTGTCCCGGCGGGCCGTCCATCTGGAGGAGCTGCGGCCGCGCCGCCGCCGCACCGCCGGTGCTGACGTTGCCGGAGGACCAGGTGCCGTACCACACGGACCGGCTGGAGCGCGCCGTCGCGCGGGCGGGGCTGCCACCGGGCCGGTTCCGGCCCGCCGGACCCGCGGCCACCGCGCTCGCCGAGACCCTGGCGGGACGGGCGCTGCTGCTGTGCGCCGAGCCGTTCGCCCGGCAGCACGGGGCGCGCTGGGCTCCGCTGGGCGACCGGTCGCTGCACCGGGGTTACGAGGTGAGCGCCGCTCCCGCCCGGTCCGGTACCGCGGAGGTGCCGGGCTGGCTGACCGGGCCGCTGGCGGCGGCCGTGGGCGCCGCCGGCGACGGGGCGGCCCTGCCGAGGCCCGGGGCGGCGGCCGAGGACCTCGCGGCGCGACTGGCGGCCCGCGGATGAGCGCGGCACCGGTGTACGTCGGGGACGACGGCGCCCTCCTGGACGTCGCCGAGGCGATCGCGGCGGACTGGGCGGCGCTCGGGGTACGCGGTTCCTTCCTCGCCCGGAATCTCGACACGGGTGCGCGCCTCGGATTCGACCCCGAGGAGGTGACGCCGCTCGCGTCCGTGGTGAAGGTCCCGCTCGCGCTCGTCGTACTGGACCGGATCGCGGCCGGGGACCTCGACCCCGCCCAGCCGGTGACCCTCGACCCGGCACGTGCCAGCGTCGGCCCCACCGGGCTCGCGGCGTTCCGTCACCCGGCCACCGTCGCCGTCGGCGATCTGCTCCTGTCGATGCTCTCGGTGAGCGACAACGCCGCCGCGGACGCCCTGCTCGATCTGGTGCCGGTGGCGGACGTGGACGCGCGGTTGCGCGCGTGGGGGTGCGGGGAACTGCGGATGCGGCACCGGATGAACCACATGTACGAGTGTGCGGCGGGCGCGGCGGGCAACGACTTCTCCCTGGCTCTGGACCTGGCGATCCGCGACGAGGGCACGGACCGGCACACCATCGAGACCCTGGACCCGGCCCGCGCCAACGCAGGCTCGGCGACGGCGCTCGTCGAACTGCTGCGGCGGGTGTGGTGCGACGAGATCTCCACTCCCCCGGCGACGGCGGAGCTGCGCCGGCTGATGGGGGCGCAGGTCTTCACCCAGCGACTGGCGAGCGAGCTGCGGGCGGACACCCTGCGGTGGAGCGGGAAGACCGGGACGTTTCTGCACCTGCGGCACGAGATCGGGGTGGTCGAGGCGGAGTCCGGCGACCGGGTGGCCATCGCGGCACTGTCCCGAACGGGGCGGCGGGCGGGGGTCGCCGCGGATGTCGATCTGGCCATCGGACTCGCGGGGAGGGACGCCTTCGAGGCATTGCGGCGCTAGCGCGACCGGCGTCCGCGCCGGCGCCCCCAGTCGTACGAGTCCGCCGAGCGCAAGGCCTTCACCGCCGCGTCCTGGAACGCGCCCGCCTCGGAACCGGCCGGGCGGCTGGAGCAGGCGCCGGCTCTGAAGGAGATCTTGGACACGCTCCTTCTCGCGGGCACCGGGGCTACGTTCACCGGGCAGGCCATCGCCACCGGCGGGCGCACCGTCCGGCGATCCGGACGAGCGCTGCGCGCAGGCGGGTGCGGCGGTCCTCGGCCGCTGACGGCCCCGGAGACGCGGACGTCCGGGCCCGCCCTGCTGGGCGGACCCGGACGTCCTGTCTCAGCGGATCGCCGACGCCTCAGGCCGGGCCTGATCAGATCAGGTCGAACCGGTCCGCGTTCATGACCTTGACCCAGGCGGCGACGAAGTCCTTCACGAACTTCTCCTTGGCGTCGTCACTGGCGTACACCTCGGCGACGGCCCGCAGCTCGGAGTTCGCGCCGAAGACCAGGTCGGCACGGGTGCCGGTCCACTTGACGGCGCCGGAGGCGTCGCGGCCCTCGAACTCGTCCTGTGCGGAGGAGGTCGACTTCCACTGCGTGTCCAGGTCGAGCAGGTTGACGAAGAAGTCGTTCGTCAGCGTGCCCGGCCGGTCGGTGAAGACGCCGTGCTTGGAGCCGTTGTGGTTGGCGCCGAGGACGCGCAGACCGCCGACGAGGACGGTCGTCTCGGGCGCGCTCAGGTTGAGCAGGTTCGCCTTGTCGAGCAGCAGGTACTCGGCCGGCAGGCGGTTGCCCTTGCCGACGTAGTTGCGGAAGCCGTCGGCGACCGGCTCCATCGCGGCGAACGACTCGACGTCCGTCTGCTCCTGCGAGGCGTCGACCCGCCCCGCGGCGAAGGGCACCTCGATCTGGACGCCGCCGTCCTCGGCCGCCTTCTCGACGGCCGCGGAGCCCGCGAGCACGACCAGGTCGGCCAGCGAGACCTGCTTGGCGCCCTCGGCGTTGAACGACTCCTGGATGCCCTCCAGGACGCGCAGCACGTGGGCCAGCTCGTCCGGGTTGTTGACCTCCCAGTTGCGCTGCGGCTCCAGCCGGATACGGCCGCCGTTGGCGCCGCCGCGCTTGTCGCTGTTGCGGTAGGAGGAGGCCGCGGCCCAGGCGGTGGAGACCAGCTGCGAGACCGTGAGGCCGGAGCCGAGGATCCGCTCCTTGAGGGAGGCGATGTCCGCGGCGTCGATCAGCTCACCGGTGCGCTGCGGCAGCGGGTCCTGCCACACCAGCTCCTCGGCGGGGACCTCCGGGCCGAGGTAGCGGACGACCGGGCCCATGTCGCGGTGCGTCAGCTTGAACCAGGCGCGGGCGAAGGCGTCCGCGAACTCCTCGGGGTGCTCGTGGAAGCGGCGCGAGATCGGCTCGTAGATCGGGTCGAAGCGCAGCGACAGGTCGGTGGTGAGCATCGTCGGGCGGTGCTTCTTCTCCGGGTCGAACGCGTCCGGGATGATCGCCGGGGCGTCCTTGGCGACCCACTGGTGGGCCCCGGCCGGGCTCTTCGTCAGCTCGTACTCGTACTCGAAGAGGTTCTTGAAGAAGTTGTTGCTCCACTGGGTCGGCGTCTCGGTCCAGGTGACCTCGAGGCCGGAGGTGATGGCGTCCTTGCCGACGCCCGTGCCGTGGGTGCTCTTCCAGCCGAGGCCCATCTGCTCCAGCGGGGCGGCCTCGGGGTCCGGACCGACGTTGTCGGCCGGGCCGGCGCCGTGGGTCTTGCCGAAGGTGTGCCCGCCGGCGATGAGGGCGACGGTCTCCTCGTCGTTCATCGCCATACGGCGGAAGGTCTCGCGGATGTCACGGGCCGCGGCGACCGGGTCCGGGTTCCCGTTCGGGCCCTCGGGGTTGACGTAGATGAGGCCCATCTGAACGGCGGCGAGCGGGTTCTCCAGCTCGCGGTCACCGGTGTAGCGGGCGTCGCCCAGCCACTCGGTCTCGGGGCCCCAGTAGACGTCCTCGTCGGGCTCCCACTCGTCGACGCGGCCGCCGGCGAAGCCGAAGGTCTTGAAGCCCATCGTCTCCAGCGCCACATTGCCCGTGAGGACGAACAGGTCGGCCCAGGAGATGGACTTTCCGTACTTCTTCTTGACCGGCCACAGCAGACGGCGGGCCTTGTCCAGGCTCGCGTTGTCCGGCCAGCTGTTGAGCGGGGCGAAGCGCTGCTGGCCGCCGCCCGCGCCGCCGCGGCCGTCGCTGATGCGGTACGTGCCCGCGCTGTGCCAGGCCATACGGATCATGAGCGGGCCGTAGTTGCCGAAGTCGGCGGGCCACCAGTCCTGCGAGGTGGTGAGCACCTCGGCGATGTCACGCTTCACGGCCGCGAGGTCCAGGGAGTTGAACGCCTCACGGTAGTCGAAGTCCTCGCCGAGCGGGTTGGCCACGGCCGGGTTCTTGGCAAGGATCTTCAGGTTGAGCCGCTCCGGCCACCACTGGCGGTTGCCGCCGCCCTGGGTCGGGTGCGGAGCGCGGCCGTGGGCGACGGGGCAGCCCTCCGTCTTCGCGTCTGCGACGATCGCGTCGTGGTTCTCAGTCATGGCAATCCTTCCGAACTGTGCGGAACTCGGTGCTCAGGAACTGCGGCCGGTGGAACAGTCGGGGCACAGGCCCCAGTAGACGACCTCGGCCTCGTCGATGGAGAAGCCGCGGTCGTCGGACGCGGTCAGGCAGGGCGCCTCGCCGACGGCGCAGTCGACGTCGACGACGGCACCGCATGACCGGCACACGATGTGGTGGTGGTTGTCCCCCACGCGTCCCTCGAACCGGGCCGGGTGGCCGGCCGGCTCGATACGGCGGACCAGACCCGCCGCGGTCAGGGCGTGAAGGGCCTCGTAGACGGCTTGCAGGGAGATGTGGCCCACGCGGGCACGGACCCCGGAGGCGATCGCCTCGACGCCGAGGTGGTCGCCGTCCCGGACGGTCTCCAGCAGCGCGACGCGGGCCGCCGTCACGCGCAGGCCGGCACCGCGCAGCTCCTCGGCGGTGGTCGGGGTCGGGGAGGCGGTCATGGGGCCGAACCTACCCTCAAAAACACGAGTGGTTCAAGAAAACGAGGGATGCAATTTTGGCCGTCCGCCGACGCCCGCCGTCCACCCGCGCGACGGCCGCCGCACCCGCGCCCGCGCCCCTGCGCGGCCCAGTCTCGCCTTGCGGTCTTCATGCCCTCGTGTTTGCCTTCGCATCGCCTCGCGTCGCCGCGGCGGGCGGGGGCGGTCCGGGGGCCGGTCGAGGGCATGTCCGCATCTTCCGGCCCCGGCTCGCCCCCCGGCCGCGCGGCAAGCCGGGACATCGCCCGAACGGGTGAGCCACGGGCGGCGCCACGCGCGGACGGCCGTGCGCGGGGCCGGCGGGTGGCCGGGCGCGTTCGCGGTGACAGGTCAGCCACGGCCTGCCGCCGCGCACCGGTGACGCGGAGCCGGGGTGCGAGGTCTCCCCCTCCGGCTCCCGGTACCAGCCGGCGCCGGGATCGTCCGGGCGGTCCTCGATGGCCTTGGCGGGGGCGTGGCCGGCCATGTCGAGATCGTGCCGCGGCTCGCGCGGGCGGCGCGGGGCGGGGGCGAGCTGGGCCGGGTCTCTCCGCCGAACACGGCAAGACCGTCGACGACGCCCGCGGCGAGATCGTCCGCGGCCGCGAGGTCGTCGAGTTCGCCTGCGGCCTCGGCGACGTCCTCAAGGTCTCCTTCTCCGACCAGGTCTCCCGCGGCGTCGACGTCCACGACTTCCGTCAGCCCCTCGGCGTCGTCGCCGGCATCACCCCCTTCAACTTCCCCGCGGTGGTCCCCCTGTGGACGCACCCCATCGCCGTCGCCGCCGGCAACACCTTCATCCTCAAGCCCAGCGAACGCGGCCCCTCCGCCGCGAACATCGTCGCCGAGCTCTACCAGAAGGCCGGCCTGCCCGACGGCGTCTTCAACGGCGTCCACGGCGGCAGGGACGCCGTCGGCGCCGTCCTCACCCACCCGGGCATCGAAGCGGTGTCCTTCGTCGGTTCCACGCCGAGCGCCAAGTACGTGCACGCGCAGGCGCCTTCGGCGGGCAAGCGCGTCCAGGCCCTCGGCGGCGCCAGGAACCACGCCGTCGTCCTGCCCGACGCCGACCTCGGATTCGCCGCCAACCACATCCCGGCGGGTGCCTACGGCTCTGCGGGTGAGCGTTGCATGGCCCTCGCCGTCGCCGTCGCCGTGGGCGAGGCCGCCGCCGGCCTCGTTCACGTGCTGGCACGCAAGGCCCGCGAGATCAAGGTCGGCCCCGGAGACCGGCCCGGCACCGAGATGGGCCGGCTGGTCACCAAGGCCGCCCAGGAACGCGTCGAGAACGCCGTCGCCACCGCCCACGCCCAAGGTGCCACCGTCATCGTCGACGGCCGCGGCCTGAAGATCGACGGCCACGAGAACGGCTTCTTCACCGGGCCCTCCCTCCTCGACCACGTCACCACCGACATGGCCGCGTACCAGGAGGAACTCTTCGGCCCCGTCCTCGCCGTCGTCCGTGTCGACACCCTCGACGAAGCCATCGACGTCATCAACGCCAACCCCTACGGCAACGGCACCGCGCTGCGGCTGATCACGGTCATCGCCACCTTCGGCGGGCTGCTGTTCGGCTACGACACCGGTGTCATCAACGGTGCCCTGCCCTTCGCGCACCTCAGGGACCCGCAGATCATGCTGTTCGAGACCGCGAAGGGCGTCCGTATCGATCCGGAGGTCTTCGTGAACTGCCAGTACGGCTACGACATCCAGTGCGAGACCGTCGGCGAGGAGGGCCTGGTGCGGCTGCCCGACCCGGCCGCCGTCGGCGTGCGCACCGCCGCGGCGCACAGCACCGAGGTGCTGACGGACCGGGTGGGCCGGTTCCGGGACGCCTTCGACACCGAGTTCCGCGAGTGGGTCGCGGGCACGGCCGCCGGCGAGGAGCCCACCGGCCCCTCGGCGTGGGACGGCTACGCCGCCACCGTCATCACCGCCGCGACCGTCGAGGCCCTCCGGTCGGGCCGCGTCGTCGCCACGGACCTCAAGCCCCCCGCCTTCTACGGAGGTGCCGCGTGAAGATCGCCATCGACCCGTACATGTTCCGCGCCCTGGCGATCGACGACATGGTGCGCACAGTGGCCGAACTCGGCTACGAGTACATCGAGCTGTTGCCGCGGGACGACTTCATGCCGTTCTTCCTGCACCCGCGGGCGGACGACGCGCGGATCGCGGAGCTGAAGAAGTCGCTGCGCGACCACGGGGTCGAGCTCTCCTCCGTGCTGCCGCTGTACACGTGGTCCTCGCCGGACGAGACCGAGCGGGGTCCGCTACTGGAAGCGGATGATCGAGATCACCGCCGACCTGGAGTGCCCGCTGATGAACTCGGAGTTCAACGGCCGTCCCGAGCGGGCCGCGCAGAGCGAGGCGGCGTTCTGGCGCTCGCTTATGGAGTTGCTGCCGCTGTTCGAGCGGGAGGGCATCGCGCTGAACCTGGAGGCGCACCCGGACGACTTCTGCGAGGAGAACACCCCCGCGGTCGACCTCGTCCGCGCGATCAACATGCCCTGGGTGAACTACCTGTACTGCGCCCCGCACTCCTTCCACCTGCCGGGCGCGGACCCGGCGAAGGGGTCCTCCGGCCTGCGGTACATCCTCAACCCGCCCGGCACCCCGGCCCGTATCCAGCAGCACCTGGACATCGGGCAGGGCGAGGTGGACTGGGACGTGTTCTTCGGCACACTGCGTGAGCTGAGGTTCGACGGCGTGGCCACGGCCTGTGTCTTCGCCTGGGAGGAGCGCGCCCGCGAGTCCTCGGCGTTCATGCTGGAACGGATCACCAAGGAACTCGCCGCGTAGGTATCCGGGCACACGGTGCGTACGGGGCGGCCCACGCGCCGACAGGGGACGGTATCTACCGATTCGTCCGAGCACGGACGAAGGCTGATCAAGATCAGACGGCGTGTCGTCACTCGAAAGGGTGCACCGGTCCGCCTGTCCGTGGCATACAGAAGGGTGCATCGTTCGGCAGCAGTGTGATGTTTGCCATTTGGCGCAATGATCTGAGATGAATGGGCAACGTTCCCCTTCATGCTCCACGCCAATCCTCTGCGGCAGGTGATTCGATGACCACGGCGACGACCCGGGCGCCCCGGACGACGCCGCCCTCCTCTGACGGCGAGACGGCCGCCAGGGACTCCCCGCGCGCCGCCAATCCCTCGTTGCCGTCCCTGACGGGACTGCGATGGATGGCGGCGCTGCTCGTGTTCGGACTGCACGTGAACAACTTCGGATATTTCGGCGACACCGGTGGCCGGCTCATGTACTGGGGCTTCAGCTCCGGTGCCACCGGAGTGTCGTTCTTCTTCGTGCTGTCCGGGTTCGTGCTGACCTGGTCGGCCAGACCCCACGACCGGGTACTCGGCTTCTGGCGGCGCCGCATCGCCAGGATCTATCCGGTGCACCTGGTCACCGTCGGCCTCGCGTTCGTACTGGCGCTCACGCTGGAGCGCGGCGCGCAGCCGACGCCGAAGCAGGCGGTCGCCAATGTGCTCCTGCTGCACTCCTGGTGGCGGCCCTGGTGGCAGACGCTCAACCCGGTGAGCTGGTCGCTCGCCTGCGAGGCCTTCTTCTACGCCTCCTTCCCGTTGCTGATCCTGCTGCTGCGCCGGCTCGGCGTGCGCGGATCGGTCGCGCTGGGCGGACTGTCGCTGGTGGCGATCGTGGTGATCTCACGGGCTGATTCCCAGCACTGGTGGTCGTACGCGCTGTACTCGTTCCCGGCCGCCCGGCTGCCCGAGTTCGTCCTCGGCGCGGTCACCGCGCGGCTGGTCCTGCTCGGCCGCTGGCGCGGCCCCGGTCTGGAGGCCTCGCTCGCCCTGGCCATCATCGGGTACTTCCTGGTCCCGCAGGCCCCGCTCGGCTACTCCGCGACCATGTGCACGATCATCGGCTTCACCCTGCTGATCCCGGCGGCGGCGAACGCGGACCTGAAGGGGCTGCCCTCGATGTGGCGCAGCCGGCGGATGGTCCGGCTGGGGGAACTGTCCTTCGCCTTCTACATGGTGCATCTGCTGGTTCTCCGGGCGGGGACCCACCTGCTGGGCGTCAAGCCGCACTTCGGCGCGCTCGCGGGGATCGCCGTCACCGCCACCGTGTTCGCGCTCTCGCTCGGCCTGTCCTGGCTGCTGTACGAGGCGGTGGAGGTACCGGCCCGACGTCTGCTGCTGCGCCGGCGCCGCTTCCCGGCCCCGGTGCCGGTCAACCGCGAGCCCGAACCGGCGACGCGGGACTGAGGCCTCGCCGCGACAGCATGGTGCGCCGGCTCCCGCTTCGGCGGAGCCGGCGCACCATGCTGTTTTCCGCACACGTTGACGTCCTCGTCGACCGGGATCTGGACGACGTCGCCGGACCTCACGCAAGGACGCCTGCGCGGCCCGGGCGGCCGGGTCGGAACCGCAGACCGTGTCCGCGTGCCAGCACCAGGTGCGGGTCGTGGCGCCGCTTGGCCTGCGCGAAGGCCTGCCAGCGGCTGCCGTAGTGGTCCCGCCAGTCGGTGTCCGACAGGGGCAGCGCGTTGACGGGATAGGCGACCGCGCCCGCGGAGCGGGCGAGGTGGTAGGCGGTGCGGTTGGCGGCCACCATCGTCGCGACCGCCTCCGGGCTGCCGGGCGGCCCCGTGCGCAACAGGGCGAACAGATGCAGCGGTTCACCGGGCGGACGGCGGAAGAGGGGTGCGCGCAGCGGGCCGGAGAGCAGCGGGTAGAGCAGGACGAGGCCGGTGCCGCGCAGGTCGTGGAAGGCCGGGTCGGCGAGGACGGTGCGTACGACGGACTCGGCCCGCTCGTGCGGGAGCAGCAGATTCAGCCACGGGTGCGGATGCAGCCACTCCCCGGTCTCCGTGAGGACCGCCTCGTCCGTGTCCACGCGGTGGGCGAACTCGGCGTAGCCGAGGTCGGTCGCCTCGACCGTGCCGGCGTCGTGGGCGAGGCCGCCGAGCAGGGCGCCGTCGTCCGGCGCGCGGCCGTCCCGGTGCGGGGCCACCGCCTCGATCATGTACCGCCACCCCTCCTCGGCCGGGTGTGCCTGGCCCTCCAGATAGCCGAAGCGCCGTTCCCCGGCGAGGTGGCGCTGGTCGGCGAGGTAGCGGGTGAGGTCGGTGTAGTACAGGCAGTAGCGGCGCACCCGGGCGGGCGCGGGGACCAGGCGCAGGGTGGCGGTGACGATGACGGCGCACTGGCCGAGGCCCGCGAGCACGGCGTGGAAGAGCGCCGGGTCCCGGTCCGGTGAGCAGACGCGGTGCTGCCCGGCGCCGGTCACCACCTCCAGTTCCAGGACCTGGTCCGCGACCAGGCCGTGCCGGTGGCTGGCGCCGCCGAGTCCGCCCGCCGAGAGCACCCCGCCGACGCTCGCGCCCAGATAGTCCGTGAGGACCGGGGGCGTGAGCCCGTGCGGCAGGGTGGCGGCCAGCACCTCCCGCCACGACGCTCCCGCTCCCACGGTGATCCGGCCTCCCGCCGCCGGGCCGATCCCGTTCATGGAGCGCAGGTCGAGCACGATCCCGCCGGCCGCCTGCCCTTGGCCGTACATCGAGTGGCCGCCGCCGCGCACGCTCACCGGCAGGCTCCGGGGGCCGGCGAACCGCAGCAGGTCCGCGATCTCGGCCGCGGACCCCGGGCGCAGCACGCCGAGCGGTGTCTCACGCACGATGCGGCCGAAGTCCTCGGCGCAGGTACGCAATGCCTCGGGGCGGGTGTCCAGGGCCGGGCCGAAGCGGGCGGCGAGATCAGGGACCTGCGTCATGCGGGAATCACACCAGACGCGGCCGGTGGGCGTCGAGGTTGCCGTCAACTGCCCTGGAGGAGCTGGCCCTTGACGAGGGTGAGCAGTGCGGCGTGGGTCTGCGGGTCGGCCGCCGCGATCAGCCCGTCGGCGCCGGTGAGCACGGGTTCGCCGTGCAGGCCGGTCACCGTGCAGCCGGCCGCCCGGCACAGCGCGATACCGGCCGCGAAGTGCACGCTGTCGCGCAGGTCGCCGTCGGTGACGTAGGCGGCCCGGCGGCCGGCGGCGACCCAGGCGACCGCGAGGGTGCTGGAGATCACGCGTGGCCGGAACCGCTCGGCGAAGCCCGGGTCGGCCAGGAGGCGGGCCGTCTGGAAGCCGGGGGCGCCGGGGAACGGCGGGTCGAGGTTGACGTCCACCAGCGCGGAGCCGGCGTCGGGCGTCAGCCGCTGGTCCCCGCCGTCCTGCCGGATCCAGGCGGCGGCGCCGTCGGTCCAGAACACCTCGCCGCTGAACGGGTCGGCGGACGCGGCGGCCGTGACCCGCTCCCCCTCGCGCAGCGCGACGTTGACCCCGACGAGCATGGTGCGCACGGCGTAGTTGAGGGTGCCGCACAGCGGGTCGACGAGCCAGCGGCGGCGGGCGTCGGCGGCGCCGGAGCGGCCGCTCTCCTCGCCGGTCACGGCGTCGTCGGGGCGGGCGGCGCGCAGGATGTCCACGATGGCGCGCTCGGCGGCCAGGTCGGCCTCGGTCGCGAAGTCGCCGGCGGACTTGTCGTAGCGCGCGAGCCGGCCGCCGTAGAGGTCCCGGACCACGGCGGCGCCCGCCTGGGCCGCGGTCAGGGCCAGGCGGGCGTCGGATTCCCCGTTGATGATCGACATGCGCGCAGGATAGCCGGAAGAGCCCTTGCGACCGGTGGCGTTGGGGTGCGGTGGTCAGCTCGCCGTGAGGCTCAGGGTCTGTTCGGCCGCGCTGCGGCCGCCGCCGACGGCGCTGCCGCTCCCGTCCGTCCACGTGCGCACCGGCGTTGTCTCGGCGAGTCGCCCGGCCCTGCCGGACAGGCCCAGCACGAGGCCGCTGTAGCGGTTGACCAGACGGTAGGTCCGTCCGTCGGCGCCGGCGATCACGAACCACTGCTGTCCGACGGCAGGACCGCCGGCCGGTGCCCTGGTCACGGTGGGCCGGGCGCCCCAGGCGCGGCCCGCGGTGGAGGCGGAGTCCACGCCGAGCAGCCGGCCGCTCGCGGTGTTGGCGACGGTGAAGGCGCCGTCGCCGGTCGGGGTGAAGACCCAGGTGTCCCGGCCGGTTCCGGTGGGCCGGGCCAGGGAGGTGGTCGCGGAGCCGCCGGCCACCTGGGCGAGGACGCGGCCCCCGGCGCCGGCGATGCGGTAGCGGCGGCTCGTGTCCACGGGCGCGGCCACGGGGCCTGCGGGGTCGACGGTGACGTCCACGTACTCGCCGGAGGCGTCGTGGGAGCAGCCGAAGGCGCAGTAGGAGCGGAAGGTCCTGCCGACGACCGCCGAACTGGTGCGGTTGGCGCTGTCGAGGAACCAGCGGTACCAGGAGGCGTTGGTGTAACCGCCGGTGTCCCCGATGAGGCGCCACTTCTGGGTGGCCAGGTCGTCGGTGGCGTAGAGGTACTGCGGTGAGCCGCCGCTCTGGTCGACGGCCTGCGGTTCGCCGAGGTAGAGGCCGAGGTAGGCGTCGTAGGTGATGTTCATGACGAACAGCGCGGAGGTCGGGGGCATCGTCCCGGCGGCGATCTGCTGGGCGGCGGTGCCGGTGTCGGCCGGGTCGTACTCGGCGGAGGCGGGCGGGTAGCCGGCGGGGTGGGCGGAGTCGACGGGGACGATGTCGCTCTCCTTGCCGCCGGTGCCCGGCTGGGACCAGGAGCCGTCGTACCACTTGCGCCAGGAGCCCGGTGCCATCTTGGCGGAGATCGGGGCGCGGGCGACGTGCTCGTAGAACGCCTTCCAGCCGCCGCTCTTGTCGATGATCCGGGAGCCGTAATAGACGTAGAAGTAGCCGGAGGCGGTGTCGGCGAAGAGGCGCTGGTCGCCGTCGCCGTACGAGTACGTCTGGTGCGGGAAGGCCTTCGTGTCGCCGCGCTCGGTGCTGTACGGCGAGGTGATCACGTGGTCCTTGATGGTCCAGGTGCGGCCGTGGTCGGTGGAGACGGCGTAGTCGACGGCGTCGTAGTGCAGTCCGTCGCCGAAGGGCTGCGGGGCGAACTCGTTGTGCACCAGGCCGTACCAGTCGCCGGTGTCGGGGTCGACCCACACACCGGACAGGTCGCAGTAGTTCCTCTGGGCGTAGCCCGAGCCGCTGGGCGCGTACGTCGCCTCGCGCCCGGTGGGGCTGTTGTTGCAGCGCCATGTGGTGTCGTCGTTGCGGTCGGCCGGGTCGGCGGGGTTCACCGCCTTGCTGAGGGTCTTGTCGAAGGTGGCCGTGTCGAAGTCCCTGCCGGTGTAGAAGTCCCAGGTCCGCGGGTCCCTGGCGCCGTACAGCGCGGCGGACTGCTGGTAGTGGAAGGTGCCGTCGCGGTCCAGGTAGGGGGTGGCGGGGGTGTCCGTGGGGTGGGTGAACGGCACCGGGCTGCCCACGGTCACACGGTAGGCGGCGGCGTCGGGGGCCGCGGCCGCTGCCGGGGACGGCGGGCCGCCGCCCAGGACCAGGGCCAGGGCCACGGCCGTGGCGACGGCGCCGCCCGCTCTGTTCAAGAGTCGCACCTGTGCTCCTTGTTGCCGAAGGTCCGGTTGCACGGAACGATCCGGCTCCGGCCTCCGCCCGGCAATGGACTCCCGTGCGCCGCCTCTTGCACTTTCGCGAGCGGGCGCGCATACCCCGGCTCGGGTGCGCCCCTACGGCTCCTCGGGGGCGGTGGCGGGCAACGGGGTGTCCCAGTCGAGTTGGCGGACGAGAGCCGCGTCCGGGTCGGCCGGGCGGGCCATGACGGCGCCCGGTCGGGCCGCCGGACTGTGTCCGGCCCGGGAGATGCCGCCGCTGACGGTGATGTTGCGCTCCACGCGCGGGCGGCGGTGCGCCTCGTAGGCGGCGAACGCCGTGGGCGCGTCGGGCAGGTCGCGCAGCGCCTTGGCGAGGACGACGGCGTCCTCCAGGGCCATCGAGGCGCCCTGGCCGCTCGCCGGGGACGCGGCGTGCGCCGCGTCCCCGATGAGCAGCACGCGTCCGGTGTGCCACACGGCGCCGAGGGGCAGTTCGGTGGCGTTGGTGGCCAGGACGGGGCCGGCGGAGGCGGCCACGACACCGGCGGCCGGCGAGGTGTCCTTGTTCAGCAGCGGCAGCAACTCCTCGCGCCAGGCGGCCTCGTGGGCCGTGCCGTCCGAGGGCAGCGCAGGCGTGTTCACGCGGGCGAACCAGTACGTCTGCCCCGTCGGCGACACCGCGTAGCCGACGGTGGTCTCGCTGCCCCGGACGAAGGTGATGCCGCCGCTCGCCTCCCCGCCCGAAGCGGTGCCGGTGTAGCCGTAGAAGACCCGCTGGCCCGTGTATCGGGGCCGCACCGCCGGGGTGAGGATCCGGCGCACCGTGGAGTTGAGTCCGTCGGCGCCGACGAGGAGGTCGGCGTGGGCGGTGCCGCCGTCGGCGAAGCGCGCCGTGACGCCGTCCGGGCCGTCGGTCAGGTCGGTCAGGCGCGCGCCGTGCCGCACCAGGATGCCGCGCCGGGCCGCCTCGCGCTGGAGGGCCGTGTTCAGCTCGCCGCGGCGCAGGCAGCGGTAGTGCAGGGCCGGGTCGCCCACCTCGCCGAGCGGCCCGTGCATCCGCTCGGTGCCCTGGCTGTCGAGCAGCCGGAGCGAGGTGAGCGGAAAGCCGAGGGCCGTGACGGCGTGCGTGGCGTCGAGCTGGGCCAGGGCGCGCATGCCGTTGCTCGCCAGGGTCAGGAACGCCCCGATGTCCGCGGCCGTGTCGGGGTGTGTCTCGTACACGGTGACGTCGTGCCCGGCCTTGTGCAGCCCGAGCGCGGCGGCGCTCCCCGCGATGCCGCCGCCGATCACCAGTACCTTCGTCGTGTCCGTCCCGCTCAAGTGCCGCTCCCCGTGCCGACGGTGGTGGTCGTCGCCCCGACAGTAACGGAGGTCCGCAGGGGGCCGGGGCCGCGCGGTCCGACGGGCCGGATCCGGACAGCGTGCGCCGGGCGGCGCGCGAGGTCCGCGGCGGCCGCGTGTGCACGACGCGCCTGCGTCCCCGCGCGCCGTACCCGGGCGGTACACGGTGGGGCGCTGTGCACAGGCGGCACTCGGGTGCGCCCCCTGCGGCGACGGGTTTTCGACGGGGAACTGGGTACGCCCAGGCCATGCGGTTGAGCGTGGTGGATGCGGGTTCGAACACGGTCCGACTGGTGATCGCGGATGTGGAGGGAGGTGTTCCGCTGCCGGTGCACACGGTCAAGTGGAAGCTGCGCCTGTCCGAACACGTCGGCCCGGACGGCACCATCGCCGACGAGGCGGTGGAGAGTCTGGTGCAGGCGGTGGCCGCGGCGGGAGCCACGGCCCGGCGCTGGCATGCGACGGGTCCGCTGGCCTTCGCGACGGCGGTGGTGCGCGGCGCGCCCAACCGGCAGGAGGTGCTGCGGCGGGTGGCGGCCGGAACCGGGATCCGGATGTGCACCCTGCCGGGCGAGACGGAGGCCGAGCTGACCTTCCTGGCGGCCCGGCGCTGGCTGGGCTGGCACGCGGGCCCCCTGGCCCTGCTCGACATCGGCGGCGGCTCGTTGGAGGTGGCCTTCGGCAGGGGCAGGCTGCCGGACTTCGCCGCCTCCCTCCCGCTGGGCGCCGCCCGGCTCACCCGGGAACACCTCGCGGTCCAGGACCCGCCGGACCCGGCCGAGTTGAAGGAGCTGCGGCGCCGGATCCGCCACGATCTGCGGGACGTGGCCGCGCGGGTCCGCTGGGAGGCGCCGCGCACGGCCGCCGTCAGCTCGCGCACGTTCCAGCAGCTGGCCCGGCTGTGTGGGGCGGCGCCGGGGCGGCACGGCCCGTTCGAGCGGCGGGAGATGCGCTGCCGGGACCTGGGCGCGGCGGTGCGCAGGCTCGCCGCGCTGCCCGCGGCCGAGCGGGCCGGGCTGCCCGGCATCTCCGCGCCGCGCGCCGAGCAGAGCCTGGCCGGGGCGGTCGTGGGACACACGGCGCTCAAGCTGATGGGGCTGCGCCGGGTCGTCGTGCTGCCGTGGGCGATCCGCGAGGGCGTCCTGCTGCGCTATGTCGAGGACGGTGCCGACTGGTGGACGGAGGTCACCGGGGCCACGGACCTGGCGGGCCCGTCCCCGGCGGCGACGCTGCGCATCGCGGGTCCGTCGGCGTAGCCGCGGGCCCCCCGCGCCGGCAGGGTCACCCGACGGCAACGAAACACGCCCCGACGTGTAGCGATCATGACAAAGCATGGGTACGCATGCCCGTATGGCATTACGTCGATCACGATCGCTCACCACACGCCTCGCCGCCCTGGTCGCCGCGGCCGCGCTGCTCCTGACGGGTTGCGGCGGCGGCGGCTCGTCGTCCGCCACGGACGGGCGGCAGCGGCTGACCGTGGCGGCGCTGCCGCTCACCGACTCGGCCGCGCTCTATCTCGCGCGGGACCGCGGCCTGTTCGCCAAGGAGGGGCTGGACGTGCGGATCCAGCCCGTGCAGCAGAGCATCCAGGCGCTGCCCGCGCTGCTCAAGGGACAGGTCGACGTGATCGCGAGCGCGAACTACGTCACCTACCTCCAGGCGTACGAGAAGGGCACCCTGGACCTGCGCATCCTCGCCGAGGGCGTGCGCATCGCCCCGCACATGATGGACGTCCTCGTGCCCGGGGACTCGCACCTGAAGTCGCCCGAGGACCTGGCGGGCCGGAAGGTCGCCGTCGCCGTCCTCAACAACATCCAGTCCCTCACCCTGAACGCGATCCTCGACGCCCGGGGCGCGGGGCGGCCCGTCTACCGGCAGATCCTGTTCCCGCAGATGGGCCCCGCCCTGGAGAGGGGACAGGTGGACGCCGTCCACGCGGTCGAGCCCTTCGACTCCGCGATCCGGGACCAGACGGGCGCGCGGGTCCTGCTGGACGGGGGTTCGGGACCGGCGCGGGGCCTGCCCGCCAGCGGTTACGTCACCACGGGCGCCTTCGTCCACGAGCACCCGAAGGCGGCCGCGGGCTTCCGACGGGCGATCGAGGCGGCCTCGAAGCTCGCCGCCGGCGATCCGGGCGCGGTGCGCGCGGAACTGCCGAAGTACGCCAAGGTGACGGCGGACGAGGCCAAGGCGATCCAGCTGCCCGTCTATCCCGCGACCGCCGACGCGGCCCAGTTGCGCCGGCTGGTCCGGCTCATGCGCGCACAGGGACTGCTGACGAAGGACGTCGACCCGGCGCCGCTGCTGACGACATGACGCGACGTCAGGACCTCGCCCTCGGCCTGCTCGGCACGGCGCTCGCCCTCGGGGCGTGCGAGGCCGTCTCCCGGGCCGGGATCGTACGGCGCGCCTATCTGCCGCCCGCCTCCGACGTCCTCGCCCGCGCCGTGGAGCTGGCCGGTGACCGGACCTTCCTCGACGGCGTCGGGGCGACCCTGCGGGCCTGGGCGCTGGGCCTGGCACTCGCCTGCGCGATCGCCGTACCGCTCGGCCTGCTGCTCGGGACGGTGCCGGTGGCGGAGGCCGCCGTGCGCGCGGTGGTCGAGTTCCTGCGGCCGCTGCCCTCGGTCGCGTTGATCCCGCTGGTGTCGCTGCTGCTCGGGTCGGGCACGCGGACCGAGGTGACACTGATCGCGTACGCCTCGCTGTGGCCGGTGCTGTTCAACACCGTCTACGGCCTCGGCGAGACCGACCCGGTCGCCAGGGACACGCTGCGCGCCTTCGGCTTCGGGCGGCTCGCGGTGCTGTGGCGGGTGGAGCTGCCGGGCACCGCCCCGTTCATCGCCGCCGGGTTGCGGATCTCCGCCGCCGTCGCCCTGATCCTGGCCGTCGCCGGCGAGCTGCTCTCCGGCTTCGGGCAGGGCCTCGGCATCTTCATCGCCCAGGCCCAGACCGCGCCGGACGGCACCCGGGACGTCCTGGCCGGGGTGGTGTGGGCGGGCTGTCTCGGGCTGGTCGCCAACGGCGTACTGGTGGCCGCGGAACGGCGGTCGTTCGCCTGGACGGCGCAGCGGCGGGGCCCGGAAGGGCGGTTCACCGGGGAGCGGCCCCGCGGCGCCGCCGTCCCCTTCCTGCTGCGCTGGTCGGTGCTCCTCGTCGCCGCCGCCTGCTGGGAACTGGCCGCCCGCGCGCGGGGCAGCGTGTACTTCCCGCCCCCGCTGCGGATCGTCCGGCACGTCCATGACCTGTGGTTCTCCGGCCCGGCCCGGCATCTGTTCCTCACCCCGGACGCCACCGGCACGATCCTGCCGAGCCTCGGCCGGATGGCGGCCGGGTTCGCGCTCGCGGCCGCCGTCGGGATCGCCCTCGGGATCGCGGTCGGCCGGTCACGGCGGGCGTACGCCCTGTGCGACCCGGTGCTGCAGTTCGCGCGGGCCGTGCCGCCGCCCGCGCTGGTGCCGGTGTTCGTCGTGGTCCTCGACTTCGGCACGCCGATGCAGGTGGCCTCGATCGCCTTCAGTGCCGTGTGGCCGGTGCTGGTCAACGCGGCCGAGGGCGCCCGTGCCACCGATCCGCTGCGGCTCCAGACGGCGTCGGTGCTGCGGCTGACGGTGCCGGAGCGCCTGTGGTTCCTGATCCTTCCCTCGGCGCTGCCCCGGATCTTCGCGGGGCTGCGGCTCAGTCTGTCGCTGTCCCTGATCCTGATGGTCTTCTCGGAGCTGCTGCCGGGCAGCGACAACGGCATCGGCTTCACCCTCACCGACGCGCAGACCCGCTCCGACCTGCTCACCGTGTGGGCGGCGCTGGTGCTGCTCGGCGCGCTCGGCTTTCTCCTCAACACCGGTCTGCTGGCGGTCGAGCGACGGCTCGTCGGCCCAGGGAGGACAGCATGACGACGGCCACCGTGCGCGAGGCGGTCGTACGGTTCCTGCGCGACACCGCGATGACCACCGTCTTCGGCAATCCCGGCTCCACGGAACTGCGGATGTTCCGCGACTGGCCGGACGACTTCACCTATGTGCTCGGCCTCCAGGAGTCCGTCGCCGTCGGTATGGCGGCCGGACACGCGCTGGGCACCCGGCGCGCGGCGTTCGTGAGCCTGCACTCGGCCGGCGGGGTGGGGCACGCCCTGGGCGCGGTGTTCAACGCCTACCGCGACCGGGTGCCGCTGGTGATCGTCGCGGGCCAGCAGGCACGCTCGCTGATCCAGTTGCGGCCGTTCCTCGGCGCCGACGAACCGGCCCTGTTCCCGCGCCCGTACGTGAAGTCCGCCCGCCAGCCCGAGCGGGCGGAGGACGTGCCCGCCGTGCTGGCCGAGGCGTACCGGACCGCGATGACCCCGCCGCGCGGGCCGGTGTTCGTGTCCGTGCCCGAGGACGACTGGGACCGTCCCGCCGCGCCCGTGCCGCCCCGGTCCGTGCACGCGGGGTTCACGGCCGCCCCGGACGCCCTGCCCGCGCTCGCCGCCCGGCTGGAGTCCTGCGCCCGTCCGGCGCTCGTGGTCGGCCCCGGCGTGGACGACGAGGACGCGCTGGAGCCGGTCCGGGCGCTGGCCGAGCGGATCCGGGCCGGGGTGTGGATCAGCCCGCTGTCCGGCCGCTCCGGGTTCCCCGAGTCTCATCCGCTGTTCCAGGGCTTCCTGCCGCCGGTCGCCCGCCACCTGGCCGCCCGCCTCGCGCCGTACGACGTGGTGGTCGCCCTCGGCACGCCGGTGTTCACCTACCACGTGCCGGACGACGGTCCCCCGCTCGCGCCCGGCACCGAGCTGTTCCACCTGGACTGCGACGCCGCCCAGGCCGCCTGGCTGCCCGTCGGCACCAGCATCGTCACCACCCTGCGGCCCGCCCTGATCCGGCTCGCGGAGCTGGTGGGGGCCTCGGACCGGGAGCCCCCGCCGCCCCGGGCGGCCCCCGCCCCCGCCGAGGCCCCCGGTGGGCACATCACCCCCGAGTTCTTCTTCGACCTCCTGCGCGCCCGGCTGCCGCGCGACCGGGTGCTCGTCGAGGAGGCGCCGAGCCACCGGGACGCGCTGCACGCGCGCGTGCCCGTCGATACGAGCGGCGGCTTCCTCACCACGGGCAGCGGGGCGCTCGGCTGGGGCCTGCCGCTCGCGGTGGGCCGCGCCCTCGCCGACCGGCGCCGGGTGGTGTGCGTGGCGGGCGACGGCTCGGCCCTGTACGCGGTACAGGCCCTGTGGAGCGCGGCCCGGCACGCCGCCCCGGTCACGTACGTCCTGGTGGACAACGGCGGTTACGCGGCCGTCCGCGCGCTCGGCCGGCGGATCGGCGTCGCCCCCGTGCCCGGTACGGACATCGGCGGGATCGACTTCGCGGCCCTCGCGCAGTCCTTCGGCTGCCCGGCGGCCCGCGCCGAGGACCCCGGTGAACTGCCGGCCGCCCTGGACCACGCCCTGGGCCGGGGCGACGACGCGGGCCCCTTCCTGCTGCACCTGCGGGTCACCGGCAGCGCGGGCACCCTGTACGAGCCGTGGGCCGGGTGAGGGGATGCTGCGCCTCGACTCCGTGCGCCGGCGCTTCGGCGACCAGCTCGTCCTCGACGGCATCTCCCTCACGGTGCCGGACGGGCAGCTCCTGTGCGTCGTCGGGCCGTCCGGCTGCGGCAAGTCCACGCTGCTGCGGACCATCGCCGGGCTGCTGCCCGTCCAGGAGGGCACGGTCGCGGTGGACGGCACACCGGTGACCGGCGTGCCCGACCGGCTCGCGGTCGTCTTCCAGGAGTACGGCCGCTCGCTGCTGCCCTGGCTCACCGTCCGCGACAACGTGGCGCTGCCGCTGCGCCGCCTGGGCCTCGGCCGGGCCGCGCGCCGGGCCGAGGCCGAGGCGATCCTGGACCGCGTCGGCCTGGCCGGGGCCGGGCGGCGCCGTCCGCCGGAGCTGTCGGGCGGGATGCAGCAGCGCGTCGCCATCGCCCGCGCGCTGGTCTGCCGGCCCTCCCTGCTGCTCATGGACGAGCCGTTCGGCTCCCTGGACGCCCGTACCCGCGAGGATCTGGAGGACCTGCTGCTGGAGGTCCACCGGGCCGACGGCACGACGATCGTGTTCGTCACCCACGACATCGACGAGAGCGTGTACGTCGGCGACCGGGTCGTCGTGCTCTCCGCCGGCCCCGGCTCCCGCGTCGTGCGGGACCTGACGGTCGGCCTGCCCGCCTGCCGCGACCAGATCACCACCCGGAGCCTGCCCGCCTTCGTGGCGCTGCGCGCGGAGGTGGGGCGAGCGGTACGCGGCGACGACCGCGAGGGGTGACCCCCGGCCCCCGAGGTTCCCGGGAGGCACGACGGTCACCCCTTCCCCGTCACCGGAAGGCTCAGCGCAGGTCGCACAGCTGCACCGTGTAGATCCCGCGTCCGTGCGTCGCGGCGTACAGCGTGCCGCCGTCCGGGCTCGCCTTGAGCTGGAGGACGGCGACGGCCGGCAGGGTGCCGACGCGCCGCCAGGTGGTGCGGCCCGGGGCGCGGTAGACGACGCCCAGGTCGGTGGCGACGGCGAGGCCGCCGTCGGCCGTCAGCAGCGCGGAGTCGGCCGGCACGTCGGGCAGGTTGGCGGAGACGTCCTTCCAGGTCGTGCCGCCGTCCGTGGACTCGAAGGCATGGCCGACGCCCGCCCCGGGGCCCTCGGTCCAGGCCCGCGAGAAGCCGCTGACGGTGAGGAAGACGTGGTCGGCGTCGTGCGGGTCGACGGCGAAGCCGCTCAGGTAGCGGTTCGGCACGGTTCCGTCGACGGGCAGGCTGATGTCGTGCCAGCCGGTGCCGTCCGCGTTGCCGACGGCGATGCCGCGGGCGAAGCCCTGGTTGTTGCAGGGCCCGCACCAGGCGGCGTAGATCTTCCCGCCGGACGCGGCGACGGCGGTCGCGGTGCGGCCCTTGCCGAGGTCGTGGACGCTGGTCCACTCGGAACCGCTGCGGATGGCGTAGCCGTGTGTCTGGACCCAGATGTGGCGTCCGCCCGCGACCCAGGTGTCGCCGTTCCTCAGGTCCGTGGTGAGCGGGGCGATGAAGCGGGCCTCCCTGGTCGCGTTGTCGGGCGGGGCGACGGAGTACGAGGTGGCCTTGGTCGGGTCGGTGGACCAACTTCCGTCGTTCACGGCGCAGTCCTGGGTGACCTGGACGGCGAGGTACACGTACTCCTGCGCGATGTCGCAGCCGTTGGCGGGGTCGGTCAGCGTGTCGCCGCCGTCGCCGCCGAAGTTGGAGCCCATCACCGTGTCACCGCCGCGGAGGATGGACTGGCCGTTGTCCTGCAGACCGCCGGTGACGGACAGCCCGCCGTGGTCGAGGTCCTTGCCGATGCCGACCGAGTAGTACTGGAGGGTGTCGATGGTGCCGTCGTTGAGCGAGGTCCAGTCGGTGGCGTGGCCGGAGGCGTCCTGGGTGCCGTCGACCGGGCGCTTGTAGATGCCGCCGTCGTTGCCGACGTAGACGTAGGACTTACCGTGGTAGCTGCCGATGGCGACGCCGTGCTGGTCGGAGTGGGTGGTCTGGTGACAGGAGCCGGTCTGCCGGGATGGGTCGACGCTCCAGCAGGTGAAGGGGAAGTTCCAGTACGGCCCGACGGTCGACCAGGTGCTGCCCCCGTCCTTGGTCTCGTAGACCTCTTCGAGCCCGGCGTAGACGTGCTGCGGGTCGGCGGGGTCGACGGCGAGGAACTGGTTGTACCAGGCCTGGACGCCGGGCATGTAGCCGGCCGTCGTCAGCGCGGAGTTGTCCGCGGCCAGGCCCTTGTAGTCGGCGATCTTCGTCCAGGGCCCGGTCGGGGAGCCGGACGTGGAGGCGTAGATGCCCTCCAGGCCGCTGTCCGGGTTGGTGGCGAGCGCTTGCGGGGACTGGTCGATGGCGTAGTAGCGGGAGCCGTCGGCGGAGCGGGCGAAGGTGACGTCGCCGACGTTCTGCGCGTCGGCCGGCAGGTCGCCGAGCCCGCTGGTGATCCGGGTCCAGGTGCCGTTCACCCGGGTGTAGAAGCCGTTGTAGTCGTCACCGCTGCGCCAGCCGACGGCCAGGACCACCCTGGACGGGTCCCTGGGGTCGATGGCGATGTCGTTGGCGATGTTCTTGTACGGCGCGGACGGGTCCGTGGCCTTCGGACCACCCGGCAGGTAGTCGGGGTTGGGCGCGTACTGGAGCTGCCAGGGGCCGTTCAGGTGCTTCGTGGAGTGGCTCCACACGCCCTTGCTGGTGGCCGCCCAGACCGTGTCCCCGCCGAAGCGCAGCTCGTGGATGGTGGTGCTCTCCAGCTCGTCGCCGCCGACCCGGCGGCGCGGCGAGAAAGTGCCGTGGTGGGCGTCGTCCAGGACGTAGACCCCGCTGCCGAGGTAGGCGTCGGAGTTGGTGGTGGCCTCGCCGGTGCCCAGCCACAGCCGGCCCCGGCCGTCGAGCGCGAGGGCGCCGGTGGACTGGGCGGGCAGCCGGTCGCTGATGGGCTGCCAGTGGCCGCCACCGGTGCGCGAACGCCACACGCCGCCGCCGGCGCTGCCCGCGTAGACGAAGCCGTCGTCGTCGGCGGCCACCGCGGCCATGCGGCCGGTCACGTTCCCCGAGCCGCCGCTGGAGTTGGAGTCGACGTCGCGGTAGCGCGGGTCGTCGGAGTTGTACGGCAGGTTCGTGATGTTGTGCCAATGCCCGCCCGCGCTGCGCAGGTTCGTGAGGTCCCGCCAGGCGGCGCCGTACGCGCCGGGCGCGACGACGCCCGGCGAGGTGCGGGCCTCGGCGTACTGGTCCGCGCCTTCGGCGATCTCGCCCGCCTCGTTGCCGCCGCGGTCGTCGCCCGCGACATGCGGGGACATGGCGCCCACCGACTGCTCGCGCTCCTTGGCCAGTTGACCGAGGACGCGCACTCCGAAGGGGCTCGGCGAGCGCCCGGAGGCAGCGGACGGGGGGATCGCGACCAGGGCGGCGGACGCGGTGAGCGCGCAGAGGGTGAGCCACCGTCTTCTGCGGGTTGGCACGGACACCAGGGGCCTCCTTGAATGGCATCGACACTGCCGACGCAGGAGACCTGACCACGCGCGCGCGAAAACGTCCGCCGCTTGGCCAAATTTTGACGAGAACCTGTCAGTACCTACCGTTCCGGGGCGCGATTCTTCCGGACGGCCGGGACGGCCGCGCCCTGAACGCCCTGGGCGCGCAGCCGGCCCACGGTCCTGAGCAGCCGGTCCGCCGGATCGCGCAGCCGGGGATGGGCCAGCACCGTGTTGCGCAGACCCCGCACCGGCCTGCGCCACAGCCGCTGGGCCAGGGCCACCGGATGGGCCCGGGCGGCGAAGCCCTCACCGACCCGCAGCTCCCGGGTCTTGAGCCAGTCCTTGTACTCCTTGTCGCCCCGGCCCAGGTCGACCAGGGTGACCCCGGCCCGCGCGGCCGCCTCGGCGGTGCGCAGGTGCATCATCAACCCCGGGGAATAGTAGTGCAGTTCGGGATCGTAGGCGGTGAACCAGGCCGCCAGTACGGTGCTCGACCGGGGCCCGAAATGGGCCGCCACCGGCCGGTCGCCCGCGTAGAGCACGGACAGCACCCCGGTGAAGTGCTCCTCGCGGACGCGGAAGAGATGGTCGGCCAGGCCCACGATCCACGGCCGGGAGAAGCGGTCCATGCGACCGGTCCTGCGGTACTGCGCGGACTTCCAGCGCATCAGGGTGCGCAGGACCTCCGGGTCGCGCTCGTCGAACCGGAACCGCACCTCCCCGATGTCCCGGCCGAGCCGCCGCTCCTTCTTCAGGGTCGTCTTGGCCAGCCCCGGATAGGTGGCCCGCAGCCACTCCGGGTAGCCGCCGTCGCCGGGCTTCACATCGATCACCGGCGAAGCGAAGGTGCCGGTGACGTGCGGCGCGAACGGCCGCTGCTCCGCCACGAGATGGTCGAACTCGAAGATGCTGAGCCCGCAGGCGCGCAGCAGGTCCTCCGCGTCCCAGGTGACCCCGGGCCGGTGCACGAGTGCCTGGCAGTCGGACAGGCCGAGTCCGATGGCCCGGCCGGTGCCCAACGGCCCGCGCTCGTACGGGAGGAAGCCGACCGGCTCCCCGTGCTCGCGCAGGACCGCCACGCGCGCCCCGCCCCGGAAGAGCCCGACGCCGGCGGCGAACTCCGGCGCCAGAAAGGGATTGGCGTACTCCGGCGACTCGTCCATCGCGCTGTGCCAGGCGGCACGCAGGTCGGGTGTCAGCTCGCCGGGTCTGTGGATGGTGATCTTCCCGTCGGATCGTGAAGCACGGCTCGTGGATCGCATGCGCGACCGCTCCCCCCATGACGCGCCGGGCGCGTCCTGCCATTCGTACCGATGTCATGCGTACCGATGACTGCGTCCCCACCGTGTGCGACTGCCCAAACGGCGCGAAACAGTACGCACGCCCTCAAGGGTGCCTCAGGCGACGGAGGGTCCGCCATGGGTCTGCGGACATCGGTCAGGAGTCCACCGCGGCGCCCAGGTCCTGGGTGCCGATCACCGAGAGCAGTTCCAGCTGGGCGGCTCCCGCGGTGCCGGGCGGGGCGCTGAACCACAGCAGCCGCTGCCGGCCGTCCTCGCTGAAGAGGTTGTGGCAGTCCAACTCGATGACGCCGAGCGTGGGATGGACGATCCGCTTGTGGTCGGTGCGGCGCAGGGCCACCTCCCGCCGCTCCCACAGTTCGGCGAACTCCGCGCTGTGCCGGCGCAGCGCGGACACCATCCTCGTCACGTCGGTGTCCTGCGCGCGCCGGGCGGCCACGGCCTGGAGGTCTGCGGTGAAGACGCGCGAGTGGTGCGGGTGGTCCTCGGCGGGGTAGAGGCGGCGGGCGGCGGGGTCGGTGAACCAGCGGTGGACGAAACTGCGCTCGGGGCCGCGCCCGGCCGGCATCGCGCCGAGCAGTGCCACGGCGAGCGCGTTCTGCGCGAGCGGCTCGTGCAGATCGGTGATGACCTGGGCGGGGGTCGTGCCGAGCCGGTCGAGCAGGCCCAGCAGGGCGGGCTGGGCGAGGGTGCTGGGGCCGCTCGCGGCGGGCGGCAGCGGGCGCTCGGCGAGGTGGAAGAGGTGGTCGCGTTCGTCGCCGCTCAGCCGCAGGGCGCGGGCGAGGGCGGCCAGGACCTGGGCGGAGGGCTGGGCGCCCCGGCCGCGCTCCAGCTCCGTGTAGTAGTCGGCCGACAGTCCGGCCAGTTGCGCGACCTCCTCGCGGCGCAGGCCCGGAACCCGGCGGCGGGGTCCCGCGGGCAGGCCGGCGTCGGCGGGGCGGACCCGGTCGCGCCGGGACTTGAGGAAGGCGGCCAGCTCTGCGTGGTTCACGCGGTCCATGGTCGCGCCTCGGCACGCCCGTATCCAGGGGTTGCCGACCCCAGGGTGAGCCGAGCCGTGGCTGCCCGGGCCGCGGCGGCCGAGGGTGGAGCCACCCGGCGGGGCCGCTCGCCCCGCGGCACCGGACGTCACACCACACAGCAAGGGAAGTTCCCATGCCCACCGAAGCGACCACCCCCTCGACCGCCACCGCCCCGACGGCCACCGCCCCGGCGGGCGCCGTCTCGTCGGCCGGCCCGTCGGCGCCCCGGGTCGCGATCGTCACCGGGGGCTCGCGCGGCATCGGCCGGGCGACGGTGGCCCGGCTCGCCGCCGACGGCCATGCCGTGGTGGTCGGTTACGCGCGCAACCGCGATCCGGCCGAGGCCGCTGTCGAGGAGATCACCGCGGCGGGCGGCCGTGCGGTCGCCGTCCGCGCCGATGTCGCCGACGAGCAGCAGGTCGCCGCGCTGTTCGAGACCGCCACCGCGGAGTTCGGCGGGATCGACGTCGTGGTCCACGCGGCGGGCCGGATGTACCTCGCGCCCGTAGCGGACACGGATCTCACGGAGTTGGACGCGATGCACCGCACGAACGTCCGCGGCACGTTCACCGTCGCCCGGGAGGCGGCCCGCAGGCTGCGCCGGGGCGGGGCGTTCATCGCCTTCTCCAGCTCCGTGGTGGGCCTGGCCTTCCCCTCCTACGGCGGCTACAGCGCGAGCAAGGGCGCGGTGGAGGCGCTGACCCTGGTCCTGGCCCGCGAACTGCGCGGCCGGGACGTCACCGCGAACACCGTCGCCCCGGGCCCCACGGCCACCGACCTGTTCCTGGACGGCAAGGACGAGGAGAGCATCGCCCGGCTCGCCGCGCAGTCCCCGCTGGAGCGCCTCGGCACGCCCGTCGACATCGCCGAGGCCGTCGCCTTCCTCGCCTCGCCCGCCGGCCACTGGATCAACGGCCAGGTGGTGCGCGCCAACGGCGGCATCGTCTGACGTCCCCGACACACCGTCCACCGACATCCCACCCCCCGAGGAGAGCAACCATGCCGTTCGCGAATTTCAAGGTCCCCGCCGGAAGCCTGGACGACAAGCAGAAGGAGCTGATCGTCACCCGCACCACCGAGCTGTACGCCGAGATCTACGGCGAGCGGGCCCGCGCCGCCACCTTGGTGCTGGTGGAGGAGGTGACCGACGGCGGCTGGGGCATCGGCGGCGGGGTCCTGACCCTGGCGATGCTGCAGGAGCCGTCCGACAGGCCGCCCACCTCTTGACATGAACCTGTGACAACCCTGAGTCTTCGTGCGTGAAAGTGCTCGATTGAAGCTCATTTCAATCGCTTACGAGCATCCGAGCAAGAACAGTCAGTCCGCAGTGCTGCGAGAGGAGCTGTTCCGCGTGCAAAGACCGCGACGATCGCGCCATCGGGTGCCCTGGCCGGCCTGGGTGCCGCTGGGGCTGGCGGGCGCCCTGGCGGCGACCGTGCTCGGCGGCCCGGCACCCGCCCGGGCCGCCGCCACCGCCTCCGGCGCCGTGCTCGACCCCGCCCACCGCAGTGTCAGCTGGCAGAGCCCGGTCTACGCCAAGGGCACCGGCGGCGGCACCGAGAGCTGCCCGGCCGCCGGCACCGACCCCGGCGACACGGTCTGCGACCGCTTCGACCTGACCGTCTCGGTGCCGGCGGGCTACTGGGACGACAACCCCGAGGGCGGTGTCCCGCTGTCGATCCGGTGGGACCGGCCCTCCGACGACTTCGACCTGTACGTCTACGACGACCAGGGCAAGCAGGTGGCGTCCAGCGCGGGCACCGCCGACCCCGAGGCCACGGTGATCCCGCGGGCGTCGGGGACGTACCACGTGCTGGTCGTGCCGTACGACGTGCACGCCGCCTCCTTCACGGGCACCGCGTACCTGCCCGCGACCACGGACGCCGGCGACCTCACGTCCTTCTCGGGCGACGACGGCGGCTACACCGTGCGGGCCGGGCAGCTGACGGCGCGGGCCGACTTCCTGGCGGGCGGAGAGCTCCGGCTCCGGGCCGATCCGTCCGGATCGCTGAGCGATCCCGCCGGCACGGCGATCGTGCGCGAGGAGCCCGCCCCGGAGCGGCGCACGTCGTCGTTCGACGCGGGCGACTACTACGGCGTGCGCTCTCCGCAGGCCGTGCTGCGCGTGTACAAGAAGCCGCTGCGCTTCGGCCTGTACCGGCCCGACAACCGCACCCGGATCTGGCAGGAGGACAAGCCGCTGCGCTGGTCGACCGGCGGGATGCGGCAGAGCCTGGCGCGGGGCGCGGACGAGCAGTTCTTCGGCGGCGGTGAGCAGAACGGCAGCTTCTCGCACCGCGGACAGACGATGTACGTGGCCAACAGCTTCGACTGGAACGAGGGCGGCTACAACAACTCCCAGCCGTTCTACCTCTCCAGCGCGGGCTACGGCGCCTTCCGCAACACCTTCGCGCCCGGCGTCTACACCTTCGGGCAGCCGGTCACCACCGGCCAGCAGGAGCGGCGCCTGGACGCCTACTACTTCCTCGGTGACGCGAGGCAAGTGATCGGAAAGTACACGGCGTTGGTCGGCAGGCCGTTCATGCCTCCGGTGTACGGCCTGGAGCCGGGCGACTCCGACTGCTATCTGCACAACGCCAACCGGGGCGAGCGGCACACCCTGGACGCGCTGAAGGTCGCCGACGGCTACACCGCGCACCGCATGCCGCTCGGCTGGATGCTGGTCAACGACGGCTACGGCTGCGGCTACGAGAACCTGGAGCAGACGGCGAAGGGCCTCCAGGACCACCACGCCCAGCTCGGCCTGTGGACCCAGGACGGCATCGGCAAGCTCGCCGACCAGGTCAAGGCCGGCCAGCGGGTGGCCAAGCTGGACGTGGCCTGGGTCGGCAACGGCTACGCGTTCGCCCTCGACGCCTGCGACGCGGCCAAGAAGGGGATCGAGGACAACAGCGACGCGCGCGGGTTCGTGTGGCTGCCGGTGTCCTGGGCCGGCGCCCAGCGCTGCGGGGTGCTGTGGAGCGGCGACCAGAAGCTGTCCTGGGACTACATCCGCTGGCAGATCCCGACCTACGCGGGGGCGACGATGTCCGGCATCGCCTACGACACCGGCGACGTGGGCAGCATCTACCGCCACGACGCGAAGATGTACACCCGCGACCTGCAGTGGAAGGCGTTCCTGCCGGCCGTCATGACGATGGACGGCTGGGCGACGGACCTCACGACCAAGAAGCCCGCCGATCAGCAGCCGTGGCTCGACGGCGAACCGTATACCTCCATCAACCGCACCTACCTCCAGCTGAAGGAACGGCTGCTGCCGTACATGTACACCCTGTCCGCCGAGGCGGCGCGGACCGGGGTGGGCGCGGTGCGCCCCCTGTGGCTGGAGTTCCCGGACGACCCCCGCACACTGTCGGAGCAGGCGAGGTACGAGTTCCTGTCCGGGCCCGACTTCCTCGTCGCCCCGGTGTACCAGGACTCCGACACCCGCGACGGCATCTATCTGCCGAAGGGCACGTGGACCGACTACCGGACGGGCCGCACCTACCGGGGGCCGACCACGGTCAACGGCTACCACGCCCCGCTCGACACGCTGCCGCTGTTCGTGCGCGAGGGCGCCATCGTCCCCATGTGGCCCGCAGGCACCACGAGTTGGCAGACCCGGGACCGCCACGAGCTGGACTGGGACCTGTACCCCGCGGCCCGCGGCACCAGCCGCTACACGCTGTACGAGGACGACGGGACGACCCGCGACTTCGCCAAGGGCGCCCGTGCCACGCAGCGGGTCCGCCTGCACACGGGCGGCGGCGGGACGACCGTCTCGGTGGGGCCGAGCAGGGGCGCGTACGCGGGCAAGGTGGACGCCCGGACCTACCGGCTGACCCTGCACGGCACCTCCGCGCCCGCGCGAGTCCTGCTCGACGGCCGCCAACTGCCCGCCTCGTCCTGGACGTTCGACCCCGGCGCGCACGTCACGACGCTCACCACGCCGAGTCTGCCGCTCGACCGCGGGTTCACCGTGCGCCTGGTCGACGACAGGTAAAGGAATCGCATGGTCTAGTCCAAAGAGCCGTGCTGGTCTAGTCCAACTCATTGACGTGACCGCAACAGCTCCCGGAGGGTGGGGCTCCCCGCATCGGGGACCTCCCCACCCCCACCCTCTGGAGGCACGCAGTGAGACGTCTTCGGGCATGTCTCGGCGCGGCGGCGGCCGTCACGCTCGCCGCCGCCGGCACCACCGCACTGGTCGCGGGCAGCGCCTCGGGCGCGACGACCGCGCTGAGCAACCGCTGGTACGCCGCGGCCCCCTATCTGATGCCGCTGGACAACAACCCGCCGGACCCGTCCGCCATCATGGACGCGACCGGACTGAAGGCCTTCCAGTTGGCGTTCGTCCTCGCACCCGACGGCGGCGGCTGCTCACCGACCTGGGGCGGCACCGCACCCGTCTCCTCCGACACGGCCGTGCAGTCGATGATCAACACCATCCGCGCCAAGGGCGGTGACGTGTCCGTCTCGATCGGCGGCTACGGCGGTACGAAGCTCGGCCAGGCCTGCGCGGACCCGGCCGCCACGGCGGCGGCGTACCAGCAGGTCGTCACCAAGTACGGGCTGCACGCCATCGACTTCGACCTGGAGGAGCCGGAGTACGAGAACAGCGCGGCCATCCACAACGAGATCGGCGCCGCGAAGATCCTCCAGCAGGACAACCCGGGGCTGTACGTGTCCGTGACGACGGCGGGCACCGCCGACGGCACCGGCTGGTTCGGCAAGCAGATGCTCCTGGAGGCCAAGTCCCAGGGCTTCACCCCGAACAACTTCTCCATCATGCCGTTCGACGGCGGCTTCAGCGGGGCGGCGAGCCAGACGGCCGCGCTGACCAACTTCAACTCGATCCTGCAGTCGACCTTCGGCTGGGACCAGGCGACCGCGTACGCCCACGAGGGCTTCTCCGGCATGAACGGCCGCAGCGACACCGGCGAGTACTTCACCCAGGCGGACTTCCAGACCGTGCTGGACTACGCCACGAGCCACAACATGGACCGCTTCACGTTCTGGTCCCTGAACCGCGACCGGCAGTGCTCCCCGCCCGACAACGGCGGCCGCACGTCCGGGACGTGCTCCAGCGTGGCGCAGAACGACTGGGACTTCGCGAAGTACTCCGTGCAGTTCGCCGGTGTCACCCCACCGACCACTACGCCCACCCCGACTCCGACCCCGACCCCCACCTCCTGCAAGACCGCGTGGAGTGCGACGTCGGTGTACACGGCGGGTGACGAGGTGTCGTACGGCAACCACAACTGGAAGGCCAAGTGGTGGACCCAGAACGAGGTGCCGGGCGCCTCGCAGTGGGGTCCGTGGGCCGACGAGGGCGCCTGCTGAACCTCTTGACGTGTTTGGTTCAGACCTCTAGCTTCACGGGGCACCGGCGACCAGATACGCGATCGTCGTTCATCATACTGAACGCCGATCGCGTTCCGGTCCGATGAAGGGACCCCCATGACCCGATCCCGGCTCCTCGCGGTGCCGACCACCGCGGGCCTCGCCCTCGCCCTCCTCCTGCTCGGCGGCCCCGGTGCGACCGCCGCCGATCCGCACGTCGCCCCCGGCGGCAACTTCGACCTGTCCGCCTGGGAACTCCAGGAGCCCGTCGGCTCCCCCGGCCACCCGACCACCATCCCCTCGTCCCGGCTCCAGGGCGCGAACGGCTACCAGGACGCGTACTTCTACACAGACACCCGCGACGGCGCGATGACGTTCTGGGCACCGGAGAAGGGCGTCACCACCCCCAACTCCCGGTACGCGCGCTCCGAGTTGCGCGAGACGAACCGCGACGGCAGCCCCGCCGACTGGCCGTTGTCCGGCTCGCACCGGATGAGCGCGACCCTGCGCGTGGTGTCCGTGACGAAGAACGTGTGCGTGGGCCAGATCCACCTCGGCAGCGGCGGCTCCTCCACCAAGCCGCTGCTGGAGCTGTACTACCGGGCAGACGGCGACATCGTGCTCGGCACCGAGAACTCGCCGTCCGGCGGCCAGACCCCGCACCCCGTCGGACATGTTGCGATCGGGAAGACCTGGAGCTACACCATCGCGGTCTCCGGCGGCGACACGATCGGTCTGACGGTCGACGGCAGCACCACCCACTACGCCGTCCCGTCGTCGTTCCAGCAGTACAAGCAGTACTTCAAGGCCGGTTCCTACAACCAGTCCTCCTCGGACAGCACCACCGCCGGCGCCCGGGTCGCCTTCTACGGCCTGACCGTCAGGCACGGCTGACAGGCGGCCCGACCTGCGCGACTGGTGCAAACGGCCGTACGGTCGTAGCGTCGAGTGGACACGGTCGGACACAGCACGACGGTGGGAGCGGCCATGCGCGGATCAGTGGTGGGAACGGCGGTGACCCTGACGGCAGGTGCCCTGCTGGCAGCGGCGATGACGACGGCGTCGGCCAGTCCGCCGACCGCGGCGGCACCGTCGACGCCGCGTGCGCGACAACCCGTGCTCGTCGACTGCTTCTTCCACCGCAACGTCCGCCCGGACGACTTCATCCTGGCCTGCGGCGACGGCAACAGCCGGCTGACCGGACTGCACTGGAGCGCGTGGGGTCCGGACGGGGCGAGGGCCGTCGGCGTGAACATGGTCAACGACTGCAAGCCGTACTGCGCGGCCGGGACCTTCCGCGCGTACCCGGTCGTCATCCGGCTCAGCGGCGAGAAGATGTGGAAGAAGCACCCGCACTTCGAGCGCTACGCCAACATCAGCCTGAGCTACACCGGCGCCCGGCCGGACACCTTCAAGCAGGTCATGAACTATCCGCTCTGGGACTGACCCGGCGGGCCCCACGCCCGGGTGACGGCCGGCACACCGGCCGTCACCCGGGCGCGCCGCGTACGGCGGCGGGTGCTGAGCCGCGCGGGCGATCCCGCGGCCCCGCTCCCGCCCGGGCCGGCCGGCGCCGCCGCATGGTGGTGTGACCCCGCACACCGGCGCCCGCGCGCCGTCCCGAGAGAGGTCACATGCCCCTACTCCCCCGCCATGCCGGTGCCGCCACGGCCCTGCTCGCGCTCGGCCTGATCGCGGCGGCGCCCCCCACCGGCAGCGAGCCCGTCGTCACCGACGCCCGCATCGCCCACCACTTCGGCCTGGCCTCCGGGCAGACGCCCGAGAACATCGCGCTGGAACGCGACGGCTCCGCCGACCTGACCCTCGCCCTCGCCCGGCAGATCGCGCATGTGACGCCCGACGGACAGACGCACATCCGCGCGACCCTCCCCGCCGTCCCCCAGCCCGCCACCCCGCTCGTGCACCACGCCGTCGTGACCGGCATCGCCCGCGCCCACGACGGCACGCTGTACGTCAACTACGCGACGGGCACCGGCAGGACCGGCATCTGGCGGCTCGCCCCCGGCGAGGCACCCGAGCAGATCGCCCGGCTGCCGAAGAACGGCTACCCCAACGGCCTGGCCCTCGACGAGCGGCGCAAGGTGCTGTACGCGGCCGACTCGGTGCTCGGCACCGTCTGGCGTGTCCCGCAGGAGGGCGGCCCGGCCACGGCGTGGGCCCGGCAGACGCCGCTGAAGCCGCTGACCACGTCGTCCGCCGGCGGCATCGGCGCCAACGGCCTCAAGGTGCACCGCGGCGCCGTCTGGGTGTCCAACACCGACCGCGGCACGCTGCTGCGCATCCCGGTCGGTCCGGACGGCTCCGCCGGTCCGGCCGAGACCCTGGCGAGCGGGCTGGACGGCATCGGCGGCTTCGACTTCCCCGGCGCCGGCCGCACGGTGGTGGCCGCGCTGAACAAGGCCAACGAGGTCGTGCTCGTGCACCGTGACGGCACGCACACGGTCGCCCTCACCCAGCGGGAGGGACTGTCCAACCCGGCCTCCGTGGCCGTACTGGGCCGCACCGTCTACGTACCGAACAACGCGTACTACACCCGCAAGGACCCGAACCTGCTGCTCGCCCGGCTCCGGGAGCCGCTCGGCCGGCTGTAGCCGCGCGGGCGGGGCGTGCGCCGCGGCCGGGTCCCGGCCACGGCGCACGGGTGGTTCAGGCCAGCTCGGCGAGCAGGTCGCCGCCCTCCACCTGCTGGATGCGGTTGATGGCCAGCCGGGAGACCCGGCCCGCCTTCGGGGCGGTGATGGTGGCCTCCATCTTCATGGCCTCGATGGTGGCGACGGTGGCACCGGCGGCGACCTCGTCGCCCTCGGCCACCGCGAGGGTCACCACACCGGCGAACGGCGCCGCCACATGGCCCGGGTTGGCGCGGTCGGCCTTCTCGGTGACCGGCACGTCCGAGGCGGCCGCCCGGTCGCGGACCGGGATCGGACGCAACTGGCCGTTGAGCGAGGACATCACCGTGCGCATCCCGCGCTCGTCGGCCTCGCCGACCGCCTGCAGCTCGATGAGCAGCCGGACGCCGGGCTCCAGGTCGACGGCGTACTCCTTGCCCGGCCGCAGGCCGTAGAAGAACGCCTTGCTGTCCAGCACGCTGGTGTCGCCGAAGGCCTGCCGGTGGGCGTCGAACTCCCGCGTCGGACCCGGGAACAGCAGCCGGTTGAGCGTCGCCCGGGTGTCCTTCGCCAGGCCCTCGCGGTCCTCGGCGGACAGTTCGGGAGCGGGCTTGGGCGCGCCGCGGCCCTTGAGCGCCTTCGTGCGGAACGGCTCGGGCCAGCCGCCGGGCGGGGTGCCCAGCTCACCGCGCAGGAAGCCGATGACCGAGTCGGGGATGTCGAACCGGTCGGGCGTCTCCTCGAACGCCTCCGGTGAGACCCCGGCGCCCACCAGGTGCAGGGCCAGGTCGCCGACCACCTTGGACGACGGGGTGACCTTCACCAGGCGGCCGAGGATGCGGTCGGCGGCGGCGTACATCGCCTCGATGTCCTCGAAGCGGTCGCCGAGACCGAGGGCGACGGCTTGGGTGCGCAGGTTGGACAGCTGGCCGCCGGGGATCTCGTGGTGGTAGACGCGGCCGGTCGGGGAGGCGAGTCCCGCCTCGAACGGGGCGTAGATCCTGCGCACGCCCTCCCAGTACGGCTCCAGGTCGCCGACCGCCTGCAGGTCCAGGCCGGTGGGGCGCTCGGAGTGGTCGGTGGCGGCGACCAGGGCCGACAGCGACGGCTGGGAGGTGGTCCCGGCCATGGAGGCCACGGCACCGTCCACGGCGTCGGCGCCGGCCTGGATCGCCGCGAGGTAGGTGGCGAGCTGGCCGCCGGCCGTGTCGTGGGTGTGCAGGTGCACGGGCAGGTCGAACTCGCGGCGCAGCGCGGAGACGAGCTTGGCGGCGGCCGGGGCACGCAGCAGGCCGGCCATGTCCTTGACCGCGAGGACGTGCGCGCCCGCCTCGACGATCTGCTCGGCCAGGCGCAGGTAGTAGTCGAGGGTGTAGAGCCGCTCGCCCGGGTCGTTGAGGTCGGCCGTGTAGCACAGGGCGACCTCGGCGATCGCGGTGCCGGTCTCGCGGACGGCGTCGATGGCGGGCCGCATCTGGCCGACGTCGTTCAGGGCGTCGAAGATGCGGAAGATGTCGATGCCGGTGGCGGCGGCCTCCTGCACGAAGGCGTCGGTCACCTCGGTCGGGTACGGGGTGTAGCCGACGGTGTTGCGGCCGCGCAGCAGCATCTGCAGGCAGATGTTGGGCACGGCCTCGCGCAGCGCGGCCAGCCGCTCCCACGGGTCCTCGGCGAGGAAGCGCAGCGCCACGTCGTACGTCGCGCCGCCCCAGCACTCCAGGGACAGCAGCTGCGGCAGGGTGCGGGCGACGACCGGGGCGACCGCGAGGAGGTCCTTGGTGCGCACCCGGGTGGCGAGCAGGGACTGGTGGGCGTCGCGGAAGGTGGTGTCGGTGACGCCGATGGTCGGCGATTCGCGCAGCCGGCGGGCGAAGCCCTCTGGGCCGAGGTCGGCCAGCAGCTGGCGGGAGCCGGCCGGTGGCTCGCCGGCCGGGAGCGCGGGCAGCTTGGTGACCGGGTCGAGCAGGTCGGGGCGCTCGCCGTGCGGCTTGTTGACCGTCACGTCGGCGAGATAGGTGAGCAGCTTCGTGCCGCGGTCGGCCGAGGTGCGGGCTGTGAGCAGATGCGGGCGCTGCTCGATGAACGAGGTGGTGACCCGGCCCGCCTGGAAGTCGGGGTCGTCGAGGACGGCCTGGAGGAAGGGAATGTTGGTGGCGACACCCCGGATGCGGAACTCGGCGACGGCGCGCCGCGCGCGCCCCACGGCGGCCGGGAAGTCCCGGCCCCGGCAGGTGAGCTTGACCAGCATCGAGTCGAAGTGCGCGCTGATCTCCGTACCGGCGTGGGTGGTGCCGCCGTCCAGCCGGATGCCGGAGCCGCCCGGGGAACGGTAGGCGCTGATCCGGCCGGTGTCCGGGCGGAAGCCGTTGGCCGGGTCCTCGGTGGTGATACGGCACTGCAGGGCGGCGCCGCGCAGGGTGATGGTGTCCTGGGCGAGGCCGAGGTCGGCGAGGGTCTCGCCGGCGGCGATGCGCAGCTGGGCCTGGACCAGGTCGACGTCGGTGACCTCCTCGGTCACCGTGTGCTCGACCTGGATGCGCGGGTTCATCTCGATGAAGACGTGGTTGCCGGCGGGGTCGAGCAGGAACTCCACGGTGCCCGCGTTGCGGTAGCCGATCTCCCGGGCGAAGCGGACGGCGTCGGCGCAGATCCGCTCCCGCAGCTCCGGGTCGAGGTTGGGCGCGGGCGCCAGCTCGATGACCTTCTGGTGGCGGCGCTGGAGGGAGCAGTCGCGCTCGTACAGGTGGATGACGTCGCCCTGGCCGTCGGCGAGGATCTGCACCTCGATGTGGCGCGGGTCCACGACGGCCTTCTCCAGGAAGACGGTCGGGTCGCCGAAGGCGGAGGCGGCCTCACGGGAGGCGGCCTCGATCGACTCGCGCAGCTGAGCGGGCTCCTCCACCCGCCGCATACCGCGCCCGCCGCCGCCCGCGACCGCCTTGACGAAGACGGGGAAGCCGATCTCCTCGGCTGCGCGCACCAGTTCGTCCACGTCGGTGGAGGGCTGCGAGGAGCCGAGCACGGGTACGCCGGCGGCGCGGGCCGCGGCGACCGCGCGGGCCTTGTTGCCGGTCAGCTCCAGGATCGCCGCGCTGGGCCCGACGAAGGTGATGCCCGCCTCCTCGCAGGCGCGGGCCAGCTCGGGGTTCTCGGACAGGAAGCCGTACCCGGGGTAGACGGCGTCGGCGCCCGCCCGGCGGGCGGCCGCCACGATCTCCTCGACGGAGAGGTAGGCCCGCACCGGATGTCCCGGCTGCCCGATCTCGTACGCCTCGTCGGCCTTCAGCCGGTGCAACGAGTTGCGGTCCTCGTGCGGGAACACGGCGACGGTGCGCGCGCCGAGTTCATAGCCCGCCCGGAACGCGCGGATCGCGATCTCTCCACGGTTGGCGACCAGCACCTTGCGGAACATCCTGGATTCCCTTCAGCTGCCTGCCGGCGACGAACACCACGGTGTCAGCCACGCCCTGCCGTATCTCGCGGCAACCCTAGGGGGTTCCCCGGGACTCGACGTGCGGAAACCGTCACACCGCCGGGGTGTCCGACGCCACAGCGGGACCGGTGGACATACGCCGCCGGTCAGTGCGGTCAGTGCTCCAGGGACGTCATCGCCGCGTCCCCGCGCCGCTCGGCCCGCGCGGGCGCGGGCACCGTCCGGGGCTGCGCGGGAGTGGGGGCTGGGGTGAGCCCAGGGGCCTGGGTGGACTCCGGTACGGAGCCCCCGAGGTCGGGGTCCTCGGTGCGGTGGGGCGCAGCGGTGGGGCCAGGGGCCGCGGTGGGGCCGGGGGCCGGCGGCGTCGGGGGGATCGCCGGGGCGGGGTGCGGGACGTGGGTGGGGAGCAGCCGGTGCCGGCCGGGAAGCAGGGAGCGGAGCCGCGCCCACAGCCGCTCGCGGCGGCCGTGCAGCAGCCCGAGCACGATCGCCGTGCCCACCGCGATCAGATGCTCGCGGCCGGCCAGGTTCGGAATGGCGACGGACTCCCAGACCATCGAGCCGCCGGTGAGCGTGAACACCACCGGAGCGCGTTTGATCACCGCGAGGTACGTGAACAGGCCGACGACGGCCGCGGACGGCCCGGTGTCCAGCACATGGGCGGTCTCGGGTGGCAGCCCGAGACCGCCCCAGCCGGGGCCCATCGCGATCATCAGGCGGGCGGTGAGCGTGCCGCCCAGCGTGGTGGCGTAGGCGATCACCAGCGTCCGGGCCCGGCCCAGGGTCAGTTCCGCCCAGGCGAAGGCGAGGAACAGCTGGGTGATGCCCGCCCACACCGGCAGGTCGAGCGCCGGCACGTACAGCGACACCGGGGTGCGCAGCAGCTCCAGCCAGAGCGGCAGTTCGGCCTTGACGCCGCCGAGCCGGGTCACCCAGAGGGCGCCGAGCGGGTGCTGGGCGACGCCGTGGAAGAAGACCACGCCGAACGCGGCGACGAACGCCAGCAGCAGTCCGGACAAGCCGCGGCGCGCGAGGCGCTGGACCGGCTCGATGACGATCGCGTGCCACTCGCCGCGCAGGGTGCGCCCGGTGAACCGCGCGAGGCGGGCGAGCAGGGAGCGGCATGCCTCGATGCGCCCTTCAGTCGTCATGAGACACGGCAGCCCATCGCCTTCGACTCCCCCGTCATGCACATCGCCCCTTCCGCCGCGCTTCCGGCGTCGCCGCCACGCGAGGCGTTTTCCTGACATCCGCCCTTTTCAGGCGCCATCGTATAGATGTGCTGATCTCTCCCGGTCGGCCTACCCCCTCGGTACGGGTCACGCCGTGCATGCCCGGTCCCTCCCCCGGTGTGGGCCTCTGTGGCGGTGAGGCCCGGTCGGTGACAGTTCAGCGACCCGGGAGGCGGGCGTCAAGATCCATTGCGGAAGCGCGGGGGTATGAAAAGACCCACAGCTCCACGACGCGGAAATCCAGGTCCGCGAGGCAACCCGCGGGGCCCCGGTTGCGTCCTTGCGAGCGGGCCCCTGTGCAACACCGGTCGTCCGCATGGACCCCGAGTGCCCCGGTCTTCCGGTTCGCGTCCAACGCACGGAAATGACCGCGCACTTCACGGCACAAACGCGGAACCTTTCTTTTTCGATTACGAACTCTCGTATAGTGACCGTCACTTGACCACCGTGTGTCACGTATCACCATCCGACCGTTTCCGCCAGCCCCCATGCCCGTTCTCTGCCGCGAGGACCAGACCGGACCGATGACCCCGCCCACGCATGCCGGCGACCGACCCTCCCTCCGTATCTTCCTCTCCGTCCTCGCCGTGACCGGTGCGCTGTCGGCTCTCGCGGTCCTCGCGGCGGTGGCGGCGGCTCCCGGTTCGGTGCGCACCCCGCTGGCCTGGGGTGCGGGCGCGGCGGCGGTCCTGTTCAGCGCGGCGGTCGCCATGGCCGCGCACGCGCGGCGCACCACGCGCGGACTGCGGCACCGGCTGGACACCGTGACCCGGGACCTCGGGCGCCTGCTGCAGCAGCAGGCCCGCACGACCGAGGAGGCCCGCCAGGAGCAACAGCGGCTCATCGACGAACTCGCCCGGCAGCGGGCGGAGTTGACCGAGACGTTCGAGGCCGACCGGGCGCGGCTGGAGCGGGAGAGCGGGCGGGAGACGGACCGGCTGCGCGGGGAGAACGCGCGGCTGACGGCCGAGTTGGAGCGGACCCGGCGCGAGCGGGACACGGCGATCGCCGCGACGTCCGGCGCCGCGGGCCGGATGCAGGCGCTCGCCACCGCCACGCTGGCCGATCTGCGCGCGATGGAGGACCGGCACTCCGACGAGGACGTCCTCGCCGACCTCCTCCATCTGGACCACCGCACCGCCCAGGCGGGCCGGCTCGCCGACTCCGTCGCCGTGCTGACCGGAGCGCGTTCGGGGCGCCGGTGGGCGCGGCCGATCGGGATGGAGTCGATCCTGCGCGGCGCGATGGGCCGGATCGCCGGCTACCGCCGGGTGCGGGTGCACTCGGTCAGCGAGGCCGCCGTGGCCGGGCACGCCGCCGAGGGCGTGATGCACGCGCTGGCCGAACTCCTGGACAACGCCGCGAACTTCTCGCCGCCGACGGCGGAGGTGCACGTCTACGTCGAACAGGTGCCGGCCGGGGTCATCGTGTCCGTGGAGGACAGCGGTCTGGTGATGGGCGAGGTGCAGCTGCGCCGCGCCGAGCGGGCGGTGTCCGGTGACGTCTCCGAGCTGGGCGGCCTGACCGGTACCCGGCTCGGGCTCGCCGTGGTCGGCCGGCTCGCCCGCAAGCACGGCCTGAAGGTGTCGTTCCGCCCGTCCGCGCGGGGCGGCACGGGTGTGCTGATGCTCATCCCGCAGGACATCCTCACCAGCTCCGTGCCCGCCGGGACACCGGCGGCGACGCCGCGCGAGCGGGTCCCGACACCGGCACCCGCCTCTGCCGATGCCGCCCCGGTCCACGAGCCCGCCGCCGCACCCACCACGGAACCGGGCCCCTCCGGCCTGCCCAAGCGCCGCCGGGGCCACACCCTGGCCCAGGCCGAACGCACCCGCTCCCACACCACGCGGCCGGCGCCCGGCACGGACACGCCCCGCCCGACGGCCGACAGCGCCATACCCGCTCCCACCCCCGACGACGCCCTCCGGCCCGCGACCACCGACCCCGGCACGGGCAGGGCGCGCGCCGCCCGCTTCAGCAGTTTCCGCCGGGCGGTCCGCCCGGCCACGGCCGCGACGGACGTACCGGACGCCCCGGCCTCCCACCCGGCCGACGCCGGCATCCCGCCGTCGGCCACCCGCCCCGCCACCGCCGGGCCGACTCCCCCGTCCTCGGCCGCTCCCGTCCCCTCTCCCCCCGGTACGGCTCCACCGGCGCCGCACCAGGCCACCGCCCCCGCGGCGCAGCACGGTGCGTCGCGGGAGGCCGCCGCGGGCAGCGCGCCAAGCGGTCCGGACGGCACCCGTCCGACCCCGCCATCGCGGGGCGGCACACCGGCGCCGCACCCCGTCGGCCACGCCCGGCACGACGACGCCCAGGACGAGGTCCTCGGCGGCCGCTCGCCCGGCGCCGCGCAGGCTGCGCCTCAGGAGCGAGGCGCAGCCGACGCCACCGACGCGACGCTTGGGGAGCGGGGCGCGGGCGGCGCCCGGCAGGGCACCGCCCGTGCCACCCGCACCGCCGGGCCGGCCCCGTCCGCGCACGGCGTCGCGTCGGGCAGCCGGACCGACGGCGCGCCGCCCGACGGCACGCCGGGCGGTCACGCCGGTGGTGCCCACGGCACCCCCGGCACGGACGGCCCCGCCGCCCCCTCCCATCCGCACGCGCACCCGGAAGGCGACACCACTTCATGACCGGCCCGACCACCGCCGACGACACGCTCACCTGGCTCCTGGAGGGCCTGTTGGACAGGACCCCGGGGGCGCGGCACGCGCTCGTGCTGTCCCGGGACGGTCTCAAGCTGTGCCGCAGCCCGGAACTGAGCGTCGATCAGGCCGATCAGCTCGCCGCGATCGCCGCCGGGATCCAGTCGCTGTCGCACGGGGCGTCCGTCGAGTTCGGCGACGGCAGCGGAGGCGTGCGCTCGGCGATGACCGAGTTCTACGGCGGTGTGCTGTTCATCGTGGAGGCGGGCGCCGGCGCCCATCTGGCCGTCGTCACCACGGAGGACGCGGACGCGGGCGTCGTCGGGCACCACATGACCGAACTCGTGGAGCAGCTCGGCGAGCACCTGACCGCTCTGCCCCGCACCTCATGACCAGCGGTACGGGGATGAACCGTCCGGGCCGAAACGACGCGCCCGACCGGCTGTACACCCTCACGCAGGGGCGCAGCCGGACCGACCCCGACAGCCCCTTCGACCTGGTCACCCTCGTGGTCGCCGAGTCGGGCCCGGTGACCGGGATGCAGTCGGAGCACGTGGCGATCCTGCGGATGACCGAGTTCCCCACCTCGGTGGTGGAGATCGCCGCCGAGCTGAAGCTGCCCGTGGGCATCACCAAGGTGCTGCTGTCCGACCTGCTGGCCGCCGGCCGCGTCAGCGCCCGGCACCCGCGCAGACCGGCCATTACCGATCCCGACATCCTGGAGCAGGTGCTCGTTGGACTCCGCAATCTCTGACGCGCGCACCCCGTTGGGTGCCACCGCCGACCACGGCTTCAAGATCGTCGTCGTGGGCGGCTTCGGCGTGGGCAAGACCACCCTGGTCCGCTCGGTCAGCGAGATCCGCCCCCTCGGCACCGAGGAGACCATGACCCAGGCCGGCGAGTACGTGGACGACACCCGGCAGGTGCGCGGGAAGTCCGCCACCACCGTCGCCTTCGACTTCGGCCGGATCACCCTCGACGCCCGCAACGTGCTGTACCTGTTCGGCGCGCCGGGCCAGGAGCGGTTCTGGTTCCTGTGGGACCGGCTGTTCTCCGGCACGCTGGGCGCGGTGGTGCTCGTCGACACCCGGCGGATCGACGACTCCTGGTACGCCATCGACCGGCTGGAGCACCACGGCACGCCGTTCATCGTGGCCTGCAACGACTTCGGCGGGCCCGTCCGCGCCGGCGAGGACGTGCGCGAGGCCCTCGACCTCGACCCGCAGGTGCCGCTGGTCGACTGCGACGCCCGCTCCCGCGCCTCCGGCAAGCAGACGCTGATCACGCTGGTGCAGCACGTGAAGAACCGGTACGCCGACCCGGCCGCCCGGGCGGACCTGCCCCGACGGGAGTTCGTGTGACCCACCCCGACGCCGTCCCCCTGGGCGGCCCCCGGTTCCAGACCGAACCCGCCCGCCTGTACCGGGAGATGCGGCGCGACCACGGCGCCGTCGTCCCGGTGCTGCTCGACGGTGACGTCCCGGCCTGGCTGGTACTGGGCTATCGCGAACTGCACCAGGTCACGGGCGATCCGGTGCTGTTCAGCCGGGACTCCGACCTGTGGAACCAGTGGGAGCACATCCCCGCCGACTGGCCGCTGCTGCCGATGATCGGCCGCAGGCAGCCGTCGATCCTGTACACCGTCGGCGAACGGCACCGGCAGCGCGCCGCGATGATCAGCAACGCCCTGGAGGCGGTGGATCCCTTCGAACTGCGGCGGCACGCCGAGCGGTTCGCGGACGAGCTGATCGACGCGCTGTGCACGGCCGGCGCGGCCGACCTGGTGGCCCAGTACGCGATGCTCCTGCCCGTGCGCGTCCTCGCCCGGCTCTACGGCTTCCCCGACGAAGATGGGCCCGGCCTGGTAACCGCCCTCAACGACATGATCGACGGCCGCGAGCGGGCCCTTGCCGGACAGGCTCATCTGGCCGCTTCCATGGGGCAGTTGATCGCCGACCGGAAGAAGGAGCCGGCGCAGGACGTGGTCTCCCGAATGCTGGCCGACGACAGCGGCTTCAGCGACGAGGAGATCACCCAGGACCTGATGGTGATGATGGCGGCCGGGCACCAGCCGTCCGCCGACTGGATCGGCAACTCGCTGCGCCTGATGCTGACCGACGACCGGTTCGCGGCCTCGCTGTTCGGCGGGCGGCACAGTGTCGCCGAGGCGATGAACGAGGTGCTGTGGGAGGACACGCCCACGCAGAACGTGGCGGGCCGCTGGGCCTCCCGCGACACCCACCTCGGCGGCCGCCCCGTCCGGGCCGGCGATCTGCTGCTGCTGGGACTCCAGGGCGCCAACTCCGACCCGCAGGTGCGCACCGATGCCTCCGAGCTGACCGGCGGCAACAACGCGCACTTCTCCTTCGGCCACGGCGAGCACCGCTGTCCGTTCCCCGCGCAGGAGATCGCCGAGGTGATCGCCCGTACCGGCATCGAGGTCGTCCTGGACCGGCTGCCGGACATCGACCTGGCGGTGCCCGCCGAGGACCTCACCCGCCGGCCCTCGCCGTGGCTGCGGGGGCTGACCGAGCTGCCGGTCCGGTTCACTCCCGTACCGGCGGCCCTCTGACCCCGCGCACGACGCCCCCGTACCGCCACGTACCGCCCCTGAGTACCGCCCGCGGCCGCACGCCGCACTCCTGCCCTGCTCACCCCGCCCTGGGAGGCACGTCACGATGACGACCGGTACCGAAGCACCGCGGATCGCCCTGGACCCCTTCGTCACCGACCTGGACGCCGAGAGCGCGGCGCTGCGCGCGGCCGGCCCGCTCGCCACCGTGGAGCTGCCGGGCGGGGTCCCGGTGTGGGCCGTCACCCGGCACGCCGAGGCCAAGGCGCTGCTCACCGACCCGCGCCTGGTGAAGGACATCAATGTGTGGGGTGCCTGGCAGCGCGGCGAGATCCCCGCGGACTGGCCGCTGATCGGGCTCGCCAACCCGGGCCGGTCCATGCTCACCGCGGACGGCGCCGACCACCGCCGGCTGCGCACCCTGGTGGCGCAGGCGCTCACCCCGCGCCGGGTGGAGCGGATGCGCGAGCGCGTGGCGAAGCTCGCCCGGGACCTGCTGGACGCGCTGCCCGGGGGCGGGGAGGTCGTCGACCTCAAGGCGGCGTTCGCCTACCCGCTGCCGATGTACGTCATCGCCGACCTCATGGGCATCGAGGAGGCACGGCTGCCCCGGCTGAAGGTGCTGTTCGAGAAGTTCTTCTCGACGCAGACCCCGCCCGAGGAGGTCATCGCGACGCTGACCGAGCTGGCGCGGATCATGTCCGAGACGGTGGCGGCCAAGCGGGCCGAGCCCGGCGAGGACCTGACCAGCGCCCTGGTCCTCGCCTCCGAGGACGGCGACCACCTCACCGACGACGAGATCGTCTCCACCCTCCAGCTGATGGTCGCGGCGGGCCACGAGACGACGATCTCCCTGATCGTGAACGCCGTCGTCAACCTCTCCGCCCACCCCGACCAGCGCGCCCTGGTGCTGTCCGGCGGGGCCGACTGGTCCGCGGTGATCGAGGAGACCCTGCGCTACTCCACCCCGACCTCGCACGTTCTGATCCGCTTCGCGACCGAGGACGTCCCGGTCGGCGACACGGTGCTTCCGGCCGGGGACGCGCTGATCGTGTCGTACGGCGCGATCGGCCGGGACGAGCGGGCGCACGGCCCGAGCGCCGGGGAGTTCGACATCACCCGGGAGCCGGCGAACCGGCACATCTCCTTCGGCCACGGTCCGCACGTGTGCCCCGGTGCCGCCCTGTCCCGGCTGGAGGCGGGCGTGGCCCTGCCCGCGCTCTACGCCCGGTTCCCGCGCCTGGATCTGGCGGTCCCGGCCGGCGAGCTGCGCAACAAGCCGGTGGTCACCCAGAACGACCTGTACGAGCTGCCGGTACGGCTGGATTCCTGACCGGGCGCGGAGCGTTGCTTGACTTGGAGCGCGCTCCAGCTCGTAGCGTCGCCGACGTGGGGCACGCGGGTGACCGCACCGGTGTGCCGTACGCGATGACGACCGATCGTGCGGGAAAGGACCCCCATGCACAAGCGCAGTCTGCGGAACCTCCAGGTGTCGGCCATCGGTCTCGGATGCATGGGCATGTCCGCCTTCTACGGCTCCACCGACCAGGCCGAGGGCGTCGCCACCATCCGGCGCGCCCTGGAGCTGGGGATCGACTTCCTCGACACCGCCCAGCTCTACGGCCCGCTCACCAACGAGTCGCTGGTCGGCGAGGCGATCCGGGGCCACCGCGACGAGTACGTGCTCGCGACGAAGTTCAACTACCGGATGGACGACGCCGTGCCGGGCGACATGAGCACGATCGGCCGGCAGGACGGTTCCGCCGAGCACGTCCGGGAGTCGGTGCACGGCTCGCTGAAGCGGCTGGGCACCGACCACATCGACCTGTACTACCAGCACCGGGTCGATCCGAACGTGCCCATCGAGGAGACGGTCGGCGCGCTGGCCGAGCTGGTGCAGCAGGGCAAGGTGCGCCACATCGGGCTGAGCGAGGCGAGCGCGCAGACCATCCGCCGGGCCCACGCCGTGCACCCCGTCACCGCCGTGCAGAGCGAGTACTCGCTGTGGACGCGGGACGTGGAGGCCGAGGTGCTGCCCACCTGCCGGGAGCTGGGCATCGGCTTCGTGCCGTACTCCCCGCTCGGCCGCGGCTTCCTCGCGGGCCGCTTCACCTCGCCGCAGGAGCTGGACGAGAACGACTTCCGGCGCAACAACCCGCGGTTCGAGGGCGCCCACCTGGACGCGAACCTGCGGCTGGCCGAAAAGGTCAAGGAGATCGCGGCCGAGAAGGACGTCACCCCGGCCCAGCTGGCCATCGCCTGGGTGCTGGCCCAGGGCGAGGACCTGGTGCCGATCCCGGGGACGAAGCGGCGGACGTACCTGGAGCAGAACGCGGGTGCCGTCGACATCGAGCTGAGCAAGGACGACCTGGCCCGCATCGACGCGGAGCTGCCGCCGGTGTCGGGCGAGCGCTACGACGAGGCGGGGATGCGCTCCGTCAACCGCTGATCCGCCGTGAGGTGCGTCCCCGTGAGGTGCGTCGTGTCCCGCGTGAGAGCACGCTGGAGGCATGAACGCCGGGCCCAGACGCGGGGGCGCACGCCAGCCGTGGCAGTCCTCGTCCGCGCTGCTGCTGCTCCCGATCCTGCTCATCGTGGTGATCACGGTGGCGGATCTGCGGACACCCGCCGGGGTGCACCTCGGTCCGGCGCTGGTGATCGCACCCGCGCTCACGCCGTCCTTCGCCGGGCCCCGGACCACGGCGGCGATCGGGGCGCTGGCCCTGGCCGCGCAGATCCTGATCGGGATCACGCACGGCGGGATCAGCACCCTGAACCACATCGTGCAGATCATCACGCTCGCGGTGCTGGTGGTGCTGGTGGTGGCCTACAGCGCCCTGCGCGACCGTCGGCAGGCCCAGCTGGCCCAGGTCCGCACGGTCGCCGAGGCCGCCCAGCACGTGCTGATGTGGCCGCTGCCCGAGCAGATCGGCCCGCTGCGGATCGCCTCGCTGTACCTCGCCGCCGAGGACGAGGCGCAGATCGGCGGCGATCTGTACGCGGTGACCCGGTACGAGCACGGGGTGCGGGTCCTGATCGGCGACGTGCGCGGCAAGGGGCTGTCGGCCATCGGCGAGGCCGCGCTGCTGCTCGGCGCGTTCCGGGAGAGCGCGCACCGGCACATGCCGCTCGCGGACCTGGCTGATGTGCTGGAGCAGAGCGTCACGCGCTACGGGGCGGACCTGGACCCGCCCGAGGAGGCGGGCGAGCGGTTCGCCACCGCCCTGCTGGTGGAGATCCCGGACCGAGATCCGGTGACCCGGATGACCAGCTGCGGTCATCCGCCGCCCCTGCTGCTGAGCCCCGGGCACGCCGTCACGGTCCCGAGCCTGCACCCGTCACCGCCGCTCGGTGTGCACGACGACGTCGAGCACACGCTGGACGTCTTCTCCTTCGAACCGGGCGACACCCTGCTGCTCTACACCGACGGGGTGGTGGAGGCCAGGGACCCCCGCGGGCGGTTCTACCAGCTCGCCGAGCGGGTCGCGCGGTGGACCGACGACAGCCCCGAGGCGCTGATGCACCATCTGCGGCGGGATCTGCTCACCCATGTCGGCGGCCGGCTGGACGACGACGCCGCGCTCATCGCCCTGCACCGTACGGCGGTCGAGCGACGCCGGCACCACGGCCGGGTGGCGGCCGGCGACGCCCACCGGCACGGTTGAGGGCGCGGGCCCCGCCCCGAGTGGGGCGGAGCGGGACCGCGCGCCCCGGCTTGTCGTCGGCCGGACCCCGCCGCCCCCCGCCTCAGCGCACCGCCTTCAGGTCGGTGATCTTCAGGGTCTTCAGGTCGGACTGGACGTCGATCCGGCTGACCTCCGGGTGCTGTGCGTCGCGCCAGGTGAGGGTGACCCGGCTGGTGGCGTGGCCCGCGCCGGTACCGGTGTGGGTCACGTTCCACTTCACCGGCACGTCCTGGGCGAACAGAATGCCGTCGGCGTGCTCCCTCTTCTCGAAGGCGGCGACTTTCCGCTGTGCGGCGGCGGAGAGGTAGAAGCGGCGCAGCGCGTCGGCGGCGGGGCTGGCTGACGTGTCGTCGCTGGCCCACAGGGCGTCGGTGTAGGCGCCGTAGAAGTCGGCCACGTGCTGGGTGGCGTTGCGCGGGTCGCCCGGGGCGACGGACACGGCGGCGGCGCGGGTGGTGCGGCTCGCGTCGGTTCCGGCGAGGGCGGGCGTCACGGCGGCCAGGGTGAGTCCGCCGGTGAGGGCCACGGCGGTGAGCAGGGTGGTGCGACTGCGAACGGACATGCGTGGCCAAACCCCCCGTCAAGGGACGACCATCCCGATCCCGGCCGTCCGCGCACCTTAAGACCGTATTTCCCTCACGCCGGTTCCGCGTTCCGGGCCCTTTTCCCCTCGCTCGTCCCGCCGCACCGGGCGGCCCGGGTCCGTGGGGCCCTCGACCAGCCGGGCGAGGTGGTCGAGCGCCATCCGGGTGCCCTGTTCGTTCGCCTCGCGGGGGATCCTGTCGGGGACGCCCTCGTGCAGGATCTCCACGTGCGTGCCGGCGCCCGCCGCGGTGAGCGTCGTCGTCATCGTCATGGTGCCGTGCAGCGTGTCGTCACCGGTCTCGAACGCGAAGACCTCGACGACCAGTGCGCCCGGCACGAGCCGGGCGAAGTGGCCGTGGTAGGTGTCGGTGTGTCCGCCGGACTTGCCGGCGGCGGACGCGTCGTCGTAGGTGAGGGAGATCCGGAAGGTGCCGCCCTCCCGGGCGTCGAAGCGGTGGACGCGGGCGGTCATGCCGGCCGGTACCCGCCAGGCGGCGAGCGCGCCGGGATCGGTCAGGGCCCGGTACACGGCCGCCGGGGGCGCCTGCACGTACCGCGAGACCCGGGTGGCGTACACGCGCTCACGATACCGGCCCGGTGCCTGTCCGGTCCCGGCCCCTGCGGGCGGGACCGTCCCGGAATGTCCGGCCGGGGGACGGCGGTTCGCGCGCCCCGGTAGGTTCGCCGGCACCACGAGGCACCCGCCCCCGACCCTCACGGAGAGCCGACGTGACAGACATGGGATTCAGTCCGGAGCGGATCGCCACCCGCACGCCGCACCCCGCCCGGATGTACGACTGGTTCCTCGACGGCAAGGACCACTACCCCGTCGACGCCGAGGCCGCCGGCGCCGTGCTGGAGGTCTTCCCCGGCGTGAAGGACACGGCCTGGGCCAACCGCGAGTTCATACACCGGGCCGTGCGGCACGTCGCCCGCCAGGGCGTCGCCCAGTTCCTGGACGTGGGCACGGGGATCCCCACCGAGCCGAATCTGCACCAGGTCGCGCAGGCGGTCGAGCCGGGCACCAGGGTCGTGTACGCGGACAACGACCCGGTCGTGCTGCGGCACGCCGAGGCCCTGCTCCACGGCGCCCGGGAGGGCCGTACCGCCTGTCTGCACGCCGACGTCCGCGAGCCGGAGCGGATCGTGGAGTACGCGCGCGAGCACCTGGACCTGGGCCGGCCGGTGGGTCTGTCGCTGATCGCGCTGCTGCCGTTCGTCCCGGACGAGCGGGAGGCCTACCACGTCGTCCGGACCCTGCTGGAGCCGCTGCCGTCCGGCAGCCATCTGATGCTGTCCCATGTGAGCGCCGAGTTCGACCCCGAGGTGTGGGCGCGGATCGAGGCCGTCTACCGCTCCGGCGGCACACCGGTCCGGGCGCGTTCGCACGCCGGGGTGACACGCTTCTTCGACGGGCTGGAGCTGTACGAGCCCGGTGTCGTGCCGGCCACCGGCTGGCGTCCCGAGCCGGGGATGCGGGTGCGCGAGGTGCAGCCGGTGTTCGCGGGTGTGGCCCGCAAGCCCTGACGGCGGCGCGGGAGGCGGCCGGGCGGCAGCGCGCGACCGCGGGACCGGCCGCGTGGGAGGCCGGAGCGGACCTCTGCCGCGAAATACCGTCCCCAGAAGGAGGTTTCCACGACGCCCGGCGACGGCGACGAGCCGGTGCAGCGCATGGCGTCCGTGTCGTACATCCGGTGACCGAGGTCGAGGTCACCGCCGCCGCCGAGCTGATGCGCCGCGACGGGTTCGCGGAGGAGGCCGGCGTCAGCCTCTCGGTGCGGCCGCTCGCCGGGGAGGCCGTGGCGAGGAGGCGTTCGCGCGGCGGCGGGGGCGCGGCCGACCGGATGCGCTGACCGGGCGGTCAGCCCGACTGCTCCTTCGTGCGGGCGTCGATCCGGCGCCGGTCGGGCCAGCGCACGTCGTAGGCCCAGCCGAGGCGTTCGAACCAGCGGATGAGGCGGGCGCTGGCGTCGAGCTGTCCGGTCAGGACACCGTGCCGGGCGCTGGTGGGGTCGGCGTGGTGGAGGTTGTGCCAGGACTCGCCGAGCGACAGCGGCGCCAGCCACCACACGTTGCCGGAGCGGTCCCGGCTGCGGAACGGGCGTGAACCGGCCGCGTGGCAGACGGAGTTGACCGACCAGGTCACATGGTGGACCACGCAGATCCGGACCAGTCCGGCCCAGAACAGGGCGGTGAGCGCGCCCTGCCAGGAGCGGGTCAGGGCGCCGCCCAGCAGCGCGGGCAGCGCGAGCGAGGCGAGGACCAGGACGCCGAAGCGCCGCGAGACCAGCATCAGGGCGCGGTCGCGCACGAGGTCGGGGGCGTAGGTGCGGGGCGAGGCGTGCTCGGTCTCGAAGAGCCAGCCGAGATGGGCGTAGAGCATGCCCTTGGCCACGGCGCGGGGCGAGTGTCCGTACCGCCAGGGCGAGTGCGGATCGCCCTCGCGGTCCGAGAACCTGTGGTGCTTGCGGTGGTCGGCGACCCAGGTGAGCAGCGGCCCCTGCACGGCGAGGCTGCCGGCGAGCGCGAGCGCGATGCTGAGCGGGCGGCGGGCCTTGAACGAGCCGTGGGTGAAGTGCCGGTGGAAGCCGACGGTGATGCCGAGTCCGCTGATCAGGTAGAAGGCCACGGCGAGTGCGAGGTCGAGGGGGCTCAGGCCGTGCCGCCAGGCCAGCGGCACGGCGGCGAGCAGCGCGAGGAACGGTACGGCGACGAAGACGCCGATCATGAGCTGCTCGCCGGTGGGCCAGGACCGGGCGCCGCCGGTCAGAGGGGTGGACTGCGAGGACATGGACACCTTCCGGGGCGCGGGGCGGCTAGTCGACGACGGTGAGGGCGAGCACGGCGTTCTGGCCGCCGAAGCCGAAGGAGTTGCTGACGGCGGCCCGCATCCGCTGCGGCCGGGGCACTTTCGTGACGACGTCCAGCTCCATGTCCGCGTCGAGCGTGTCCAGGTTGGCCGTGGGTGGGATCAGCTGGTGGTGCAGGGTGAGCACGGTGCAGGCGGCTTCGATGGCGCCGGCGCCGCCGATGGCGTGCCCGAGGGTGCCCTTGACCGCGGTGACGGGCGGCGGTCGGCGGAAGACCTGGTGCAGCGCGTTGTGCTCGGCGGCGTCACCCTGCGGGGTGCTCGTGCCGTGGGCGTTGACGTGGTCGATGTCCTCGGGGGCCAGTCCGGCGTCGGCGAGGGCGGCTGCGAGGGCTCGGGCGGCGCCGTCGCCGTCCGGGTGCGGGGCGGTGACGTGGTGGGCGTCGCAGGACGCGCCGAAACCGGCGAGGAGCGCGTCGGGCCGTACGCCCCGGGCGCGGGCGTCGGCCGTGCGCTCCAGGACGAGCACGGCCGCGCCCTCGCCGAGGACGAAGCCGTCGCGGTCCCGGTCGAACGGACGGGAGGCCGTCTCGGGGCTGTCGGCGCGCCGGGACAGTGCGCGCATCTGGGCGAAGCAGGCGGCGGTCATCCGCAGCCGGGCCGACTCGCTGCCACCCGCGAGTACGACGTCACAGAAACCGGACAGCAGCCAGTCCCGGGCCAGGCCGATCGCGCTGGTGCCGGAGGCGCAGGCGGTGCTGACGACCATGTTGGGGCCCTGCGCGCCGAGGTCGAGCGCGATCTCGGCGGCGGCCATGTTCGGCACGCTGCGCGGGAGGGCCAGCGGGGAGACACGTTCGGGGACGTGACCGGCGAGGCGGTCGAACTCGGCCTGCCAGCTCTGCATGGATCCGGTGCCGACGCCCATGATCACGCCGACGCGGGGCGCGTCCCAGTCACCCGGGGCAAGGCGCGCGTCGGCGACAGCCTCGCGGGCGGCGAGCAGGGCGAAGGTGGTGAACCGGTCGAGACGGCGGGCGAGCCGGTGGCCGAGCCGCCCGGCCGCGTCGAGGCCCGGCACCTGGCACGAGAAGGCGACGGGCAGCCCGTCCAGGGTGGCGTCGGGGGCGGCGGTGGACACTCCGGCGGTCAGGCCCGCCCAGGTCGCTTCCCGACCGATGCCGGCCGGGGTGACCAGTCCCAGTCCGGTCACGGCCACCGGGGCGCGCCGCGCGGGGCCACGTGCTGTCACGAGCTGCATAGAGCGTGATTATTCGGGCCGCGCGAGGAGGTTGCGGGCCGCCACGACTCGTTCGGCCCGCACAGAGGGCGGCCTTCCACCCGGATGCCTGAAAACCCGGATGCCGGACAACGCGGTCGGCTGACAACGCGGCTGTCCGAACTCGGTTGCCCGGGAAGTCGGCTGCCTGGAACCGCCGGACGCCCGGACGTCGCCGGCGCCGCGTCAGCCCGGTCCGTCCGTCCCGGCCGGGTCCGCACCGGTGACCGGCGTCCGTGCCGCCCGCGACCAGGACTTGGCGAGGGCCCGCTCCGGCTCGTCCGGCGGCCGTTCTCAGACGTCGAGCCGGAGGGCAGGGCCGACGTGGACGTGGACGCGGGTGCGGCGCAAGGGGGCCGTGAAGCAGCCGGCCGGCTGCTTGGCGCGGCCCCCTGAGGAGACCGGTGGGCGTCCGCGTGCCGCACGACACCGGACTTCAGCCGGCCGGGCGGGCGCGTGGGGTGCGGTGCCGGGACAGGCCGCCCTCCGGGTGGAGGCGCACGCCGCGCCCGGCCGGGAGGGCGTCGGCGGCGCGCCGCAGCGCGTCCGGGGCCCGCCGGCTCACCCGGTGCACCGGGGCGTGCCACTCCCGCACCCACCGTGTGCAGTGGGCGTTCGCCATCAACCAGGACCGGGACCCGGACGTCCACGCGACCGGTGTGGCGGCGGGGGCGCGCCCTGCACGACCGGGTCGCCGAGTGATCGTCCGCCGCCGCGCCGCCGCCCCGAGGAGGGGCCCGGTCCCGTCCTGCACCGTCCAGTGCAGGTCACCGAGCGCTCGGCCGGAGCGTGGCCGACGTCCGGACGGCCGTCCGCCGAGGCTCAGTTCCCGGCGCGCGCGTGTGCCTCCAACGCGTCGGCGGCGGCGCGCAGTTGTGCCGCAGCGGTGACGCAGGCGCCGGCCTGCCGCGTCAGGGCCGGGCGGCTCCGGTCGGCTGCCGCCGGGCAGCCGGCGAGCGTGGCCGCCGTGGCGGTCAGCCGGCGGGCGTAGCTCTCCATCAGGGCGGCGTCGGCCCGCAACGCCTCTGCAGGGGACCGGAGTTCATCCGCCGGTGCCGTGGTCGTGGTCGTGGTCGTGCGGGTGGACTCGGTCACCATGGCGGCTCCCAGTCGGCTCGGGTTCGGGCGGAGGGTCAGCGGGCCAGGACGGCGCCCGCGCTGCGGTGCAGCAGGAACTGGGGGCAGCTGAGCGCGAACAGGGGCCGGGCGGCGTCGACGCCGAGCCGGCGCAGCTGTCCGGCGAGCGGTTCGGCCGCGGCCGTGTCCAGCCGCAGCCGGATGTCCGTGCCGGGATGCAGCCGCATCCTGCCGTGGGCGCGGATCAGGGTGCGTACGGTGCTCTCGCCCCGGCGGCCGTAGAGGATCCAGTCGGCCTCCGGGCAGCGCAGGCCCGGGCCCAGCCGGCCCTCGACGGTGACGCCGATGTCCCGCGAGCGCATGGTGACGTCGCCGCCCGTCAGGTCGGCCTCGGCGGTCATCCGCATCGCGGGCTGGCCCCAGATCTCCCGGGCGACCACCCGGGCCTCCTCGCTGGTGACGGCGAGGGAGAGGACCCAGCGTCCGGTGCGGCGCAGGTCGACGCGGCGCAGCAGGTCGGCGACGACGTCGTACGGGCGGGGCCGCCACAGGTCGTCCACGAGGACGGACAGCGCGATCTCGGTGTACGCGCCGATGGTGCTGCACCGGTGCTCGTAGAGCGACACCACGGCGAGCGCCCGCCGGCCCAGCCGGCTCGGCGTCAGCCAGCCGGCGTCGGGCAGCCGGCCGCGCGCCGCACGGACGGCGACGGGGTAGCACAGGTGGACGGCGGAGGAGTCGTAGTAGCGCACCGGCACGTCGACCGGCCCGGCCGTCGTGGCCAGGGAGATGGTGGGCAGGGTGAGGAAGGGGTAGCCCTCGGGCGGGTGGTCGCGGTCCTTCAGCTGGTAGGCCCGGGTGCGCACGATGGGGCCCCGGTAGGGCGTGAGTGCCTCGTCGACGCGCTTGCGGGCGTCGGGGACGACCGTGCGCAGGTGCTCGATGTACTCGTGCAGCATGTGGCACAGCGGGAACTCGCGCTTGGGGCCCACGTAGTCGACCTCGTACCGGTTCGGGTGCGGGTCGAACGCGCGGCCGGCGCCGCGGCCGTCGAGGACGGGGACGATGTCGTGCTGGTTGGTGATGGTGGCGACCCAGGTGTGCGGGTCGGCGGGTTCGTTGTTGCCGATCGGGGAGCCGACGGCGACGACGTGCGTGACCTTGTAGGTGCGGCAGAAGTCCGGGTCCTGGGCGAGGTTCATCAGCGCGATCCCGCCCTCGCCGTGCCCGATCAGCGCGAGGTCGGCGCCGCGCGGGATGCCGTAGTCCTTCAGGGCGCGCAGCACCGAGCGGGTGTAGGGCGAGTCGGTCATGAACAGGTTGCGCCAGGCGCCGGCGAAGTCCTGCGGGGAGTCGTTGCGGGGCCGGCCGGGCGCCATGCCGGGCGCTTGGACGACGTAGCGGACGACGCCGTCCGGGCCGCGCACGTTCTGCACGAGGATCCGCCCGTCCGTGGAGAGCACCTCGATGTTGCGCAGGAAGCCGAGGAAGGAGCCCTCGGTGGCGATGAACTGCCGTTCCTGGTCGGTGAGTTCGACGGCCACGGCGGCACCCTCGCCCCTGTCCGGGTGCGCGAGGCGCGAAGCGCTGCCGCCGTGCACCGGGCCGGCGTGCAGCCCGCGCCGCGCCGCGAGCGCCCAGTCGGTCCCGTCGTTCTTCGGGTCCTCGGCCAACAGGGCGCGGACGGCGAGGAGTTCGGCCATGATCGGGGCGAGGCCGGACAGGGCGCGCTGGGCCCTTCGGTCGCGGAACAGTGCACGCAGCGCGCGTACGGCCGCCAGGTCGCGGTCGGCGGTGACGGCCTCCCTCAGCCTGCGCATGCCCGGATCGCGTTCGAACTCGGGGTGGTCGACCAGCACGGCGGCGGTCGTCAGGCGCAGCGAGGTGACGGCGACCAGCGCGGCCAGGCTCTCGCGGCCGAGCACCCCGCCGGCCGCGCCGAGCACCTGCCCCACGCCGTTCGGGGCTGTGATCGCCGCGCCGCCGAGGCCCTGCTTGTTCGTCAGGGCCCGCAGCAGCGCCCACTGGGCGACGAGGCCGGTGCGGGGACGGCGGCGCGCGGAGGCGGTCAGGGCCGGCGTGAACAGGGCGCCGCTGGTGCGCGCGGAGACCGCTCGGATGCCCTCGGCGACGTCGGCCACGTCCCGCGCGCACCGGCGCAGCACCGCTGCGGCGTCCTGACCGTCCGGCGCGGGCCGCCCGGGCGCGTGGCCGTCCGCTCCCATCCGAGACTCCCTCGCTCCGGCGTCGTACGACATTCAACGTCGCATGGTGTGTGACGGGTTGCCGCCGCGTCGGTGGTCGCGGCCTCCCTCCCCATCGTCGGGCAGGGGCAGCGGGCCCGCACCTTCATCCGTCCAGGCAGAGGATGCCCGCCGGTGCCCCGCCGCCCGCCGAGCCCGGACTCCGCGGGCATATGGCGCCCGCATAATCACCGCACCTGCCCTCCGGTACTCCCCCGCGCCGCCTCTCGGGAGACGCTCCGTGACCACGTCCGCCGAACGCCCCGGGGTCTGCGGGCCCCGCTTCCCGACACCGTCCCGTCCGGCCTGCCGCTGCGCACCGGCTATCTGCTTGCGGCTGGTTCCCCTCCTCTCCGGTGCGCTGTCAACCACCCGCGCTCCGCGCCCGATCCGCCCGGTTCGTGATGAGTGCCGTCAGACCCATCACCGTCGCGAGGCCGCGGACCAGGGCGACGCTGCTGACGTCTCGGGGTAGTCGGTCGCGGGGTGGCGTCGCGGGCGGGTCACGGACCCATGCGCCGCGATCCGAGCAGGGTGGCGGCGAGGGCTGCGGGGATCAGCATCAGGAAGAGGACGGCGAGCACCCCGAGCCCGGTCGGGCCGCCACCGGGCCGGACGAAGCGGGACATGAGGGTGAGGGTGCGCGGCCGACCGGGCGGCGGGGTGTACGGCAGCCGCGGGCCACCAGTGGCGGGGCTGGACGAATCGGTGGGCGGGCCACTGGGTCGGCCGGTGGTGGCTCCGGTGGTCTGGCCTCCGGTGGATCGCCCCGCGGTGGTCCGGCCGGCCGTGGCTCGGCCTTCGGCGGACTGGCCTTCGGTGGCGCTTCCGCCGGTCGACCGGCCACCGGTGGCTCCGCCGGCGACCGTTCCCCCGGCCGTGGCTCGGCCTTCGGCGGACTGGCCTTCGGTGGCGCTTCCGCCGGTCGACCGGCCACCGGTGGCTCCGCCGGCGACCGTTTCCCCGGCCGTGGTCCCGCTCCCGCTGCTTCCCCCGCCGGCGGCCCCTGCTCCGCCGGCTCCGGCGCCACCTCCGGTTGCGGCTCCTCCGGCGGAGGTTCCACCGCCTGCGGCGGCTCCTCCCGCAGCGGCTGCTCCTCCGGCTGCCGTGGCCGCGCCGGAAGTCGTTCCAGCACCCGCCGCGGTCCCAACACCCGCCGCGGTCCCAGCACCCGCCGCGGTCCCAACGCCGGTCGCGGTCCCCGGGCCCGCCGTCGTTCCGGCCGCCGCGCTCGCGGCTCTCGCGGTGATCCCCGTCGCTCCGGTGGTGGTGCCGGGGGCGGCCGCTCCCGGTGCCCGGGCGGCGATGACGGAGCCGGCCGGAGGCAGAGGTGGGGGCGGCGGGAAGGGCGTGCCGGGCGGTACCGGCAGGACCGGGGGTGCGGGCGGTGCGGGGGCCGGCATGGTCGGAGGCGGCACGGGACCGGCGGGGGGCGGAGGCGGGGGCTGTACCGGCGGGGGCGTGGCCGCCGGCAGGATGAAGGATGCGGTCGCCCGGACGGTCAGCGGCGGGGGTGGTTCCAGGTGGCCGTCCGGCAGCAGGGTGGACACGTGGTCGGACCCCGTCACCTCGCCCGCGCTGAAGTAGGTGCCGGGGGGCCGGAGCACGGTCGCCGCGCACCGCGTCGTACGGCCCGGCTCCAGGCTCGGCACCGTGTCGCCGCCCGCCGGGCAGACGATCCGCGGTGGCGCGAGCACGGGATCGGTGAGGTGGAGCCCGAAGAGCGTGCGGCTGCCGGTGTTGGTCACGTCGTAGAAGACGGTGGCCCGGCCGGAGGCGACGGCCCTGCCCAGGGACCCGGCCCTGGTCACGGCGGCCTCGGAGAGCGCCAGTTGCCCGCTGACACCGGCGTATCCGGAGGGTGCGACGGCCCGGGATTCCCCGCCCGGGGCGGGTACGCGGCCGACGGCGGTGACGTCGGCGATCCAGATACCCGCGCGGGCGGCGGTCCGGGCCGTGCAGGTCACCGAGGCGAGGCTGCGCAGCATCGCCACGTGGTCGCCGCCCCCCGTGCAGCTGATCGGGACGCCCGGCAGGCCCGGATCACTGACCCGCACGTCGTACAGCTCGGCCCTGGTGCGGTTGATCAGCAGGTACGCCTTCTCCAGCGGATGGCCGACGCGGATGCCGGGGTTGGTCGCCTCGGTTCCGGGCCTGGTGTCGACGGCGACCTCCAGGCCGAGCCCGTGGCCCACCGCGGCGTCGGCGACGGCGCGGTGGGCCGGTGCCGCGGTCACGACCACGAGGAGCGGCAGCACCACGACCGGCCGGGGCCCGAGGGCGCGCAAGCACCTCCCTGAAAATCCTAAGAACACACAAAAAGGAGTAACAGGGCGCTCCACGGGCGAGGTTCGGCCCACGCCGATCGCCGGCTGTAATCCTGCGAAGATCACCCCGGTGGCCGCGCTCCCGCCCCGCCACCGTCACGCGACCGCCCGCCGCCGACACGCGGCCCTCAGGCGTCGGGCATCAGCCCCGCGGCGACTGTCGCGCCCAACTCCCAGCACGCCCGCACGTCGGCCTTGCCGGGCTCGCCCGTGACGGTCACCGGGTCTGCCGCGCGGCGCCAGCCGAGGCCGGTGGTGACGGCCTCGACGGCGCGAACGGCGCCGGTGACGTCGTTACCTCCGTGCACGTAGTAGCCGAACGGCCGGCCCCGGGTCTCGTCCAGACACGGGTAGTAGACCTGGTCGAAGAAGTGCTTCAGCGCGCCGGACATGTAGCCGAGGTTCGCCGGGGTGCCGAGCAGGTAGCCGTCGGCTTCCAGCACGTCGGAGGCGGTGGCGGCGAGGGCCGCGCGGCGGACGACGCGGACACCTTCGATCTCCGGAGTGGTCGCGCCGGAGACGACGGCCTCGAACAGCGTCTGGCAGTGGGGCGAGGGGGTGTGATGGACGATCAGCAAGGTAGGCACACCCCGCACCCTGCCGTGCGGCCGCCACCCTCGCAAACGGCGCCCCACTTGGACCGTAAATACGTTCGATTTCATTCGGTGCGCCTCGGTTACAGTGCACCCCTGCCCAGGAGGGGAGAGGAACAGTGCGGGTCGCAGTGGGGTCCGTGCCGGGCCGAGCAGCCGTGGCGGTGGCGCTGGCGGCGGTACTCGGTGGGTGCGCGCAGTCGGGGGACGACGACAAGAAGGGAGCCGGCGCACCGGCTTCGGCTTCCGGGAAGGAGGCGGGTAGTGGCGTGACGGAGGCGGCGGCGAGCGGTGGCGCGGTCGGCGCGCACGGTTCGGACTGTCCCCTGCCGGTCGGTTTCTCCGTCGCCCGGCACTGGAAGGCCAAGGCGGTCGACGCCGGCGGGGAGTTGTCGTCGAAGGCCTCGAAGACACCGAAGGACTCCGACGGCGCGGCCGGAGCCCTCACCGACAGCCTCCTGCGCCAGGGGCCGGTCACCATGGCCTGTGAGATCGACGCCAAGCCGGCCGGGCACATCGGCTTCCTGCGCGTGTGGACCGGCAGGCACGGCAACGCCGACGCGGGCGCGGTGCTCCGGCAGTTCGTCGCCGCGGAGGACAACACGAGCGAGGCGACGTACCGTTCGGTCACCACCGGCGGCGGGCTCTCCGGCGTCGAGGTGGAGTACCTCTACACCAGCAAGCTCCTCGAGGAGACCAAGAAGGAGACCGCCCTCGCGGTGAGCACCCCCGACGGGCCGGTCGTCCTGCACCTCGGCGGCATGGACACCGAGGAGCACGAGGCGATGCGTCCGGCGTACGAACTCGCCAAGCGCACCCTGAAGTTGTCCTGACGGCCGGCCACCTCGCTCAGCCCCCCGACGTGGCCCGGCCCAGGTAGGTGAGTGGCCCGGCGTCCGCGACCGGGATCTCGTGGAAACCGAGCCGGTCGTAGAAGGCCCGGGCGGCGGTGTTGACGGTGACCATGCCGAGGTGCACGGCCTCGACCCCCTGCCCGCGCAGGGCCTGGAGGAAGGTGTGCGTCAGCTGGCGGCCGTGGCCCCGCCCCTGCCAGGGAGGCAACAGGTCGATGTGGAGATGGGCGGGGTAGGCGGCGAGTTCGGGTACGAGCATGCGCTCCGGGCGGTGCAGGAGACGGATCATCTCCTCGGTGGGCGTGCGGGGCGGGACAGCGGGATCGGGCTCCGGGTAACGGTCGGCGAGCCGGGGGATCCAGCCGTGCCGGAAGTCCTCGACGAAGCGCTCGGTGTCCGCCGTGCCGACGATGTAGCCGACGGCCCGGCCCGTGCCGTCGTCCAGCACGAAGGCGAGGTCCGGGTCGAAGTGGCAGTACGGCTCGGCGAAGAGCGACGGCATCAGGCGCGGGTCGGGATAGCGGGCCCGGGAGTCGCCGCCGTTGTGCGCCGTACGGACGCAGACGTCGGCCACCGCGTCCCGGTCGGCCGGGGTGTACGGCCGGATGACGGAGGTGGTTCGGAGAGCGGACATGCCGCCATCCTGGGCCGCACGGGAGCGCTCCCACAAGCGGTGCGGCGCGGGCGACCGACCGGCGGCACGAAACTCCCCTGCCCCTTACGGAAGATGGCCACGTGGCGTTCAACAGGATCGCGAATTCACCGCGCGCTCACGGCCCCTGCCCTTTCCCTCTCGAACATCATCGCGAACATCACAATTACGTATCGGACATTCCACACTCCGACCTTCACACGAGGCACACACCTTGGCTAGGTTGACGCGAGGCCGCCCGGCTCAGCCGGACGAGAAACGGCCCAACTGTCCTGTGGGGCAAGGAAGGAGCACGTCTTCCATGGCGCCGGAAAGCCGCGACGAGGTTCGGCAGCGGATCGCTTCCCTCTACGACCGGGCCGAGAACGAGACCGGGAACTTCAACGCGACCCGTGCCATGGCGTCGGTGACGCGTTCGCGTGGCGTGCCGCTGGCCAAGCGGTCGGGGCGCCGGCCGGATCCCGCGCTGGACGAGATGGCCCGGCAGTGGTTCGACGCGGCCCGCGCCAAGCTCGGCCCGACGGTCCCCGCAGCCCTCTCCGCCGACCGGCTCCCCGGACTCCCGCCGACGCCCGCGCGCCTCGGCGACGGGCCCGGGGACGCCGCCCTCGCGCGTGACGCGCTGGGCGCGGGCCTGTCCGCCCGCCGCCCGGAGCTGGAACCCACCGATCGGCGCGCCCTCGCCGAACTGCCTGCCGGCGGCCCCGTCCCGGATTCACCGGGCGCGCCTCAGACCGCCCTGCAGACGAGCCCCCGCCGTCCCGAACTGCCAGGCGGGCTCGGTGCTGCGACCGGAACGAGCGGTGGTTCCGGGCAGCCCGGCGGCCGGAGCGCATCCGAGGCAACGGCTCCTGGCACGCCGACCGGGAGCGTGCCGCCGTGGGGGGCCCAGGGACCGGCGGCGGCGACCGCCTCCGGTGGGCGCGCGGATACGCCGTTGCCGACTCCCGGCACGTGGCAGACCACGGCCCTCATGGTGCCCGAGGCACAGGACACCGCGGCCTTGCCGACCACCTTCGAGCAGGGCGCGGCACCCGCTACGGCACCGGTCACGGCGGGCGCGGCGGCGTGGATGCCGCCCGGCGCGCAAGGAACCGCCGCCCCCACGACACCGGGCAGGCCGGAGACCGCAGCATGGCTGACACCCGACACGCAAGAAACCGCCGCCCCCACGACACCGGGCAGGCCGGAGACCGCAGCATGGATGGCGCCCGGCACGCAAGGAGCCGCGGCCCTGGTGGCTCAAGGTCTGCCGGATGCGGCCGTCCTGATGGCGCCCGCTGGCCAGCGGGGAGCGGCCACGTTCGCTCCTGATCCGCAAGACGTGGCGGCCCTGATGACCCCTGGGGCGCAGGATGCCCCAGCCTTCATGCCCCCTGGCACGCAAGAAGCGGCGGCCCTCATGGCGCCGGGCGCACCGGGCGTCACGGGGCTGATGGTGCCCGGAGTGGGGGAGATGACGGCCCTGCTGCCCCTCGGGGCGCAGAGCGTGCCGGTGGGCCGGCCTGCCGGTGACACCGACGTGGTGCCCGTCGTCCGACAGGCCGCCGCTCCGGCCGCGCCGGTCCCGGAACCCGGGGTCCTGCGGGGAGCCGGCGTGCCCGGCCGGCCTTCCCCGGTCACGTCGAAGGCGAGCAACCAACGCAAGCTGGCGGCGGCGAGCGACATCCTCTCCCGGCACATCGCCCGCCTCGTGACAGCGGCAACGGCGGTACCTCAGACGCCCGTCACGGTGGCACCGGCCGATGTCGCCCGGACCGGCCAGGCAATCGGTCAGTGGCAACAGCCGCAGTGGTCGGCCCCGGCCGTCTCGCCGGAGGCCCCACGGACACCCGCCGCACCCCTCTGGCCGGCCCCCAGTGCTTCGGCCACCACCGGCTCCTTCCCGTCCCCGGCAACCGCCGCGCCTCCTACCACCACCGGCACCGCCGCCGCCACCGGCATCAGCCCCCTCCCGTACCCGACGGCGGCGCCTGCCGCTGCCGCCCCCGCCCCGACGCCCGAGTCGTCCCGGGCCGCACGGGCCATCGCGTTCGCCCGGGCGCAGATCGGAAAACCGTGCGTATGGGGTGCGATGGGGCCGGGGTCGTACGACTGCTCCAGCCTGACGCAGGCCGCCTGGCGGGCCGCCGGGGTCGCGGTGCCGCGGGCCGCGCACGAACAGGCGCTCGCCGGTACTCCGGTCACGCTCGCCGACATCGAACCCGGTGATCTGGTCCTCTTCTTCGACGACGACCGGCATGTGGGTCTGCACGTCGGCGGCGGCATGATGGTCCACGCGCCGGGACCGGGGTCGACGATCCGCGAGGAGTCGATCTACGGGGCCGGGGAAGCGGCGATTCACCGGATCGTACGGCCCGCCTGACGCGGCCCTGCGGGGGCCGGCAGCGCGCGCCGGGACGTGGTCAGCCGTGCCGGCGCCGGTGTGCGCGCCGGCTCTCGTAGTGGTCGAGCAGGGTCTCCGCCAACGGCCGGTAGCTCAGGCCGAGTTCGTGGACGCTGCGGCTGTTGTCGACGTGGAAGCGGATGCCGAGGTGCTTGCTGATGTAGTCCTGGGTGAGGCCGAAGGCGGGGCCCAGGACCCTGACGGGCCAGTGCGGGAGCCTGGTGCGCGGCAGCCGCAGGTCGCGGGGATGGTGCGCGCGGATGACGCGGGAGATCTCGTGGAACGACGCCATGGTCTCGGCGGCCACGATGTAACGGCCGTGCGCCGCGGGTCTCTCCGCCGCCGCGATGTGCGCGTCGGCCACGTCCCGGACGTCGGCGGTGGTGAAGCTGAAGTCCGGTGCCCCGTAGCAGAAACAGCCCCGGAACAGCTCGTCCAGCAGGAAGAGGCTGCCGGAGTCGGAGGCCGGGGTGAACGAGGGGCCGAGGATCAGCCCGGGGTTGACCGACACCATGCGCCAGCGGTCCTGCGCGGCCGCCCGCTGCCAGGCGGCGCGTTCCGCGAGGGTCTTGGCGTAGTGGTAGGGGTTGTTCGCGAGCGTGCTGGTGGTGTTGAAGTAGCGTTCCGACAGCACCTGGCCGTCCATCGCGAGCACGTCGGCGTAGTCGCCGAAGATCGCGCCGACGGTCGAGGTGAACACCAGGGTCCGGACCTCATCGGTCCGTTCGACGGCGGCCAGGACGTTGCGGGTGCCGAGCAGCGCCGGCTCCACGACGTCCCGCCGCCCGTGGCGGATGCGTTCCGGCATCAGGAACGGCGAAGCCACGTGGAAGACGGTCGCACAGCCGGCGAACGCCTCCTCGAACGAGCCCTCCTCCAGCAGGTCGGCCCGGAAGAGGGCGAGTCGGCCGGGGAAGGCCTCCTGCAGTTCCCACAGCGGGCGCACCTTGCGGGCGTCGGAGGTGTTGCGCACCGTCGCGCGCACCTGGTAGTCCCGTTCCAGCAGGCGTCGTACCAGGTGACTGCCGACGAAGCCGCTGCCGCCGGTCACCGCCACCGTCGCCCCCGCGGGTGCGCCCACGCCGCCTCACCCCTTCGCCGCACCGCCCCGGCGCCGGTCGCCGCGGCCTCCGGGCAGGATCCCGGGGCCGCGCCCACAAGGAAACCCCCGCACAGGCCATAAGATCACCTTATGAGGTCATAGACGAGACCCCTGTACTGACTTAGGTCTGCCTTAGTTTAGGCTTCTTCCCATTCGAGCCGACTGTCCACGTTCGAAGGGAACCTGATCATGCCGCGCCCCCTGCGGGTAGCCATCGTCGGAGCCGGTCCCGCCGGGATCTACGCCGCCGACGCCCTGCTCAAGTCCGAGGTGGCCGCCGGCCCCGGCGTCTCCGTCGACCTCTTCGAGCGGATGCCCGCCCCGTTCGGTCTGATCCGGTACGGCGTCGCCCCCGACCACCCCCGCATCAAGGGCATCGTCACCGCCCTGCACCAGGTGCTCGACAAGCCGCAGATCCGGCTGTTCGGCAACGTCGACTACCCGACCGACATCAGCCTGGACGACCTGCGCGACTTCTACGACGCGGTGATCTTCTCCACCGGCGCGATGGCCGACCGCGAACTGCCGATCCCCGGCATCGACCTGGACGGCTCCTACGGCGCCGCCGACTTCGTCTCCTGGTACGACGGCCACCCGGACGTGCCGCGCACCTGGCCACTGGAGGCCGAGAAGGTCGCCGTGCTCGGTGTCGGCAACGTCGCCCTCGACGTGGCCCGCGTCCTCGCCAAGACCGCGGACGAACTGCTGCCGACCGAGATCCCGCCGAACGTCTACGACGGCCTGAAGGCGAACAAGGCCGTGGAGATCCATGTCTTCGGCCGCCGGGGCCCGGCCCAGGCGAAGTTCAGCCCCATGGAACTGCGCGAGCTGGACCACTCCCCCAACATCGAGGTCATCGTCGACCCCGAGGACATCGACTACGACGAGGGCTCGATCGAGACCCGGCGCGGCAACAAGCAGGCCGACATGGTCGCCAAGACGCTGGAGAACTGGGCGATACGCGACGTCGGCGACCGACCGCACAAGCTGTTCCTGCACTTCTTCGAGTCCCCCACGGAGATCCTCGGCGAGGACGGCAAGGTCGTCGGCCTGCGCACCGAGCGCACCGCCCTCGACGGCACCGGCAACGTCAAGGCCACGGGCGAGTTCAAGGACTGGGACGTCACGGCCGTCTACCGCGCCGTCGGCTACCTCTCCGAGAAGCTGCCGAAGCTGCCCTGGGACATCGACTCGGGCACCGTCCCGGACGAGGGCGGCCGCGTCATCGAGGAGGGCGGCACCCCTCTGCAGTCCACCTACGTCACCGGCTGGATCCGGCGCGGCCCCGTCGGCCTGATCGGCCACACCAAGGGCGACGCCAACGAGACCGTCGCCAACCTGCTGGACGACCACGCCCACGGCCGTCTGCACACCCCGGCCTCGCCGGAGCCGGAGGCCGTCGAGGCCTTCCTCGCCGAGCGTCAGGTCCGCTTCACCACCTGGGAGGGCTGGTACAAACTGGACGCCGCCGAGCGCGCGCTGGGTGAGCCGCAGGGCCGCGAGCGCGTGAAGATCGTCGAGCGTGAGGACATGCTGCGGGAGAGCGGGGCGTAAGTCCCGGGCCCCGGGCAGACCGGGCAGCCCCAGGGACCCGTGCGGCTCCGAGCCGGACTCCGGGCGACCCTGGCGACGCATGCGGCTTCAAGGGGGCCGGCGCCGTGAGCGCCGGCCCCCTCGCCGCGTCCGGTCGCTTTCGCTCAGCCCTCCGCCGCCCGTGCGAACAGCTCGTGCAGCGGCACCGGGGGCAGCAGGCGCACGAACGGTCCGAGCACGGACTTCCCCGCCGCCGAGGCCAGATGGGTGGCCAACTTGCCGCTCTCCAGCGGCAGATGGGGTGCTCCCAGGGCCTCCCAGGTGTCGCGCGGGAACACGGTGCGCCCCGCCCGGGCCCGGCGACCGGTCTCGACCGCGCCCACCGCCACCAGCTCCGCCTGCGCCGCCTTGTGCCGGGCCGCCGTCCAGCCGTTCCAGTGGCGCACGGCCCGGTCGGTGGGCCGGGCGAGCGCGCGCAACTGGAGGTGGAGCGCGGCCGCGTCGGGGCCGACGCCCAGCCGGCGCGCGGTGGCGTCCACCAGATCCGGCACGCTGAGCGCGGGATTCGCCTCGTAGCTCCCGGCCGGCACGGGGGTGGTGGCGGCACGGTCGGCCATCCTGGCCAGCCCGTCCAGTACCGCCCGCAACCGCTCCACGCCCAGCCGGAGCCAGGGTATGCCCGTGCGGTCGCACACCTCCAAGGCCCGTGCCACGCCCTCGGGTCGGGCGAGAGCGGCCGGGCGCAGGAACCTGTCGCCCTTCGGGGACGCCACCACGAACACGCCGTCGTCCACCGCGGCCGCCGTCTCGGTCACTCCGTCGTGCAGCGGATCCGGGCAGGGCAGCACCGTGCCCGCGTACGGCCGGAACGCCGGGTCGGCCGCGACGACCTCGGCCAGCGCGCGGTGCCCGGTCAGCTCGATGAGCGTGCCTGGATCGGCGAACCGGGCCCGCAGCGCCGCGTGCAGCCGCAGCGCGCCCTCGGCCGCCGGATCGCCGACGGGCCGCTCGGTCAGCGCCCACGCGATCACCGACAGCGCCTGGACGTACGGCGCCCGGTCGCCCCATGTCCACTCCCCGAGCGAGCCGTCGGTGAGCACCGGGCGCGCGACGAGTCCCCCGTTGCGGCTGCCCACCAGCACGGTCCCGGTCTCCTCGGTGGGCTGCCGCCCGGCGGGCAGGGCGCGGGCCCAGTCCGCGGGCAGGCCCAGGTCCGTCTCCAGGGCGTCGGCCAGTTCCTCGTCGGCGTACGGCCGCGCGCCGAGCAGGCCGGCCCAGACCTCGGCCATGCGCTGCGCGGCCCGGCTCAGCCCCTGCGGGCTCCACAGGTCGGCCGGGTCCTCGGGGACGCCGGCGGCGAGCACCGCGCGCCGGCCCCGCTCGCCGAGGCGGTGGCAGAAATCGTCGTACTCCGCGGCCGCGGCCTTGTGCGCCTTGTACGGCGCGGAGCGCAGCATCCTGGTGTGCTCGTCGTGCCGCGCCCGGCGCGGGAGTGCGCCGAGGACGAGGGCGGCGACGCAGCGCCGTACGCCGGTGCGCCGGCAGAAGACGGTCAGGGCCTCGGGGGTCAGCGGGAGCGGGCCGTGCCGGTCGGTCAGCTCCCGTAGGCGGGTGAGGCGTGCGCCGTCGTCCCCGGTGACGGTGACCGTCCGCTCGTCCTCGGTGCCCTCGGGGGCGGGGTCCGTGGCGGGCTGGACGAAGCGGGCGAGGCCGCCGCGCTCGGGGCCGGCCGCCGCACCCGGCGCGGCGGCCAGGGCGGCCAGCGGTGCCCGGCCGGTGCGCCAGGCGCCGCCGGGCGCGGCGAAGGGCTGTCCGCGCCAGGTCTCCAACAGTGCCCGCAGTGCGGCGCGTTCCTCCTCCGAGGTGGTCAGCCGCAGGTGCCGGCGGGCGGCCCAGCGGCGCGGGCATGACGACGGACAACGGCTCCGCGACGATCGTCCCGCCCGCCGGTGAGCCGACCAGGAACCACAGGCCGGGGCCCGCGGCGACGCCGCGCTTGGCGGCTCGTCCCGCGCACGGGCAAGGACGCGGGAAGGAGGAAATGCCCGGTGGTGAGAGCGGGGCCCGCCCCTGAGCGGATGGGCGGGCGGGCCCCGCTCGCCGGACCATTGTGGGTGCCCTGGCGGGGCTGGACCACGGGCGTGCGGCGATCACCCGACGCGTTCCGCGCGCACCCCGTGTGTACGGCGCGCACCCCCGCGCGCCCGGGCGCGCGCGATCCGCCACGCGCCGCCTTGCGGCCCCGGACGACACACGTCGCGGCCGAGCGGTGATACTGGGAAGCTCACCCGCCCCCATCAGCAGATTGGCCCATGTCGAACTCCGCCACCGACCACGCCGCCTTCCCGCAGACCCTCTGGGCGGTCCGCGGCCGCCACACCGGTACCACTCCCGACGAGGTCGTGCGCCGCGCCCTGCGCCGGCACAAGGAGAGCGGGGACATCGACGACTTCACCGAACCCCCCGTGCCCGAGGGCTCGACCGGACGCGTCTTCGAGGCGCGCTGGCGGGCCGCCGGCACGGTGACCGTGCGGGCCCGGCTCACTCTCGTCCCGCACGCGGGACGGCCCCAGGGGCACGAGTGGCGGCTCCTCGCCGAGGCGGAGCGTCCCTGGGACGAGCGGTGGCCCTCCCCCGCGACCCTGTTCTGGCCGGAGGGCGGGGCCGCCGAGGGCGACGACGGCTGCTGGGACCACCACGCCACGGTCACCGGCCTACGCCTGCGGCAGGTCAACCCGCTGCCCCCGGACGACAAGGAGATGCGCCGCCGGCTGCGGGAGGCGGCCCGCGAGGGCTGGTGCGTCAACGTCGTCGTGCACGAGGCGATGACCCCGGACGAGCAGGGCCGGCTGCCGCTGGCCCGGCTGCTGCCGCCCGGGCTGCGGCACCGCGTGGTGGAGCACCGGGCCGCCCCGCACCAGTTCCGCGCGGTCAACTACGCGCTGAAGGACCTCGGCGTCGAGGTCCCGCGCGGCGGCGCCGTGCTGCTGCCGCCGGACCCCGCGCCCGAGGGGTACGACGGCGCGGAGCACCGGGTGCGCAGCGTCTTCCTGGACGGCTCGGAGCCGGCCGAACTCTTCGCCGCGCTGCGGCACTTCGCCGCCCAGCCACGCCCGCTGCCCCAGGAGGCGGAGGAGGCGCTGGCCGACCTGCGTGACAACTGGACGCTGATGACCCTGCGCGAGGAGCTGGAGCGCGAGCGGCAGCTGGTCGCCCGGTACGCCGAGGCACTGGAGGCGATGACGAAGTCCCGGGACCTGTACAAGGACGCGGCCGAGCAGGCCCTGGCGGCGCTGGCCGCCTACCGAGACGTGCCCGCGCCCGCGCTGCCGCAAGCGCGGCCCGCGCCCCGCACCCCAGGGGCGCTGCAGCAGCTGACCCGGACCTTCGAGCGGCTGCGGCTCACGCCCAAGGGCCCTCGGCAGCAGGCCCCCACCCCGCGAGCGCCGGCCGGCACCGCCGCGGACGGCGCACCGGACGCACCCGCCGGTCACGCGGCCGAGGGCGGCGCCACCGACCGCACGGCCTGACCCCGCCGCCACCGGGCCGTAGCCCTCTCGTAGCGTGGACGCCCCGACGACCCTGCTCGCGCTCGGCGCCGGCGTCGCGGCGGCCCTGTTCGCCGTCGCCGTCGGCCTGCTGGTGCGGCTGGTGCGGACCCGGAACACACTGCGCCGGGCCGGGCTGCCCACGGGCCCGCGCCGGGTGTTCTGGGGCGCGATCGCCTACCTGCTGCTCCCCACCGACCTGCTGCCCGGTCCGGTCTGCCTGGACGACATCGCCGTCCTGCTCCTCGCGCTGCGCAGCCTGCGCGCCGCCCGGCCCCCGCTCCGGGGTCCGGAGGGGCCCTGAGCGCTCGCTCCCGCCGGCCCGGCGGGAACAGCCCCGCCCACCGCACGGGTGGCCCATCATGGGGCGATGCAGAGCGAGTTCACCGGCATACCCCGTACGCCGACCGCTCCGGACGTGGCCGTGGTCGTCGATGTCATGCGCGCGTTCACCGTGGCCGCCTGGGCGTTTCGGCGCGGCGCCGAGCGGATCGTGTTCGCCGCCACCCAGGAGGAGGCCCTGGAACTGAAGGCCCGCCACCCCGGCTGGCTGGCGTTCCAGGACGGAGCGCCGGTGCCGGGCTTCGACCTGGCCAACTCCCCCGCCCGGCTGCGCGCACTGGACGTGCGCGGTCGTACCGTCGTGCAGAAGACCACCGCGGGGACGGCCGGGGCGCTGGCCGTGGCGGACGCCGGGCTGCTGCTGTGCGCGAGCTTCGTGGTGGCCGGCGCGACCGCCGAGCTGCTGCGGCGGGCCCGGCCCCGCACGGTGACCTTCGTCGTCACCGGGGACGGCGGGCGGGCCGAGGAGGACCTCCCCTGCGCCGAGTACATCGCCGACCGCGTCCGCGCGGGCGGCACCGAGCCGGGTCCGTATCTCGACCGGGCCCGGCACTCCGACGCCGCCGCGCGGCTCGCGGACGGCGTACGGCGCGGCTGGACGGGCGTGCACCCCGAGGACGTGGCGATGTGCCTGGCCGCGGACACCTTCCCGTTCGCCATGCGGGCCGGCCGCACGGACGGGCGGCTGGAGCTGCGCCCGGTCGGCGTGGCCGGCGTCGGCGACGGCGGTGCGCACCCCGGGACCGCCCGGCCGTCCGCCGACGGCTGAGGCCCGCGCCCAGGTGCGTTCCCCGCTCCCGCGGGCGCATTCTTGCTGTGTCAGCCACTCAGAAGACGCACAGGACGAAGGTAGAACCGATGGCGGGGAGCGGCGGCGGGCAGGCCGCCGGTACGCGGATCAGGCTGGCCGCACTGCTGGCCGACGCCTCGACCGGCGCGCTCGGCGCGGGGGGCGGCCGGGTGGCGGGTGTCTACCTGCGCTCCGGCACGCCGGGCCTGCTGCGGCTCGCGGTGCTCACCGGGCTGCCCGGGCCGCTGTTCCGCCCCTGGTGGCGGCTGCACGTCGGCCGGCCCTTCCCCGTGGCCGACGCCTACCGCCTCGGCGTGCGGGTGGTGCTGGCGAACGCCGCCGAGACGGTGCGCAGGTATCCGCAGTTCGCCGCGGGTCTGCCCTTCCCCTTCGGGTCGGTGCACGTGCCGGTGCCGGGCGGGAGTGAGCCGCTCGGCGTCCTCACGGTGCTGCGCCCGGCGGTGGCGGACGGCGCTGACGAGCCTCCGGACCAGGAGGTGCTCGCCCGGCTCGCGGAGGGGCTGGGCGCCGAGTTGCTGGGACTCGCCGCCGGGGACCCGGGCGTGATCGTCTGGGACGCCGAGCCGCTGTGCGTACGACCGCCCGCGAGCCGCGCCACGCAGGCCGCCGTCGGGCGGTTCAGCTGGGACCCGGCCACCTGCGCGGTGCGCGCCGACGACCGGTTGCACGCCCTGCTCGGGCTGCGTCCGGGCGAGTTCGCGGGGACGGACCAGGCGCTCGCGGACGCCGTCGCCCCGGTCGACGCGGACCGGATCCTGACCGCGCTGCGCCAGACTGCCGCCGGGAAGCCGCCCGGCGCGCCGATGAGCCTGCGGTCGCGGGACGGCGCGCCCCGGCTGCTGGACCTGTGGCCGGCCGCGGAGGACGCAGCGGCCGGGCGGGTCGGCGGGATCGTGTTCGACCCCGGCCCCGCGGCCACCGCGGACGGCGCGGCGGACCTGCTGCCGCAGGGGGTGTTCTGCCTCGACCGGCTGGGGCAGATCGTGTACGTCAACGACGCGGCGGCGCGGCTGACCGGGCGGGAGCGCGGGTGGCTGCTCGGGCAGCGGCTGTGGGAGGCGATGCCGTGGCTGACGGGACCGCCGTACGACGATCATCTGCGCGGCGCGCTGCTCGCCGCGGATCCGGTGCACTTCCACGCGCGGCGCCCGCCCGGTCCCGGCGAGGAGGGCGCCGACGGCGACTGGCTCGCCGTGTCGGTGCATCCCGGCGCGGATCTGCTGACCTGCACGCTGGTACCGGCCAGCCGCATGGACACACCGGCCGGTCCGGTGCCCGAGGCGCAGCTGGCGAAGGGCCCGCCGGAGCAGGCGATGGAGCCGCTGTACCGGCCGATCGCGCTGGCCATCGCGCTGACGGACGCGGTGACCGCCCGGCAGGTGTCGGCGGTGGTGATGCGGGAGCTGCTGCCCGCGTTCGGCGGCCGGCGCCTCGCCCTCTACCTGCTCCAGGACCGGCATCTGTACCTGGCCTGGGAGAGCGGCTTCCCGCAGGGGTTCCTCGCGCCGTTCGAGGGGATCGGGCTGGACGCGCACGTGCCCGGCGTGGAGTGCCTGACCACGGGCCGTCCGCTGTTCTTCGAGTCGATGCACCACATGGCGTCCGCGTATCCGGGCATGCCGCTGGACGCCGACGAGGGCGCCCGCGCCTTCCTGCCGCTGATCGCCTCCGGCCGGCCGGTCGGCTCGTGCATCCTGGGCTTCGACCGCTCGCGCCGGATCAGCACCGAGGAGCGGGCGGTGCTCACCGCGCTCGCCGGACTGATCGCGCACGCCATGGAGCGGGCACAGCGCTACGAGAACGAGGCGGCCCTCGCCCGCGGCCTGCAGCAGGCCCTGCTGCCGCACCGGCTGTCGGCGCACCCGCGGGTGGAGACCGCGGGCCGCTACCTGCCGGGCACCCAGGGCATGGACGTGGGCGGCGACTGGTACGACGTGGTCGAGGCCGGGGCCGGGATCGCGCTCGTGATCGGCGACGTGCAGGGGCACGGGGTGCAGGCGGCGGCCACGATGGGTCAGCTGCGCAGTGCCGTGCGCGCGTTCGCGCTGGGCGACCGGCCGCCGGACGAGGTGATGAGCGGCACGAACCGGCTGCTGATCGACCTCGACCCCGGCCAGTTCGCCAGCTGCTGCTACCTGCGCCTGGACCCGGCCACCGGCCGGGCCGTGGTCGCCCGGGCGGGGCATCCGCCGCCGCTGCTGCGCTCCCCCGACGGCGGGACCCGGGTGCTGGACCTGCCCGGCGGGGTCGTCCTCGGGGTGGATCCGCACGCCCGGTACCCGGTGGCCTCGCTGCTGCTGGAGCCGGACGCGATCCTCGCCCTGTACACGGACGGGCTGGTGGAGCGGCCCGGTGCCGACATCGACGACGGCATCACGGCGCTGCGGCTGGCGCTCGGCAGGGCCGGGGCCGCCGCGGGGCGGCGCGGCGGCCGGTCGCTGGCGGGGGTCGCCGACCGGCTGACCGCCACCGCCCGGCACGCCACCGACCGCCCCGATGACGTGGCGCTGCTGCTCGCCGCCCGCCGTTCGGCTCCCCCGTGACCGCGGGCCGTGGCCCCGAACGGCGGCCGTCATCGGCGGTCATGGTCTCGCCTGAGCGCGCCGGGCAGTGTAGACATGGGCACATGGTGCGACTGCCCGGCCGGAATCCGACCCGGCCGCCCCTCGGGTCCGGGTCCTCGCACGCACGGAAGGGCCCGGCGCCGGGCACCGAGGCCGGCCGGCCGGGCATGCTGCGCGCGGCGGTGACGGGGCGCAGCGTCGCCGGGCAGGTGTTCCTCCTGCAGGTCGTGATCGTGCTGCTGCTGGTCGTCGCGGCCGTGGTGGCGCAGGTGCTCCAGGTGCGGCGCGACAGCGACACCGAGGCCCGCAACCGCTCGCTCGCGGTCGCGGAGACGTTCGCCCACGCGCCGGGCACCGCGGCCGCGCTGCGTACCCCGGATCCGACGAAGATCCTCCAGCCGCGGGCCGAGGCCGCGCGCAAGGCGACCGGTGTGGACTTCGTCGTCGTCATGAACACCGACGGTGTCCGCTACACGCACCCCAGGCCCGACCGCATCGGCAAGAAGTTCGTCGGCGCCATCGCGCCGGCGGTGGCCGGGGGCACGGTCACCGAGCATGTCAGCGGCACGATAGGGCCGCTGGTGCAGGTCGTGGTGCCGGTGAAGGACTCCGCCGGCAAGGTGGTGGGCCTGGTGTCGGCCGGGATCACCACGGCGCACGTGGGCGGGACCGCCGATCAGCAACTGCCCCTGCTGCTCTGGGCGGCAGCGGCGGCGCTCGCGCTCGCGCTCGGCGGCACGGCCCTGGTCGGCAGACGGCTGCTGCGCCAGACGCACGGTCTGGGACCGTACGAGATGACCCGGATGTACGAGCACCATGACGCGGTACTGCACGCGGTGCGCGAGGGCGTGCTGATCGTCGGCGACGACGCCCGGCTGCTGCTCGCCAACGACGAGGCGCACCGGCTGCTGGACCTGCCCGAGGACGCCGAGCGGCGCAGCGTGCTGGAGCTGGGCCTGGACGACGACACGGCGGCGCTGCTGGCCTCCGGGCGGGTGGCGACGGACGAGGTGCACCTGGTCAAGGACCGGCTGCTGGCGATCAACCAGCGCCCCACGGATCTGCGCGGCGGCCCGGCCGGCAGCGTGACCACGCTGCGCGACTCGACCGAGCTGCGGGCGGTGTCCGGCCGGGCGGAGGTGGCGCGCGAGCGGCTGAACATGCTGTACGACGCCGGAGTGGGCATCGGCACCAGCCTTGACGTGACCCGTACCGCGGAGGAGCTGGCCGAGCTGGCGGTGCCCCGGTTCGCGGACTTCGCGACGGTGGACCTCTTCGACCCGGTGCTGCACGGCGAGGAGCCGCGGCCGGGTACGGCGTTGCGCCGCACGGCCGCCGCCGGGGTGCGCAAGGACGCCCCGCTGTACCCGGTCGGCGAGCGCATCCGGTTCGTGGCCACCTCGCCGCAGGCACGCAGTCTGACCACCGGGCAGTCGGTCGTGGTGCCCAGGCTGCGGGACGCGCCCGGCTGGCGGGCGCAGGACCTGGAGCGCACCGACCAGGTGCTGGAGTACGGCATCCACTCGCTGATCACCGTGCCCCTGCGGGCGGGGAGCCTGGTGCTGGGCGTGGCGAGCTTCTGGCGCGCGGAGAAGCCGCAGCCGTTCGACGCGGAGGAGCTGGCGCTCGCCGAGGAACTGGTCGCGCGGGCGGCGGTGTCCATCGACAACGCCCGCCGGTACACCCGCGAGCACAGCATGGCGGTGGCCCTGCAGCGCAGTCTGCTGCCGCGCACGCTGCCCGAGCAGGGCGCGCTGGAGATCGCCTACCGCTATCTGCCGGCGCAGGCCGGGGTGGGCGGGGACTGGTTCGACGTGCTGCCGCTGTCCGGGGCCCGGGTGGCGCTGGTGGTGGGCGACGTGGTGGGGCACGGGCTGCACGCGGCGGCCACCATGGGCCGGCTGCGTACGGCGGTGCACAACTTCTCCTCGCTCGATCTGCCGCCCGACGAACTCCTCGGTCTGCTGGACGAGTTGGTGGGCCGGATCGACCAGGACGAGGTATCGGCCGACAGCGCGTCGGCGATCACCGGCGCCACCTGCCTGTACGCGGTCTACGACCCGGTCGCGCGGTGCTGCACCGTGGCCCGGGCCGGCCACCCGCCGCCCGCGCTGGTGCACCCCGACGGGCGTGTGGAGTTCGCGGACGTGCCGGCCGGTCCGCCGCTGGGCGTGGGCGGGCTGCCGTTCGAGACGGCGGAGCTGGAGCTGGCCGAGGGCAGCCGGCTGGTGCTGTACACGGACGGGCTGGTGGAGGACCGCGACCGGGACATCGACGAGGGGCTGGAGCTGCTGAGCGACGCCCTGCGGCGGGCGCCGGGCGCCTCGCCGGAGGAGACCTGCCGTACCGTGCTGGACCGGCTGCCGGCCCGGCCGAGCGACGACGTCGCCCTGATCGTCGCCCGTACCCGGGCGCTGGGCGCCGACCGGGTCGCCGAGTGGCAGGTGCCGTCTGATCCGGCGGCGGTGTCCCAGGTGCGCGGCTCGGTGACCCGGCAGCTGGCCGAGTGGGGGCTCGCGGAGCTGGACTTCACCACGGAGCTGATCCTGAGCGAGCTGGTCACCAACGCCATCCGCTACGGGCGCGGCCCGATCGGGGTACGGCTGCTGCGCGACCGCTCGCTGATCTGCGAGGTCTCCGACCGCAGCACGACCTCCCCGCATCTGCGGTACGCGGCGAGCACCGACGAGGGCGGCCGGGGCCTGTTCCTGGTCGCGCAGCTCGCCGACCGGTGGGGCACCCGCTACACCCCGCACGGCAAGGTCATCTGGGCGGAACAGCCGCTGCCGTGAGCGGCTGAGCGACCGGCCGGGGGCGGCGGGCGGCGCGTGCGCGGCCCGCCGGCCCCGGCCCGAGTTCCCGGTTCGCCTGAGCCAGCGAGGCGGTCAGGCGGTCAGCCGCTCGCGCAGGAGCTGCTTCCCCATTTCCGCGCCCTTGCGGCTGTCGGCCTGGGCCTTGTGGAACAGGTCCAGTAGCTCGTTGTCGTGGTCACGTTCGGCGTCCTGGATGTACGTCTCCAGGCGGAGGGCGTTGTCCAGGCACGCTTCGACGTACCAGATCAGGTCGTAGTTCTTGTCGCGCGTACCAGTGACGCCACCGGTCTCGCTGGTGCTGCTGGTCATACGGGGTCTCCTCCTTCTGTGGACCCTGCGTCGTTCTCCTTGCGGAGCCCTCCGGGTACCCGTGCGGCCTGCGGGCACACCGCCCGGGCGGGTCAGCCCAGCGCGCGGTCGAGGTTGAACGCGGCGCTGATCAGGGCGAGGTGGGTGAACGCCTGAGGGAAGTTGCCCTGCTGCTCGCCGGTGCGGCCGATCTCCTCGGCGTACAGGCCGAGATGGTTGGCGTAGGTGAGCATCTTCTCGAACGCCAGCCGGGCCTCGTCGAGCCGGCCGGCCCGGACCAGGGCCTCGACGTACCAGAAGGAGCAGATGGAGAAGGTGCCCTCGTCGCCGCGCAGCCCGTCGGGGCTGGCCTGCGGGTCGTAGCGGTAGACGAGGGAGTCGGAGACCAGGTCCTCGCCGAGGGCGTCCAGGGTGGACAGCCACTTGGGGTCGGTCGGGGCGACGAACTTGGCGAGCGGCATCATCAGCAGCGACGCGTCGAGGACGTCGCCGCCCTCGTACTGCACGAAGGCGTCGCGCCGCGCCGACCAGCCGCGGTCCATGATCCGCCGGTAGACGGCGTCGCGGGCCTGCCGCCAGCGGGGCAGGTCGGCGGGCAGTCCGCGCCGGTTGGCGAGGCGGATGGCCCGCTCGATCGCCACCCAGCACATGAGCCGGGAGTAGGTGAAGTTCTTGCGGCCGCCGCGGGTCTCCCACACGCCCTCGTCGGGCTGGTCCCAGTGCGCGCAGACCCAGTCGACCAGCCGGCACACGTCGTCCCACTGGTCGCTGGAGATCGGCTGGGCCCATTTGTCGTAGAGGTAGATCGAGTCGATCAGGGCGCCGTAGATGTCCAGCTGGAGCTGGTCGGCGGCGGCGTTGCCGACCCGTACCGGGGCGGAGCCCTGGTGTCCCGCCAGGTGCGTCAGCTCGCGCTCGGGCAGCTCGGTGCGGCCGTCGATGCCGTACATGATCTGCAGCGGCGGGGCGCCGTCGCCGCTGTCGCAGGGGCTGACGTGTGTGGTCAGGAAGCGCATGAAGGCCTCGGCCTCGCCGCTGAAGCCGAGCCTGAGCAGTGCGTAGACGGCGAAGGCGGCGTCGCGCACCCAGACGTAGCGGTAGTCCCAGTTGCGCTCGCCGCCGAGCTGCTCGGGCAGGCTGGTGGTGGGGGCGGCGACGATGGCGCCGGTGGGGGCGTAGGTGAGCAGTTTCAGGGTGAGGGCGGAGCGGTGCACCATCTCGCGCCAGCGGCCCCGGTAGCGGGACTGGTGCAGCCAGCGCCGCCAGTAGGCGACCGTGGCGTTGAACTCGTGCTCGGCCTCGGCGCGGGCGCAGCCGCGGGGGGCGATGGCGTCGCCGACCTGGTCGAGGGCGAACACGGCGCTCTCGCCCTCGGTGAGCTTGAAGTCGGCGCGGGCGTCCCGGTCGTCGCACTCCACGTCGACCGTGGCGGTCAGTGCCAGGGAGAGCCGGGCGGACTCGAACAGGACGGTGCCGCCGGCCGTGCGCAGGGTGTGCGGGGCGGCGCCGTAGTCGAAGCGGGGCGCGATCAGCGCACGGAACGGGACGGTGCCGCGGACGCAGACCACGCGCCGGATCAGCCGGTGCCGGCCCGCCTCGCCGGTGGCGGCGGCGCCGGCGGCGGGCGAGGTCACCGGCATGAAGTCCTGCACCTCGCCGACGCCGTCCTCGGTGAAGAAGCGGGTGATCAGGACGTTGGTGTCGGGGAAGTAGAACTGCTTGGTGCGGGCGGGGACGGCGGCGGCGAGTTCGAAGCAGCCGCCGCGCTCGGCGTCGAGGACGGCCGCGAAGACGCTGGGCGCGTCGAAGGAGGGGCAGCAGTACCAGTCGACGGTGCCGTTGCTGCCGACCAGGGCGACCGTGCGCAGGTCGCCGATGAGTCCGTGCTCGGCGATGGGCAGGTAGCGGGGAGCGGGACGGATCTCCTCGGCGAACGGGGTCTCGGCCATCGGCGGCCTCCCGGGTTGCGGTGCGAGGTGTTTTCCAGCTTAGGAGTGTGTGCTCTCCAGTGGCGTGGGAAGGCGCTGCGGGCAATGGTGAGAGTGTGCCCCGTTCGGCGGCACCGGCACGGATGCGGTCATCCGGACCGAGGAGGAGGCATCATGTCGACAACCACACCCGACGAGTCCCGGTCGTCCGACGACCACTGCACCCCGGACGCCCTGCTCCACTCCGCTCCTTCCCGGGACGTCACCCCGGAGGACTACGTGATGGCGGCGGGCAGGGACGTCAACGAGAAGAATCTCGACTGGGCGCGCCGCAAGATGGAGAAGGAGGGCCCGGCGGCCGTCGAGAGGCTGCTGCCGTAAGGGCGTCCGGGATCCGGGGACTCCTGTCGACGGGGGGCGACCCGCGGGAAGGTGCGCGCGGGGCCGTGCGTGACGTGCGGCGGGGCCGCATGCCCCATGCGGCCCCGCGCCCCTGCGAGGGTGTGTCCGCTCAGTCCGCCGACTGCTGCGCGAGTCCGGCCGTCCACTTCTCCTCGATGCGGCCCGCCTTCCACACGAGCAGGGCGACGACCCAGGTCGCGAAGAACAGGCCGACGATGACGAAGCCGACCGTGTTGAGGTCGAGGCCGGAGATCCAGTCCCAGAAGGCGCCGTGCAGACCCATCTTGTCGGCGAGGAGGCCGAGGAGTTCGACGGTGCCGATGATCAGGGCGACGGCGACGGACAGGCCGGTGATGGTGAGGTTGTAGTAGACCTTGCGGACCGGCTTGGAGAAGGCCCACTCGTAGGCGAAGTTCATGAACGAGCCGTCGATGGTGTCCAACAGGGACATGCCTGCCGCGAACAGCACGGGCAGCGTCAGGATGGCGTACCAGGGCAGGCCCGAGGCGGCTCCGGAGCCGGCGAGGACGAGCAGGGCGATCTCGGTGGCGGTGTCGAAGCCGAGGCCGAACAGCAGGCCCAGCGGGTACATCTGCCAGGGCTTGCGGATCGTGCCGGTGACCCGGCCGAGCAGGCGGTTCATGAAGCCGCGGTTGTTGAGCTGCGTCTCCAGGGCGGCCTCGTCGTAGTGGCCGGAGCGCATCCTGCGGAACACCTTCCAGATGCCAGCCAGGATGACGAGGTTGATGCCGGCGATCAGGTAGAGGAAGGCGCCGGAGACCGTGGTGCCGATCAGGCCGGTGACCTGGTGCAGGTGCGAGTTGTCGTCGCGGACCGGGCCGGCCAGGGCCTTCAGGCCGAGCGAGAGCAGCAGGGAGAGGCCGAAGACGACGCTGGAGTGGCCGAGGGAGAACCAGAACCCGACCGACAGCGGGCGCTGCCCCTCGCCCATGAGCTTGCGGGTGGTGTTGTCGATCGCCGCGATGTGGTCGGCGTCGAAGGCGTGCCGCATGCCGAGGGTGTAGGCGGTCACGCCGATGCCGATACCGAAGGACTCCTTGCCCACGCTGAAGTGCTGCGGCGCGATGATGCCGACGAGGGTGCCCCAGCCGATGACGTGCAGCGCGAGCACGAAGCCCGCCATCCCGCCGACTCTGGTCCACTCCTGGCGCGTCATGGAGCCGCGGACGCGGTGCCAGAGCGACGGCCTGCCGTCGGCCTGGGCGGGGAGGGACGGTGCGGAACCGGGGGCGGCCGTCATCGGGAGGATCTGTCCTTCGCTCGTACGGGTAGGGCTGCACCGCGCAGCCGGGTGCCATCATCTCCTACCTGCAAGTGATGTGCAGTAAAGGCCGCGGCAGGCCTTTCCCATGGAAAAGGAAAAGAAAAGGGAAAGGCCTGCTCTGGAAGCGCCCGTGAGCTGGGGAAACGGTGAGCCGGTGCGGGAATGCTCAGGCGGAGAGCATGCCTCGGCCCAGCCAGTCCGCGCTGTCCTTGACGCCGGGCAGCGCGAAGAAGTAGCCGCCGCCGGTCGGGGAGATGTAGTCGACGAGCGGCTCGTCGATCAGGCGGGTCTGCACGGCCTCGAACTGGCGCTTGACGTCCTGGTTGTAGCAGCAGAACACCAGGCCCATGTCGAGGTTGCCGACGTTGTCGACGCCCCGGTCGTAGTTGTAGCCGCGGCGCAGGATGCGGGAGCTGTCGCTCTGGGCGGTGCGCGGGTTGGCGAGCCGGATGTGGGCGTCCAGCGGGATCGCGTTGCCCTTGGGGTCCTTGGCGTACTGGGGGATGTCGGTCTCCTTGGCGCCGTCGAGCGGGGCGCCGGTGTCCTTGCGGCGGCCGAACATCTTCTCCTGCTCGGTCAGCGAGACCCGGTCCCAGAACTCCACCAGCATGCGGATGATCCGGATGACCTGGTAGCTGCCGCCCGTGGCCCAGGCCGGCTCGCCCTGGCCGTCGCCGACCCAGATCAGCTTGTCCGTCTCGCGCGCGGAGGTGACGTCCGGGTTGGCGATGCCGTCCTTGAAGCCGAGCAGGTTGCGCTGGGCGCCGGTGGGGCGCGGGGCGTTCTGGAAGCCGTCGACGCGCCACTTGATCTGCATGGCGCCGCGGGTGTGCCGGGCGATGTCGCGCAGCGCGTGCAGCACGGTGTCCTGGCTCTGGGCGCAGATCTGCAGCGACAGGTCGCCGTGGCACTCGGCCGCGTTCAGGTTGTCGTTGGGGAACGTGCGCATCGGGGTGAGCCGGGCGGGCTTGGCCTTGGCGAGGCCGTAGCGGTCGTCGAAGAGGGAGGCGCCGACGCCGACGGTGACCGTGAGGGCGTCGGAGGGGACCTCCGGGCCGAGGATGCCATTGTCCGAGGGCGGCGCGCCGACGCCGAGGTCGGCCGGGGCGCCGCCGGCGGTGAGGAAGCGGGCCCGCTCGGTGATGGTCTTCAGCAGGTCGGCGAGACCTTTGCGGTCGTCGGCTATGACATTGAGCGAGACGAACGTGGCGGCGGCCGGCGCCGGCGTGATGATGCCGGCCTGGTGGGCGCCGTGGAAGGGGACCTTCGCCGTGCCGTCGGCGTTCGCGGACTGCGCCTCGGCGGTGCCGCCGCTCTGACCGAGGGCGAAGCCGCCGCCGGCCAGCACCGCTCCGGCTGCCCCGGCGCCCAGCGCGCTGCGCACGAAGGAGCGGCGGGCGGGACCGACGGGGCAGGTCGGCTGGTCGGCGGTGGGCATCGCGGGGTTCCCTTCGGGGTGCGGGTACGCGGACGGCAGGGGGCAGGCTCGGTCGGTCATCAGGCGGACTTCCGGATCTCGAGCAGGTCCGGGATCGGGGCGAGGTCCTCCAGCAGCTGGCCGGTGGCGCCGTTCAGCCGCTGCCGGTCGGTCTCGGCGAGCTTGTCGACGGCCGTCCAGCGGTCGCCGGAGTGGGCGGCGTCCAGCAGCTTCTGCACGCGCGCGATGTCCGCGTCGACCGTGGGCAGCAGCCGCGGGGCGCGGCTGGTGAGCAGCGGCCTGAGGACGGTGAGCAGCTCGCGGGTGCCGGCGAGGTTGGCGTCGGCGGTCGCGAGGTTGGTGCCGCTGCCCTCGTCGGTGTCGCCGGTCAGCTCGAACTGGAGGGTGTTCTCCAGGATCTCGTGGGCGCGCAGCGGCAGGTCACCGGGGTCGAAGTCCTGGCTCGGGAACGCCTTCTGCAGGCCGGCCACGTCGGCGACGAGCTGCTGGGCGGGACCGGTCAGCTCCCCTGCGGACCGGCCGTGCCACAGGCCGTACTCGATGCGGTGGAAGCCGGTGAAGCCCTTGTCGTTCACGCCGTCGGCGAGTCCGTCGGCCCGGCCGTTGATCTTCTTGTCGAAGTCCTCGAAGGTGCCATAGGCGGCGCCGAGCGAGGAGTAGGTCAGGTGCGCGGTGAGCCAGTCGCTACGGGCCTTGTCCAGATGGCCGCCCTTGATGTCGTCGGCGAGGGTCCGGCTCTGGCCGGCCAGGGTGGCGAGGCCCTGGCCGACGTACGCCTTGTACTGCTTCAGGGGCGTGGCGAGGTCCTGCTCGGAGACGGGGACGACCGGCTTGGCCGCGCCGCCGCCGGTGACGGTGACCGACTTGGAGGTGACGGCCTTGCCGCCGGTGGGCACGCAGCGCCAGGCGTAGGTGCCGCCGGCGACGGTGGCGACGAGGTCGCGGGTGGTGCCCGGGGCGAGGCCCTCGATCTCGCCGTAGACCGCGTTGGTGGCCGGGTCGACGAGGTACACCTCGGAGGTCTTGCCGCCGGTGTTGTGCATCTGGAACGTCTGCCGGCCCGGCTTGGGCGCGGTGAAGCCCTTGCCGCACTCGGTCTCGGAGACGGCGACGGTCTGGTCGCCGGCGGGCTTGGGCCGGGAGAAGGTGACGACGAGGCCGGCGACGACGGCGGGTACGGCGACGACGGCGGCCGGCACCACCCAGGCCGGACGGCGCCGTGCGGGGCGCTCGTCCTTCGGCTGCGGCTCGGTGCTCTCCTTCGCCTTCGCCGGCTTCGGGGCCGTGGCGCGCACGCCGCGCACGAACAGGGTCATGACGACGGCCAGGTAGGCGACGTAGGCGACGACCTGCAGCCAGGTCATGGTCGGGGTGAGGTTGAAGACGCCCTGGACGAGGGTGCTGTACCAGGAGCCGGCGTCGACGCTGCTCGCGAGGTCGACCGCGTAGGCGGTCTTGCCGGGCAGTACGCCGCCCTCCTGCAGGTCGCGCAGGCCGTAGCCGAGGACGCCGGCCGCGATGACGATCAGCACGGCGCCGGTGGCGGTGAAGAACTTCGTCAGGTTGATCTTCAGGACCCGGCGGTACAAACCCCAGCAGAGGACCGTGGCGAGGACCAGGCCGATGCCGGCGCCGGTCAGCGGGCCCGCGGACTCCCCGGCCGCCTGGGCGGTGGTCCACAGGAAGAGCGCGGTCTCCAGGCCCTCCCGGCCGACGGCGAGGAAGGAGGTGAGGATCAGCACGCCCGCGCCCATGCCGAGCGCGGCGGTCATCTTCTCCTTCAGCTCGCCGGACAGGCTGCGGGCCGAGCGGCGCATCCAGAACACCATGGCGGTGACGAACGCGACGGCGATCACGCTGAGGGTACCGCCGAACGCCTCCTGGGCGGTCTGCGGCATCGAGGCGGCGGTGAAGGTGAGCACCGCGCCGAAGCTCATGGCCACGGCGACGGCGGCCAGGACGCCGGTCCACACCTGGGGCAGGCGCGAGCGCGCGTCAGCGCGCACCAGGGTGGCGATCAGGATGGAGACGATGAGTCCGGCTTCGAGTCCCTCCCTGAGTCCGATCAGGAAACTCGGAAACGCGTCGTCCCACATGACCTGCGGCCCTCCCAGACTTACTTAGTGAAGGCATGCCTAACCTTCGCGGACCATCATGACCACCCCCGTGTATTCAGTCGGTCACGAAAGAGCAATGGGAAAGTAAAGGCCGGGAACGATCGGCCGCCCCGGTTCGTCTACCACCCAGTCCAGCGTCTACAAATATGTAGTCAGACCTTGGCGCGACGTCGTCGCGCAGATCCGAAGGAAGGGCGTACGGCGATGGCCACTCCCCCACACCTGGCATCGCAGCTCGCGGTCAACGTGCTCGACGCCCACTCGCTGCTCGCCGCCTTCGGCGTGCTCGGCGTCGGCGTGGTGCTCTTCGCCGAGACCGGCCTGCTGATCGGGTTCTTCCTGCCGGGAGACTCGCTGCTGTTCACCGCCGGCCTGCTCTGCACGGGCACCTCCGACCGCGGACTGCACCTCTCGCTCGGCCCGCTGCTCGCCGCCGCGGCCGTCGGGGCGCTGGCCGGCTCGCAGTGCGGATTCCTCATCGGCCGCAGGGCGGGCGGCGCCCTGCTGGCCCGCACCCGGTCGGCGAAGCTGCGCGAGGGCGCGCGACGCGCCGAGGAACTGCTGGAGCGCTACGGCCACGCCAAGGCGATCGTGCTGGCCCGCTTCGTCCCGGTGGTACGCACCGTGCTGAACCCGATGGCGGGCGCGCTCGGCGTGCCGGCGCGCACCTTCACCCTCTGGCAGACGATCGGCGGCCTCGTGTGGAGCCTCGGCCTCACCCTGGCCGGATACGCGCTGGGCTCCTCGATCCCGAGCATCGACAAGTACCTGCTGCCGGTGATCGCGCTGATCGTCGTCGTCTCGCTGCTCCCGCTCGCCGCCGAACTGCTGCGCTCGCGCAGGGCCGCCCGGGAGGGGGCCCGCGGATGAACCTCGCCCTGACGGCCGCGTCGGTCGACGGCCCCCTCTACAGGGACGTGGTGGACCTCGCCCACCGCTCCCCCGGCTGGCTGGACGGCACGATCGCGGTGTGGTCGGCGTACGGGCTCGCGGTGTTCGCACTGCTCATGCTCGTCGGCTGGTGGCGGTCCCGCCGGACGGACGCGACCGCGGCGCTGACGGCGCTGACCGTGCCGGTGGCGGTGGTGGCCGCGTTCGCCGTGACCAGTCTGGTCAAGCCGCTGGTCGCGGAGGACCGGCCGTGCCGGCATCTGGCGGTGCGCACACTGGAGGCCTGTCCCGCGCGGGGCGACTGGTCGTTCCCGAGCAACCACACGACGATCGCCTGCGCCGCCGCGGTCGCCCTGTTCTTCGTCTCGCGGCGCCTCGGCGTCCTCGCGTCCGTGTGCGCGCTGGCGATGGCCGCCTCCCGGGTGTGGGTCGGGGTGCACTATCCGCACGACGTGCTCGCGGGGGCGGCGTTCGGCTCCCTGGTCGGCTTCGCCGCGATGACGGTCCTGCGCCGGTGGCCGGCGGCCCTCGCCGAACGGCTGTCGGGCACCTGGCTGCGCCCCCTTCTGGTGTCATGAACCGCCGCCGGATCACGGAGCGGGCGGGCACCGCCGCCCTGGCCGCCTGGATGGCGTTCGTGGCGCTGGCCGCGGTGGTGGTCAGCGAGCAGGGCGGCCCCCTGTACCCGGACCAGGGCCTGCTGTCGTGGTCCGTCGCCCACCGCCCGCCGGTCGCGGTGGCACTCGCCCGCGGCCTGACGGCCACGGGCACGGGTGCCGTGCCGTACGCCCTCGCGGTGCTGGCCGGGCTGATCGCCGGACGTACCGCGCGGCAGCGGCTGGCGGGCGCGCTGCTCGCCGTGGGCTGCCTCGGCGCGGGCCAGGCGGTGCGCTACGGCGTCATGGACCTGATCGCCCGCGCACGGCCGCCGCAGTACGACTGGCAGACGCACGCCTCCGGCTGGTCGTTCCCCTCGGGCCACACCACCACCAGCGCGCTGACGGCCGGGCTGCTGGTCCTGGCCCTCGCCCTGCGAGCACCGCGCGGCCGGACCGCGCTGTGCGTCCTGGTCGCCGTCTGGGGGGCCGGCGTCGGGCTGTCCCGGATCTACCTGGGCGTGCACTGGTTCACCGATGTCGTCGGCGGCTGGCTGTTCGCCGCGGGCTGGCTCGCCCTGTTCACCGGCGTCCTGGCCCGCCGGCTGCCCGCGCGCCGCGTCCCCCGTGCCCCCGGGCCGGGCGACACCCCCCACCCGAGCGATCCGGCCGACGGGCCGGTGGAGAGTCATGCGCCCCAGGATCCTCATCGTCGAGGACGATCACACCCTGCGTGACCTGCTGCGCCAGGGTCTGCACGCGGAGGACTTCGACACGGTCGCGGCCGGCGACGGCGCCACCGCCCTGCGGCTGGCGACGGCGGACGTGTCCGCGGTGGTGCTGGACATCGGCCTGCCCGACGCCGACGGCCGCGACGTCTGCCAGGCGATGCGTGCCAACGGGTTCCTCGATCCGATCCTCTTCCTGACCGCCCGGCGCGGGCTCTCCGACCGCCTGTCGGCCTTCTCGGCCGGCTGCGACGACTATCTCCCCAAGCCCTGCCACCTGGCCGAGCTGGCCGCCCGGCTGCGCGCCGCCCTGCGCCGGGCCGTGCCGCGGGCCGCGCCCTCCGCCCCGCCCGCCGCCTCGGGCGGCCTGGTGCTGGACGCCGTACGGCACAGCGCGACCGTGCGCGGCAGCCGCGTCGACCTCACCCCGACCGAGTTCCGGCTGCTGGCGGCGCTCACGGCCGCGGGCGGGGACCTCGTGCGGCGCCGGGAGCTGCTGCGCGCCGGCTGGCCGGAGGGCGCGCAGGTCAGCGACAACACACTGGACCAGTACCTGACCCGGCTGCGGCGCAAGCTGCGCGCGGCCGGCAGCGAGCTGACCATCGCCACGGCCCGGGGGATCGGCCACCGTCTGGCCGCCTGACCCGAGGTACCCCCGGGCTCGCCGCACGCGCGGCGGTTCAGCGGTTGGGCCGCGCCGTGCTGATCTGCGCGAGCGCCGAGTGCGGATCCTCCGCGGCGGCCAGGTCGCCGAGGCTGACGAATCCGACCGGGCACCCGCCGTGGTCCACCACGGGGAGCCGGCGCAGGCCGTGGCGGCGCATCAGCTCGACCGCGTGGTCCGTGGTGTCATCGGGTGTCAGGGTCACCACCGGTGGCCGGCTGCACACCGAGCCGACGGTGGTGGCGTGCGGATCCAGGCCCTCGGCGAGCATCCGCACCACCAGGTCGCGGTCGGTGAGCACACCGAACAGATCGCGGTCGTAGGCGACCAGTACATCGCCGATGTCCTCCTCACGCATGAGCAGCGCCGCCCGTGCCACCGAGGTCATCGGCTCCACCGCCACCGCGCCTGGTGACATCACGTCACGTATCCGCCGGGTCATCGGGCACCTCCGGGATCGGGTAAGCCGAGCGCACGGCCTCCCCGGTCGCGTAGCCCGTCACGGCGCGGGCAAACCGGCGCTGCCCCGCGGGCGCGCGCCGGCCGCTCGCCGCCCGGCCCCCGCGGCGACGCCCCGCGGTTTCGCCACCGGCCGGCACGGGAACCCGGCAAGCCGAGGAGCCGTCACCGGATCAGGGAGCGACACCCGGGAGCCGACAGCGACCAGCCCCGCATCCGGGACCCCGCCGCCGGGCGCGCTGCCGACTCCGCACTCGCCGACGCGGGCGCCGCCTGGTCCACCGGCCGGCGATAGAGGCAGGCGGGGAGGCGACGAAGGGATCACGGGTCATGGTCGCGGACATCGGCGACGAACTACGCGCACGGCGCCAGGGCGTGAGCGGGCACCGCTCGATGCCGCACACCGCCGACACCCGCCTGCAGGCCTGGGGCACCACCCGTGAGCAGTGCCTCGGCGAGGCCGTACGCGCCATGGTGGACGCCTTCGCCGAGGTGGAGGGGGCGAGCCCCACCGCGATGGAACGGTTCCGTCTCGCTCCCGGCGAGGACGCGGACCTGCTGGTCGCGCTGCTGGACGAGGTGGTCTACCGGCTGGAGGTGGCGGGCCGCGTCCCGGTCGACGTGGAGGTGCGGCCCGCCGTCGACGGCGCAGTGGACGTGCGGCTGTCGCTCGCCGCCCTCACGGACGTCACCGTCGTCGGTGCCGCGCCCAAGGGTGTCTCCTGGCAGGAGGTGCGGATCGGCCCGGACCCGTACGGATGGTCCTGCGCGGTGATCGTCGACGTGTGACCGCGTGCCCGGGACCGTCCGGCCGGTCCGGTCGCACGGTCCCACCCCGCACACGCGGACCGTCGACTCGGCCATTCACCGCCCCCCCCTCAGCCTTTCACCACCCCCAGCGGCACCAGCCGGGCGACCCTGCGGCACAGCCCCGCGCCCTCGCTCGCGAGGACGACGGCGTCGACGTCCTTGTACGCCTCCGGAGTCTCCTCCGTCAGGCCGCGCCAGGACTTCGGGCGCGCGGCGACACCGGCCTGTCGCAGCCGGTCCCGCAGCTGTCCGCTCGTGACGGAGCGGGCGGCCTGGTGACGGCTCATGGTGCGGCCCGCGCCGTGGCAGGTGGAGTGGAAGGCGTCGCCCGCGGGGACGCCGGCCAGCACGTACGACGCCGTGCCAAGGGTGCCGGGAATCAGTACGGGTTGCCCGAACTCCCTTATGTCTTCGGGGAGTTCGGGGTGACCGGGCGGGAAGGCACGGGTGGCACCCTTGCGGTGCACGCACAGGCGCCGGCGCCCGTCGGCCACCGGGTGGGTCTCGATCTTGGCGAGGTTGTGCGAGACGTCGTACACCAGCGACAGCCCGGCACGCGCGACGCGCCGGAACACCTCCCGCGCCGCGTCGGACAGCAACTGTCGGTTCGCCCGGCCGTAGTTGGCGGCCGCCGCCATCGCCCCGAGGTAGGCCTGCCCCTCGGGCGAGTCCACCGGGGTGCACGCGAGCTGCCGGTCGGGCACGGTGATGCCGTACCGGGCCATCGCACGGTCCATAAGCCGCACATGGTCGGTGCAGATCTGGTGCCCGAGCCCGCGCGAGCCGCAGTGGATCATCACGCACACCTGGCCCGGCGCGATCCCGAAGGCGGCCGCGGCCGGGCCGTCGTACACCTCGGTGACCCGCTGCACCTCCAGGAAGTGGTTGGCCGACCCCAGACTGCCGACCTGGCCGAGGCCCCGCTCCCGGGCCCGCGGCCCGACCTGCGTGACATCCGCGTCGGCGACCGCGCCGCCGTCCTCGCAGCGCAGCAGGTCCCGCTCCTCCCCGTGGCCCCGCTCGACCGCGTAGCGCGAGCCCTCGGCCAGCAGCCGCTCCAGCTCGCCGCGGCCGTCCGGGCGCCAGACCCCACCGGGACCGGCCCCCCGCGGGATCGCGCGGTCCAGGCCGTCCATCACCTCGGTCAGGAGCGGCCGGAACGCGTCGCCGTCGCGGTCGGCGGCCAGAAGCCGCACCCCGCAGGAGATGTCGAAGCCCACCCCGCCCGGCGACACCACTCCGCCGGCATCGACGTCGGTGGCGGCGACACCGCCGATGGGGAAGCCATACCCCCAGTGGATGTCCGGCATGGCGTACGAGGCGGTGACGATCCCGGGCAGCTCGGCGACGTGCGCGACCTGCTCCAGGGAGTGCTCGGCGTCCGCCAGCAGATCCCGGGAGGCGAACACGATGCCGGGGACCCGCATGCCGGCGCGCGGCTCGATGCGGTAGCGGAAGGAACGTTCCTCGACCAATTTCATCGCGACCTCCGCTCCGGCTCGGTGTGATCGGGGGTCACCGCTCGTGCAACGCGGCGAGCACGTCGTCGTCCGTCAGCTGGTCGAAGTGTTCGTACCACTCCCCCACGGACAGGAAGGCGGACGGCCGCTGCAGGCAGACCACCTCGTCGGCCTCGCCGCGCAGCAGGTCGGCCGCCTGCGGCGAGCACACCGGCACGGCCAGCACCACCCGCTCCGGCGACTGCCGGCGCAGCCAGTGCAGTGCCGCGCGCGCGGTCGCCCCGGTGGCGATCCCGTCGTCCACGACGATCACGGTGCGGTCCCGCAGCTCGGGCGGCGGGCGGCCCTGCCGGTAGCGCTGCTCCCGACGGCGCAGCTCGCCCCGCTCCCGCTCCACCGCCTCGTCCAGGTCCGCCTCGCTCAGCCCGAGCTGGTCCAGGGTCCGCTCGTCGAACAGCGGAGGATCGTCGCCGGCGAGCGCGCCGACGCCCAGCTCCTCCTGGAACGGTGCGCCCACCTTGCGTGCGACCAGTACGTCGAGCGGCGCCTCCAGGGCCCGCGCCACCTCGCGGGCCACGGTCACCCCGCCGCGCGGCAGGGCCAGCACGACCGGATGTGTCAGCGCCCCCGCCTCCTGACGGAGGCGCAACCGCCCGGCCAGCTCGTGTCCGGCGTGCACCCGGTCACGGAACCGCGGCACCGCCGCCGTATCGCCCACCACGTGCGCCGCCTCCCTCCGGTGACCCCCACCAGGTACCCGTCCGGCGCCCGCCGACACCGCGGACACCGGGAGCACGACAGGCCGCTCACCTGCGGCCTGGACTGCCGACGGCGTACTCGGCGAAGGTGCCGCACGGCTGGAAACGAGCCGGCGGCACCCGGGTTCGGCTGCCGTGCACACCGCCGCCAGGAGGTCATGACACCGGCGCCGCCGCGTCTGCGGTGGGCCGCGAGGGGCTGGGGGCATGACCGGGCTGCCTCGGCGAGGTTGCGTTCAGCCGGGCCGCCAGACAGAGGCATCCGGCGGGCGCGCGGCCGTACGAGCGGTTTCCGCTTCCCGTGCGGCGGGCACCCGGAGGCCGGCGCGAGGGGGACGGAGAGCGGGGGCGGACGGCAGGAGGGCACCGTGAAGCTGGCGGAGTTTCTGACACAGGTCCGTGACCGCGGGGAGTACCACAGCCAGGAGGAGGCCGAGCACATCAGTACGGCCGTGCTGCGGGTGCTCGCCGACCGCATTCCCCCCGAGGAGGCCGACCACCTGGCGGCGCAGCTGCCCGCCCCGCTGGACGACGTGCTGCACGGGGAGCGGGGCGGGCCGGCCTGCGCAGGCCGGGAGGAGTTCCTGCGGCGCGTCGCCGAGCAGACCGGAGCCCGGCCGCGGACCGCCGAGTGGGACGCCGGCGCGGTCCTGGCCACGCTCGCCGACGCGGTGTCCGGCGGCGAGGTCGACCACCTGCTGTCCCAGTTGCCGGCCGGCTACGCGGAACTGTTCGGCAGAGCGGGACCGGCCTGATCCGCGCCCGGGACCGACAGGTCACCCGCCCTCGGTCCAGGCCTGCGGCCCACCGCCGCGCCACTCGATCAGGTCCGGGTCGTCGAGGGTCGTACTGGACTCGGGTAGGCCTTGCCGGCGCAGAAACTCGATCACGTCCAGCAGGTGGTACGCCGTGCCTGCCGGCTCACCGCGGATCGTGACCCGACGGCCACCGTCGGGCCCCGGCGGCTGCACAATCACCGGCGCGCCTTCCATAGCTCATGGGTGCCCCGTGCCGGCCCGCTCATGCGGGCCGGCCCGCCTTCGCGCGCACTCCGCCGCGCGGTGGCCTCGCCCGACTCACCGCGGGCCGTCACCGGGGATGGACAGCTCGCCGCCCTGGTAGAAGCCCTCCCCTTCCTCCATGACGTACGGGGCCATCACGACACGCCGCTCGGCCTCGGAGGCGGAGGCCCGCCAGGAGTCGCACGCCTCCTTCGAGTCCCAGAACGAGACCCCGGTGATCTCCTGCCCGTCCTGGGACCAGTACGCGAAGGCACGGCGCATCCCCGGCGGGTGCGTGTCCGGCCGCCACGCCCTCTCGAAGTCCTCCAGGGTCCCCGGCCGGATGCGGCGGGTCGTCACCCAGACGAAGTGCTCTTCCATCGCGGCCTCCTGCGCTGTGCCGGTCCGGCTCGACGGCGCCCCTTCGACCACCGTAGGTCCGCGGCACCGATCGCGCCTGCGCGGGCGCGGGACGGACCGAGGAGGGAAGCTGTTCACCAGGGCAGGGAAAGGAGTAGGGCATGGCCGCGTCGAGCGGTGGCGGTACCGAGAGCCCGGCGGGCGGCAAGTCGCGGTTCGACGAGATCTACGACAGACCCGACCCCCGCGCCTACTTCACGCGGCTGGCCCCGCTGGAGTACGAGATCCCGCACCACGCCCAGCCGGTCTTCCGGCGGGCCGCCGCCGAGCGGGCCGCGCTCGACGACGGCCGGCCCGGCAGACCGGCGGTGCTGGACCTGTGCTGCTCGTACGGGATCAACGCCGCGCTGCTCAACCACGACGTGACACTGGCGCAGCTGTACGCGCGGTACACCTCCCCCGCGCACCGGAAGCTGTCCACGGCGGAACTCGCGGCGCGGGACAAGGAGTTCTACGCCGCGCGGCGCCGCCCCGACGCGGTGCCGGTGTTCGGGCTGGACGTCGCGGCCCCGGCCGTGCGCTACGCCCGCGAGGTGGGGCTGCTGGACGCCGCCTTCACGGACGACCTGGAGCAGGGCGCGCCCGGCCCCGCACTGGGCCGTGCGCTCGCGCAGGTCGGGCTCATCACGCTGACGGGCGGCGGCAGTTACATCACCGCCCGGACGTTCACGGCCCTGCTGGACGGTGCCCGCCGACCGGTGTGGGTCAGCGCGTTCGTGCTGCGCACGGTGTCGTACCACCCGATTGTCCGGACACTGGCCGCGCACGGCCTGGGCACCACCGTCGATGTCGCGCGCACCTATCCGCAGCGCCTGTTCACCGACGAGCGGGAACGGCGGTACGCCGTCGCGGCCGTACGGGCGCTGGGCGGCGACCCCGCGGGCCGCGAGGAAGCCGGACGTTTCCACAGCCTGCACTACGAGTCCCGGCCCGGCACACCGTGACCGTGCGCCGGGAGCGGCGGTTCACGGCCGCGCAGAGGGGCGTGGAGCCGGTCAGGGAGCGGCGTGCGGTCCGTCCGGGCGGTCCTCGCGGCGCAGGACCATCTCCCGGCTCAGTTCCTCGGTCTCCGTCTCCGGCAGCCGCTCGAAGCCGTCCTCGGTGATCACCGCGACGACCGGGAAGATGCGCCGGTTCAGATCGGGGCCGCCGGTGGCCGAGTCGTCCTCGGCCGCGTCGTACAGCGCGTGGAGGGCGGCGAGGACGGCCTCGCGGCGGGTCAGGCCGGGACGGTAGAGCTTCTTCAGGGCGCCACGGGCGTACGGGGAACCGGAGCCCTCGGCGTAGAAGTCGCGCTTCTCGTACAGGCCGCCGGCCGGGTCGAAGCCGAAGATGCGGCCGCGTCCGCCGTCGGGAGCGGTCGGATCGTACCCGGCGAGCAGCGGGACAACGGCGAGGCCCTGCATGGCCTGGGGCATGTTCTGCCGGATCATGGCCGCGAGCCGGGTCGCCTTGCCCGCCAGGGTCATCGGGATGCCCTCGATCTTCTCGAAGTGCGTCAGCTCGACCTGGTAGAGGCGCACCATGTCGACCGCGAGTCCGACGGTGCCGGCGAATGCGACGGCCGTGTAGTCGTCGGCGGGGTGCACCTTCTCCAGGTCGCGCTGGGCGATGAGGTTGCCCATGGTGGCCCGCCGGTCGCCGGCGATCAGCACGCCGTCGCCGTAGGTCAGGGCGAGCACGGTGGTGCCGTGGGGGAAGCTGTCGGGGGCGGCGCGCACCCCGTCGGGGAGCCGCTGGGCGGTGGGCAGGAGTCCGGGTCGGTGTGCGGCCAGGAAATCGGTGAAGGACGACGTCCCCGGCGTGAAGAACACCTCGCTCGGCAGCCCCGCGGTCTCGTTCCCGGCCATGTCTCGCCCCCTCCTGTACGGCATGTGACACCGGACTCCTACCTGATGCGGCCGCGCGGGAAACTCCCCGTGTCTCACAGGACCTTGCGCCGCACCAGTACCCCGAGCACCAGCAGGCCCGGCAGCAGGGGCAGCCACACGGTCAGCAGCCGGTAGCCGAGCACGGCGGAGGCGGCGGCCGCTCCGGGGGCGCCGGAGACGGTGAGGGCGAGGGCGAGCGCCGCGTCCAGGGAGCCGAGGCCGCCGGGTGTGGGCAGCAGGGCGGCGGCGCTGCTCGCGGCGAGGTAGAGCAGCGCTACCTGGAGCGGGGGCAGAGGCAGTCCGACGGCCTCGCCCACGGAGACGAGGACCAGGCAGTGCAGTGCGGCGAAGGCGAGGGAGCCGCCCCACAGGGCCGCGGCGCGGGCGGGGCTGGCGTGCAGCGCGCGGATGTCGGCGAGTACGGCCGCGAGGGCCCGGTGGCAGCGCGGCCACCAGGGGGTCGCGAACAGCAGCGCCAGGAGGGCGGCGACGGCCGGCACGCAGGCGAGGGCTGCGGCGGAGAGGTGCGGCAGGCGCAGCAGGCCCGGACAGGCCGGGACGAGCAGCGCTATCAGCGTGAGGCGGACGACGCCACCGGCGGCGGTCTTGACGGCGAGGGCGCCGGCGCTGCGGGCGGCCGGCAGCCCGCAGCGCATCAGGAACCGCACGTTGACCGCGCCCGCGCCGAGCCCGGCGGGCAGCAGGTGGTTGGCGGCGGAGGCGGCGAACTGGGCCGCGACCAAGCGGGGGCCGGGCAGCCGGCACAGGACCGCGCCCTGCTGCGCCAGCGCCGAGGCCGCCCAGGTGCCGAGTGCCGCGCTCGCGCCGACCAGCAGCCACCCCTGGTCGGCCCCGGCCAGCCGGCCGGCCCCGCTCTGCAGCACGGTCCAGTGCCGGCGGGCCAGGTACAGCCCGCCGAGCAGCACGGCGAGCAGGACGGCGGCGTGCCAGTAGGCGTGGCGACGCGGGGAGCAGGCGGGGGGGTCGGTGCGCGGGGTCGTTTGCGTGGCGGGCGCCGTCTTCGTGCCGGGGGACGTCATCGACCCGTCCCGGGCACGCGGGATCGGGGCCGCTGCCGGGCGGCCGGGCCGAGGGGGGCGGGCGGAGCGGTGGTCCGGGGCGGCGGGCCGGACTCCGGCCCGGGGCAGGGGCGTTCGCCCCGTGGTCCGGTATGTGCGCCGTGCGCGCTGGCGGCCATGATCACCCCTCTTGCCCCGCTGCGTACGGAACCATCGTCACCCTACAGCCTGTAGTACTGAGGGCGGGACTCACGACGCCACCGCCGGCGGCGGCGGTGCGCACACCGTCGAGGCCCGGGGAAACACCGCCAAACTACCTCGTATCGCGGCCTTTTGCCGGGTGGACGGGGCCGTCCGGCCGACGCACTACGCGCTGTAAGGTTGGGGCATGGCTGGCACGGAGGCCCGCGGCAGGGCGGAACGGCGCAGCGCCGGGGAGCTGGAGAGCGAGGTGCTGGCCGCTCTGTGGGCGACCGAGCGGCCGCTGACCCCGGCGGAGATCCAGGCCGAGATCGACGGGGCGCTCGCCTACAACACGGTGCACACGATCCTCAAGCGCCTGTACGACAAGGGGCTGGTGCTGCGGGACGCGGACGGCCGGCGCGGCGCGTACCGGCCCGCGAAGAACGCGGCCGAACTGACCGCCGAGGCGATGCACGAGGCGCTGGACCGGGGACCGGACCCGATCGCCGCGCTGCAGCAGTTCGTCACCGGGCTGAGCCCCGAGGAAGAGCGGGCGCTGCGGGAACTGCTCGCCGGAGAGAGCGCATGAGGTTCGACGTCTACGGTCCGCTGGTGCTGTCGCTGTTGCTGGCGGCGGTCGGACCGGTGATCGCCCGCCGGGTGGCCCCGGCGCTCGCCGTCCCCGTGCTGGCGGCGGCCGCCGTGGCGACGGCCGCGGCCACCACCTGGTCGCTGGCGCTGCTGGCCGCCGCGCTGCTCGGGGACGCGCCGCCGGTGATCCGCGAGGCCCGCGAGGCGGGGCGTCCGGTCATGGATCCGGTGCCGGAGGCGATCGGTCTCGGCGCGTGTCTCGCCCTGCTGGTCGTCGCCGTACGGGTGCACCGGGCCGTGCGGGCCGACCGGTCCACGCGGCGGGCGCTGCGCCGACTGTGTGCCGGGCAGCCGGCCGGCACCGAGCTGATCGTCGCCGCCTCCCCGGTGCCGCAGGCGTTCGCGATCCCGGGCCGGCCGGGCCGGATCCTCGTGACCTCGGCGATGCTGAGGGCGCTGGCGCCGGCCGAGCGGCGGGTGCTGCTCGCGCACGAGCGGGCCCATCTTGCGTACCGGCACGGGGCTCTGGTGACGGCGGTGACGCTCGCCGCGGCCGCCAATCCGCTGCTGGCCCCGGTGCGTACGGCCGTCGCGTTCCTCGTGGAGCGCTGGGCGGACGAGCAGGCCGCGGCCGCGGTCGGCGACCGACGTGTCACCGCCCGGGCGCTGGCCCGCGCCGCGCTCTCGGCGGGCCGCGCCCGGACCGCCTGTGTCCTCGGCTTCACCGACCGGGCCGTCACCCGGCGCATCGCGGCCCTCCAGACCGGCCCGCTACCGCACCTGTGGCCCGCCGCCGCGGCCGTCCTCGCCCTGGGGGCGCTGCCCGCCCTGCTGGCCGCCGACGCGACCGGCGACCTGATGGGACTGCTGTCCGGCGTCCTCACCTGACCCCTCACCCGGCGCATCGCGGCCCTCCAGACCCGCCCACCGCCGCAACCGCCCTCCCCTCGGCACCCCGACCGCCGACGCGACGGGCGACCCGATGGGACTGCTGTCCGGCGTGCTGAGCTGAGCCGGCCCGCCGGGCCGGCGACGCTGAGCGTGCCGTCGGGTTACCGGCGGCCGCGGGTGTCACCCCCCGTTCGGCGCCCGGTGCGGCGGCTGCTCGGGAGCCGGGCGGCGCACTGTCGGCGGGACGGCGCGGACGGCCGGGTCGTCGGTGGTCACCGTCAGGGGCTCACCGTGGTGGCGCAGGGTCAGGGCCGGGCCGTCCAGGAGCGCGTACGACGCCTTGTCCGGGCCGATGTCCACGCGCAGCGTGCGGCCGCGGAACCGGACGTTGAAGGCGAGCCGGCTCAGCCGCTCGGGCAGCCGGGGTGTGAAGCGCAGGCTCTCGCCGTCGCGGCGCAGTCCGCCGAAGCCCGCCACCAGCGCCACCCAGGTGCCCGCCAGCGAGGCGATGTGCAGCCCGTCGCGGGTGTTGTGCTCCAGGTCCTGAAGGTCCATCAGGGCCGCCTCGGCCGTGTAGGCGAAGGCGAGGTCCAGATGGCCGGTCCGTGCGGCCATGACGGCCTGGACGCAGGCGGACAGCGAGGAGTCCCGGACGGTCAGCGGCTCGTAGTAGGCGAAGTTCCGGGCGATCTGCTCCTCGGCCGCCGTGCCGTCGCCCGTCCGCTCGAAGTAGTCCGCGCAGGTGTACATGGCCAGCACCAGGTCGGCCTGTTTGACGACCTGCTTGCGGTAGAGGTCGAAGTAGGGGAAGTGCAGCAGCAGCGGGTACTGGTCGGGGCGGGTGCCGGCGAAGTCCCAGCGCTGGTAGCGGGTGAACCCGGCGTGCTGTTCGTGGACGCCGAGTTCGGCGTTGTAGGGGATGTGCATCGCCTCGGCGGCGTCCCGCCAGGCCGCGCTCTCCTCCGCGTCCACGCCGAGCCGCGCCGCCTGCTCCGGGTGGCGTTCGGCGGCGTCGGCCGCCGCGAGCAGGTTCTGCCGGGCCATCAGGTTGGTGTACGTGTTGTCGTCGGCGACCGCGCTGTACTCGTCGGGGCCGGTGACGCCGTCCACGTGGAAGACGCCGTGCGCGTCGTGGTGGCCCAGCGAGCGCCACAGCCGGGCCGTCTCCACCAGCAGCTCCGTGCCCACCTCGCGCTCGAACGCGCCGTCGCCCGTGGCCTCGACGTACCGGACGACGGCGTCGGCTATCCCGGCGTTGACGTGGAAGGCCGCGGTGCCGGCCGGCCAGTACGCCGAGCCCTCCGGTCCGGCGATGGTCCGCCAGGGGAAGGCGGCGCCGGCGAGCCCCAGTTGGGCCGCGCGTTCGCGGGCCTCGTCCAGGGTGTTCCAGCGCCACCGCAGAGCCTCGGCGACCGCCGTGGGCTCGGTGTGGGTGAGCACGGGCAGGACGAACATCTCGGTGTCCCAGAAGGCGTGTCCGTCGTATCCCGAGCCGGTCAGGCCCTTGGCCGGGATCGCGCGTTGCTCGGCGCGGGAGCCGGCCTGCAGGACGTGGAACAGGGCGAAGCGGACGGCCTGCTGGATCTCCTCGTCGCCCTCCACCTCGACGTCCGCCCGCGCCCAGAAGTCGTCCAGGCAGGCCCGCTGGTCCGCGAGCAGGCCCTGCCAGCCGTCGTGCGCGGCGGCGGCGAGCGCGGCGTCGACCTGGTCGGCCATGGCGGGCAGCGAGCGGGCGCCGGACCAGCCGTGCGCGACCAGCTTCTCCACGCGCAGGGTCTGGCCGGGCTCCAGTACGGAGGTGACGGTCAGCCGGGCCGTGTCGGTGCCGCTCTCGCTGCGGGTGGTGGTGCGCTCGGGGCCGCTGACGACGTGGTCGGCGGCCACGGCGACCCTGAGGCCGCTGCGCCGGGTGCGGTGCACCAGCCGCAGCCGGTTGCCGGAGGCGAAGTGGTCCTCCTGCTCCAGCGGCGACTGCAGGGCGATCGCCGCGCGCGGGTCGCCGTCGGAGTCCGGCAGCGTCTCGTTGGCGACCAGCTCCGACTGGATCACCACGCGGCTGCGGCGACCGACGGCCTGGACCTCGTAGGCGACCGCGGCCACCGCGCGCTGGGTCAGCGACACCAGCCGGGTGGAGCGCACCCGGACCGTGGAGCCGGCCGGCGAGGTCCACTCGCAGGTCCGCTCCAGCACCCCGCGGCGCAGGTCCAGGACCCGTTCGTGCGCGACGAGCCGGCCGTAGCGCAGGTCGAACGGCTCGTCGTCCACCAGCAGCCGCAGGATCTTGCCGTTGGTGACGTTGATGACGGTCTGCCCCGACTCCGGGTAGCCGTATCCGGCCTCGGCGTACGGCAGCGGGTGCACCTCGTGCACGCCGTTGAGGTAGCTGCCGGGCAGGCCGTGCGGTTCTCCCTCGTCGAGGTTGCCGCGCCAGCCGACATGGCCGTTGGACAGCGCGAAGACCGACTCGCTCTGGGCGAGGACGTCGAGGTCGAGGGCGGTCTCGCGCACGGCCCAGGGCTCGACGGCGTACGACCGGTCGGTGATCACTCCTTGCCTCCCAGCTCGGCGAGGTCCTCGACGACCGTGGTCGCGCCGTGCGCGTACAGCGCGTCGGCCTGGCCGACGCGGTCGACGCCGACGACGTACCCGAAACCGCCCGCGCGTCCGGCGTCCATCCCGGCGAGCGCGTCCTCGAAGACGGCCGCGCGGGCGGGTTCGACGCCGAGGTCGTGGGCGGCGGCGAGGAAGGTGTCGGGGTGCGGCTTGCCGGGCAGGTGCCGCTCGGCGGCGACGACGCCGTCGATGCGCACGTCGAAGAAGTGCTCCGCGCCGACCGCGCGCAGCACGTCCCGGCAGTTGGCACTGGAGGAGACGATCGCCGTGCGCAGCCCTTCGGCACGCACCGCCTCCAGATAGCACAGGGTGCCCTCGTAGGCCTCCACCCCGCCGCTGCGGATCTTCTCCAGGAGCAGGTCGTTCTTGCGGTTGCCGAGGCCGTGGACGGTACGGGCCTGCGGTGGGTCGTCCGGGGTGCCTTCGGGCAGGTGGATGCCGCGCGAGTCGAGGAAGGCGCGCACCCCGTCCGCGCGGGGGCGGCCGTCGACGTACTCGTCGTAGTCGCCGACCGGGTCGAAGGGCCGCCCCTGCGCACCGTCGTAGTCGCGCAGGAACTGGTCGAACGTCTCCTTCCACGCGGCCGCGTGCACGACGGCCGTCTTGGTCACGACCCCGTCCAGATCGAACAGACAGGCTTGGATCGCTTCTGGCAGACCGAGCTGAGTCATAAGGGCACTCTTCCCCATGAACCGCACTTCAGGGGGTGGCGCACGCCACATCAGCGGGCGCTTTCGGCAAGAGTTCCGGTGCCACACTGTCCGGTGTGCCGCTGACCTTCGACGACCTCCTGACCCGCGCCCGTGCCCTCGCCGGGCACGGGCGGCGTGCCGTGCTCGGCATCGCGGGCAGTCCCGGCGCGGGCAAGACGACCCTGGCCGAGCACCTCGTGCGCGCGCTGAACGCGGACGGCCCGCCCTGGGTCGCGCACGTCCCGATGGACGGCTTCCACCTGGCCGACGCCGAGCTGGACCGCCTGGGCCGCCGGGACCGCAAGGGCGCCCCGGACACCTTCGACGCGGCCGGGTACGCGGTGCTGCTGCGCCGGCTGCGCGAGGACACCGGGGAGGTGGTGTACGCGCCCGGGTTCGAGCGGGTCCTGGAGCAGCCGCTGGCGGGCGCGATCCCGGTGCCGCCGGCCGCCCGGCTGGTGGTGACGGAGGGCAACTACCTGCTGCTGACCGAGGGTCCGTGGGCGCGGGTGCGGCCGTTGCTGGACGAGGTGTGGTTCTGCGCGATCGCCGAGGACGAGCGGATCCGCCGGCTGGTCGCCCGGCACGAGGAGTTCGGCAAGGATCACGACAGCGCCGTGGCGTGGGTGCTGGGCACGGACCAGCGCAACGCCGGCCTGGTGGCGGCGACGCGGGGGCGGGCGGACCTGGTGGTGCCGCCCGCCGCGCTCCCGTCCGCCGCGCTCCCCGACCGCTGACGCTCAGCCGCGCAGGGTGAGCGTGGGCTCGCCCCGGCGGTCCCCGGCGAGGGGGCCGAGGACCGCCGTGAAGCGTTCCGTGCGCACGGCGAGCCCCTCCCCGGTCTCCTCGAAGGCGGGCGCGAAGTCCCCGCCGGGCCCGTACCGTACGGCGAACACGTGCAGCCCCGCGGGTGCGCCGGGCGCCGGGCCGGCCTCCAGGGCGGTGGAGGAGACCAGGTGGCGCCAGCCCTCGTCGGGGTCGCCGTAGCCGCGCGGGTCGGCGGCGAGCGCGAACGCGGCCTGTTCCTGGGTGAGTTCGGCGCGGGCGTCGAAGTGGTCCGGTCCGCTCTGCGCGGGATGTGTGAGGCGCAGGGCGCCTGCCGACGCGACCTCGCCCTCGGCGGTGCGGCGTACCCGGTCGCCGTCGTCGGCGGCGTACGGCATCCCGGACAGCAGGTACGGCGTCCCGTCGAGCCGCTCCACGGCGACCGTGACCCACAGGCGTGTGCCGTCGGTGACGTACAGGGAGCGGACATGGCGCAGGACGTGGTCGCGGCCGACGACCGGTTTGGTGACGAGTTTGGCGGCGAGCCCGTCGGCGCGGACGTCGCGGACCCGTACCTCGCCCATGGGGCGGCACAGCAGGAAGCCGTCGGTGACCGGGCCGACGCCGTGCCGGCGGCGCACGGCGGCGGGCAGGTAGTAGGTGCCGCCGGCCTCGATCAGGGCGGGGGTCATCCGGCTGTCGAAGGCCACCGACACGGTGCCGGAGCGCAGTTGATGGCGGGCGGGGTGCGGAGAGGGGACGCGGTGCCAGCGGGTGGGGTCCTGGATCTGCCAGACGAGCATGAACGCGAAGTGCCCGTCGATCCGGCCGTCGCCCTGCACGGCGTGCCGGCCCCAGCGGGTGTCGCCCCGGTAGCGGCCCAGGTCGGCGCCGATGCGGGCGCCGAAGTACCGCAGCCCCAGGACGGACTCGAAGCCGGAGTGCTGTTCGCTGTAGCGGGGACCGCCGCAGTCGTAACCGCCGCTGGTCAGGCGGGCGTCGATATAGCGGGCGAGGGTGTCGCCGTCCTCGGCGAACATGTCCGCGCCGCTGATCCGGTGGGCCTGGGCGAGGAAGGACAGGGAGATCGGGCCGTAGTTGTTGTCGTAGGCGCCGCCGTGCTCGGGGGGCAGCAGGGCGCCCCGGTCGCGGACGCGGTGGGCGCGGATCTCCTCGGCGTACAGGCTCAGCGCCCGCGCCCGCACCGGTTCGCCCCGGCCGGACGGGAGATGGCGGGCGAGCATCAGGCCGCCGACCACGCAGCCGATGGCCTGGTTGCCGGCCTGCTGCGGGTTGAAGAAGGTGGCCTCGGTCAGCCAGCGCCAGTAGCCGTGCGCCAGCCGGAGAAGTTCCGCCCGCTGTTCGTCCCCGACCAGGCCCTCGGCCGCGTCGAGGACGTTGACCGCCTGGAGCAGCGCCCAGACGGTGCTGGGCCAGTCGCCGATCGGGTGGGCGCCCGGTTCGAGGACGTACCGGGCGTACGGCAGGCGGGAGTCGGTCAGGCGGAGGTTGGGGTAGCCGGGGTTGTCCGCGGTGTACACGCGCTCGCGCAGGTGGAAGGCGAGGCTGCGGCGCACGGCGTCGGGCAGGCGGGGGTCCTTGCCGCGCTGCCAGGCGAGGGCGAGCAGGGAGGTGATGCCGAGCGAGGTGTCGCCGACGTCGTCGTGGGCGCCGGGGTGTTCGAGGCTGCCCTCGGGGGTGAGCCGGGCGAGGGCCTGTTCGGTCACGTCGGAAAGGACCGCGTCGTACGCCTGCGGGGTGTCCGGCAGGTCGTGCAGCGGGCCGCGCTGGTGGGGCAGGTGCACGGGGATCAGCCCTTCATGCCTGAGGTGGCCATGGCGTGGGTCGTCGGGGTCACACGACGGTTGCGGGCCGGCGGGCGCGCAGTGCGACGGTCAGGGTGTGCGGGCCGTGCCCACCGACGTAGACGCGGTTCCCGGTCGTCGCGTCGGTGCCGCCCGCCACGGTGTAGTCCTGACCCGGGTCGTACCGCAGTACGTCGCTCCGGTCCGGCCCGGCAAGCGGTTCGCCTGCCTCGACGCGGGCCTCGACCCGGATCTCGTCGTCGCCGACCCGGTAGGTCATCGGCCCGGTCGTCAGGCACCAGCGTCCGTCGCCGATCGGTACCGCGCCGCCCGGCACGCCGCCCGGCCGAAAGGTCAGTTCGAGGGCCCAGGGCACACGTGGTCCGCTGATGTCGATCCGCAGGTCGGCGCCGTCCTCCCGGAGGTCCGCCTCGACGCGCGTCGTCTGTGAGACCTCGTCCCGTGGCCGGTCCGGGAAGGCCATCGCGGCCGAGAAGCGTCCCTCGTCCGCCATCCGGTAGGCGCCGTCGTTCTCCCGCCGGTCCGGCGGGAGCGGCTGGTAGTAGGCGGCCGACAGGGTCTCGGTGAGCTGGTAGCGGCCGTGGGCGAGCCGTCGCAGGCCGGCGGCCCGGAACGGGCCCATGTCGAAGAACCCCCGTGAGAGGCGGACCGCGTCCAGGACGGCGGCGCCGGCGAACAGGCGCAGGAAGGTGGGATTGCAGGCGAGGCCCGAGCGGATGCGCCGGTGCTCGGGTACGTCGGAGCCGCCGTACACCACCGTGTGCGCGCCGGCCGAGGCGCGCGTGGCAAGGCGTGCGGTGGTGATGTACCTGTCGCGGGGCAGTGTCTCCACGGCCGGTGCGGGCAGTGCGCGGCACAGGTCCGGGGTGAGGAGGGTCTGGGCGAGCAGGTCGGGGTCGTCGATGCCGTCGGCGGCCGCCAGCCGCGCCGCCCGGCTGAAGTCGCCCCGGCCGGTGCGGATCGCGAGCAGCCGGTAGTGCGGCAGGTAGGGCGCCAGCGGGAACGGGTGGTTCTGGTCCTGCCGTCGCGAGTGGACGGTCTCCACCGTGCCGTCCGGCCTGATGAGGTCCAGGGTCGTGGCGAGATTGCGTTCGAGGGCGTCCAGCAGGTCGGCGCGGCCGAGCACGCCGGCCAGCAGCAGGAGCGAAGGGTTGGACACGTGGGCCGCGTAGTTGGCGCTCCGTTCCGAGTACAGGCCCTCGGCGTCGATGTCGACGCCCTCGGCGAGCCATTCCTCCACGCGGTCGAGCAGCCGGTCGTCCGGGAACGACCGGTGCAGCCTGGCCAGCGCCGCGCACAGCTCCCAGCGGTGGTTCGGTGTGTGCACCCCACCGGTCAGGAGACTGCCGGAGGCGGCGTCGGCGATCTCGGCGAGCGCGGCCGTGACGTCGCGCAGTCCGGGCCCCGCGTCGGCGGCGAGGACGTGCGCGTCGCACACGTCGTTGACGGTGAACGCGGAGTCCGGCGGTGACTGCACGTTGTCCCCGCCGGCGAAGAGTCCGGTGGGTGTCTGCGCGGCCCGCAGGGCGGCGAGGTGGGTCATCGCGGCGGCGATGACCTGCCTGCTGCCGTGCAGGGCCGAGTCCGCGGAGCGGTACGCCGCGACCAGGGTCTTCACCCGGCGTGCCAGGCCGCGGTGCGGCACACCGGCGGGTTCCTCGTCGGGGCCGGCCGCCAGCGGGGCGGCCAGCCGGTCGGCGGCGCGGGCCACCGCGCGGACGAACTCGTGGTCGAGCGGGGTGGGCACGGTCAGTCCTTCAGGCCGGCGTTGATGTCGGCGTTCATGACGTAGCGCTGGAAAACCAGGAAGATGACGATCAGCGGGATCATGGAGATGACGGATGCGCCGAGCAGTACCGACCAGTTGATGTTCTGCGCGCCGACGATGCTCTGGATGCCGATCTGCACGGTGAACTTGGAGGGGTCGTTGAGCATCAGCAGCGGCCAGATGTAGTCGTTCCACCGCCACTGGAAGGACATGATGGCGAGGGTCAGCATGATGGGCCGGGAGAGCGGCACCATGACCCGCAGGAAGATCGACAGTTCGCGGGCGCCGTCGATGCGTGCGGCTTCCACGAGTTCGTCGGGCACCGTCAGGAAGAACTGACGGAACATGAAGCAGCCGGTCGCGGTGAGCACGGCCGGGAGGATGATGCCGGTGAACGAGTTGTAGAGGCCGAGGTTGCGGACCACCAGGAACTCCGGGGCGAGCATGACCTCGGACGGCAGCATCGTGGTGGCCAGGATGCAGAGGAAGAACGCCTTGAGCCACTTGTTGTCGTATTTGGCCAGCGCGTACCCGGTGCAGCAGCTGGCTGCCACCGTGAGGACCGTCGTGATCACGCACACGATGGTCGTGTTGATGAAGTACTGGGAGAAGTTGGCACTGCGCCACGCCGTCAGGTAACCCGACAGGGTGGGGTGGTGCGGAACCAGCGTCAGCGGATAGGAGAACAGGTCCCCGGCCGGTTTGAGGGAGCTGAGGACGAACCACAGCACCGGCAGCCCGTAGAGGCACGCCAGGATCCACAGCAGTGTCGTCGCGGACACCGCCCGCCGGAGCCCACCGCTGCCCGCTCCCGGGGACCGCTTTGTGGAAACGGCCCGTCCGGGGTCGGCGTCGACCCGGCGGGGCATGTCTGTGGTTGTCATCGGTTCTCCATCCGCCGGTTGGCGATCAGCTGGATGATCGCGACGGCCATCAGGATGAGCATGAGCACGAATGACGCGGCGCTCGCGTAGCCGATCTGGCCCCGTTGGAAGCCGGTCTGATAGATGTACTGGACAAGCAGGTTGTTCGACGTTCCGGGTCCACCGTTGTTGAGGGAGACGAACAGCGGGTATTCCTTCATCGCGTTGATCGTGTTGAGCAGGATGACGATGAACGACGTGGGCGCGATGCTCGGCAGCGTGATGCTGATGAACTGGCGCCACGGACCGGCGCCGTCCAGCGAGGCCGCCTCGTAGTACGACACCGGTACGTTCTTGATCGCCGCGATGAACAGCAGCATCGAGAAGCCCGTCCAGGCCCAGGACGCCGCCATCACCACCACCAGCAGCGACAGGTCCGCGTTCGACTGCCACGCGATCGCGTGCCCGCCGAGCTTCTCGATGACGTAGTTGACCAGTCCGAAGTTCTCGCCGAACAGCCACCGCCACAGGACACCCACGACGATGGGCGACAGCAGCCACGGGATGAAGAAGATGACGCGGGCGACCGACGTGCCCTTGGCATGCTTGCTCACCAGCACGTTGGCGATGAGCAGCGAGAGCGCGAAGTTCAGCGGAACGAAGAGGACGGTGTACAGCAGCGTCCGGGTCAGCGCGTCGTAGAAGGAGGAGTCCCCGAACAGGTTGCTGTAGTTGTCCAGTCCGACGAACTGGAACGCCCCCACGCCGGTGTAGTTCGTGAAGGAGTAGACGAGCCCGATCACCGCCGGCCAGACGAAGAACAGCGCGAAGAGCACGACATTGGCCGCGACGAGGACGAGCGGCGCGAGGGTGTACCTGCTGCGTCTCCTGGGCGGGCTCGCGGACACGTCCGAGGCGCGTTTTGTCATCTTCCTGACTCCGTGCTGGTGGAATGGGTTCCTGTGGGCTCACGCCATGAGCCCGGCATCACGTGGGCGAGGGGGGCCGGGCGGCGGTGTCTCGGCCCCGCCGCCCGGCCCGGTGGCCTACGATCCGCCGCCGACCTGCTGGTTGTAGCCGGCCACGATGTTCTCCAGGGCCTTGTCGGCCGACTGCTGGCCGTTGACCGCCTTGCCCAGCTCCGTCTTGGTCGGGTCGGTGGTGAGGCTCTTGCCCTTCAGCACCCAGTTCGTCTGCGCGGTGTTGAAGTATCCGGAGATCGGGGCGTAGAGCGGGATCTCCTGGTTGTACAACTTGAAGGCCGTCTGCGCCGCCTCGGAGGTGAAGGGGTACTTCGGGTTCAGACCGCTCTCGACCGGGAGGAACCCGGAGGACTCGACCAGCTCGGTGTACTGCTTCGGCGCGTACACCCAGGCCAGGAACTTCTGCGCGGCGGTGGCCGCGGCGCCGTTGTTGTTGAACCCGACCATCATGCCGCCGCTGTTGACGTCGCTCGCCTGGACCGGCTCCGCGGGGGTGGGGACGCTGGCCCACTGGAACTTCTTGATGCTCTCCGCGAAGGCGGGAACCTGCCACACGCCGGACCAGTAGGCGACCACGTCACCGCTCTGGAACATGGCCGACGGGTCGGCGCCGCTGGTCCACACCGACTTCGGCATGGTCTTGTCGTCGTTCAGTCCGACGAAGAAGTTCACGGCCTTCCTGGTCGCTGCGTCCACCGAGAACGTGCCGGAGGAATCCGCGTGGACGTACTTCCCGCCGAGTTCGTACACCATGGCGCGGAGCCGGGACGGCGACTGGTCGAACGTCAGGGAGTACCTGGCGCCGGTCTTCTCCCGGACCGTGTTCGCCGCCTTGATGAAGTCGGTCCAGGTCCAGGTCCTCTGGGGCGAGGTCGGGACGGAGACGCCGGCCTGCTTGAACAGCGTCTCGTTGATGAACAGACCGGACGCGGTGACGTCCGAGGGGATGGACAGCACCTTCCCGGACGAGTCCTTGGCGGGGAAGTTGCCGTTGATGTTGTTGCTCTTGTCGTTGGCGATGGAGCTGAGGTCGATCAGCTTGTTCGACCAGATCGGATCCAGCGCGGGCACGTCCGCCACGTCGGGCAGAGCGTTCGCCTGCGCGGCGTTGTGCAGCTTCGTCGGGTAGCCGTCGTAGGGGATGTTGACGAGCTTGACGGTGACGCCGGTTTCCTTCTGGTACCGCGCCACCAGCTTCTTCCAGCCCGCGTCCTGCCCGGGGACCGTGGAGATCCAGAACGTCAGCGACTTGGAGTTCCCGCCCGATCCGGACCCCGACCCGCAGGCGGAGAGCAGAAGGGCGCCTGCCGCGGCAGCGGCAGCGAGGGGAACCACGCGGCGTATGCCGCCGCGGCCGAGTCGGCGGGAGCGCCGCACACCCACACTGGTCATCTTCGATCCCTTTTCGTCGTAGGGGACGGAGCACGGCGCCGACCGAGGCGGCACGGGTGCGTTTGCAGGAGATTTCGCTTTCCGGGGGCACGGCCTCGCCCGGCCGCGTCGCCTTGACCGGTGGGGTCCCCGGCCATGAGGGCCGTCGTCGCACAAGCACGCCCTCGTGCGGCTGCCGTACTTCGCGTACGGGCGGGAGGCTCACCCGGAGTCGGCGTCCCGGCCGACTTAGAAAGCGCTTGTCCGGACATTGGCAGATCGAGTCGGAGGCCGTCAATCCTTCGCCCCCGCGGCCTCGGTCACGGTTTGGACTCCTCGGGAGACCGCGAGCCGGGCGGCGCCCACGACCGTGCCGAGATCCCCGACCGTGCTGCTGACGACCTCGGTGGGCCAGCTCAGCCGGGCGAGTTCCGCCCGCACACCGGGCAGCAGCTGCGGGTCCGCGCCGGTGCTGCCGCCCAGCACGATCAGTCCGGGGTCCAGTACGGCGGTCACGGCGGCGGCGAGACGCCCTACGTCGGCGGCATGGCGGCCGATCACGGCGCGGGCCGCCGCCCGGCCCTCCCCGGCCAGGGCGAAGAGCTGCTCGGCGCTGCGCGGGCAGGGCCCGTCCTCGGCCGGCCAGGCCTCGGCCGCCCGCCGCAGGAGCGAGCGGGCACCGATGTACTCCTCCAGGGCCTCGTGGCGCGGCTCACGGCCGTCGTCCCAGGGGTAGGGCAGCCGGGCCAGCTCACCGGCGGCGCCGTTCGCCCCGCGCAGCACCTTGCCGCCGACGACGATGCCGAGGCCGACGCCCACGCCGACCCGCAGATAGCCGAAGGTCCCCCGGCCCCGCGCGGCACCCTCGTGCAGCTCGGCGAGGGCGGCGCAGTTGACGTTGTTCTCCAGGTGGACCGGGACACCCGGGGGCAGCGCGACGGCCACGGCGTCGAAGACCGGGCCCGCCTTGGCGGTCGCCGGACGCTCCCCCTCGCTCTCCGTGGCGGGTGTGCTGACGTCGCCGATCGCGACGACGATGGCCCGCAGCGGGGCCGCGGCGGGCAGCGCGTCGAGGGCCTCGGTCACCGCGTCCGCGGCCCCGGCCCGGGAGCCGGTGGCCTCGGCGAGCAGCGTGCCGTCCAGGGCGCAGCCCCGCACCCGGGTGAGGTCCGGGCCGAGATCGACGGCCAGGACCGCGCCGGCCTGCGGCCCGAGCCGGTAGACGGCGGCGGTGCGGCCGGTGCCGCTGGAGGCGGTGCCGGAGGGGGCGGCGAGCCCGGCGCTCTCCAGCTCCGCGACGGCGGAGGACACCGTCGGTTTGGACAGGCGGGCCAGGCTCGCCAGTTGTGGCCGGGTCGCGCTGCCCGCCTGGGCGAGCACGGCGAAGACCGCGCTCGCGCTCTCGGTCAGCCGGGGCGCCGCCACCACGTCGTGTTCCACGGTTCTCCCACAGGTCGCGTGAACTCTTGACGCACTGTACTTCGTTAGTTAATTTCCTAACGAACTTCACGGTACTCGCCTGCCGTACTCCGCCAGAGGCCCGTCCCGGGGCTTCCCGACCGCTCCAACCCCCTTGTCCTCCGGCACGGTTCGCCCGCCGTCGCAGCACCGCGCGCATCGAAGAACGACAGCGCACACGACGAAAGAGGTCCCGTGCGGGACACCACGCCCGTCCTGGTCGGCATCGACGTGGGCGGCACCAAGACACATCTGCGTGCCCTGGCCGGCCACAACCGGGTCGCCGACCACGTCCGTACGAGCAGCGGCTGGCGGCCGCACGATCCGGTCGCCGCCGCCGGCTGGCTGGCCCGGCTGACCGCCGAGGCCCTGCCGACCGGCCTGCGCCCGTCGGCGCTGGCGGTGGGCGGCCACGCCTGCGAGACCCCGCGCCAGTGCGAGCAGATCCGCACGGCCCTGCATCTCCACTTCGACGCGCCCGCGCTCGTGGTGGGCGACGCCGAACTCCTCGTCCCGGCCGCCGGGCTGGACAAGGGCGTCGGCCTGGTCGCGGGCACCGGTTCGGTGGCCGTGGGCCGGCGCGCCGACGGCACCGCCGTGCAGGTCGGCGGCTGGGGCGCGGTCCTCGGCGACGAGGGCGGCGCGGCCGGACTGGTCCGCGAGGCGGTGCGCGCCTGCTGGGCCGCCCACGATCGGGGCGCGGCGCCCGACGCGCTGGCGGCGGCCCTCCTCGACGCGTTCGGCGTGCCCGAAGTGCCCGCTCTGGGTGGGGCGTTGGAGAGTGCCACCGCCCCGTCCGCCGCCTGGGGCCGGCACGCGCCGGCCGTCTTCGCCGCCGCCGAGGCGGGCTCGGCGCTCGCCGGTGACGTGATCGCCGCCGGGGGCCGCTCCCTGGCCGCGCTGGTCGTACGGCTGGCCCGGCGGGGCGTGGCGGCCGACGACGTGGTGGTCGCGGGCAGCACGGTCCTCGCCCAGCCGCCGCTGTACGACGCCTTCACCGCCGCGCTCGCCGCGGAGCTGCCGTCGGCCCGGCCGGTGCCGCTGCGGGCGGCGCCGGTGGAAGGCGCGGTGACGCTGGCGCGCGGGCTGCTGTGACCGCGACGCCCGGACCCCACCGCCCGACGCACCGGCCCACCGGCCGGCCGACAGCGGCACACCGCCCCCGACTCCCCACGTCCACCACCACACTCACCGAGAACCCGCCACCGACCCGCCCGCCCCCTACAAGGACCACCCGCGCAAGGCGCCACAGCACTGGCCCACGGACCGGTGCCACCCCCACACCGAAACCCCACCGCACGACACACCGGACCACCCGCCGGCCGACAGCGGCATCCCCGCCCGACTCCCCGCGTCCACCACCGATCCACCGCCGAGCCGGCAGGAGGACTCCGTGCGCCGAACTCCCGCGTTCACCTGCCGCACAGGCGGAGATCACCCGGCGCGCCCCGCCGGTACACACCCCCGCCCTAGATATTCACTCGTTCAACTTGTCCCCCTCTTCCTCTTCTTCTCCACGGGATCGCACACCCCGGCACCCAGCGCCGGGGCTTCCCGTGGCCCGTCCCTGAGAGGCACAGGCATGCCGTCACCTGCCGGGCACCCTTCCTCCGTGCTCAACCGGCGCGGGTTCCTCACGACCTCGCTGGCCGCGTCGGCGGGCGTGCTCGCGGCCCCGGCCGTCGCCGTGTGGCTGCCAGCGGCCGACGCCAAGGCCGCGAGCGCGCCGGCCGCGTTCGTGGACGACTACAGGAGCAACGTCACCGGCAACCTGACGCCCGAGACCAACGCGGTGGTCCGGGCCCTCGGCGGCTTCGCCCCGGTGTGGAAGACCGGCTCCGCCTGGAACACCGGCGCCCCGCTGCGTCCTGGGATCCTCCGTGCCGACCTGCGCTACTGCGCCCGGACCACGGCCGAGCGCACCGACGCGCAGGCGAAGGAGGCGTTCGTCTACGACCGCCAGCACCAGAGTTACGCGATGATCGCGGGCCTCGGCCCGCTGGCCGGCCTCTACCGCACCGGCGCCCGGGCGGTCACCTCGATCACCAGCGCCCCCGACGGCACCCCGGCGACCACCGTCAGCGACGCCGTGCCCGCCGACGCCCCGGCCGGCTCGGCGCTCGGTGCGGGCGCCCACGACTCCGCGCTCGGCAAGGTCGCCGAACTCGTCGACACCCTGCGCGGCCCGTACGCCTCCGGCAACCCCGCCAAGTACGCCTTCCAGTACCCGCGTCCGTGGCGGCTGAACGAGAACAGCGAGGTCGTCGACACCGGCCGGACCGACGCGCTGGGCTTCCCGGTCTACGACTCCCCCGTGGCCGTCGCCCCGCAGCTGCTGCGCCAGCGCGGCACCTCCCCGGCCGACGACGGCGGCTTCCCGAGCGGCCACACCAACGCCTTCCACCTGGCGGCCCTCGCCTACGCCTACGCGGTGCCGGAGCGCTTCCAGGAGCTGGTGACGCGCGCCTTCGAGCTGAGCCACACCCGGATCGTGGCCGGTATGCACCACCCCGTCGACGTCATGGGCGGCCGGATCATGGCCACCGCCCTCGCCGCCGCCGCCCTCGCCGACCCGGCGAACGCCCGGCTGAAGGCTGCGGCCCGCGCGCAGGCCCTCGCCTACTTCACCGAACGGACCGGCACCACGGCCGACACGCTGTACACCTACGCGCACACCGGCGCCGACCCGTACGCCGACCGGGACGCCAACTGGCGTGCGGTGCGGCCCCGGCTGACCTACGTGCTCACCCGGCAGGGCCGCGAGGTGCCGATGACCGTGCCGAAGGGCGCGGAGGTGCTGCTGGAGACCCGGCTGCCGTACCTGAGCGCGGACCAGCGCCGCGAGGTGCTGCGCACCACCGCACTGCCCTCCGGTTACGTGCTCCTCGACGGCTTCGAGCAGTGGGGCCGGCTCAACCTGTTCGCGGCCGCGGACGGTTACGGCGCCTTCGACACGGACATAGCGGTCACGCTGGACGCGGGAGCGGGCGGCTTCTCGGCGGCCGGCGCCTGGCGCAACGACATCGGCGGGCGCGGCGGGCTGGCCAAGCGCGGCACCGGCACGCTCATGCTGACCGGCCGCAACCGCTACGCGGGCGGCACCGTGCTGGCCCAGGGCACGCTGGTCGCCGGGTCGCAGGACGCCCTCGGCCACGGGGACGTGCGGATCACGGACGGCACGCTGGGCGTCGCCGGGCGGCTTCGGGTGCGCGGGGCCTACGCGCAGGACGCGGGCACGCTGGAGGTCACCCTGCGGGCGGGCCGCAAGGCCCCGGTGACGGTCCGTCACCGCGCGGCCCTGGGCGGCACCGCGGTGCTGTCGCTGCGCCTCGACACCGAACGGCCGCCCGCCGCGGGCACCCTGCCGGTCCTCGACGTGCCCCGGCTGCGCGGCCGGTTCGCCCGGATCGAGGTGAACTCCGACCGGCTGCGGGCCGTACCCGTGTACACGGCAGAAGGTCTGTCGGTACGACTCGTGCAGCGGTGACGCCCCGGCGGCGGGAGCGGTGCGACAGTAGGGCCATGATCGGGCCCACGCACCCTCCCGCCGCCGTACGGCCGGTGCCACCGCGGGGCGGATGATGGCGCGCGCACAGCACCTGGTCCTCAGCCGGACGGTCCCCGCCGGGACGCCGGCCCGTCCTGACACCGGGCTGCGCCGGCACCGGCGGTGGCTGGTGCCGCTCACGGTGGCGCTGCTGCTCGCGCAGATGGCCGTGGCGATGGTGACGACGGCCGTCCAGCAGACCCCGACGATCGACGAGCCGGTGTACGTCGCGACGGCCACCGACTATCTGCACGAGCACCGCGTGCGCTACAACCCCGAGCATCCGCCGCTCGGCAAGCTGCTGATCGCGGCCGGGGTCGCGGTGGCCGGCCCGCGCTACGACCCGGCGTATCGCGGCACGCAAGGAGACGTGGGCCGGCATCTGCTGTACGAGTCGGGCAACGACCCCGGGCGGCTGATGCTGTGGGCGCGCCTTCCGGTGATCGCGCTGACGCTGCTCACCGGGCTGGTCGCCTTCGCGTTCGCCCGCGACCTGACGGGCCCGGCCGGCGCCCTGGTCACGCTCGCCCTGTACTCCTTCACCCCCGACCTGATCGCCCACGGCTCCCTGGCCACGCTGGACCTGCCGATGACCGGCTTCCTGCTGCTGTCGGTCCGGCTGCTGTGGCGGGCACGCCGGCGGCCCGCGCCGTACGTGCCCCTGGCCGGGGCGGCGCTGGGGGCGGCGGCGGCGACCAAGATGAGCGCGCTGCCCGCGGTCCCGGTGCTGATGGCGCTCGCGGCGCTGTCCGTGGCCGCCGCCCGCGCCGGGACCGGCCGGCGGCGCAGGGCGACGGCCGCGCTCGCCGGTGCGGGCGTCGTGGCGGTGGTGGCGGTCGCCGTCGTGTGGGTCTCGTACCTGGTGGTCGATCCGCGGCTGCGGTTCTCCCCGGCCGAACCGGTCCCCGCGCCGCACGGACTGCGCGGGCGGCTGGTCGACCTGCTGCCGCTGCCGCCCGCCTACCGGGCCGGGATGCGCGTGCAGTTCGCGTTCGAGGACTACCCGTGGCAGGGCTATCTGTTCGGGCACCTGTACACGGGCTCGCGCTGGTACTACCTGCCCGTCGCCCTGCTGGTGAAGACGCCGCTCGGCCTGCTGGCGCTCGGCGCGGCCGGTGCCGTGGCGGTCCTAGCGCTGCGGCGGCTGCGGCCCGCGGCGCCGTATCTGCTGCTGCCGCCCGGGGTGCTGCTCGCGGCGGCGATGACGGGGGCGCGGGACTTCGGGACGCGGTACGCGCTGTTCGTGCCGGTGTTCCTCGCTGTGGCGGCGGCCTGCGTGCCGGACTGCGTGCGGGCCCGGCTGCCGCGGTCGGGCCGGCGGTGGACGGCCGCCGCGACGGCGGCGCTGGTGCTGTGGACGGCGGTGAGTTCGCTGCGGACCTTCCCCTTTTACCTGCCGTACGCCAACGAGGCCTTCGGCGGTCCGGCCCGCACCCATCGGCTGCTGCACGACTCCAACGTGGACTGGGGACAGGACCTGGGCCGGCTCGCGGACCGGCTCCGGCGGGATTACCCGGGCCGGGGGGTGTGGCTGGTGTACAAGGGCAGCGGTGTGCCGTCGTACTACGGCATCCGCGCCGCCGATCCGCGCCAGGTGCCGCCGGACCGGGTGCACGGGCTGCTGGTGGTGTCGGACACGGCGGTCGCCAAGGCACGCGGCACCCTGGCCGAACTGATCGCCTCCAGTCGTCCGGTCGGCGACGTGGGTCATTCGATCAGCCTCTACCGGCGATGAGCACGTACGCTCAACCCGCTGGTCACAACAGTCGGTGAGCTATGTTGAGTGGTCGTGGCAGACAAAGGAGGCGGCCAGGTGCCCTCGCCGCAGCAGGCACGCGCACAGGCATCAGCGATCACCTCGGGCAAGACCGTGCCCGAGGCCGAGCCCGCTCCCACCTCCCGGCTCCGGGAACTGTTCGACGGCCCCCGCCTGTCACCTGGTCAGCGGCGCATCGCGCAGTACCTGATCGAGCACATCACCGAGGCCGCGTTCCTGTCGATCACCGAGCTGGCCGACCGGGTCGGGGTCAGCCAGCCCTCCGTCACCCGCTTCGCGGCGGCCGTCGGCTTCAGTGGCTATCCCGCGCTGCGCGAGACGCTGCAGTCGATCGCGCTGAGCGCGCTGGCGGGCGGCCCCGGCGAGGAGAACCGGGCCAACGAGCTGCAGGCGGCCGTCGACGCCGAGATCCAGAACCTGGAGAACCTGCGGCGCGACTTCGCCGACCCCGACCGGATCATCCAGGTCGGCCGCCTGCTGTCCCGCTCGGCCCCGCTGACCGTGCTGGGCCTGCGCATCTCCGTGTCCCTCGCCGAGTACTTCGGCTACGCGGCCCGCCGGATCCACCCCGACGTACGGCTGGTCACGCGCGGCGGCAGCGTGGCCTACGACGCGCTGCTCCAGGCCCACGAGGCCGGCGGCACCTGGGTGCTCGCCTTCGCCATGCCCCGGCACTCCCAGGAGACCCTCCAGGCGATCCGGGTCGCCCGCGGTGCCGGACTGAAGGTCGCGCTCATCACCGACCTGGCACTCGGGCCGCTGGCCGACGAGGCCGACATCACCTTCGCCACCGGCACCGGCTCGCGGATGGTGTTCGACTCCTACGCGGCGCCCGGTGTGCTCGCCGCGGCCCTGCTCCAGGCCATGACCGACGCCGACCCCGAGCGCACCCAGGCCCGGCTGGAGAAGTACGAACAGCTCTCCGAGCAGCACCAGTTCTTCATGAAGGACTGATCCGGCCACCCTGTGACGGGGAGCATCCATGGATCATCCTCCACAAAGCACGCATGAATGTTTTCATACGGCTTGCAAACCAGTCGGCATATATAAATACTGCTCGCACCACCGCCCCGAGAAAGCCGACGGACAGCCATGCGCACGCAAGATCCACCGCAGCGCCGGTTCCCGCTGCCCGGGGCTCCCGCACGGACGCCCGCGCCCGCCGTTCCTACCCACGGCGGGGCACGGGGCGTTCCGGGGCGCGCCGTCCGCGTGACGCGCCCGTGGCGGCCCCGGCCATCCCCTAGGCCGGGGCCGCCCCGCACTCGTCGACCACCCTCACGACGCCGCACACCGGAAGCGATGATCATGCCCCTGACCAGCACGCGCATCAGTCCCGACTGGCCCTGTCAGGTCAAGACCCCGGGCTCGTACGACTGGGAGCGCTCGGCGGCCAAGTGGCTGCGGGAGCTGATCCCGGCGCGCTACGCCAGCTATCCCGCGCTCATCCGCCACCCCGTGCTGCTCGCCCGGCACGCCCAGATCCAGGTCCAGCAGGAGGTCCGGGTGGCCCGGACCGCCCTGCAGACCGCGCGCGCCGAGCTGCCGATGCTCGGGCTGCCGGAGTCGGTCATCGAACACACCATCAAGCTGTACGCCGCGGAGGTCATGCAACTCCAGCACATCGCCCGCAGCGTGCGCGCGGTCAGCGACGCCCTGGCGGGCCGGACCGCCGGCCGCTGACCACCGGCCGCTCCCGGCACCCACCCCCGCGCCGACCGGGAGCCGACGGCCGGCTCCACCCGGGGCACCGCCGCTCCCGCGCCCGGACCCCTCGGGAGACCGCCGCCAGGCACTCACCCCACCCGCCCGGCAGCCGACCTCACACCGGACACCGAGTCATCGGCGTGCCGCACGAGGGCAACCCGATCCCCGCCGGACGGCCCCCCGCCCACGGACACCGGCGCCCACACCCTGCGGGGCCATGCCGCGCCGGTGCGTCCCTGGGCCGGTCTCAGGAACCGCCGGGAGACCACCGCCCGACACTCACCCCACGAGCACACCCCCACCCGCCCGGCGGCCGGCCGCACGCCGGACCCGTATCGTCGGCGTGCCGCGCCAGGGCACCCCGCGCCCGCCGCGGTGCCCCGATCCCCGCCGGACGGCCTTCCCGCCGGCCGTACCGTGCGGGGCCGCCGGATGCATCGCTCGGGTGGGCGTCGGCCGGTATCAGGAGTCGTCGCCGAGGGTCGTACGTGACTCAAGGGCCCGGCGGGTGTCATCGCCGTAGACGCCCGACTCGTCACCCCTGACGCCGTACCAGAGCTGGAACCGGGCCACGGCCGCCGTGAGGGTGGGACCGTAGGTGCCGTCGGTGGAGCCGCCGCGGTAGACGTCCGGGACGCGCAGCAGGCGTTCTTGGAGTTCGGTGACCTCGCGTCCGGTATCGCCCTGTCGGAGGGTGCCGGGGCCGTCGGGGTCGGAGCCGGTCGTGGGGGCGGCGGGGGCCGGCGTGGTGGCGGGCGGCGCGGTCGTCGCGGGCCGGGACGGCGCCGCGCTCGCGGCGGCCTCCTCGTGGGCGGGCAGCAACAGCGCGCAGCCGAAGCCCGCCAGCGCGGCCACGGCCACCGCGCCGACGAGGACCGCCCGGCGCGGGCCGGAGCGCCGGCCCGCGCCCGGTGGGACGGGCGGCAGTTCCTGCGTGTCGTCCTCGACGGCGGGCGCCGAGGTGACCGGCTCGTACGTCACCGGCTCCGGGCGGATCTCCCGCATCAGCTCCGCGAGGGCGTCGAACCGGCGGAGCCGCAGCACCCGGACCGGTTCCAACCCCGGTCCGGGGTACGGGCTTTCAGGATCGGTCGGTGTCGGCACTGACTCTCCTTCCGTCCCCGCCCGTCCCGTACGGGTCGCGGACATGTGAGGTCCCCGGGCTCGGATACGGCCCGCGCGGCGGCCCCGTTCAGACCGTCGCCAGGCGCTCAGGCACGCCACCTCATCCGCCCGCCGGGTGACCGTCACACCGAGGTGAGGGCGCCCTGCGCGAACCGGCCCAGGGATGCCGTGAAGGCTGCGACGAAAGCGTCCCGGGCCTCCTCCGGCAGCGCGTCCAGGGACAGGTAGGGGTTCAGGTCCTCCAACTCGACCAGCAGCAGTTCGCCGTCGCGGGTGCGGCAGGCGTCCACGCGCTGGATGCCGTGGCCGAGGTCGTTCCAGTCGATGAAGCGCCGGGCGAACTCCAGGTCGGCGGCGGTCGCGGCGTAGGGCCGCAGCTCCCATCGGCGCTCGGGGTCGGGGGCGTACAGGGCGTACTGGAAGTCGTCGTCGACGAAGTAGAAGGACGCCTCGTGGACGAAGTCGACGCAGGGCTGGATCAGCACCTCGCCGCCGGTCGCGGCGGCGGCCGCGGCGACCTGGCCTGCGGGCACGATCCGCAGGCCGACGGAGTCCGCGCCGAGCCTCGGCTTGACCACGTACCGCTCGGCGTGCGGCAGCCGGTGCAGTTCCTCGGCGCGACCGGCCGTCGGTATCACCGGCAGGCCCGCGTCGCTCAGGTCGAGCAGATACTGCTTGCCGGCCATGTCCGCCTTGCCGGTGAGCGGGTTGTACACCCGGGCGCCCGTTTCGAGCGCTCGCTCGCGGAAGGCGTCATAGGCGCTCTGGTAGCCGAGCACGGGCCCGCTGTTGCGGACGACGACGGCGTCGTAGCCGTCCATCAGCGCGGCCGCGTCCAGCGGGTGGCACAGGGCGAGGTCGAAGCGGGCGCGCAGCCGGGAGGTGAGGAAGATGTCCTCGTCGCAGTAGCGGCGGCCGCGGGCCCGGTACGCCAGGTCCGTGACGTAGAGCAGGCGGGGGCGGACGGCGGGCATACGGGATCTCCTCGGGACGGGCCGGTGCGGGGACGGCCGGTGTCCGCGTCCCGCCGCCGCAGACGCGAGCCTGTGGGCGCGGGCCGCTCCCGGCACGGTGCAGAAAGGTTACGGCGCAGCGGGGAGGCGGTTTCGAGCGGGGCCGTTCCGGGCGGCCGGCCCTTCCGGTGCGGTGACGCGACGCGATCACGACGATCACAGGGTGATCGATCGCTCAGCGCCCCCTCGGCCCGGAACCCCTGCCACAGGTCAGGAGCCGGCGGTGGGCGCCCGGCCGCCGCACGAGGACCGGATGCGCAACTCGGGGAGCGGATCGAGGTGTTGCCGGGGCCCGGTATGCCGTCGGCCGTCCTGTTCCGCGAGGCGGCGCGGCTGGAGCTTCGCGGCGAGTTCGCCGGCCGCGCGGGTGGACGGGGCGCCGACGCTCAGGGGCACGTCGGCGAGGGCGGCGACCTCGTCCTCGTAGGCGATGAGCGCGTCGTGGAGCGCCCGGAGGCGGGGGGCGAGCACGATGGCGCCCTCGTCGCTGTGCACCAGGGCCGCGTTCGAGCACCCGCTACCCGCTCATGGCGTTGGTCGACGTGTTCTGATGGCAGCTTCACAGCACTCAGTTCCCCTCGAAGGGCCTTCCGGCTGCACCGAGTGTCACACCCGCCGCCCGGGTGCTACGTTCCGTTCATGAGCTCCAGCAGCGCGGCGCCGGCCGCGAAGCCGCCGATGCGGGAGGCCCTGGTCGCGGCGGCCTTCCGGCTCTTCGTGGAACGCGGGTACGAGCAGACGACCGTCGACGACATCGTGGCCCTGGCCGGGGTCGGCCGGCGCTCGTTCTTCCGCTACTTCCCCTCCAAGGAGGACGTCGTCTTCCCCGATCACGAGCGCTGCCTGGCCGACATGACCGCCTTCCTCGCGGCGAGCGGTGCCGAGCACGAGCCGGTGCGGCGGGTGTGCGACGCGGCCCGGCTGGTGCTGCGGATGTACGCGGAGAACCCCGCGTTCTCCGTGCAGCGCTACCGCCTCACCAAGCAGGTGCCGGGCCTGCGCGCCTACGAGCTGTCGGTGGTGTGGCGTTACGAGCGCGCACTCGCCGAGTACCTGCGGGGACGGTTCGCGGGCCTGCCCGACGGCACACTGCGGGCCGATGTGATCGCGGCCGCCGTCGTGGCGGCGCACAACAACGGCCTGCGCTCCTGGCTGCGCTCGGACGGCGAGGGCGACGCGGGCGCGGCGGTGGACCACGCGCTGGGCTATGTGCAGAAGGCGTTCGGGCGGTCCGCCGGGGCCGCGCCTCCCGTCGCGCCGGCGGCTCCCGCCGGCGCGCGCGTCGGCCCCGTACCGAGCGGCGGACCGGCGGACGATTCCGCCGACGTGGTGGTGCTGGCCTGCCGCCGGGACGCTCCGCTGTGGCGGGTGGTGCAGGAGTTGGAAGAGGCCTTCGGCCGGGTCTGACGGGGCGGGTTTCCCTCTCAAGAAGGGTACGCAGTGCCTTTACGAGTGACACTCAGTGCCATAGTCTGTCGATGTGCGCGGTAGCACGGCTCCGGCGCACACGTGTGCCCGGTGCGCGCCGGACACGCGGGATTCCGGCCGAGCGCAGGGAGTTGACCAGCGTGTACCACCACTCGACAGAGGCCTCGCATCCGGCGGGCGGCGCCGCGGCGGGCGTGCTCGACCCCGTCTCCGTCTCCGTCTCCGCGGACTCCAAGGACGCCCTCCTCTTCCAGCGCTGCACCTGGTGCGGCACCGCGATGTACCACCGGCTGCTGTGTCCGGTGTGCCAGGGCAGTGAACTGCGCACCGAGCGCAGCGAGGGTGTGGGGACGGTCCGGCACTCCACGGTGCTGCACCGCAACACGCCCGCCGCGCGCAATGTGTCGCTGGTCGAGATGGCCGAGGGGTTCGTGGTCCGCGGGCGGGTCATGGGCCCGCCGGTCGGCATCCACAGCGGCGACCGGGTCCGGTTGTCCACCGCCAAGGACCCGGTGCGCGGGGAGCCGGTGTTCCAGCTGATGGACGAGCCGTACCGGGCCTGGACCTGACGCGCCCGGCGCAGCGCGGATGCCCGAGACGAGAGGGCGGGCCGGGGCGGCCGTATGCCACCGTGTGCGCGTGCACGGGTAGCCTCAACCCCAAGGCAGTCCGGTACAGGGGGAGTTGATGGCGGTCGTCGTCGTGGGTGCCGGGCTGGTCGGGGCGTCGGTGGCCTACCACCTGGTGGCCCGGGGTGTGCCGGTCACCCTGGTGGACCGGGCGACGCGGGTCGCCGCCGGAGTCACGGGTGACTCCTTCGCCTGGATCGGCGGAGCGGGCGGTGACTGGCCCGGGGGCGCGGCGGGGCTGCGCGGTTCGGTGCTGGCGGACTGGCGGCGGCTGGAGACCGAACTGCCGGAGGTCCGGGTGCGATGGACGGGATCGCTGCGGTGGGCGTCCGGGGAAAGGTGGCCGGAAGCGGTCGACGGGCCGGGGCAGGCAGAGGGGACGGAGAGCGTACCCGTGGGCCCTGAGCGGATCGGGGACCTCGAACCCCGGCTGCGCACTCCCCCGCCGGTCGCCGTGTACACGCCCTCCGACGGCGGTGTCGACCCGGTCGCGGTCACCGAGGCCCTGGTACGGGCGGTACAGGCGCGCGGCAGCCGGGTGGTGCTCGGCGCGTCCGGGGTGGCCCTGCGCGTCGTCGGCGGGCGGGTGACCGGCGTGGACACCGCGGACGGCTTCCATCCGGCGCACACGGTCGTCCTGGCCGCCGGTACCGGCGTCAACGCGCTCGTCTCCCCCCTCGGTGTCTCCCTTCCGGTGACCGCGTCACCGGCCCGGCTCGTGCGGCTGTCCGCGCCGCCCGGCCTGGTGGGCGGCATCGTCGCCGGCCCGGACTTCGAGGTCCGCGAAGTCGCGCCGGGCCGGCTGCTGATGACGCTCCCGGCATCGCTCACCGCGTCCGTCGAGGGCCGGCGGGGCCCGGCGGTGGACCCACGGGCCCTCCTGCGGGCCGCCTTCACCGGCGCCGACGCCTGTCAGGTCGTCGGCTCCCACGTCGCCGACCGGCCGATGCCCGCCGGCGGCCCGCTCATCGGACCGCTGCCGGCCGGCTGCTCGCCGCCCACCGGCCTCCCCCGGCCCACCGGCGATTCGCCACCCCTCGACAGCGCGCACACCGGGAGTTGGCCGTCCGCCGGCAGTTCACTGACCACCGGCGGGTCGGTGTACCTCGCCGTCGCCCACTCCGCCGTGACCCTCGCACCCGTGATCGGCCGGCTGGTCGCGGCCGAGATCGCCACCGGGCGGCCGGAGGCTCAACTGCGCGCGTGCCACCCGCGCTTGTCTTGACCGCATCATGTGATTGATTACCTTCGCTTTACTGGTGGTCCCTGCCCGGCAGTCGCGCGCGAGCAAACACGGTCAGCCGCAAGCCAGTTGGCCGCAGGATGCGCTCGCCGCTGTCACCGCGTGAGGGTCACCCGGATCCCGACGGTGCCGTCCAGACCGCGCCGCAGCCTGCTGCCGAGCAGGGTGAGGCGGCCGAGGATGCCGTACTTGCGGGCGATCAGGTCCCGGTAGCGGGCCGTGGTGGCCGGGTCGGCCAGCACGGCGGTGGCCGGCTGCTGGTCGCCGGTGGGGTTGCCGCGCACGTCGCAGGGCCCGACGAGGACGTCCGCGCGGCGCCGGATCCGCTTGACCTTGAAGCTGTCGGCGGCCGTCCACACCCCGAGCGCGTCCCCGTCCCGGACCACCCACACCGGGGTGGCGACCGGGGTGCCGTTCATGCGGTAGCTGGTGACCAGCAGGTATTTTCCGGAGCCGAGCCGGTCCAGCCGAGTGTCGTCCATGCCCGGCAGTCTAGGAGTCCGTCCCCGCCGCGGGCAGTGCCGCCGCCATGCGCCGTACCGCCTCGGTGAGGATCTCGGGCGAGGTCGCCAGGTTCAGCCGTACGTGCCCCGCGCCGCCGGTGCCGAACGGCAGCCCGGAGTTGAGGGCGACCCGGCCGCGGTCCAGGAAGACACGCGCGGGGTCGTCGCCGAGACCGAGGGCACGGCAGTCGAGCCAGGCCAGAAACGTCGCCTCGGCCGGGTGCGGGCGGACGGCGGGCAGGTGCTCGGCGAGCAGGCCGGCGAGCAGCCGCCGGTTGCCCGCGAGACCGCTCAGCAGGGCGTCCAGCCAGCCGGTGCCGTCCCGCAGGGCGGCGGTGTGGGCGATGACGCCGAGGTGGCTGGGGCCGTGGCTGACCTCCTCGGGCAGCCGGGCGAGGTCGGCCGCGGCCCCGGGACCGGCGAGGGCGAGGGCGGCCTTGAGGCCGGCCAGGTTCCAGCCCTTGGAGGCGGACATCAGGGACAGCCCGCGGTCGGCCCCGGGCACGCTCAGATACGGCACGAAGGCGGCGCCCGGGGCGACGAGCGGGGCGTGGATCTCGTCCGCGACGACCCGGACGCCGTAGCGTTCGGCGAGAGCGGCGACGGCCGCCAGTTCACCCGCGGTGTGGACGGTGCCGGTGGGGTTGTGGGGGCTGCACAGCAGGAAGGCGGCCCGGCCGGTGCCGGCGGTGGCCTCCCGGAACGCGGCCTCCAGGGCGGCCGGGTCCAGGCGCAGGTCTGGCCCGAGCGGTGCTTCGGCCACTTTGCGGTCCATGTGGCCGATGAACTGGAAGAACGGCGGGTACACCGGCGGGTTCACGATCACCGGGTCGCCGGGCCCGGTGACCAGTCTGATCATCTCGACCACACCGAGCATCACGTCCGGGACGATCGCGGTGCGCTCGACCGCGATACCGTCCCAGCCCCAGCGGTCGGCTGCGAACGCGGCCAGCGCCTCGGCGTACGCCGTACCGGCGGGGTATCCGGTGTCGCCGAGGGCGAGCGCGTCGGTGACGGCGCGGACCACCGGCTCGGCGAGCGGGACGTCCATCTCGGCCACCCACAGCGGCAGCACGTCCTCGGGGTAGGTGCGCCATTTCATGCTGGTACGGCGGCGCAGCCGCGCCAGGCCGAGGGCGCGCAAGGGGTCCGGTTCGCCGTGGGTGCCGTGCGCTGTGCCGGTCATGGGCTCACGATAGGCGGCCGGGGCGGCGGCGGAAACGGCCCGGAAGGCCGGAGTGCCGGACGGTGATCGACTCGGGCGTCCGGAGTGCGCCATGACCGAATGAACGCGCCGCCCGTCCGGCCCTCCTCAAGGCTCCACGAGCCGACAGACGTGACCGACGACCCGGCGGCCGCCCACGAGGCGGCCATGTCGCTGCGCAGCCGCATCAACACGGGTCAGCCGCACACGCGGCTGCACCCGGGCCTCGGAAAGTGCGCGGACCGGCTTTCCTGCTCGCGCCGGCGCCCGGAGCACGGGCACGGGGCGGAGCCGGAGGAGGCCGCCGTGTTCGGCGGGGTGGCGCGCAAGAACCGAGCCGGGCTGAACACCCGGGCTCCGCGCCGCGTATGGAGGTACGGGCCCTCGACGAGCCGGGGGCCTGGCGCCGCCGCCCGGGCGGCGCGCGTTCGGGTTCGGCTTCGGGAGCCACGCATGCGGCACGCACGACGACGCATCGTCCGGCGAGTGACACGCCTGGCGGCGGTCGGCGGACTCCTCCTGGGGGGCGCGATGGTCACCCAGGCGGCCATGGCGAGCGAGCCCCCCGCGGCCGCCACGAGACCGCTGTCCTCGCCCGCCGTCACCGGGGACACCGGCGCCGCGCTGGTGGCGCGGCTCGGCACGGGCCGTACGGCGGGCAGTTGGATCGGCGCCGACGGGCGGCCGGTGGTGGCGGTCACCGATGACGCGGCGGCGCGGGCGGTGCGCGGCGCCGGGGCCGCGGCGAAGGTCGTGGCGCACAGCATGGACCAGCTCAACTCGGCGACGGCCGCGCTGCGTTCGGCGCCCCGGGTCGCGGGCACCGCGTGGGCGGTGGACTACCGGACCAACCGGGTCGTGGTGAGCGCGGACCGCACGGTGTCGAAGGGCGACTGGTCCCGCATGAGCCGACTGGCCGCGAAGATCGGGGGCTTCGTGCGGATGGAGCGGACGGCGGCCACGTTCACCACGCGGCTGAACGGCGCCCAGCCGATCCTGTCGACCGGTGGCCGCTGCTCGGCCGGGTTCAACGTGACCGACGGGGCGAGCGACTTCATCCTCACCGCCGGGCACTGCGGTCCGGCGGGCTCCCTCTGGTTCGCCGGCGCCCAGGGGGACCGGCAGTTGGGGCAGACGGTGAGCAGCACCTTTCCCGGAAACGACTTCTCGCTCGTGAAGTACGCCTCGGGCCGCGCGGGTGACGGCGCCGACGTCGTCGCGATCGGCGGCGGCAACGGGGTGCGGATCACGGGGGCCGCCGACGCGACAGTGGGGCAGCGGGTGTTCCGCAGCGGAAGCACCAGCGGGCTGCACGACGGCACGGTCACCGCGCTGAACGCGACCGTGAACTACCCGGAGGGCACGGTCACCGGGCTCATCCAGACCACCGTGTGCGCCGAACCCGGGGACAGTGGCGGGCCACTGTTCTCCGACGGCATCGCCCTCGGCGTCACCTCGGGCGGCAGCGGGGACTGCACGACGGGGGGGACGACGTTCTTCCAGCCGGTGACGAAGGCGCTGACGGCGCTGAACGTCAAGCTGATCGTGTCGGCCGGGAGCGCGGGCAGTGCCGCCCGGAGCGCGGCCCCCTCCCCCGCGCCGTCCGCTGCGGCGACCCAGGCCGCGATCGCGCCGGGCGCGGTGACGCCGGGCTCGACGGCACCGGTGGCGGGCGGCGGGAACGAGACACTGCTGGCGCGGCTGACGAACACGCGCACCCTCGGTCCGGGGCTGCTGGTCATCGGGGGCAGTCTGATCGCGCTCGTCGCGACCCGGTACATCCGGGCCGAGCAGGACCGCAAGGCCTACCAGCAGTACTACTCGGCGACCTGGGGCTGACCGGGACACGGCAAGGGCACCCGTGCGTTCACGGGTGCCCTGGAGGATACGGTGGGGTGAGGTGACGGCGCGGCCGGCCCGAGGTCGGTCAGGCCGCCCGCTTCGACCGCGGGGTCGCGGCGGCCCATTCCATCACGAGGCGCTGGTACTCCGCGCGCTGCTCGGTGGTCAGTGTCCCGCCCGACCGGCGCCACAGGGCCCTGATCTCCTCGTTGACCTCCGCGGCCGATCGCGCGGGGCGCTCGGTGACGGCTTCAACAGTGGTGGACATGCTGTGAAGCATATGCCGATCGACGTGAAGGCGCTGTGAGCAAGTACACTCGATGCGGACATTTCGGACCGTGTTGCTCATCACGTCGATCGATCCACGCGATCTGTCAATCCCGGCACCGGAGTTCACACCCTCCCCTCACTCTCAGGTGCCCGGCTTGCGGCCGTAGACGAAGACGTCGTCGCCCTTCCTCAGCAGCGACCAGTACTTCTGGGCGTCCTTGGTCGTCATGTTGACGCAGCCGTGCGAACCCGGAGGGTTCCACATGCTCAGACCCACCGAGTGGAAGGCCTGGCCGCCGTCGAAGAACTGGCTGTAGGGCATCGACACGTTGTAGAGGGTGGAGACGTGATGGAGGTCACGCCAGTAGACCTTCTTCAGGCCGGTGCGGGTGACGTACCCCTTGCGGCCGGTGCGCACGGGCACCGGTCCGTAGACGACCTTCTTGCCGTCCTGGATCCAGCTGAGCTGGAGCGTGAGATCGACACAGGCGATCCGGCCCTTGTTCACCGGGCACGCGCCGTTGCTGTTCGGGTTGTTCCCGACGGCCTTCTGCTTGTTCATGAGGTCCATCACCCCCCAGGTGACGGACCCGGCGTAGCCGATGTCCGGCGTGATGCCGTACCTGTCCTGGAAGGCCTTGATCGCCCGGCAGTCGGCGGCGGACTGCTTGCCGTCGACGGGCCGGCCGAGGAACTTCTCCACCTGCTTCTGGTACGGCCCCGCCTGTGTGGTGCAGCTCACGGCCGCCTGGGCCGGCGCGCTGGTGAGGGCGAGCGTGAGCGGCGCCACCAGTCCCGTGACTCCCAGCGCGACGACACCCCGTCTGCGTTTGTCCCCCATGTCCCTGTCCCCTTCTCCCCTTGGCTCTCTCCCCGGGCCGCCCGGGACCCGCCCCGGGCGCTTCCCACTCGCTTCCCACGATGTCGGGCTGCTAGACCTGCGCGGGGGCCCGGGGGTTGTGGTTCCGGTCAGTCCGTGACGAAACGGTGAACTTCGTCCCCGCGCAGCCGGCCGGCTGGGAGCCTGCGGCCGTAGGCCACCAGCAGCAGGTCCTGGCCGCGGCCGTACAGGGGCGCGCCGGTGCCGAGGGTCCAGTCGAGGTCGTCGGCGCACAGCCGGACGCCGGTGAGATCGGTGCCGAAGAACCGGAAGGCACGCGGGTCGACGGCGTCGAGGAGCAGCCGCAGCCGGTCCTCGGGGACCCGCCGGTCCAGGCCCAGGGCGACGGTGATGTCCAGGCCGTGCACGACGTCGTGCCCGAGGGCCGCGGTGAGCCCGCCGACCGGGGGCTTCCACGGGTGGCGGGCGTGGATGCGCAGGAACGCGGCCAGCTCGGCGTCGGTGTGGGCCGCCGCGTCACGCCGGGCGAAGCGGTCGGTGGTCCGGTGCAGGCTGCCGCCCGCTCTGACCAGTCCCGCCAGCACCTTCGCGGTCGAGTGGCGGAACCCCATCGACATGTGCGCCACCGCCTCCCGCACCCGCCAGCCCGCGCACAGACTGGGCGCCTCCCACTGCACGGGCGTCAACGACTCGAAGACGACGGCCAGTTCGCGGCGCTCGGCGGCGATGGCGGCGGTGACGGTGGTGTCTGCTGCTCTCCCCATGACTCCAGGGTCGTGATCACCCCGGCGGAAGTCCAAGACATGATCCGTCTGGCAACTAGCATCAGTGGTTATGGAGTTGCGGCAGCTGCGGTACTTCGTGACGGTGGTGGAGGAGGGCGGATTCACCCGGGCCGCCGGGTGCCTGCACCTGTCCCAGCCGGGGCTCAGCGCCCAGATACGGCAGCTGGAACGGGAGTTGGGGCAGCCGCTGCTGGACCGCTCGGACCGCCGGGTGCGGCCGACGGAGGTGGGCGAGGCGGTACTGCCGTACGCGCGTGCGGCGCTCGCGGCCGTCGACGGGGTGCGGCAGACGGTGGCGGAGTACTCCGGTCTGCTGCGCGGCCGGGTCGCCGTCGGTCTCGTGCCCGGCACGCTCGCGCACGCCTTCGACGTGGCCGGGCTGCTGGCGGACTTCCATGCGGCGCATCCGCACATCGAGGTCACCCTCACCGAGGACACCTCGGTGCGGATGCTGGCCGCGCTGCGCCGGGGCGAGCTGGATCTGGCGGTGACCGGGGTCGCCGACCGGGAGCCGCCGCCGGGCCTCGCCACGCTGGTGGTGATCGACGAGCCGCTGGTCGCGGCGGCCGTCCCCGGGCATCGCCTTCTCACCGCGCAGGCGGACCCGGACGGCGTCCCGCTGACGGCGCTGGAGGGGCACCGGCTGATCTGTCTGCCGCGCGGGACCGGCACGCGGACGGTCCTGGAGCGGCTGTGGGCCGAGGCGGGCCTGCGGCCGCACGTCGCCTTCGAGGCGGCTACCCCGGACGCGCTCGCCCGCCTTGCGCTGCGGGGCCTCGGCGTCGCCGTACTGCCCGGCCGGGGCGCCCGGCCCGGCCTGGACGCCGTCGCCCTCGGGGACGCGCGGGCCCGGGGGCGGGTGGCGCTGGCCTGGCGGGCGGAGGGACCGATGGCGCCGGCGGCGCGGGAACTGCTGCGGCGGCTGCGGAAGGGAATGACCGGCGGATGAGCGCCGGGTCCTCGCCGTCGCCGGGTAAGGGCTCGCCGTCGCCGCTCGCCCGGTCCGCGAGCCCCCTTCGGCCCGGGGCCCACGGTCCGTCGTCCCACCGGGTACGACGGATCACCGGTACCCGGTGACGTCGGCCGGTTCGCCCGCGTCCTGGATCTCGGCCAGATAGCGCCAGGCGTCGGGCCGGCTGCCGTCGAGGTCGGTGAAGCCGTACACCCGGGCGAGGCCGCCGCTGGACAGGGACTGCCCGTTGAAGCGGGCGACGCCGGGATCGGCGGCGAGGGCGGCGACGGCGCGGCCGGCGAAGCGCGGGGTCTCGGAGATGGCGAAGTGCGGCTCCTTCTCCAGGGCGTCGCGCCAGTTGTCCTCGCGGACGCCGAACAGGTCGAGCATCAGCTCCGAGCGCAGCCAGCCGGGGGTGAGCGCGACGGCGGTGGCGCCGCGCGGGCCCAGCTCGTGGCCGAGGGCGAAGGCCATGCGCAGGACGGAGGACTTGGCGAGGTCGTAGAAGAGGTTCACGCGATAGGTGCCGCGGTTGTAGTCGGCTGTGCCGTCGGTGACCTCCACGACCAGGCCGCCGGGCCGGCGCAGCAGCAGGGGCAGCGCGTGGTGGCTGGTGACGGCGTGTGTCTCGACCGCCAGCCGCAGGAGCCTGAGGCCGTTGTCCAGGTCGTGCTCCCAGACCGGGGTGTCCCACTCGAAGAGCTTCTCGCCGCCCCAGATGTCGTTCACGAGGATGTCGAGGCGGTCCTGTTCGTCCGCGACGCGGTCCACCAGGGCTCGTACGGCAGCGTGGTCGAGGTGGTCGACGGCTACGGCGATGCCCCGTCCGCCCGCCGCGGTGACGAGGTCGGCGGTGTCCTCGATCGTCTCGGGGCGGTCGTACTCCGAGCGGCGGGCGCGGGTGCTGCGTCCGGTGACGTAGACGGTGGCGCCGGCCGCGCCGAGTTCCACGGCGATGCCGCGTCCGGCGCCCCGGGTCGCCCCGGCGACCAGCGCCACCTTGCCCTGCAGCGGTCCTGACATGTCCGGCCTCCTGTGCGGTACGGCTGCTGTCGTCCGCCACTGTCCTGGGAAAACCGGACATCCTCTGTCGGTATGGGACGGGGTTGCGTCCCGGAGGCGCCCGGACGGGGGCCGGGCGCAGCGGAGGTCAGTGCCCGCGGGCGATCCACTCCTCCAGGTGGGGTGCCTCGGCTCCGATGGTGGTGGACTCGCCGTGCCCGGTGCGGACCTCGGTCCGCGGGGGCAGGGTGAGGAGCCTGTCCCGGATGGAGTCGATGATCGTCGGGAAGTGCGAGAAGGAGCGTCCGGTGGCGCCGGGGCCGCCCTTGAAGAGGGTGTCGCCGGTGAAGACGGTGCCGAGTCCGGGGTCGTACAGGCAGACGGCTCCGGGGGCGTGTCCCGGGGTGTGCAGGACGGTGAGGTCGGCGCCGGCCGCCTCGATGACCTGGCCGTCGAGCAGGTGCCGGTCTGGTTCGCGGTGCGGGTGGGTCTGCCGCCACAGCGGCAGGTCGTCGGGGTGCAGCCAGATGACGGCGCCGGTGCGGTCGGCGAGGGCGGGGGCGGCGTCGATGTGGTCGTTGTGCGCGTGGGTGCACACGATCGCGGTGAGCCGGCGGTCGCCCACGGCGTCGGCGATCGCCTCGGCGTCGTGGGCGGCGTCGATGACGATCGCCTCGTGGTCGTCACCGACGATCCAGACGTTGTTCTCGACGTCCCAGGAGCCGCCGTCGAGGGTGAACTTCCCCGCGGTGACGAGGCGTTCGATGCGGGCGGTCATCACAGCACCACCACCGAGCGCAGCACGTCACCGTGGTGCATGCGCGCGAACGCCTGCTCCACCTCCTGCAGTCGGATGGTCTCGGTGACGAACGCGTCGAGCGGGAGACGGCCCTGCAGGTGCAGGTCGATCAGCATGGGGAAGTCGCGGGAGGGCAGGCAGTCGCCGTACCAGCTCGACTTCAGGGCGCCGCCGCGGCCGAAGACGTCCAGCAGGGGCAGTTCGAGCTTCATCTCGGGAGTGGGCACGCCGACGAGGACCACGGTGCCGGCCAGGTCGCGGGCGTAGAAGGCCTGCTGGTAGGTCTCGGGGCGGCCGACGGCCTCGATGACGACGTCGGCGCCGAAGCCGCCGGTGAGCTCGCGGATCGCCTCGACGGGGTCGGTCTGCTTGGAGTTGACGGTGTGGGTGGCGCCCAGCGTGCGGGCCTTGTCCAGCTTGCGGTCGTCGATGTCCACGGCGATGATCCTGGCGGCACCGGCGAGGTTCGCCCCGGCGACGGCCGCGTCGCCGACGCCGCCGCAGCCGATGACGGCGACGGAGTCGCCCCGGCCGACGCCCCCGGTGTTGATCGCCGCGCCGATGCCGGCCATGACCCCGCAGCCGAGCAGACCGGCGACCGCCGGGGAGACGGCCGGGTCGACCTTGGTGCACTGGCCGGCGGCGACGAGCGTCTTCTCGGCGAAGGCGCCGATCCCGAGGGCCGGGGAGAGTTCCGTGCCGTCGGTGAGGGTCATCTTCTGCTCGGCGTTGTGGGTGTTGAAGCAGTACCAGGGCCGGCCGCGCAGGCAGGCGCGGCATTGTGCGCAGACCGCCCGCCAGTTGAGGATGACGAAGTCACCGGGTGCCACGTCCGTGACGCCCGCGCCGACCGACTCCACGACACCGGCGGCCTCGTGGCCGAGCAGGAAGGGGAAGTCGTCGGAGATCCCGCCCTGCTTGTAGTGCAGGTCGGTGTGGCAGACGCCGCAGGCCTGGACGCGTACGACGGCCTCGCCGGGCCCGGGGTCCGGCACCACGATCGTCTCGATCCGTACGGGCTCGCCCTTCCCCGGTGCGATCACGCCGCGGACTTCCTGCGCCATGCTCTGGCCCCTTCCTTCGATTGCCTTCGCTGCCGACCCTACGTGTGACCGAGGGGTAGCGGGGCGGACCACGACGGTGATCGTGGATCTTTCCGGAGGAGCATCATCCCGGTGTTCGCCGAGACGCTGGGCGGCATCCGCGCGCGCCTCGGCCCGTATCCCGAACTCCCGTCGGCCGGCGTGATGTTCGCGGCCGACGGCACCCGTACGGCGGCGCTGCTGGACCGGGCGTCGTACGCCGGGCCCGCGCTCCTCGCGCTGCAGGTGGCGCAGTACCGGCTGCCGCGCAGCTGGGGCGTCCGGCCGGACGTGGTGTTCGGGCAGGCCGCCGGACGGATGGCCGCCGCCCATGCCGCGGGCGTCTTCTCGCCGGCGCAGGCCTGCCACGCCGTGGGCACGCCGGCCCGCCTTCGGGACGGCCTGCCCGATCCGGCACCGGGCCGCCGCGGCACGGGCAGGATCCTCGCCAGCCTGCACCCGCGCCCGGTGGGCGCCGGGATCGCCGAGCCGGGGTTCCGGATGCGGCGGGCGCCGCCGCGGTTCGCGGACACGGCGGGTGCGCCGCACCGCGCGGTGGTCCGCACCTGGCTGGAACTGGGCCCCGGCGACATGCTCGTCCGCCTCCTCCCGGCCTGCCTGCCGGACGGGCCGGCCACGGCCATCGCCCTGTCCCGGGACTGGGCCGCGCTGCGGGCGGAGCCGGGGACCGGAACACGGCGGCGGACAGCAGGCCCGTGACCGGAGCCGCGGGGCCGGTGACCTGGTGCGGTTCCTTCAGCTGGTCGATCCGGTCCGGCGCGCCCATCTGCCGGGAGGCGTGCGGCACCTGGGCCTTGTGCGCGGCGGGGATGCCGCTGACGGTGAGCGCGTCGCGCACGGTCATCGGGTTGATCAGCTCCTGTCCGGTGTGCTCGCGCCGACCGCGTTCGCCAGGGGCGCAGGGCCCCGGCCGGACACGGGTGGCGGACCGCGCTCCCCCGTGGGGCGGAGGCGTCCGGCTGCGCTTGCCGTGGCCGCCGGGCCGGGGGAGCCTCGAAGGGTGGAGGCCGCGCGGTCCGCTCCCCACCGGGCCGCGGGCGCCTGAAGGAGGTCACCATGGGCACCGCGACAGGCTCCGCCTTCGACACCGAGAAACTGCGCCGGGCCATCGAGGGGACGACCGGCAACTCCCTGCTCGCGCTCTACGCCGACGACGCGGACGTCCGTATCGTCGACCACAACAACCAGCCCAGCCATCCCACCGTCCTGCACGGCCGGGGCCAGATCGCCCAGTTGCTGCACGACATCTACAGCCGCGACATGACGCACAAGCTGGCTCAGTGCGTCGTGCAGGGTGATCATGTCGCCTTCAGCGAGGTGTGCCAGTACGGCGACGGCACCAAGGTCCTGGCCGAGTCGATGATCACGCTGCGCGACGGCAAGATCGCCGACCAGCTGATCATCCAGGCCTGGGACGAGTAGCCGTACCCGCGCATGACGGGCGGCGGAAGGAGAAGTGCGAGGGTCCAGGTCAGCTCCCGGCTGGCCTGGACCTTCTCTGCCCGCGCCGGCTTCGGAGGGTTCGGGTTCCGGTCGCTGCGCTCGCTCCTGGGGATCACCCGTCCCCGCCCGCTCCGGCGCGCCCGCAGGACCCGGCACCGCTGGGCCGCACGCGTCCGCCGTCCGGCAGGGGAGCCACGCGCGCGCCGCGCACGGCATCCTGCTCCAGCGCCCGGTCGGCGACCACGCCGACGAGCGGGCGGCCTTCGAGGCAATAGCGCCGGAGAAGGACGTCGACGGGGTGACCTTCGCCTCCTTCGCCACGATGAGCTTCGGGCTGCCCGGCTTCGTCTCCTGCACGCCCGGCGGGATCATGCGGCTGCTGGACGAGTACGACGTCGATCCGGCCGGGCAGCGGGCGGGGGTGGTGGGCCGCAGCGCGATCCTCGGCAAGCCTGTGGGCATGCTGCTCCTGGCCCGGGACGCGACCGTGACCTACTGCCACTCGCGCACCCGGGACCTGTCGGCGGCGGTCCGTGAGGCCGACATCGTCGTGGCCGCCGTCGGCCGGCCCCGTCTGATCCGCGGCCAGGGCATCAAGCCCGGCGCGGTCGTGACCGACGCGGGGTACAGCCCGGGCAACGCCGGGGACGTCGACTTCGGCTCCGCCGTGGAGCGGGCCTCGCTGATCACGCCGGTGCCGGGCGGCGTCGGTCCGATGACGATCGCCGCCCTGCTGGAGCAGACGGTCGCGGCCGCCGCAGCGGCGGCAGGTTGAGGACCGGCGGTCAGGTCCAGGACCACTTCGGTCGTCCTGCCCGTTGCAGGTCCACAGGACCAGGGCGTGCCGTCGGCGGTGCCGAGGTCGTAGGCGTGGTCTGCATGTCGAACACAGGCCGATAATCCGAACCCTTCGTGCGCCGGCCGTAGAGCCGGCCGAGGAGGAAGTCAACGGCTGCGGCGGACGCGAACCCGCCGTGCCGGCCGCGTCGTTGGGACCCCGCACGGGGCGCGTTGCCGTCATACTGGGTCATCGTGCGCATTGCGATCATGACGGCCGGATCCCGGGGCGACGTCGCTCCCTACACCGGACTGGGACACCGCCTGGCCCGTGCCGGGCACGAGGTCACCCTGGTCACCCATGCCCGCTTCGAGCCGCTGTCCGAGGGCTCCGGCGTTCGCTTCCATCCGCTGCCGGTCGATCCGCGGGCCGAGCTGGAGTCGCCGCGCGGCCGGGGCCTGCACCGCAGCACCGGCGAGGTGACGAAGCTGGTGCGCCTGGGGGACATGGCGCGCCGGGTGGTCGGGCGGATGACCGAGGATCTGCTCACGGCGGCCCGGGACAGCGAGGCGCTGCTGCTGTCCGCCTCGCTGGCTCCGCTCGGCCATACCATCGCGGAGGGACTGGGCCTGCCCAGCATGGGGGTGTACCTGCAACCCCTCGCCGGGACACGGGAGTTCGCGCCGCCCGTGCTCGGCGGCGGCTCCTGGGGACCGACGGCGAACCGGGTGGCCGGGCACGGGGTGTGCCTCGCCACGGAGCACATCTTCTCGGGTGCCCTGCCCGGGGTGCGCGAGCGGCTGGGGCTGGCGCCGGTGCGCTCCGGTGCCGCGCTGCGGGCCCGGGAGCGGCGGCTCTGGCCGGTACAGCACGGCTTCAGTCCGCTGGTCGTGCCCCGGCCGCGGGACTGGCGGCCGGGGCTGACGGTGAGCGGCTACTGGTGGCCGTACGACACCGAGGACCAACTCCCCGAAGCCGTACGGACGTTTCTCGGATCCGGTCCGGCGCCGGTCTTCGTCGGGCTGGGCAGCGCCACCATGCCGGACGCCCGGCGGGTCAGCGCCCAGGTGGTGGCGGCGCTGCGGCGGGCCGGGCTGCGCGGGGTCATCCAGCGTGGCTGGGGCGGGCTCGCGGCCGACGGCGACGACATGCTGACCATCGGCGACGTGCCGCACGCGCTGCTCTTCCCGCGCATGGCCGCCGTGGTCCACCACGCGGGCGCGGGTACGACGGCGGCGGGGCTGCGTGCCGGGGTGCCCGCCGTGCCGGTGCCGATCCAGTTCGACGCGGGGTTCTGGTCCGCCCGGCTGGTCGCCCTCGGCGTCGCCCCGGCCGCCGTACCGCTGCGCCGCCTGACCGTGGGCGCGCTGGCCTCGGCCCTGACCCTGGCCACGCGCCGGCCCGAGTACCGCGACCGGGCCCGCTCCCTGGGCGCCCGCATCCGCGCCGAGGACGGAGCCGCCCCGGTGCTGGCGGCCGTGGCCCGGCTCGACCCCTGACCCACGCTCGCCACCCCGCCGGCGGGCGTCCCGTTCGCCGAAGACCCCCCTCGGGCGGCTCCGCGCCGCCCACACGCCGCCCACAGGAGGCGAACACCCACCCCAGAGCACGCCCCGCCGCAGCGCACGCCCCTGAGCACGCGCAGCCCACCGAGGACCACCCTCGGACGGCTCCGGCGACCACAACCCCCTGCCGCCCACACGCCCCGCCCAAGAGCACGCCCCGCCGCAGCGCACGCCCCTGAGCACGCGCAGCCCGCACACCGAGGACCACCCTCGGACGGCTCCGGCGACCACAACCCCCTGCCGCCCACACGCCGCCCACAGGAGGCGAACACCCACCCCAGAGCACGCCCCGCCGCAGCGCACGCCCCTGAGCACGCGCAGCCCGCACACCGAGGACCAGCCCGGAGCACGTCGGCGAGCAGCCGGCGGGAGACCGGTTGGCAGACCGCGAGTTGGCCGCGGTGGCCGGAGGGTCAGCCGGTGGTGAGCACCATGCGGAAGCGGGCCTTGCCGGAGAGCATCTTCCGGAAGGCGCCGTCCACGTCCTCCAGCGGGACGTTCTCGGTCATCGGGCGGATGCCGTGCAGGGCGCTGAACTCCATGGTGTCCTGCACGTCCTGCGCGGTGCCGGAGGGGTGGCCGCGCACGACACGGGCGCCCGTGATCAGCTGGAGCGGGCTGATGCCCATGGCCTCCGGATCCGCGCCGATGACCACCAGCTCGCCGCGCGGCGCGAGGCCGTCCACGGTGGCCGTGATGGCCTCGGAGTTCCCGGCGGTGGCCAGCACGACGTTCGCCCCGCCCAGGGACTGCAGCGCCTCGGCGACCGGGGTGCCGGAGGTGCTGTCGACGTAGTGGTGGGCGCCCAGTCGCTTGGCGAAGTCGGCCTTCTCCGGGCCGCGGGCGATCGCCACGGTCTCGAAGCCCATCGCCGCCCCGTACTGCACCCCGAGGTGGCCGAGGCCGCCGAGGCCGAGGACCGCCACCAGGTCCCCCGGCCGGGCGGCGCTGTGCCGCAGCCCGTTGTACGTGGTCACGCCCGCGCAGGCCATGGGGCCGGCGTCGCTCGCCGCGAGCGCCTCCGGGATCCGGGCCAGGGCGTCGACGGGCGCGATCACCTTCTCCGCGAAGCCCCCGTCGTAGGCCCAGCCGGGGACCTGAAGGTTGGCGCACACGATGAAGTCGCCCCGCCGGCAGGGCGTGCAGTGGCCGCAGGCGCCGCCGAACCAGCCGACCGCCACCCGGTCGCCGACCTGCCAGCCCGCGTCCTGCGCGCCCTCGCCGAGCGCCTCGACGCGGCCGGCGATCTCATGCCCGGGGACCTCCGGGAAGGTGATGTGCGGCACCGCGGCGTGCACGAACATGGCGTCGCTGTGGCAGACGCCGCACGCCTCCACGGCGATCCGCACCCGGCCGGGTCCGGGCTCGGGAACCTCGCGCTCGGCCAGTTCGAACGGACCGCCCGCGCTCATCACCTGCGCGACTCGATAGGTATTCATCACACTCTCTCCCGTGTCTCACCTGTGTCTCGCCTGTGTGTCGCGGTGCCTTGGCCGCCGCCGGGCACGGGTACGACCGCCCCCGCACCAGCAGACCAGCTCCGGGCCGATCCCGCGCGCCGAGCGGCGGGAAGCGGCGCCGACCCGGACCCCGCGCACCGGGCGGGGCCCGTGTCATCCCGCCCGGGGACGCCAGTCCTCCGGCCGGAGCATCCCCAGCAGCAGCCGCACCAGCTCCCCCACCACCTCGTCCAGCGTGGCGTCCACCCAGCCGGCGCTCCAGTCGTGCAGGAGGCCGTTGACGCTGCCGATGAAGGCGGTCGCCGCGAGCCGGTAGTCCCGGGGTGCCGCCTCCCCGCGTACGACGGCGGCGTCCGCCTCGGCACGGATGAGGTCGACCCAGCGGGCCCGGCGGGCCAGGCGCTGCTCCTCCAGGCGGGGGCTGACGCCGACGATCTCCACGAAGGCGACGCGGATGCGGCGCGGGTCGGAGGTGACGTCGCGGGCGTAGGCCCGGAAGAGCACCGTGGCCCGCTCGGCCAGGGCCAGCCCGTCCGCCGCGGCGAGGGCGTCCAGCACCGCCTGCTCGGCCCAGCCGTTGACCTTCAGGTGCAGCGCGGCGAGGACGTCCTCCAGGGTGCGGAACTCCTCGTAGAACTGGCGCGTGGACAGGCCGGCGGCCTGGCTGAGCGCGGCGACCGTGGTGGCCCGGTAGCCCGGTGTGCCGCCGAACAGTTCCAGGGCCGCGTCCAGGAAACGCCGGCGCCGCTCGGCCTGCCGTTCCTCGGCGGATCTGCCGCCGTAGCGGCCCGTCGGCGGCTTGAGCCTGCCCGTCACGTCTCCCCCTCCGTCCGGCCCGTCCCCCCAATCTTGTCGTGCACGCATCTTGTCGAGCACCCGATCTCTTCCTTACTTTTCAGTAAGTTCACTGTGAATGCGGCCGTGTTCAGAATTTCCCCGCCCAAGGACCCCCATCCAAGGAAAGAGAGCAGTCATGCCTGCCTCCAGAACCAGGCACCTGTGCTCCATGGCCGCCGCCCTCGCCCTGGCCTTCGCCGGGCCGGCGACCGCCGCCTCCGCCGCCACGGCCGGCTCCGAGGCCCTGCGCGAGGTGCTGTTCGTCGGCAACAACTGGGACGGCACCGCCGATGTCATCACGTCCTCCGGCGACTTCGCGAAGGTCGGCCGGATCAATGTCGTCCCCGACAAGGCGGAGCGGCTGGCGGAGATCAAGGCCGACCCGATCAAGTGGCTCTACTACACGGGCATCCGCAACGAGGTCGGCCAGGGGCACGACCAGTACGTGGACGACATGTACTCCACCCCCGACGGCGGGTCCGTGGTCGTCTCCCGCCCGAGTTTCGCCGACGTCGTCTCCATCGACCTGGCCACCGACAGGATCAACTGGCGCTTCCCGGTCGCCGGTTACCGCGCCGACCACATGGCGGTCTCCCCCGACGGCACCCGGGTCGCGGTCTCGGCGTCGACCGCGAACAAGGTGCAGGTGCTCGACATCGACACCGGCAAGGAACTGGGCGAGTTCGCCACCGGCGACAAGCCGCACGAGAACTTCTTCACCAACGGCGGCACGTACATCTGGAACATGTCCATCGGCGAGGTCACCACCTCCCTGGACGACCCCGCCTGGGACTGGACCAAGGGCGACCGGCACATCACGATCGTCGACGCGACCACGTTCAAGCAGGTCAGGACGATCGACATGCGCCAGCGGCTGGACGCGATCGGGCTGAAGGACTTCTCCAGCGCGGTCCGTCCCGCCGCCTTCACGCCCGACTGGTCCAAGCTGTACTTCCAGGTGTCGTTCTTCAACGGCTTCCTGGAGTACGACGTGGCCTCGGACAAGATCACGCGGGTGGCCACGCTGCCGACGAACCCGGCGACGGACCCGGACCGCACCACCTGGCTGCTGGACTCGCGCCACCACGGCATCTCGATGAATCCCGAGGGCACCAAGCTGTGCGTCGCCGGGACCATGGACGGCTACGCGGCGGTGGTCGACCGGGCCTCCTTCGCCGTCGGCCCGCTCATCACCGCGTCCACCCCCTACTGGGCCACGGTGAGCGGCGACGGCAAGGACTGCGTCATCTCGGAGGCCGGTGCGGACCAGGTCACGGCCATCGACTTCGCCACCGGCCGCAAGGTGCTGTCCGTGCCGGTCGGAGACCATCCGCAGCGGGTGCGGCTGGGACATGTCCCGGCCGACTGGACGGGCCCGAGCGGGAGTTGAGCGGCCGTACGGCCTCCGGGGGAACCCCACTTCCCCCGGAGGCCGTACGGCTCGGACGAGGGGTCTCAGAAGTGCGCCGCCGCCCACGCCGCCAGCTCGGACCCGGCCGCGGTCAGCACGTCCGCCGAGGGTGCCGTCGCCCCGTTGGTCACCAGCGCGTAGTGCAGGACACCGGCGTCCGTGTCGGTGAGCAGCAGGCGGCGGCTGCCGGTGCCGCCCGGTTCGGGCGCCACGGCGACCGGGGTGGCGGTCCCGGCGTAGGCGGGCGGGGCCGTGACCGTGCCGAGGTCGGAGACGACGGTGGTCGACGCGGTCGGGAAGGACGCCGGCAGGTGCAGTTCGGTGGGCGCGGTGCCGGCACCGGAGCGCCAGACCAGCAGCCCGTACTGTCCGGAGCCCACCAGCCGGGCCGTGTTCGGCAGGCTGCCCGGCACCGGGTTCCAGGTGAGGGTGGTGGATCCGTCGCGGGAGCGGTCCTCGTAGGTGAAGGCCAGCGTCGTACCGGCCGTGGCGCTCGGGTAGAGGCGGTCCAGCAGCCGGGCGTCCTGGCGCAGGGCCGCCTTCCCCGAGTCGCCCAGGTCCACGGCGGAGAGGTCCTCGTCGTTCCAGGCGTCGCCGGCGGTGAGCACCTTGCCGGGGTTGCCGTTCATCAGCTCGTGGTGCCGTCCGCTGTAGATGTCCCACTGCCACTGGGTGCCGGACAGGACGGGACCCGAGGTGGACGGGTCCGCCCACCAACCCGCGCCGGGCAGGCGGGAGTCGAGGGCCTGGTACATGGCCTTCAGGACGGTCGGCGCCTTGTCGGACACGGTGCCGGACAGCGGGTGCCCGAACTCGCTGACCACGACCGTGGTCCCGGCGGACGCGGCGCGGTCGCGAACGGCGGCGAAGTCGGAGGCGTACTGGCCGTCGGCCGCCTTGCCCCACATCAGGATCCCGGAGATGGCCTTCTGGTCGTAGAAGTGGGTGTTGAGGACGTACCGGGGGCCGAGGGTGCCCGCGTCCAGCAGGCCGCCCTCCTGCTTCTGGGTGGAGATGTTGGAGTTCCAGAAGAGGTTGGGCTCCACGAAGGCGGGCTTGTCCTGCCAGCCGGCGGCGTCCATGCGGGCGCGGAACCTCACGTAGAACGGCCACAGCACGTCCCGCTCCCAGGTCCGGGAGGTCTGCCCGGAGTCGTAGCTGCCGGCGTAGGGCTCGTTGTACGGGTCGAAGCCGGCGATACCGTCGAACTCCTCGGCGGTCAGGTGCTGTTGCAGGTAGGCCATGGTTGTCTGGGCGGTGGCGAGGAAGGCGTCCTGGAGGCCGTAGGCGTTGTGCCAGAAGTCGTACTGCGCCTTCTGCACCGCCGCGTTCTGGGTGATGTTCTGACCCCAGAAGAGGCACACGCCGCAGGACTCGGCCGGGTAACTCCCTGCGTCGACCGCCCACTTGGGGGCGCCGTCGCCGGTGTACCAGCTGCCGGTGGTGAAGAGGTGGCGGGAGTACAGGTCCTGGTGGAAGTCGGGGAAGACGCGGACGCCCGCGTCCAGGAAGGCGCGCATCTGCTCGGTGACGGCGGCGAGATAGCCGGTGTCCACCTGGCCGCGCACGGGTTCGGCATGGGCCCAGGAGAGCAGGAAGCGGACCGCGTTGCCGCCGCCGAGGGCGCGCAGCGCGGTCGCGGACGTACGGGCGTCGGCGACGGAGGCGAAGGGCAGACCGCTGTTCTCCTCCAGTTTGGTCTCGCCGGAGACGTTGTAGCCGCGCAGGACGATCTCGCGCCCCTGTCCGTCGGTGAAGCGACCCCCCTGTACCGTGAGCGGGGAGCCGTCGAACCAGAGGGAGCCGGCGGGAGGATCCGAGGTGGCGGCGGTGGCGGGCGGGGCGCCCACCACCGTCAGGAATCCGCTGAGGACGACCAGGACAACCAGCAGACGCGCCCGAATGTTGAACATGTACACCACAATCCGCGCGGGGTCCCGGCACCGTCAATACCACCTGACCCACAAGTAAGGTGACGTGACGTCAGCTCACTCCGCCCCGTCCGCCGCCCTGGCGGGCTCCTCCCCCCGTCCTGCGCGTCACGTTCAGCAGGTACTCCGTGCGGTTGAGCGGGTTGTGGTGGGTGCGCGACCGCTCGGGAACGGTGCCCCGGGTGATCGGCGCGTAGTGGCCGAAGGCCGTCTCCAGCTCGCCCTCGCCCCGACTGAGGCCCGGCAGCCGCTGCTCCAGCCCGTGGACCCGGGCACCGCCGGTACCGTGCCCTCCAGCACGGCGGCGACGCGGAGCGCGCCGGTCGACTCCGGTACGGCGCCGAGCCTGGCGAGCGCGGGCAGCAGCACGCCCAGCGTGCCGGCCGGGGCGTCGAGGCGGAAGCGGTGCACCGGCTCGTGCACCACCGTGCCCGCCCGGCGCAGCGCCTCGGTCAGGACCAGCGGGGTCAGGCCCCGGAAGCCGTAACCGGTGCTCGACATGCTCTTGTCGAAGCCCTGGTGGGCGTGGCTCCGCCGGCGCGAGTAGCCGCAGTGCGTCATGGTCACCGCGCAGTCGGGCACCCGCCAGCCGTGCAGGCCCTGGCGAGCGTCTCGCGGACGGCGTCCTCGACGGCCTTGAAGAACGCGTACGGCATCGCGCCCAGCTCCACCTCCAGCCGGAACGCCACGCCCGCGCCGGGGCGGCGCCGGCTCCACGCGCAGGCCGACGGTGGCGAGGAAGGGGTTCGTCGTCCTTGCACCCTTCGACAACGCACCGCTGCGGGGCGGGCACCCCTCAGGCGGCATGGCCTACAGGGCCAGGCGCAGCGCGATGAGCCGTGCCGTCGATTCCTGGACGCAGTCCTCGGCCAGCACCCTGGCCGCATCCCGCGCCCCCTCCTGCACCGCGCCGACGAGCGAGCGGTGCCGATCGGCCACCTCGTCGCGCCAGGCGTCGTCCCCGAGGACGAGACACAGCAGTGACCCGACCTCCGTCTGGAGCTCGATCTGCTCCCGGGTGAGCCGGGCCGACTGCGCGGCTGCGGCCAGCTCCACGTGGAACCGGCCGTAGAGGCGGCTGCGAGCCGCCGCGTCCACGGCCGTCGCGAACTCCTCGAGGGCGCGCCGCAGGTGCTGGAGGCCGTCCGGTTCGGTGCGCTCGGCCGCCAGCCGGGCGGCGGCGCCGGAGACGGCCGCCCAGTGGTCGCCGAGGTCCCGCAGTTCCTCCGTGCTCCAGCCGGCCAGCCGCTGTCTGATCCGCCGCTCGCCCGGGTCCGCGGGCAGCGAGACGAAGCTGCCGCCGCCGCGCCCCCGCCGGGTGGTGACCAGCCCCTGCTGCCGCAGCACCATCAGCGCCTCCCGCAGGGTCACGGTGGACACGCCGAGGTGCCCCGCCAGCTCGGCCTCTCCGGGCAGTTGCTCCCCCTCAGCGAGCAGCCCGAGCTCTATGGCGTCGCCGAGCCGGCGGACGACCGTCTCCACGCGCGCCCGGGTGTCCAACGGAGCGAACACGGCTCTCCGGGCGGCGCCGTCCCTTTCCTGCTTCACGGCCACCACCTTGCGCGTTGACCCAACCTTTACCGTAAGGGGGTCTTGAGCGTTGAACTATGATTCCATATCTTTTCCTCCCTGGATAAGAACGGAAGACCGCTCCAGAAAGGTTCCCGTCCATGGAGGCCAGCGCGGTCCGGCTGCAGGGCCTGCGGAAGGAGTTCGGCGGCACCACCGCCGTGGCCGGAGTCGACCTGGAGGTATCCGACGGACAGTTCTTCTCGATGCTCGGCCCGTCCGGCTCCGGCAAGACGACCGTCCTGCGCATGATCGCGGGCTTCGAGAGCCCCACCTCCGGCACCGTTGAGCTGGCCGGCCAGGACGTCACCGGCCTCCCCCCCTTCGAGCGGGACGTCCACACCGTCTTCCAGGACTACGCGCTCTTCCCGCACATGACCGTCGAGCAGAACGTCGCCTACGGCCTCAAGGTCCGCAAGGTACCCAAGGCCGAACGGCTCCAGCGGGCCCGCAAGGCGCTCGCCGACGTACGCCTGGAAGGCTTCGGCGGACGGCGGCCGAGTCAGCTCTCGGGCGGCCAGCGCCAGCGGGTCGCACTCGCCCGCGCCCTCGTCGGCCGCCCCCGTGTGCTGCTGCTCGACGAACCGCTCGGCGCCCTCGACCTCAAGCTGCGCGAGCAGATGCAGGTCGAGCTCAAGGCCCTCCAGCGCGAGGTCGGGATCACCTTCGTGTTCGTCACCCACGACCAGGAGGAGGCCCTGACGATGAGCGACCGCATCGCCGTCTTCAACCAGGGCCGCATCGAACAGATCGGTACCCCCGCCGAGATCTACGAGCGCCCCGCGACCGCCTTCGCCGCCTCCTTCGTCGGCACCTCGAACCTGCTTCAGGGCGAGGCCGCCGAGCGGGTCACCGGCGCCCCGGGCATGTACAGCATCCGGCCCGAGAAGATCCGGGTGCTCAAGGAGCCCTCCCTCGCGGACGAACCCGAGCACTTCACCGCCACCGGCACCGTCACCGAAGTGGTCTACCTCGGCGACGCCACCCGCTTCCTCGTCGACCTCGACGCGGGCGGCCGCCTCACCGCGCTCCAGCAGAACCTGGAGACCTCCTCCGAGGACGTCGCCGCCTACCGCGGCACCCGGGTGCGCCTGACGTGGCACCGCCGCCACGCCATCCAGGTCCCCGCCGCCCGCTGACCATCCCCCACGCCAGGTCGCCGTCACGTAGGGAGAACGTCGTGCGTCTCACCCGAACCTCCCAAGCCGCCCCGTCTCATTCGTTCGCCTCTCGGGCGCCTGAGTCGGTGTCGGGAGACCGATCGTGCTCAGCACTTCGAGCCTCCGCGCTCCCCCAAGCTCTCGGCTTCGCGCGAGCAGGGGGGACCCCCATGGCCTTTCGCCACCGACGCGCCCCTGCCGCTCTCGTCGCCGCTGCCGCGCTGCTGCTCACGGCCACCGCCTGCGGCTCGGGCGGCTCCTCCTCGTCCGCGGGCCTCAACCCGCCGGACCTGAAGGCGCAGTCGAAGCTGGGCAGGAGCGAGGGACAGGTCAACCTGATCGCCTGGGCCGGCTATGTCGAGGACGGATCGAACGACCCCAAGGCGAACTGGGTCGGTGGCTTCGAGAAGCAGACCGGCTGCCAGGTTCACTCCAAGGTGGCGGCCAGCTCCGACGAGATGGTCAAGCTGATGAAGACCGGCGAGTACGACGCCGTCTCCGCCTCCGGCGACGCCTCCCTGCGCCTGATCGCCTCCGGAGACGCGGCCCCGGTCAACACCGGCCTCGTCCCCAACTACAAGGACGTCTTCGGCGACCTGAAGCTGCAGGCCTGGAACTCCGTCAAGGGCAAGGCATACGGCATCCCGCACGGCCGTGGCGCCAACCTGCTCATGTACAACACGGAGAAGGTCAAGCCCGCGCCGACCTCATGGTCCGCCGTCTTCGACGACGCCGCCAAGTACAAGGGGCACGTGACGGCGTACGACTCCCCGATCTACATCGCCGACGCGGCGCTGTACCTCAAGGCCACCAAGCCCGAATTGAAGATCAAGGACCCGTACGCGCTCGACCAGAAGCAGTTCGACGCGGCCGTCGGCCTGCTGAAGAAGCAGAACGCGAACATCGGCGAGTACTGGGGCGACTACCTCAAGGAGGTCTCCGCGTTCAAGAGCGGCGACTCCGTCGTCGGCACGACCTGGCAGGTCATCGCCAACCTGGCGAAGAGCGAGGGCGCCAAGGTCACTGCCTTCGTGCCCAAGGAGGGTTCGACCGGCTGGTCCGACACCTGGATGCTGTACGCGAAGGCCAAGCACCCCAACTGCGCCTACCAGTGGATGAACTGGATCATCTCGCCGAAGGTGAACGCGCAGGTCGCCGAGTACTTCGGCGAGGCCCCCGCCAACGCCAAGGCGTGCGACCAGACCAGCGACAAGAGCTTCTGCACCACCTTCCACGCCGCCGACACGGCCTACTGGAAGAACATCGCCTTCTGGAACACGCCCATCGAGCAGTGCCTCGACGGCCGCAGCGACGTCACGTGTGTGCCGTACGCCAAGTGGGTCCAGGCCTGGACCGAGATCAAGGGCTGAGGCAAGACGATGACCGCCACCGCGCAGGCCGCCGGACGGGCCCCCGTCCGTCGGCTCGCCGGGATGCTGCACCGCCGCCCCCGGCTGCGGCTGTCCCTGCTGCTCACCGCCCCCCTGCTGTGGCTGGCCGTGCTCTACCTCGGCTCGCTCGCAGTGCTGTTCGCCTCGGCGTTCTGGACGACGAACTCCTTCACCTCCGAGGTGGTGAAGGTCTGGTCGACCGACAACTTCCACGCGCTGCTGACGACCCCCGTCTTCCGCCAGGTCATCTGGCGCAGCATCGTCGTGGCTCTCGCCGTCACCCTCCTGTGCGCCGTGATCGCCTTCCCGGTCGCCTTCTACACGGCGCGCGTCGCGGGGCCCAGGTGGCGCCCCCTGCTGGTGGTCGCGATCCTGACCCCGCTGTGGGCGAGCTACCTGGTCAAGGTGTACGCCTGGCGGCTGATCCTGTCCGAGGGCGGGCTCGCCGACTGGATGCTCAAGCCGTTCGGGCTGAGCGGACCCGGGTTCGGCCTCCCGGCTGCGATCATCACCCTGACGTACCTGTGGCTGCCGTACATGATCCTTCCCATCCACACGGCACTGGCGCAGCTTCCCGCCAACCTGCTGGACGCCTCCGCCGACCTCGGGGCGCGGCCCGGCCGCACCTTCCGCTCGGTCGTACTGCCGATGGTACTGCCGTCAGTCGCCGCCGGCTCGGTCTTCACCTTCTCGCTCAGCCTGGGCGACTACATCACCGTGCAGATCGTCGGGGGCAAGACCCAGCTCATCGGCAACCTCGTCTACTCCAACATCGAGCTCAACCTGCCCATGGCCGCCGCGCTGGGCACCGTTCCGGTGGTGGTCATCGTGCTGTACCTGCTGGCCATGCGCCGCACCGGCGCGCTCAGCAGCCTCTAGAACAGGTCCGCTGTCATGCAACTGTCCCGTTCCGCACGCATCGTGCTGCGCGTTGCCGCCGGGCTCGGCTTCGCGGTCGTCTACGTCCCGCTCACGCTGGTCCTGGTCAACTCCTTCAACCCGGACCACAGCGCGAGCTGGCCCCCGCCCGGGTGGACCGTCCACTGGTGGTCGGTGGCCTGGGAGAACGCGGGCGCCCGCAACGCGCTGTGGGTCTCGGTGAAGGCGGGCCTCGGCGCCACGGCCGTCGCCCTGGTGCTGGGCACGCTGATCGCCTTCGCAGTGGCCCGGCACCGCTTCTTCGGCCGGGGCACCGTGTCGTTCGTGGTCGTCCTGCCGATCGCGCTGCCCGGCATCGTCACCGGCATCGCGCTCAACTCGGCGTTCAGCACGGTCCTGCAGCCGCTCGGCGTGGGTCTCGGCCTGTTCACCGTGATCGTCGGGCACGCCACCTTCTGCATCGTCGTCGTCTTCAACAACGTAGTCGCACGGCTGCGCCGCACCTCCGGCTCCTACGAGGAAGCGGCGATGGACCTCGGGGCCGACACCTTCCGCGCCTTCGTCGACATCACCTTCCCGTTGGTGCGCTCGGCGCTGTTCGCGGGCGGGCTGCTCGCGTTCGCGCTGTCCTTCGACGAGATCGTGGTGACGACGTTCACCGCGGGCCCCGGCATCGAGACCCTGCCGATCTGGATCTTCAACAACATGACGCGCCCGCAACAGGCGCCCGTGGTCAACGTCGTGGCGGCCGTCCTGGTCCTGCTGTCGGTGATCCCGATCTACGTCGCCCAGCGCCTGTCGGCGGACACGGCGACGGCAAGCCGGATCTAGGACATCGTGTTGTCGTTCGCCGAGGTCGCCGGCACGTCCTGGATCACGTCGCAGTGCTCCACGATCTTCCCGTTCCGCACCCGGAAGAGATCCACGATCGCCTGACCACGCTCCCCCGGCGCGTTCACGTAGTGGCTGCGGAAGAGGTCCGTGCACCTACACCCTCACCTCGGCGCCCGGAACCAGCCCTGCCTCCGCCCCGATGGGAGAGCGGTACACGGCATACACCGGCGCACTCCTCGACGCCCTGACCACCGCCGCACCGCTGTCCCTGGACCAACTGCACGAGCGGGGGCGCCGCGGCCAATGCCGCCAAGCGGCTCGCGGCAACTCCCTGATGCCCCTATGTTCGTCATAGCTGCGGCATCAGGGGCGCTGAGGCATCAGGCTGCTGGTGGCGCGTGACCATGTCGGCGCGGATCAGGTGGTACACCTCGCGGGCTGTAGTTGCTCGACGCGTCTGTCAGAGTCGTGGTCATGGGCTCGACGTCCGTCACCACGGTCGCCGTTCCTTCGGGTAGCTGCTGAAGCCGGGGCCGCCGCGGGTGGACGACGGCCTGCCGCTGCGGCCCAAGCCCACCGGCATCCGCCAGCCCGAAGACCCGCTCACCGCCGAGGAGGTCGAACTGCGCGAACGGCTCCAGGCCCAGCCCCACCCGAACGCCGAGACCCGCAGCTCACCGCCATGATCAAGCGCTTGGCGCCAACGGCTGTACCGCGGGTCAGACCGTGCTAGTGCTGTGACCGGGATGGCTCACCGTGATCGGAAGGCGGCTCGCGGGACGAGCGCACGCGAGACGGCTGGTATTACTGGGGCATGCAGGAAGAGATTGCACGCTCCGCGATCGACACGTTCATCTCCGCGTTCAACGCCTCGGACGACAGCTATGTGACTGCCCTGCTCTCCCAGGCTCTGACCTCAGACGTGGTCTTCTGGGGGCCGTTGGGTCGCAGCGAAGGAATCGCGGCGGTCGAGCGGTTCGTGCTGGACATCCGGCGCCACCCGGCGGGGACCGGCACGATGGTGCGCTGCTCGGCGGTGGACATGCCTGACGAGTGGGCCCGGTACCAGTGGGTCTTCACCACGCCGGATGGAGGTCCCCGCCTGGCGGGAACGGACGTCGTCCATCTGCGGCGGAGCCTCATCGACCAGGTCATCGTCTTTGCGGGGGAGATCGAACCGTCCGCCTCCTGAGTCATCCTTCTGTCCCTGTCCTTCTCCTGAACTCGCCCCCTTCGGCGCTCGGGGGCTGCGGTTCGCGGTCGGTCAGGCTGCGGTGTTGAGGGGGCGTCCGCCCCAGCGGATGCCCTTCTCGCTGCGGACGCGAGCGCGTTCCTTGCGTCCGCGCTGGCGTTGCGCGCCGCGCGGTCTTCACGTGCCTTGCGCGAAGATCCACCGTGACAACGCCAAGGCGGACAAGGAGACCGCGGAGGCCAAGCTCGCGGCTGCGGTGAAGGCGGAGGGTGATGCGAAGGCGGCCGCCGCCGACACCCACGCCAAGCGGCTCGACGCCGAGGCCCGGGAAAGGACCGCCAAAGCGGAGAAGGAGACGGCGGCCGCGAAGCAGGCCGAGGCCGCCAACGACAGGAAGAGCGCCGAAGCCGCGGCGGGCAAGGCCAAGGACGCCAAGGACAAGGCCGACGCCGCCGAGAAGACCGCCGCGGACAAGCGGGACGCGGCCGTCACAGCGCGCGACCACGCCAAGGCCATGCGAGACGACGCCTGGGACGCCGAGCAGAAGGCGGACGCCGCCCGCGCCAAGGCCGACGCCAAGGACGCCTACGCCGACAAGGTCGCCTCCACAGACGCGGCCGGTGCCGCCCGCGCCGCGGCAACGCCCTCGGGCAGCAGCCCCTCCAGCAACTCGCCCGGCACCACGTCGTCGTCCACATCGCCTCCCGCCACCCGCCCAGCGGCACGGACTCCCACTCTGTGCCGCCACACCCCTCCACGATCAGTACCGCCCGCACCCACGCCGTCCCCCACCCTTTGTCCGGGACGCTATAGCGTGCATCCACGCGGTCCACCCCGCGGACCACCTCCTCCAAGCCACTGCCGGGAGGCAGAAGAACAACTCCCCCACCTTCCGATGCTTCAGCTCCGCGGGCCTCCGCGTAGGGGAATGAATCTGCTCGTGCACGGGGTAGACGTCATCAACGTGGGGAGGCCCAGCCGCGCAGGGTGCGTATCAGAACCCGGTCTGCGCCTGGCCCCCCTCGACGGCCGAGACGACCAGGACCGCGCCGTCGAGGATGCCGAGCACACGCTCGACCTCGGCGATGAATTCCGGGTGGCCCGGGGTGTCGACGAGATTGACGGTGACGCCGTCGAGCGGGAACGACACGACGGCGGACTTGATCGCGATGCCGCGCCGGCGTTCCAGCGCGAGGGTGTCGGTGCGGGTGCTGCCGTCGTCGACGCTGCCGGGTTCGTCGATGGCCCCGGCCGTGTGCAGCAGCCGTTCGGTCAGGCTGGTCTTACCGGCGTCGACATGCGCGCCGCGCGCATCGCCGGTCCTCTCCGTGTGACACGGGGTCGCCGAGCAGTGCAGCGGGAACGGCCCGGCGACAGCAATGGATCAACTTTCGACGAAGCCCCTGCGCAGCGCTCGCCGCTCCCCCGGCGGGGTCGTAAGGTGACGTACACCGCGAAAGGTCGCGTTCTCCCCTCTCCGGTACGGTTGGAGGGCCGATGACCCGTATCTGCGTGAACGTGGACGGCACGACGTACGAGGACGAGGACGAGGTCGAACCCCGCCTGTTCCTCGCCCACTACCTGCGCGACCGCCTCGGTCTGACCGGCACCCCGATCGGCTGTGACACCTCGAACTGCGGGGCCTGCACGGTCGACCTGGACGGGGCGAGCGCCAAGAGCTGTTCGGTGCTCGCCGTCCAGACCGACGGGTGCCGGGTGGCCACGGTCCAGGGGCTCGCGCGGGACGGCGCCGGGACGGCGCTGCAGCGGGTGTTCCACGAGCAGCACGCCCTGCAGTGCGGCTACTGCACCCCGGGCATGATCATGGCGGCGCGCGATCTGCTCCGCGAGAACCCGCACCCGTCGCCCGAGGAGATCCGGCAGGGCCTGGAGGGCAACCTCTGCCGCTGCACCGGCTACCAGAACATCGTGCGCGCGGTGCTCGCCGCCGCGGCCGCCCAGGAGGCCGCCCCCGGCCGCGAGCGGCAGGCCGGCGAGGAGGTCACGGCATGACCGAGCAGGCCGTCGCCCACGAGGTCGGCCGCCCGAGGCCGCGCAAGGAGGACGCGCGGCTGATCACCGGCGAGACCAGAAGCGGCGCTGCCTCTACCACATGGTTCGACCATCCGTCCTTCGTCCGCGAACCGGCCATCGTGCGGCGCCGGTTGCCGGGGGTGTCGGCGCGGCTCGCGGAGCAGGTGACAGCGCTGGTGCAGGCCCTGCGGGGCGCGGACCTCGTCAAGCCGCCCGGGGTGGCCGAGACTCTCGACTGGGCCGAGGCCCTCGACGCCCTCGGCGCGAGCGAGGTGGACGCGGAGCTGGCGGTGGCGACGCTGGGCTCGGTGCTGAAGTACCGCGAGGACACGGACCGGGCGCGGGGGCTGGACATCGCCGCGGTGCTCGCGGCGCGGGGCGGGTGAGCGGGATGGGCGCGTACGGGAGCGGGGCCGGTGCCGGGCGGATGGGCCCCGACGCCGTGCTGCTCGGTTTCGTACGGGCCCTGCGGGCGGCCGGTGTCGAGGCGAGCACCGAGCGCCTGCACGCGTTCCTGCGTGCCGTGGCCGTGCTGCGGCCGGGAGTGCGGGCGGACGTGTACGAGGCGGGGCGGGCGACGCTGTGCGGCGGGCACGACGATCTGGAGCGGTACGAGCGGGTGTTCGCCGCGTACTTCGGGTCCGCCGAGGAGCATGCGCCGCGTGCGGTGCGGGCCGCCCCCGCGCCCCGGCTCCGGTTCGTCGCGCGGGAGGCGGCCGTGGGCGCGGGGACGCCGGGCGCGGAGGAACCGCCCGGGCCGCCGGCCGCCGTGCTCGCCAGCTCCGCGGAGGTGCTGCGGCATCGTGACGTGGCGACGCTCGACGTCGCCGAACGCGGCCAACTGCGGCGTCTGCTGGCCGCGTTCGCCCTGGAGGGGCAGGCGCGTCGCTCGGCGCGTCGCCGGCCCGCCCGGCGCGGGGAGGTCGATCCGCGGCGCACCGTACGGGAGTTGCTGCGCCGGGGCGGCGAGCCGGCCCGGCTGCGGCGGCACGCGCGCGTGGCGCGGCCCCGCCGGGTGGTGCTGCTGGTGGACGTGAGCGGTTCCATGGCGCCGTACGCCGACGCGCTGCTGCGGTTCGCGCACGCGGCGGTGCGCACGGGCCGTACGGAGGTGTTCACCATCGGCACCCGGCTGACCCGGGTGACCCGCGAACTCTCGCACCGGGATCCGGATGTGGCGATGGCGGCCGTCGCCGCGGCCGTACCGGACTGGCGCGGCGGCACCCGGCTCGGCGAGCTGCTGCGGGAGTTCCTGAACCGGTGGGGGCAGCGCGGGATGGCGCGCGGCGCGGTCGTCGTGCTGCTCTCGGACGGCTGGGAGCGCGGCGATCCGGAACTGCTGGGCCGGCAGATGCGCCGGCTGCACGCGCTGGCACACCAGGTGATCTGGGCCAAAGCCCGCAAGGCACGCCCCGGTTACGCCCCCCTGGCCGCCGGCATGTCCGCAGCCCTGCCCAGCGTGGACGCCTTCGTCGCGGGCAACAGCCTGGCGGCTCTGGAGCGGCTGGCGGCGGTGGTACGGGGTGCGGAGGCGGGCGGCGCGGACACGGTGAGTCTGGTGGGCGGGCGGAGCGGCGTGGGAGGGGCGAGCCTGGCAGCACCCGCGAGCGGTGCGGCTGCGGCGGCCGGCGCGGACAGGGTGGCCGGTGCGGGCCCCGCCACCGGAGCGCCCCCGGCAAGGGATGCGCGCGCGGCGAGCGGTACGGCCGGCGCGGACCACGTGAGCGGTGCTGGGCGGCCGGCAGGCGGGGAGGGGCCGTCAGGAGATTCGGGGGCGGTGGGAGGAGTGGAGCGTGCGTGAGATCTTGCCGGCGCTGGCGCGTTGGCACGCGGCCGGGGTGCCGTTCGGACTGGCCACGGTCGTCGCCGTCAGCCGCAGCGCGCCGCGCGGGCCTGGTGCCGCGATGGCGGTGGGCCCGGGCGACGAGGTGGTGGGCAGCGTGTCCGGGGGCTGTGTCGAGGGGGCGGTGTTCGAGCTGGCGCGGGAGGTCGTGGCGAGCGGCGAGGCACGCCTCGCCACCTTCGGCTACAGCGACGCCGACGCGTTCGCGGTCGGGCTCACCTGCGGCGGCGAGATCACCTTGCTCGTACGGCCGGTGACCGCCGCGTCGGACCCGGCGTTCGGCGCGGTCGCCGCCTCCGTCGGCACGGGCGAACCGGTGACCGTGGCCACGGTGGTGGACGGGCCCGCACCGCGCGGCGCCACGCGCGCGGTCTGGCCGGACCGGGCGGACGGCACGCTCGGCGCGAGCGGCCTGGACGTCGCGGTCACCGCCGACGCGCGGGGCGAACTCGCCCTCGGCGCCTCGGCGCTCCGGCACTACGGGCCGCACGGCGAGCGCCGCGAGGACGCCGTCACCGTGTTCCTGCAGTCGTTCGCGCCGCCGCCGCGCATGCTGGTCTTCGGCGCGATCGACTACGCGGCCGCGGTGGCCCGCGTCGGCGACTTCCTCGGCTACCGCGTGACCGTGTGCGACGCCCGCCCGGTCTTCGCCACGCCCAAGCGCTTCCCGGCCGCCGTCGAGGTCGTGGCCGACTGGCCGCACCGCTACCTCGCGGGCACCGAGACCGACGCGCGCACGGTGATCTGCGTCCTCACCCACGACCCGAAGTTCGACGTACCGCTGCTCCAGGAGGCCCTGCGCCGGCCGGCCGCCTACATCGGGGCGATGGGCAGCCGCAAGACGCACGACGAGCGGCGCGCCCGGCTCACCGAGGCCGGGCTGACCGAGGTCGAACTGTCCCGGCTGCGCTCACCGCTCGGGCTCGACCTCGGGGCGCGCACCCCCGAGGAGGTCGCGGTGTCCGTCGCCGCCGAGATCGTCGCCCTGCGCTGGGGCGGCACCGGCGCCCCGCTGACCACCACCGCCGGCGCCATCCACCCGCCCGCCGCCCGGCGGAGCCCGACCCGGCCGTGAGGAGCAGGGGCATGGAACTGCACCACGAGTTCACCGTCCCCGTCCCGCTCGACGAGGCCTGGCACGCGCTCCTCGACATCGAGCGGATCGCCCCGTGCCTGCCGGGCGCGACGGTGGAGGACCACGACGGCAGGACCGTGACCGGATCGGTGAAGGTGAAGGTCGGCCCGGTCACCGTCGCCTACCGGGGCACGGCGGTCTTCGAGGAACAGGACGACGCGGCGCACCGCCTGGTGCTCGTGGCCGGCGGCCGAGACCCGGGGCCAGGGCACGGCCAGGGCGAGGGTCACCGGCTTCCTGAGCGAACGCGACGGCGGTACGGCGGTGTCCGTCCACACGGACCTGACGGTGACCGGCCGACCGGCGCAGTTCGGGCGAGGGGTGCTGGCGGAGGTGGGCGACCGGTTGGTCGGCCGGTTCGCGGACTGCCTGGCGGACCGGCTGACCGCCCGCCCCGGACCCGCCGCCCAACCCGAACCCGCCGCCCGCCCCGAGCCCGCCGCCGATGCCGAGCCCGCTGCCGGACCCGGGCAGCGGCCCGCGCCCGAAGCGCCGCCCCTCCACCTCGTGCGCACCGCGGGGCTGCCGTTGGCGAAGCGGGCCGCGCTGGTCGCGACGGCGCTGGCCGCCCTGGCGTGCGCGGCGAGACGCCTGCTGCGACGAGGGCGAAGAGTCCGCGCCTGTCGACGCCGGTGGCAGTGACTCCGCCGGGGCACGGGCGGCTGTGTCGCTGTGCCCTTCGCGGCCTGCGTCACTCCCTGCGGACCGACAACGCCCCCGGCAGCAGAACCAGGGCAAGCGCCGCCGCGACCACGTACAGACCGGCCGCGCCCAGAGCCACCGCGTGGAACCCCCGCAGGAACCGCTCCTGCGCCGCCGGCTGCCCGGCCACCGCCCCCGCGACCGCGATCCCGATCGCCCCGCCGGTCTGCCGGGCGGTGTTGTTGACGGCCGAGGCGAGCCCCGCTCGCTCGCCGGGCACCGCGGCGATGGCGGCCGCCACCACGGCCGGGGTGAGCAGCCCGACCCCGATCCCCCACAGCAGGAACGCGGGGACGAGCAGCGCGAGCCCGGAGGCGGCCGTGGCCCCGGTCAGCAGGGCCAGTCCGGCCGCGGCGACGAGCAGCCCGGCGGCGGCCGGGATCCGGGCGCCGATCCGGCTGGTGATCCGGCCGCCGAGCAGCGCGAACACGGCCAGCGGGGTGAACAGCGGCAGCAGGGCAAGACCCGCCTGGAACGCCGAGCGGTGCTGCACCGACTGCAGGAACAGCGGCAGCACGAACAACGTGCCCAGGGTGCACAGGTTCATGATCCCCGCGGTGGCGTTGGCCGCACCGAACGCGGGCCGGCGCAGCAGCGCGGGCGGGATCATCGCCGTGTCGCCGCGCCGTCTCTCGGCGACGACGAGCACGGCCAGGGCCGACACGGCGGCACCGGCGGCCGCGAGGACCGCGGGCGCGGTGGCCCCGGAGCGGCCGCCCTGGATGAGGGCGTAGGTGGCGGCCAGGAGGGCCACCGCGCCGAGGAGCAGCCCGGGCAGGTCCAGCGGGGCGGCGTGCTCGTCCCTGCTCTCGCGCACGAGGACCGCGGACAGCGGCAGGGCCACCAGCACGATCGGGACGTTGATGAGGAAGATCGCCCGCCAGCCGAGCCCGTCCGTGAGGGCGCCGCCAAGCAGCGGTCCGGCCGGCAGGGCGAGGCTGCCGATGCCCGCCCACACGCCGATCGCCCGGGCGCGCTGGGCGTCGTCGGGAAAGGCGCGGCCGATGATGGCCAGCGTGCCGGGCAGCAGCAGCGCCGCGCCGATGCCCTGCACCACCCGGGCGGCCACCAGCACGGGCACGCCGGGGGCGAGGCCGCAGCCCAGCGACCCGGCGCCGAACACCGCGAGCCCGGCCAGCACGACGCGTCTGTGGCCGTACCGGTCCCCGGCTGTGCCGCTGGTCAGCATGAGCGAGGCGAGGGCCAGCGCGTATCCGTCGACCACCCACTGCAGTCCCCCGACGTCCGTGTCGAGCCCGGTGCCGATGGAGGGCAGGGCGACGTTGACGATCGTGACGTCGAGCAGCACCAGGAAGTACCCGGCGCACATCACGACCAGGACGGTGTACGGGGAGCCGGTTCGGGTGGCCGGCCGTACCGCGCGACGCAGGAGCGTTACCGGTGAGAAGGCCATGCACCACGGGTACCACGCGGCACTGACAACGCTCCTGACGAGGCTCTTCGCCTCGTCGCCCGCCCGAGGGCGTCGCCCGCTAGACGGGGTCGCCGGCCACGTGCGCGTGCAGGTGCTCGTCGTGCCAGCCGTCGGCGTGCAGGAGGGCACTGCGCTGGGTGCCCTCGTAGGTGTATCCGGCCTTCTCGGCGACCCGGCAGGACGCCGGGTTGGCGACCGAGTGGCACAGGCGCAGGCGGTGCAGGCCCAGGTCCTCAAGGGCCCACCGGGTGAGCCTGCGGGTGGCCTCGACGGCGATGCCGCCGCCGCGGGCCTCGGGCAGCAGCCAGTAGACGATCTCGGCGCTGCCCACGTGCAGATCGATGTCGCCCCACCCGCAGAGGCCGACGACGGGACCCGCGAGCCTGGCGATGGCCCATATCGCGGCGGTCTCGGCCTGCCAGCGCGCGTGCATGCGCCCGATCCTGCCGCGCGCCTCTTCGGGGCCGGCGACGGTGAACCGGTTCCACCGGCGGATCGCCGGGTCCTGGCCTGCCGTCACGAGGGTGCCGGCGTCGTCGAGGCGCCACGGCCGTAGCTCGTGTCCGCCGGGCAGGGCGAGCACGGGCTGCTCGCCGCGTGCCATGCGGCCCTTGGGAACGACGTCACCGGGGACGCCCGTGTCAGAGATCATCTCGGCATCCTGGCACAGGACCGCTACCGCCGTGGCAGGCGGTGCAGGGTCACCTCCGTGAGGGCGCCGTCGGCCAGTGTCGCGGTGAGGTAGGTGCAGTGGGGCTGGCGGCGGCGGTCGGTCGGGGAGCCGGGGTTGAGCAGGCGCAGGCCGGTCGGGGCGGTGGTGTCCCAGGGAATGTGGCTGTGCCCGAAGACCAGCACGTCGAGGTCGGGGAAGCGGGCGACGCAGCGGGCCTCGCGGTCCTGGGCGGGACCGGTCTCGTGCACCACCCCGAAGCGCAGGCCGCCGAGTTCGGCGTGGGCCACCTCGGGGAGTCTGGCCCGCAGTTCGGGGCCGTCGTTGTTGCCGTAGACGCCGATCAGGCGGCGGCTGCGGCTCTCCAGCAGGTCCAGGGTGGCGGTGTCGACCCAGTCCCCGGCGTGGAACACGACGTCCGCGCGCGGGAGTTCGGCCAGCAGCTGCTCCGGCAGACGCTTGGCGCGCTTGGGCAGATGGGTGTCGGACACCATCAGCAGACGCACAGCCCCAACCTAGCGGAGAGCGATCCCGCAATTCAGTCAGGCGAAACTGAACAGTTTGAGCTGGACAGTTTTGGCTGTCGGCCCTACGCTGGCGGGCATGGCAGACATCTCCGACTCCGCCACCCGCGCCGCGCGCGATCTGCGCGTGGTCTTCAGCAGGCTGCGGCGTCGCCTCCGCGAGGTCGCGCAGGACACCGACCTCAGCCCGTCCCAGGAGTCGGCGCTGACGCTCGTCGGCAAGCACGGCGCCGCCACGGCCAGCGCGCTCGCCGCCACCGAGGGCGTACGCCCGCAGTCGATGGCGACCACCCTGGCCGTCCTGGACCAGCACGGTCTGATCCGGCGCGCCCCCGACCCGGCCGACGGCCGCCGTCAGCTGGTCACGCTGACCGACGCGGGCAGGGCCCGTACAGAGGGCAACCGGCAGGTGCGGGAGGAGTGGCTGGCCCGCGCCTTCCAGGACCGGTACACCGAGGAGGAGCGGCAGACCGTCCTCGCCGCGCTGGAGCTGATGGATCGGCTGTCGCAGCCGTGATACCGAGGCACGCGGCGGGCACCGCGCGGACCACACGTCCCTCCCCCGCCGGATTCGACCGGCGGCTGATCCCGCCGATGGTCCTCGGGTCGGTGCTGAACCCGGTCAACTCCTCGATGATCGCCGTGGCGCTGGTGCCGATCGGCGTCGCCTTCGGCGCCCCGCCCGCGCAGACGGTGTGGCTGGTCTCGGCGCTGTACCTGGCCACGGCCGTCGGTCAGCCGGTCATCGGCCGCCTGGTGGACATGTACGGCCCGCGCCGGCTCTACCTCGCCGGCACCGGCCTGGTCGGCATCGCCGGTCTGCTCGGCGCGCTCGCGCCCTCGCTCGGCGCGCTGATCGCGGCCCGCGTGCTGCTCGGTCTCGGAACGTCGGCGGCGTATCCGGCGGCCATGCGGCTGACCCGCTCCGAGGCCGAGCGCACCGGGCGGGACAGCCCCGCCGGGGTGCTGGCCGCGCTCGCCGTCGCCAACCAGACGGTGGCCGTCATCGGGCCCGCGCTCGGCGGGCTGCTGATCGGACTGGGCGGCTGGCGTGCCGTATTCACCGTCAACGTGCCGCTGTCGGCGGCCTGCCTGGTGCTCGGCACGCTCCGGCTGCCCCGGACCGAGACCCGGCGGCGCAGCGTGGACCTGACCGGCATGGCGCTGTTCGCGCTGCTCCTGGTCGCGCTGATGCTGTTCCTGATGGATCCGCGCGCAGACCGCTGGTACCTGCCGGTGCTCTCGGCCGCCGCTGCCGCCGGTTTCGGCTTGCGCGAGCTGCGGGTGCCGGACCCGTTCGTCGACCTGCGCGTCCTCGGCGGCAACGGCCCGCTGATCGCCACCTATCTGCGTCAACTGCTCGCCTACACCACGTCGTACGTCTTCATGTACGGCTACACGCAGTGGCTGGAGCAGGGGCGTGGTCTGAGCGCCTCCACCGCCGGGCTGGTGCTGCTGCCCCAGTCGGCGGCCGCGCTGGTCGTGTCCGCGCTCACCGGGCGCCGGGAGGCGGTGCGCGGCAAACTGCTCATCGGCTCCGTGCTGCAGATCGCCGGCTGCGCCCTGATGCTCCTCGTGCACGCCGGGGGGCAGTTGTGGCTGCTGCTCGCGGTCGGCGCCGTGCTCGGCGTTCCGCAGGGCTTGCTCGGCCTCGCCACGCAGAACGCCCTGTACCGGCAGGCCGACCCGGAGCGGATCGCCTCCGCGGCCGGCCTGTTGCGGACCTTCGGCTACCTCGGCGCGCTGGCCGCGTCAGCCGCCACCGCGGCGTTCTATCCGCACCGCGCCGACACCTCCGGGCTGCACGGCCTGGCCCTGTTCATGCTCGCCTGCTCCGTGCTGTTGCTGGCGACGACCCTGCCGGACCGATCCCTCGGCCGGCTCACCCCCGCGAACACCGCACCCACCGGAAAGGCCTGACCGACCCATGTCGCTCACCACGCTCGACCCCCGTACCGCCCTGGTCGCGATCGACCTCCAGAACGCCATCGTCGCCATGCCCACCCAGCCGCACCCGGGCCCCGAGGTGGTGGCGCGCACGGCCGAACTGGCCGACGCCTTCCGCGCGAAGAACCTGCCGGTGGTCCTGGTCCGCGTCTCCTTCTCGGCCGACGGCGGGGACACGGTGCCCGGGCGCACCGAGCGTCAGGCCCGCGGCCTGTCGTTCCCCGAGGGCTGGGACGTCATCGTCGACGAACTGTCCGGCCACGCCGGTGACATCCTCGTCACCAAGCACAACTGGAGCGCGTTCCACGGCACCGACCTGGACGTCCAGCTGCGCCGCCGCGGCATCACGCAGATCGTGCTGACCGGGATCGCCACCAGCATCGGCGTGGAGTCGACCGCCCGTGACGCCTACGCCCACGGCTACCACGTCACCCTCGCCACGGACGCGATGGCCGACGCCGACGCCGAGGCGCACGCGGGCAGCGTCGAACGGATCTTCCCGCGGCTCGGCGAGAGCGGCACCACGGCGGAGGTCCTGGAACTGCTGGCCAAGACCCACGCCTGATCCCTGCCGGCCCGGCCCGACGCTCCCCGGAGCGACCGGCCGGGCCGGATTCCTTCAGCCTCGGGCCTGTCTTTCGTGGACAGGCGGCCACCGCTGACGGCTCAGGTCCGGCCGCCGCCTCCGCCGCCGAAGGAGCCGCTGGAGCCGGGCGACCAGCGCGCCCTGCGCTGGTCGGCGGCGCGCCGGCTGCGCACGTTGCCGAGCTGATAGGGCGTGAGGCGTTCGGCGTCGCCTTCGGCCCGGGGCACCTCGTGCGGCTCGCGCATCTCGTGGACCTCCCGGACCGGACCGGACGGCGGGACCGTGGGCTGCTCCTCGGGCCGCGGCGGGGCCGGCTCGCGTTCGCGGACCTTGATGCCCAGCCGGAAGGCCCAGATCAGCCCGGCGACGCAGACGATCCCGGCGATCAGGATGAGGACGTACCCGAAGACCTGGGCACCTGTGACTGCTTCCTGCGTGGCGATGTCCATGGCACCCGGGTACCCGCCCGCGCGGCGGATACGACCGGGTGTGCGCGGGGCGTGGCGCGGGCGGGCCGCCAGGTCACCGCACGGGGCGTCGCCCGGGATGCCCGATCGGGGGCCGGTGAGCCTGTCGGGGCAGCGGCATGGAGGGGGTGGTCTCCACGGCCGCCACGAGCCGCTCGGCGCGGCGAGCGGTGCGGATCATGTGTCCTGCTGCTCCGCCGCCGCCCGGGCCACCTCGGCCTCGATGTCGGCGCGCGCCCGGCCGGTCTGCCGGGCGTAGTCACTCAGCGCGGTCTGCACCTCGCGGTCCAGGTCCCGCCAGGCACGCAGCGCGGTCTCGTAGGTGCCCGACTGGGCGCCGGTCATTCCCCGCTCGGCCGGCGGGCCGTAGGCCTCCCGCAGCGCCTCGACCATCTGCTGCGCCGCGTCGGCCGCGCGCTGCTTCGCCACCAGTTCCTGGAAGGTGTCTGCCACGCCGACCGACCCTAGGCAAGGCCGTCGGGTGATCCCCTCCGACCTGCCGGAAGCACCCGCACGCGCACCCGAGTGGCGGCTCGGTCACCGGGGCCTGAACCAGCGCGTCAGCCGCCGGGCACGAGATCGGCCCAGACCTGTTTGCCGCCGCTGACCGGAACCGTGCCCCAGGCCGCGGAGACCGCCTCGACCAGCAGGATGCCCCGTCCGCCCGTGGCCTCCCAGCCGATGCTGGTGGGCTTGACCGGGCTGCGCGGCGAGGAGTCGGCGACGGCGAGCCGGAGCCGGTGGTTGACCAGGCTGAGGTCGAGGCGGACCTGGCCGTCGGTGTGCACGAGGGCGTTGGTGACGAGTTCGGAGACCACCAGCAGTGCCGCGTCGAGCATGTCCGGGTGGACGCCCCAGGCGCGCAGCGTGCGCCGGGTGAAGCGGCGGGCGTGCCGGGCCGCCTCCGGTACCCGCCACACCGTCCAGCTCTCCCGCAGGGGCCGTACGGCCATCCCGTCGTAGCGCACCAGCAGCAGGGCGACGTCGTCGGTGCGCCGGGCGCCGGTGAGCAGCGCGTCGGCGACCAGGCCGAGGTGGGCGGGGTCGGCCCCGGACAGCGCGCCGGCGAGCCGCTCCATGCCGGCGTCAAGGTCGGTGTCCACGGACTCCACCAGGCCGTCGGTGGTCAGCGCGATCACCGTGCCGGGCTGGAGCCGCAGCGGGGTCATCGGGAACTCCGCCTGCGCCGTCACCCCGAGCGGCGGGCCGCCCTCGGTGCGCAGCACCTCGGTACCGCCGTCCGGGTGACGCAGTATCGGCTCCAGATGGCCGGCGCGCACGCACCAGGCGGTGCCCTCCTCCATGTCGACGTCGACGTAGGCGCAGGTGGCGAAGAGGTCGGTCTCCATGTCCAGCAGCAGCCGGTTGGCGTGGGCGACGACCACGTCCGGGGCGTGGCCCTCGGCGGCGTAGGCGCGCAGCGCGGTGCGCATCTGGCCCATGAGGGTGGCGGCGCCCGCATTGTGGCCCTGGACGTCGCCGATGACGAAGGCCACGTGGTGGTCGGCGAGCGGGATCACGTCGTACCAGTCGCCGCCGACCTCCAGTCCGGCGGTGGTGGGCAGATAGCGGGCGACGGCGACCGCGCCGGGCAGCCGGGGCAGCCGGCGCGGCAGCAGGGTGCGCTGGAGCATGCCGACGAGTTCGTGCTCGGCGTCGAAGGCGTGGGCGCGCAGCAGAGCCTGGCCGGTCAGGCCGGCGCAGGCGGTGAGCAGGGCGCGTTCGTCGGGGCCGAAGTCGTGCGGGCGGTCCCAGCCGATCAGGCAGGCGCCGGCCACCCGGCCGCCGGCGGGCAGCGGCAGCACGGCGAGGCCGCCGGGCCCGACCCCGGCGAGGGCGGGTTCCAGGGCGCTGCCGGCGGGCCAGATCCGGGCGCGGCCCTCGCGCAGCGCGGCGGCGAGAGTGGGCATGGCGCGCACCGGCGCGTCGGGCCACTCGGTGCGCCATTCGGTGCGCCACACCTCGGGCCACGCCTCGGGCTCGGGCGGGTCGAGGACGGTGACGACGAGCCGGTCGTTCTCCAGTTCGGCGAGCGCGATCCGGTCGGCCCGGAGCGGGCCGCGCAGGGCGGCGACGACGGCCCGGCCGACGTCCTTGACGGTGCCGGCGGTGGCGAGGGCGGCGGCCAGGCGCTGCACACGGGCCACATCCGTGACGTCGGGGCGCAGCGTGGAGGCGTCGGCGACGGTGCCGACCAGCCGGGCCGGGCGGCCCTCCCCGCCGGGCAGCAGCCGCCCGCGCAGCCGCAGCCAGAGCGGCGCGCCGGAGGGCTGGAGGATGCGGAACTCCAGCTCGCGGTCGCCGATGGACATGTGGTCCGCCTCGACCACGGACATCAGCGCGGGCAGGTCCTCGGGCACGGCCCGTGCGAGCAGGGTCTCCACGCGGCCGTCGAAGTCGTCCCGGGCGAGTCCGAACAGCCGCAGGATGGCCTCGCCGACGTCGACCCGGCCGGTGTCCATGGCGAGGCTGAAGGCGTCCTCGGGCAGCTCGCCGGTGTCTCCCGCGGTGAGCGGGGCGGGCACGGCGACCGCGCGGGCGATCAGTTCCAGGCAGGCGCGGTCGTCGTCGCCGAACCCGCCCGGGTGCTCGCTGACGGCCAGCAGGGTGCCGGCGCCCGCCGGGCCGAGGGGCAGCGCGGCCACGGAGAAGTCCGGGGACGGCACCCGCCGGGCCTCGGGACAGCGGGCCAGTTCCTCGGGACCGAGCCACAGCGGACGCCCGGTGCGGTGTGCCTCGGCGACCGGGGACGCCCCGGCGGCCGGGTAGCCGTCGCGCAGCCCGAACAGGGTGCGCGGCAGCCCCGCCGACTCGGTGAGGGACAGGTGGGCGGGGTCGTCGCCGGGCGTGTACACCCCGGCGAATGCCGCGCCGGCGAACACCAGCGCCTGTTCGAGGACGCGGCGCAGCAGGTCCGGGGTGCCGGGGTACGCGCCGAGGGCGCCGAGGGCGGCTGCGGCACGCTCCGGCCCCGTCCTCGTGCCGCCGACCGCAGCGCGCTCGCTCACCACGTTCGCCATTACAGCGCGTGTGAGGCTCCCGCGCAGCCCCTGCGACCGCCCCTCATGGCGCCGCGGTCCGCACGCCCCGGCCGAAGGTGGCCGTCAGCGCGGCGGCGGTGACCAGCAGCGGGAAGACCAGCATCGCCGTGCCCGGAGCCCACCGGGCCAGTAGTGCCCCGGTCAGGGCGGGGGCCACGGCGGCCGCCGCGCCCGCCGCCAGCAGGAGCACACTGACGACACGCCCTTGCAGCCGGTCGGGGGTGACGGCGACCTGGTGGCCGAAGAGGGCGGCGTTCGCCGTGGGCCCGAGGAACACCGCGAACGCCAGGGGTACGGCGGCCAGGACACGGCCGGACAGCGCTGTCGCCACCGCCATCAGGGCAGCGGTGGCCCAGCACAGCGCGGTGATCAGGGTGGGCAGGCGCAGCCGCCGTTGCAGGGCGGGGGCGGCCAGGGCGCCGAGGAAGCCGCCCAGCGCGAAGATCGTGCCGGCGACGCCGACCAGGAACGGGGAGACGCCGGCCCGCCTGAGCGCGAGGGTCATGCCGAAGATCATCCCGGTGAAGGCCATGTTGAGGGGGGCCGCGATGACAAGCAGCCCCCGCAGGAAGGGGTGCCGCAGCACGAACCGCACGCCCTCCACGACGGACGCGCCGGGGGCCGCGCGCCGCCCGGAGGCGTCCGTCCGGGCCTCCTGCATCGGACGCCGGATGCTCACGATCGCGATCAGGGACAGCAGGAAGCTCACGGCGTTGCCGATGAAGGGCAGGGAGCGGCCCAGCCCGAGGAGCAGGCCGCCGAGCGGCGGACCGGCCAGCGACGTGCCGTAGGACCGGGCCTCGTTGCGGGCGACCGCGCCGGGAATCTGCTCGGGGCGCACCAGGGTGCGGATCGCGGCGTGCTCGGCGGTGCTGAAGACGGCGGTGGCGGCCGCACTGGCGACCACCACCGCGAGGATCAGCGGAACACCGGCCAGGCCCGCGACGAGCGCGCAGGTCAGCACGGTGTAGGCGGCGATCCGCAGGATGTCGCAGGCGATCATCAGGGCGCGTCGGTCGAACCGGTCGGCGAGCACGCCGGCGGGCAGCCGGCACAGCATGGTGGTGGCGAGCCCGGCGGTGCCGACGAGTCCGGCGCGGGTGGGGGATCCCGTCTGCTGGAGTATCAGCAGGGGCAGCGCCAGGTCGGCCATGGCGCCGCCGAGGTCCGACAGGCACTGTCCGGCCCACAGCAGGGTGAAGGCGCGGTTGCGCCACAGGCTCGGCGGCGGTCCGGTGTCGGGCGCGTCGGTGTCCTGTGCGGTCAGCGGTGGCCTGGTCACGCGGGGTCCTTGAGGTGGGCGGGGCCCGTCGCGGCGGGCCCCGGAGGGAGGAGGCCGGGCGTGTCCGCCCCGGCTGCCGGGTCGCCCGCCGTGGTGGAGACGACGAGCATCCGCGTGACCGACCCGTCGTCGGCGACGACGTCCCGCAGGTGCCGGAAGCCCAGGCGGCGGCACATGGCGAGGCTCGCGGTGTTCTCGGCGCCCACCATGCCGTAGGCCTCCCGGAGCCCGAGGTGATCGGCGGCGTGGCGCAGCAGCCCGCGCACCGCCTCGCCGCCCAGGCCGCGCCCCCAGTACGCGGGGGCGAGCGCGGTGACCAGTTCGTGGCCGGGGACGTTGCCGGTCCGCTTCACCTCGGCGTGGCCGGCGTAGGCGCCGTTCAGCCACAGGCCCCACACGTCGAAGCGGCGCTGCGGGTAGACCTCGGTGAGGATCGCGCGGAACAGCGCGCGCAGGTCGGGTTCGGGCACCTGTTCCTGGCCCATCCAGCGGCACACCTCCACGTCGCGCAGGAGGCCGACGAATGCGTCTTCGTCCTCGGGCCGGTAGGGGAGGAACTCCAGGTGTTCGGTGCGCAGGGCAGGTGGCATGTCGGCTCCTCGGTGGGACGCGGTGCGGTGGGCCGAGGGCGGTGGGGCGCCGGTACGGCGGGTGCGGGAGGTGGGGGGTGTGGGGTGTGGGGAGCCGCGCCGGGCCGGCCGGCCCGGCGCGGTCGCGCCGCCGCGGCCGGTCAGGCCCCGGTGTTCTCCATGCGCTCGCGCAGGCTGCGCGGGCGCATGTCGGTCCAGACCTCGTCGACGTAGGCGGTGCACTCGGCCTCGGTGCCCTCCTTGCCGACGGGCTGCCAGCCGGCGGGCACCTCCAGGTCGGCGGGCCACAGGGAGTACTGCTCCTCGTCGTTGCGCAGGACCTGGTAGCGGGTGTTCTCGTCCATGTCTCGTTCCTCGTCGTCTCTCGTGGTCTCTCGCGGTCTCTGGTCGCCGCTGGCCGCAGTCACGGGCTCGTTCGGGTGGCGCGGGCTGGTGGGCGGGTCGGGGCGCGGGGCGAGCGCGGGCCCCGCCGGGTCCTGTGTCCCGGTGGGGCGCCGCGCGTAGGGAAGGTCGTCACCGGCCTCCTCGGGCGTGCCGGGCGATGTGCCGCAGGGCGGCGGCGAACTCCTCCGCCACCTGGCGCACCGTCGCCGTGTCGGTGAGGCCGGGGCGGTGGTGCCAGCTGAAGGCGAGACGGCCGTGCTGCACCGCGCCCACCACCTCCACCGGGTGCGATCCGGGGTCCCGAGGGTCGTGGTCCTGCCCGAAGGAGCCGTGTTCGGCGCGCACCAGGCCGCCTTCCGTGGTCTCGGGGCGGGCGTCCCACTGGCCGAGGTAGTTGAAGACCACCTGGCTGTGCGGGGTGCCGCCGAGACGCTCGCGGACCTCGGGCGGGCCGAAGGTGCGCAGCGCGCCGAAGCCGAAGCCGTTGCCGGGTACGGCCCGCAGCTGCCGGCGCACCGACTTCACCAGCGACCGCCAGTCCCGGTCCTGGCCCGGATGCTCGAACCCGGGCACGCGCAGGGCGACCGGGTGGACGGTGGTGAACCAGCCGACGGTGCGCGACAGGTCGACTCCGTCGAACAGTTCCTCCCGGCCGTGACCCTCCAGGTCCAGGCGCACCCGGTCCTGTCCGGTCCAGCGGGCCAGGGCCAGGGCGAGGGCGGTGAGCAGCACGTCGTTTACGCGGGTGCGGTAGGCGCTCGGCGCGGCACGCAGCAAAGCGGTGGTGTCCGCCTCGTCGAGTTCCACACTGACCACGTCGGTCCGGTCGCTGTCGTAACCGGCCGGCGCGTCCGTGGGGGCGGGTGCGGCCTTGGGGGCGGGTGCGGCCTTGGGGGCGGGTGCGGCCCGCAGCGCCTCCTCCCAGTACGGCAGTTCATGGTCGAGTCCGCCCTCGGCGACGTGCGCGGCGCACCTGCGCGCCCAGTCGCGGAAGCTGGTACTGCGCTCCCCCAGGTGGACGGGCTCGCCGTGCAGCGCCTGCCGGTAGGCGGTCTCCAGATCGTCGCGCAGGATGCGCCAGGAGACGGCGTCGACGACCAGGTGGTGGGCGACGAGCAGGAGGAACACCGGCCGGTCCGCCTCGCCGGTGAACAGGGCCGCGCGCAGGTGCGGACCCTCGGCCAGGTCGAACCCGGTGTGCAGGTCGTCGGCAGCCTTCTCCATGGCCGCGTCGGCCTCCTCGGTGGGCAGGCCCGACAGGTCGTGGTGGACAAGGACGTCGTATTGCCCGGCGGGCGGCGGGTTGAACTGGTGCCAGCCGTCCGCGGTGTCGGCCCGGGTGAACCGCATGCGCAGGGCGTCGTGGTGCTCCAGCAGGGCGTCGAGGGCCGCGCGCAGCGCCCGCCGGTCGGGGGCGCCGTCGAGCTCGAGCAGGGCGGACTGGTTGAAGTGGTGGTGGCAGGCGCGCGGCGTGGTCAGGAACCACTGCTGGATCGGGGTGAGCGGCACGTCGCCGGTCACCGGGGCGTCCTCGGCCGGCCGGGGCGCGCGGCGTACGACGCGGGCGAGTTCGGCGACCGTCTGGTGCCGGAACAGGTCCCGGGTGGCCACGTGGAGGCCGTCCCGGCGCAGCCGTGAGACGACCTGCATGGTCAGGATGGAGTCGCCGCCGAGCGCGAAGAAGTTGTCGTGGGCGCCGACCTCCTCGATGCCGAGCACGTCGGACCAGATCCGGGCGACGCGCCGCTCGGTGTCGTCGCGCGGGGCGACCCGCGGTCCGTCGGCCGCCCGGCCCGGTGCCGGTGCCGGCAGCGCGCGCCGGTCGGTCTTGCCGTTGTGGGTGAGCGGAAGCCGCGCGAGCGGCACGAAGACCGACGGCACCATGTGCGGCGGCAGCAGCCCGGCCAGGTGCTCGCGCAGCTCGCCGACGGGCGCCTCGGCACCGGGTCCGGCCGGTACGACGTAGGCGACGAGCCGGGCGGGTCCGGCGACCGCCCCGTCCCGCGGCGCGTCGGCGCGTACGACGACGGCCGCGTCCCGCACCAGGGGGCTGCGGCGCAGCGCGCTCTCGATCTCCGCCGGCTCGATGCGAAAGCCGCGCAGTTTGACCTGGTCGTCGGCGCGTCCGGCGAAGCGGAGATCACCGGACGCGCTCCAGCGTGCCAGGTCGCCGGTGCGGTACATGCGCTCACCGGGTGCGCCGAAAGGGTCGGCGACGAACCGCTGGGCGGTCAGCCCCGGCCGGCCCAGATAGCCGCGGGCCAGGCCGGGACCGGCGAGGTACAGCTCCCCCGTCACGCCGGCCGGGACGGGACGCAGGGCGGCGTCGAGGACGTAGACGCGGGTGGCGGCAGCGGGGCGGCCGATGGGCGGGGCACCCGTGCCGGGGGCCAGCGGACCGGTCCAGGTGGCGACCACGGTGGCCTCGGTGGGCCCGTAGGAGTTGACCATCCGGCGGCCGGCGGCCCAGGTGTCGACGAGGTCGGCCGGGCAGGCCTCGGCGCCGACGATGAGGGTGCGCAGCGCGGGCAGGGCGGCGGCGGCCTCGGGCGGGACGGTGGCGAGGGCGGCGGGCGGGATCAGCGTGTGGCTGACCCTCCGCCCGGCGAGCGCCTCGGCCAGCCGCTCCCCGACCAGCGGCCCCTCCTCCCCGGTGACCAGAGCGGCCCCGCTGAGCAGGGAGACGCACAGCTCCAGCACGGAGGCGTCGAAGCTGGGCGAGGCGAACTGGAGCACCCGGTCGCCGGGGCCCGCGGCGTACTGCTCGGCCGCGGCCTCGGCGAAGGAGGCGAGGCCGTGGTGGGTCACCACCACTCCCTTGGGGGTGCCGGTGGAGCCCGAGGTGTAGATGACGTAGGCGGGGTGGTCCGGGCGGAGCGCGGCCGTGCGGTCGGCGTCCGTGGGCGCGGTGTCGGGGCCGTCGGCGGTGCGGACGGCGGCCGGGTCGTCGAGCACCAGGTGGGCGCCCGCGTCACGGATCATGAACTGCCTTCGGTCGGCCGGGTAGTCCGGGTCCACCGGCAGGAAGGCGCCGCCGGCCTTGGTGACGGCGAGCTGGGCCAGTACCGTCTCCGCGCAGCGGGGCAGGGCGAGGGCGACCACCCGCTCCGGGCCGACGCCGTCCCGGATCAGCCGGTGGGCCAGCCGGTTGGCGGCCCGCTCGACCTGCGCGTAGGTCAGCTCCAGGTCGCCGTCGCTCAGCGCGACCGCGTCCGGAGTGCGGGCCGCCTGCCGTTCGAACAGGGCCGGCAGGGTGGCCGCGAGCACCGGGCGGAAGGTGGCGCGGCCCTGGTGGAGGAGGGTCTTCAGTTCGTCGTCGGCGGTCAGCGGCAGGGCGCCGAGGGGACGCTCGGGTTCCTCGGCGACGGCGGTCAGCAGTGTGCCGAGCTGACGCGCCATCCGTTCGGCGGTGGCCGGGTCGAACAGGTCGGTGTTGTAGGTGAGCAGACCGTGCAGCGTCCCGGCGCCGGTCTCGGCGAACTCCAGGGTGAGGTCGAACGCCGCCTGCCGCGCGTCGGGGTCGACGTCGGTGACCTCCAGGCCGGGCAGGTCGAGGTCGGCGCCGGGGGTGTTCTGGAGGACGACCATGACCTGGAAGAGCGGGCTGCGGCTGGTGTCGCGGACCGGCTGGACCTCGTCCACCACCCGCTCGAACGGCACGTCCTGGTGGGCGAAGGCGTCCAGCACCGTCTGCCGTACCTCGGTGAGGAACTCGGTGAACGGCCGCCCGGCGTCGACGCGCGAGCGCAGCACGAGGGTGTTCACGAAGAACCCGACGAGGGCCCGGGTCTCGGCCCGGTCGCGGCCGGAGGTGACGGTGCCCACGGCGATGTCCTGCCCGCCGCACAGCCGGGCCAGATAGGTCTGGGCGGCGGCGACGAGCGCGGTGAACAGCGTGGTGCCCCGGTCCCGGGCGAGCCGGGTGAGGCGCCGTACGGTCCGGGCGGGCAGCACCAGGCCGGTGGTGGCGCCGTTGCTGGTGCGCACCGGCGGCCGGGGCCGGTCGGTGGGCAGCTCCAGGACGTCCGTGCCGGCCAGTTGGCTCTTCCAGTAGGCGAGTTGGCCGTCCGCGTCGGCGGCGCCGACCGTGCGCTGCCAGTGCGCGTAGTCGGCGTACTGCACCGGCAGCGGCGCCAGGTCTGCTGGCTCCGCGCCCAGTTCACGGCGGTAGAGGTGGGCCAGGTCGCCCAGCAACACCGAGGTCGACCAGCCGTCGGTGACGATGTGGTGCAGGGCGAGGGTGAGGACGTGCTCGTCGTCGGCGAGCCGGATCAGCCCGGTCCGCAGCAGCGGGCCCTCGCGCAGGTCGAAGGGGCGGTTGCGCTCGTCGGCGAGCAGCCGACGCAGGGCCGACTCTCGTGCGGTGCCGGGCAGTCGGGACAGGTCGCGCGACGGCAGCCGTACGTCGTGCGGCGGGTGGACGATCTGGACGCCGTGGCCGTCGGCGCTGTCGAAGGTGGTGCGCAGCGACTCGTGCCGGGCCACGACGGCGGTGAACGCCGCGCCGAGGGCACCGGCGTCCAGTGCGCCGCGCAGGCGCAGCGCGAGGAAGGTGACGTACTCGGCGCCGCCGGGCGCGAACTCCTCCAGGAACCAAAGGCGTTGCTGCGCGTACGACATGGGGGCGGCGGCGTCGCGGGCGACCGGGACGATGGGCCGGCCGGTGCCCTGCTGCTCGGTGAGCAGCCGCGCCAGGGCGGCCGGCGTGGGGTGGGTGAACACCTCTCGCGGGGTGACGTCGGCGGCGAAGACCTCGGTCAGCCGGGAGGCGAGCCGGATGCTGAGGATCGAGTCGCCGCCGAGCTGGAAGAAGTCGTCCTCCACGCCGGGCGGTTGGATGCTAAGGACCTCCGCGAAGCACTCCGCCGCCCGCCGCTCGGCCTCGGTGCGGGGTGCGACGCACTCGCGCACCTGGAGGGCCCGCGGTATCGGCAGGGCGGCCCGGTCGACCTTGCCGTTGCCGCTCAGCGGAAGGGCGTCGAGCGGGACGAACGCGGAGGGGACGAGGTAGTCGGGCAGGGCGCGGCCGGCGTAGGCGCGCAGGTCCTCGGGGTCGTGGCCGGCCGGGCCGACGACGTAGGCGACCAGCCGCCGGGCGCCCGGGCGGTCCTCGCGGGCGAGTACGGCGACGTCCTGGACGCCCGGGTGGGCCGCGAGCACCGCCTCGACCTCGCCGGGCTCCACCCGGAAGCCGCGGATCTTGACCTGGTCGTCGGCGCGGCCGAGGAACTCGACGGTGCCGTCGGTGCGCCGCCGCACCAGGTCCCCGGTGCGGTACATGCGGGTGCCGGGCGGGCCGAGGGGGTCGGCCACGAAGCGGGCGGCGGTGTCGCCGGGACGGCCCAGGTAGCCGCGGGCCACGCCCTCGCCGGCGAGGTACAGCTCGCCCGGGCAGCTCGGCGGGACGGGCCGCAGCCGGGCGTCGAGGACGTGGGCCCGCATGTCGTCCAGCGGGTGGCCGATGGGCACGGTGTCCGGGACCGCCGCCGCGTCCGCGAGCGGGAAGGTGGTGGCGAAGGTGGTGGTCTCCGTCGGTCCGTAGCCGTCCACGACGGTCAGCCCCGGGCAGGCGGCCAGCACCCGGCGCACGGCCGGCGCGGGGACGACGTCGCCTCCGGTCCACACCTGCCGCAGGCCCCGGAAGCAGTCCGGGGCGTCCTGCGCGAGCAGCCGGAAGAGTCCGGCGGTCAGCCACAGCGCCGTCAGTCCGCCGTCGCCGGCCAGCCGCCGCAGCAGGGCCGCGTCCACGCTGCCGTCGGGCGCCACCACCACGCAGCCGCCGGTGAGGAGCGGTGCCCACACCTCGAAGGTGGCGGCGTCGAAGGCCACCGGGGAGTGCAGCAGCACCCGTGCGCACACCCCGTCGGCGAACCGGCTGTCGGTGGCCAGCGCCGCCACGTCGCGGTGCCGCACGGCCACCGCCTTGGGCCGGCCGGTGGAGCCGGAGGTGAACATCACGTACGCCAGCCGGTCGGGACCACCCGCGGCGCCGGGGTCCTGGGCCGGCGGGCCGGCGGGGGCGCAGGAGCGTGCCTCGCCCGGCGCGGCCGCGTCGAAGCCGCCGGCCGCCGGGCGGCCCGGGGCGTCGCAGCGGGTAACGCCGGCCTCGGACACGGCCGGCGGGCGTGACGCGTCCGACGTGCCCACGCCGAACCCCTCGGCTGCCGAGGCGCCCGAGGCGTCCGAGGGGTGGGAGCCGGCGGCCGGTGGGTGCGGTGCGGTCTCGGTGCTGGTGGCCGGGTCGGCCGGTGGTGTGCCGACATCCGCGGGACGGGCGGCCGCGGCGCCGGGGCGCGCGGCGGCGACCTCCGCGGTGGTCAGCCGCAGGGTCACGCCCGCCTGGTCGAACAGTGCCGTCAGGCGTTCTTCGGGGGCGCGGGTGTCGACCGGCACGTAGGCGCCGCCCGCGGTGAGGACGGCCAGTTGGGCGACGACGAGTTCGGCCGAGCGGTCCATCAGCAGTGCCACCCGGCCCTCCGCGGCCAGGCCCGCGGCCCGCAGACGGGCGGCGAGCCGCCCGGACCAGTCGGCGAGTTCCCGGTAGGTGACCTGGCGTTCGCCGTCCCGTATCGCGAGCGCGCCGGGGCTCCGGCGGGCCACCTCGGCGAACAGGTCGACGGGGCTGCGCGGGCGGGCCGGACGGCCGGTGGTGTTCCAGGCCGCCAGCAGTTCCCGGTCGGCCTCGGTGAGGGCGTCGAGTTCGCCGAGGGTGCCGTCCAGGCCGTCGGCGAGGGCGGTGAGCAGGGCCGCCAGGCGCCCGGCGGCGCGCTCGACGGTGTCCCGGTCGAACAGCGCGGGGTCGTAGGCCAGGTCGAAGCCGAGCCGTTCGGTGAGGTGGGCGCGCAGGCACCACGGGAAGGTGGTGGCGTCGTCGGCGCGCACCTGCGCCACCCGCACGCCGGTGCGCGCCGTGGCGGCCTCGTCGACGGGGTAGTTCTCGAACACCACCATGCTGTCGAACAGGGGCTCCGTGGACGGCACTTGGGTGGCGGCCTGGATGCGGGGCAGGGCGAGGAAGTCGAAGCGCCGTGCCTCGGTCTGCCGCTCCTGGAGGTCGCGCAGCCAGGGCAGGACCGCGCCCTCGGTGACGCGGACGCGGGTCGGCACGGTGTTGATGAACATGCCGATCATGCCCTCGACGCCGGGCAGTTCGGCCGGCCGGCCGGAGACGGTGGTGCCGAAGACCACGTCGTCGCGGCCCGCGCCGCGCGCCAGCAGCAGTGCCCAGGCGCCTTCCACGACGGTGTTGACGGTGAGCCCGGCACGGGCGGCGGCCTCCCGGAGTCGCCGGGAGGCCCGCTCGTCCAGCTCGTGGTGGACGGCGGCGGCCGTCCGGGCGCGGTGCGCCCCGGTGGGCGTGCGGTCGTACGGCAGCGGGGTGCGGGCGGTGAAGCCGGCGAGGGCGTCGGCCCAGTGCCGCTGGGCGGCCGTGGCGTCCTGGTCGTGGAGCCAGCGCAGGAAGTCGGCGAACGGGCGCCGCGCCGGGGGTGCGGTGTCCGGGCCGCCGATGAGCGCCGCGTAGCGCTCGCAGACCTCGGTGAGCAGTTGCCCCGTGCTCCAGCCGTCGAGGGCGATGTGGTGGGTGGACCACAGCAGCAGCACCTCGTCGCCGGGCAGGGCGGCCAGGGTGAGGCGGGTGAGCGGTGCGGTGGTGAGGTCGAGTCCGGTGGCGCGGTCGGCGGCGAGCAGCCGCTCGGTCTCGTGCTCGCGCCGGGCGGCGTCCAGCGAGCGCCAGTCGAGGTGGGTGACGGGCAGTTCGGCCCGGCGGTGGACCACCTGGACCGGGTGCGGCAGGCCCGCCCAGTGCACGCTGGTGCGCAGGGCGGGGGTGCGGTCGGCGACCTGCTGCCAGGCTCGGGCGAAGGCGTGCGGGTCGGCCACTCCGGACAGCCGTACGGCGGTGCGGTCGAAGTAGGCGCCCGCGGTGTCGACGAGTCCGTGGAAGAGCATGCCGGACTGCAACGGCGTCAGCGGCAGGACGTCCTCGACGTGCCGTCCGTCGCCGACGAGCGCGTCCAGTTGGTCCTGGGTGAGGGCGGTCAGGGGGAAGTCGGAGGGGGTACGGCCGCCGGCTCCGGGGCGGGCGCAGTGCGCGGCGATGTCCCGCAGGGCCGCGAGGGTCTCCTCGGCCAGGTCGTGGACGGTGTCCTCGTCGTAGATCTCGGGCGGGTAGGTCCAGCCCAGTTCGAGGCGCCCCTGCTGGACCACGCCGGTGATGTCCAGCAGGTAGGGGCGGGGTTCGGCGGGGTCGGTGTCGCGGCCGGCCGGGGGCAGGGCCGCGCGGTAGAGGCCGTCGCCGCCGGCGGCGTCCCACTGTCCGTGGTAGTTGAAGCCGATCTGCGGGGCGGGGGCGGCGGCCAGTGGGCTGTCGGGCAGGAGGTGGCGCAGGGCGCCGTGGCTCAGGCCGTGCAGCGGGACCGCGCGCAGTTGCTCCTTGACCGAGCGCAGCGTGTCGTGCCAGCCGGCCCCGGGGTCCACCCGCAGGGCCAGGGGGAACTCGGCGGTGAACCAGCCCACCGTCCGCGACAGGTCCAGGTCCGCGAAGAGGTCCTCGCGGCCGTGGCCCTCCACGCCGAGCAGCACGGTGTCCCGGCCGCACCAGCGGGCCAGGGTGCGGCCGAGGGCGCTGAGGAGGACGTCGTTGACCTGGGTGCGGTAGGCGTCGGGGACCCGCCGCAGCAGGGCGTCGGTCGTCTCCGCGTCCAGCGCGACGGTGACGGTGGCGGCGGTGCCGTGGGTGTTGCGGCCGGGCCGTCCGGCGGGCAGCGCGGCGGCCTCGGCCGCGCCGGTCCGCGTCCAGTACGGCAGGTCGCCGTGCAGGGCGCCGCCCCGCGTGTGCGCGGTGAGCCGCTCGGCCCAGCGGCCGTAGGAGGTGCCGGCGCCGGGCAGCTCGACCGGCCGTCCGGCGGCCGCCGCGCGGTAACCGGCCTCCAGGTCCGCCAGCAGGATGCGCCAGGAGACGCCGTCGATCACGAGGTGGTGTGCGGTCAGGACGAGTTGGCCGGGGCGGTCGGGGCCGCGGTCCAGGAGGAGGGCGCGGACCACCCGGCCGGCGGTGGGGTCGAGCGCGGACTGTGCCTCCTCGGTGAGTCGTTGCGCCCGCGCCTCCAGTGCCGGTCCGTCGAGCCCGGTCGCGTCGTGCCGGGTGAAGAGGGGGCCCGGCGCCCGGTCCAGGGCCTCCTGGAGCCAGCCGGCGGCCGTGCGGCTGAACCGTGTGCGCAGCGCCGCGTGCCGGCCCACGACGGCTTCCACGGCCCGGCGCAGGGCGGCCGCGTCGGTGCCCGGGGCCAGTTCGAGCCGCTGGGTCATGCTGAAGCGGAGCGTTTCGGCAGGGTCGCGGCCGTCCAGGTACCAGTGCTGGATGGGGGTGAGCGGGGCCTGGGCGGGCGGCGGGTCGTCGGCGGCCGTCCGGCCGGGCTCGGCGGAGCCGGCGGCGAGGGCGAGTTCGGCCACGCTCTGGTGCCGGAACACGTCCTTGGCGGTGAGGGCGTAGCCCGCCTGGCGGGCGCGCGAGATGATCTGGATGCTGAGGATGGAGTCGCCGCCCAGCGCGAAGAAGTTGTCCCGCGCGCCGACCCGTTCGACGCCGAGCACCTCGGCCCAGATCGCGGCGAGGTGTTCCTCGGCGCCGGGCCGGGGGGCGGTGTACGGGGTGGCGCTGTCGGGCCGGTCGGGCGGGGCGGGCAGCGCACGCCGGTCGGTCTTGCCGCTGGTGGTGCGCGGGATCCGGGCCAGCGGGACGAAGGCGGCGGGCACCATGTGGTCCGGCAGGGTGCGGCGCAGTGCCACGCGCAGTTCGTCCCCCGAGGGGGCGCGCTCGCCGGCGGGCACCACGTAGCCGACGAGCATGAGGCGGCCCGCGTGCTCGCGCGCGGTCACCGCCGCGTCCGCCACATCCGGGTGCGCGCGCAGCGCGGCCTCCACCTCGCCCGGCTCGATGCGGAACCCGCGGATCTTGACCTGTTCGTCGACGCGGCCCAGGAACTCCAGCAGGCCGTCCGGGACCCAGCGGGCCCGGTCGCCGGTGCGGTACATCCGCTCCCCCGGCGCGCCGAACGGGTCGGCGAGGAAGCGGGCGGCGGTAAGGCCGGGCCGGTTCACGTAGCCGCGGGCCACCTGCTCGCCGGCCAGGTACAGCTCGCCGGGCACGCCGGGCGGAACCGGGCGCAGGGCGCCGTCGAGGACGTAGGCGCGCAGGTTGCCGCCGGGGCGGCCGATGACCGGGCGGTCGGGGCTGTCGGCGAGGCGGCCGTAGACGGCGTCGACGGTGCACTCGGTCGGCCCGTACATGTTGTAGGCGGTGATCCCGCACGCGCGTCCCGCGGCGGCCAGTTCGCGCCAGGTGGCGGCGGGGACGGCCTCGCCGCCGACGAGCAGCAGGCGCGGGTGGTGCCGGCCGGGTGCGAGCAGGCCGGCGGAGGTGAGTTCGCGCAGGAAGGAGGGGGTGACGTTGACCAGGTCCAGCCGGTGCTCGGCGATCTGGGCGCAGAACGCCTGCGGGTCGAGGCGTACGTCCTCGGCCACGAGGTGCACCTCGTGGCCGAGGGCGAGGAGCAGCGGTCCCTCCCAGGACGTGTCGAAGGAGAAGGAGGCGCTGAGCGCGGCCTTCAGCCGACGGCCGCCGGCGGTGTGCGGGGCGAGCAGGCGGGCGCGGTGGTCGTGGCACAGGTTGACCAGCTGGCGGTGTTCGACGGCGACGCCCTTGGGGCGGCCGGTGGAGCCGGAGGTGTAGACGAGGTAGGCGGCGTGGCCCGGCAGCAGCGGACGGACGCGGTCGGTGTCGGTGGGGTCGTGGGCGGGCAGCCGGTCCCACGGCACGTCGCCGAGGTCGTCCAGCAGGGTGTGCGGCCGGGCGTCCGCCGTCAGGAAGTCGCTTCTGCCCTGCGGCAGTTCGGGGTCGAGGCAGAGCAGGGCGGCGCCCGCCTTGAGCACCGCGAGCACCGCCACGACCAGGTCGCCGGTGCGCGGCAGCCGGACGGCGACGACGTCCTCGGGTCCGGCGCCGAGCGCGATGAGGTGGTGGGCGAGCCGGTTGGCCCGCTCGTTCAGCGCGGCGAATTCGAGGGTGGCGTCGTGGGCGACGAGCGCGGTGTCGTGCGGTGTGCGCGCGGCCCGGGCCTCGAACAGGGCGGGGAAGGTGGTGTCCGGCCGGGGCAGTGGTGTGCCCCGGCCGTGCCGGAGCACCTGCCGGCGTTCGTCGTCGGTCATCAGGGGCAGGGCGGCGACGGGGCGCCCCGGGTCCTCGGCCGCCGCCTCCAGCAGGAGCCGCATCCGGGCCGCCAGGTGTTCGGCGGTGTCCGCGTCGAACAGGCCGGTGTTGTACTCCAGGTGGCCGGTGAGGCCGCCGTCGCGCTGGACGAAGTCGAAGGCGAGGTCGAAGGTGGCGGTGCGGACCGGCGGGGTCACCGGCTCCACCTCCAGGCCCGGCAGCCGGGGCGGCTCGGCGCCGAGGTTGTGCAGGGCCACCATCACCTGGAACAGCGGTGTGCGGCTGGTGTCGCGCTCCGGCTGGAGGGCGTCCACCAGCCGTTCGAAGGGGACCTCCTGGTGAGCGAAGGCGTCCAGGACGGTGGCCCGCACCTCGGTCAGCAGCTCGTGGAAGGTCAGCTCGGGGCGCACCCGGGCGCGCAGCACCAGCGTGTTGACGAACATGCCGACCACGTCGTGCAGTTCGGGCCGGTCCCGGCCCGCGGTGACGGTGCCGACGGTGAGGTCCTCCTGGCCTGCCCAGCGCGCCAGCAGCAGCTGGCAGGCGGCCACCAGGGTCATGTAGAGCGTGGCGTCGGCCTCCCGGCCCCGCTCGGTCAGCCGCTCGGTCAGCGCGGCCGGCAGGGTGAAGGTCACCTGGGCGCCCTCGCGGGTGCGGACGGCCGGGCGGGGCCGGTCGGTGGGCAGTTCCAGCGGGGTGACTCCGTCGAGTACCCGGCGCCAGTGGGCGAGGCCGGCCTCGACGTGTTCGGTGCGGGCGCGCTGCCAGGCGGCGTGGTCGGCGTAGCGGACGGGCAGGGCGGGCAGGTCCGGGGCGCGGTGCTCGCGGGCGGCGGTGTACAGCTCGCCGAGGTCGCGGCCGAGCACTCCGAGGGACCAGCCGTCGGTGACGATGTGGTGCAGGGCGAGGACGAGGACGTGCTCGTCGGGGGCGCACCGGGCCAGCCGGGCGCGCAGCAGCGGGCCGGTGGCCAGGTCGAAGGGGGTGGCGGCGGCGCGGTCCAGGAGGGCGTCCAGGGCGGCGCGGTCGGGTGTCGGCGTCACGGCCAGCTCGACAGGGTGCGCGGGGTGGACGATCTGGCGTGCGGTGCCGTCGTGTTCGGCGAACGTGGTGCGCAGGGACTCGTGCCGGGCGACCAGGCCGTCCAGCGCCGTGCGCAGGGCGGCCACGTCCAGCGGGCCGCGCAGCCGCAGCGCCGACAGGGTGGTGTACTCGGTGCTGCCCGGCTCGAACCGGTCGAGGAACCACAGGCGTTGCTGGGCGTACGACAGCGGGGCCGGGGTGTCGGGGGCGGTGGCCGGGATGGGGTCATCGTGGTCGCCGTCGCCGGGCCCGGCGGGCGCGTCGTCCAGGACGGCCGCGAGGGCGGCCGGCGTGGCGTGGGTGAACAGCAGCCGGGGCGAGATGTCGCGGCCGAAGGCGGCGCGCAGCCGGGCGGTCACGCGTACGGCGAGGAGGGAGTCTCCGCCGAGGGCGAAGAAGTTGTCCTCGGCGCAGATCTCCCGGGTGTCCAGGACGTCCGCCCAGGCGGCGGCGACCCGGCGTTCGGCGGGCGTGCGCGGCGCGGTGCGCTCGCGCGCGGTGGCGAAGCCGTCGGGGCCCGGGGCCGGCAGGGCACTGCGGTCGAGCTTGCCGTTGGCGGTGAGCGGCAGCGCCGCCATCGGCACGTAGGCGGCGGGCACCATGTGGGCGGGCAGCGACCGCTGGAGGTGGGCGCGGAGTTCGGCGGCGGCCGGCGGTGCGGCGCGCTCCCCGGTGCCGGTGCCGACGACGTGGGCCACCAGCCGCCGGGTGCCGGAGGCGTCCTCGTACACGCCCACGGCAGCGGCGCCGACGCCCGGGTGGGTGTGCAGGGCCGCCTCGATCTCGCCGGGTTCGATGCGGTAGCCGCGGATCTTCACCTGGTGGTCGGCGCGGCCGAGGTACTCCAGGGCTCCGTCGGCCCGCCGGCGCGCCCGGTCCCCGGTGCGGTACATGCGGGTGCCGGGCCGGCCGAACGGGTCGGCGAGGAAGCGGGTGGCGGTCAGGCCGGGGCGGTGGAGGTAGCCGCGCGCCAGGCCCTCGCCCGCCACGTACAGCTCGCCGACGGCACCGGGGGGTACGGGCCTGAGCGCGTCGTCGAGGACGTGGACGCGCAGGTCGGGTATGCCGGTGCCGATGGGGCTCGCGGTGCCGGCGCCGGCCGTGGCCCGGTCCAGCGGGGCGTGGGTGACGTGCACGGTGGTCTCGGTGATGCCGTACATGTTCACCAGGCGGGGGGCGGTGTCCGGGTGGCGGGCGTACCAGTCGGCGAGCCGGGGGACGTCCAGCGCCTCACCGCCGAAGATCACCGTGCGCAGGGCCAACCGGGCCGAGACGTCGGGGAGTTCGGCGTCGGCACGCATGAGCGGGTAGAAGGCGGACGGGGTCTGGTTGAGCACGGTGACCCGCTCGTCGGCGAGCAGGCGCAGGAAGTCCTCCGGCGAGCGGGCGGTGTCGTCGGGGACGACGACGAGCCGCCCGCCGTGCAGCAGCGGCCCCCACAGCTCCCACACCGAGAAGTCGAAGGCGTAGGAGTGGAACAGCGTCCACACGTCGTCGGCGCCGAAGCCGAACCAGTGCGCGGTGCGGGTGAACAGCCGGACCACGTTGGCGTGCGGGACGACGACGCCCTTGGGGCGGCCGGTGGAGCCGGAGGTGTAGATGGCGTAGGCGGGGTTCTCGGGCAGCGGCCGGCGGGCCGGGGCCGCCGGGCCGGTGCCCGGGCGGCGGGCCAGGTCGGCGCGCACGTCGAGGTCGTCCAGGCGCAGCAGCGGTACGGTCGTGGCGGTCACCGCGCCGGAGAGGGTCACCAGTGCGACGGGAGCGGCGTCGGCGAGCAGTTCGGTGACGCGTTCGGCGGGCAGGTGCGGGTCGATGGGCAGGTAGGCGGCGCCGGTCTTCAGGACGGCGAGTACGGCCACGACCAGGTCGGTGCAGCGGGGCAGCGCGAGGGCGACGAACCGCTCGGGCGCGGCGCCCAGTTCGGTGAGCCGGTGGGCCAGGCGGTTCGCCCGGGCGTCCAGCGCGGCGTAGTCGAGGCGGTCGTCGCCGCAGGTGACGGCTTCGGCGTGCGGGGTGCGGGCGGCCTGCGCCTCGAAGAGGTCCACGAGGGTGTCCGCCGGGCGGCCCTGCGCGGTGCCGTTCCAGTCCTCCAGGATGTGCCGCTCCTCCTCGGCGGTGGTCCAGGGCAGGCGGGCGAGCGGGCGGTCGGGGTCGTCGGCCAGGCCGGTCAGCAGCAGGCACAGCCGGTGGGCCAGGGCCCGTACGGTGGCCGCGTCGAACAGCTCGGGGTCGTAGGCCAGGTCGAAGCCGAGTCGCTCGCCGTGGTGGGCCCGCAGCACGAGCGGGTAGTTGGTGGCGTCGCGCGAGGAGACCTCGGCCAGGCGGATGCCCGAGCCGGCGGCGGCGGCCTCGTCGAAGGGGTAGTTCTCGAAGGCCACGATGCTGTCGAACAGCGCCTCGCCGGCGGGTACGTCGCTCATCGCGGTCAGCTCGGCGAGGGACACGGCGGCGAACCGCCGGGCCTCGGCCTGGGCCTGCTGGAGTTCCCGGAGCCAGGCGACGGCGCCGCGGGTGCCGTCCACGCGGACGCGCGTGGGCAGGGTGTTGATGAACATGCCGACCATCGACTCCACGCCGGGCAGGTCGTCGGGGCGGCCGGAGACCGTGGTCCCGAAGAGCACGTCCGGCTCGGCGCCGTACCGGGACAGCAGCAGCGCCCAGGCGCCCTGCACCACGGTGCCCAGGGTCACTCCGGCGGTCCGGGCGGTGCGGGCCAGTCGCGCGGAGACCTCCTCGGACAGGGCGGCGGTGTGCACGCCGGCCGAGCGGCTCTCGTGTCCGGGCCGCCGGACCCGGTCGGCGGGCAGCGGGGTCGGCGTGCCGAAGCCGCCGAGGACCTTCTGCCAGTGGGCGCGGGCGGCGGCGGTGTCCTGGCCGGCGAGCCAGCGCACGTAGTCGCCGAACGGGCGCCGCGCGCAGGGTCGCGGTTCGGTGCCGGCGGTGAGCGCGGCGTACTCCGTGAAGACCTCGGTGAGCACCTGGGCGAGACTCCAGCCGTCCAGGATCAGGTGGTGGGAGGTCCACAGGAGGTGGACGCGGGCGTCGGGCAGGCGCACCAGGGTGAGCCGCGTCAGCGGGGCGCGGTCGAGGTCGAGGCCGCGCGCCAGGTCGTCGGCGCGCAGCCGGTCGAACCGCTCGGCCCGCTCCCCTGCGGGCAGCGCGCGCCAGTCCAGCAGCTCGACGGGCAGCCGCACGCGGCGGTGCACGACCTGGAGCGGCACGGGCACGTCCTGCCACACCACGCGGGTGCGCAGGGCGGGGGTGCGGTCGGTGACGTGCTGCCAGGCCGCGGCCAGGGCGTCGGGATCGCCGACGCCGTCCAGCAGCAGCGCGGCCTGGTCGACGTACACGTCGTCGGGTCCGCCGACCAGCCGGTGGAAGAGCATGCCCTCCTGGAGCGGGGTGAGCGGCAGCAGGTCCTCGACGCCCCGTCCGTCGCCGACGAGCCGGTCCACCGCCGCCTGGTCCAGCGGGGCGAGCGGGAAGTCGGAGGGGGTGCGGCCGCCGGCGTCCGGACGGGCGCAGTGCTCGGTGATGGCCGTGAGCGCCCGTTCCATGGCGTCGGCCAGCGCGCGCACGGTCTCGGCGCGGTGGACCCGGTCGCTGTAGTGCCACGTGATCTCCAGTTCGCCGTCGGTGACCGCGGCGGAGACGTCCAGGAGGTGGTCGAGCGGTTCGCCCGGGTCCGTGTCCCGGCCGGGTACGCCGGCGGCGGGCGCGAAGTCCCGGCCGGCGGGTGTCTCCCACTGCCCGTGATAGGTGAAGCAGACCTGGGGCAGCGGCAGGTCCCGCAGGGCGCGGGTCTGCGGCCGGGGCGTGCCCAGGTGGGCGAGTGCCTGGTAGCTCAGGCCGCGGCGGGGCACGGCCCGCAGCTGTTCCTTGACGGACTTGAGCGTGGCGCCCCAGTCGTCCGGCTCGGCGGGGGTGAGGGTGACCGGGTACTGGGTGGTGAACCAGCCGACCGTGCGGGCGAGATCGGCGCCGGGCACCAGGTCCTCCTCGCGGCCGTGGCCCTCCAGGGCGAGGGTCACCCGCTCGGCGCCCGCCCAGTCGGCCAGCACCCGGCTCAGCGCGCTCAGCAGCACGTCGTTGACCTGCGTGCGGTAGGCGCCGGGCACCCGCCGCAGCAGCGCGTCGGTGGTGGCGCGGCCGAGGCGGCTGCGCACGGTGCGCACGGATCCGGCGAGCGGGGTGCCGGGCAGGTCCACGGGCAGCGGGGTGCGCGGCCGGGCGGTCTCGGCCGTCCAGTACGGCAGGTCGTCGTCCAGGGCGCCGGCCCGCACCTGCTCGGCGAGAGCGCTGGCCCAGTGCGCCGACGCGGTCCGCTCGCCGTCGAGTTCGATGTCCGAGCCGGCGGCGGCCTGCCGGTAGGCGCGCTCCAGGTCGGCGAGCAGGACGCGCCAGGAGACGCTGTCCACAGCGAGGTGATGAGCCGTCAGGAAGAGCTGCGGGCGCTCGCCTCCCGGCAGCAGGACGGCACGCAGCAGCGCCCCCGTGCCCGGGTCCAGGGCCGCGCGCGCGGCGTCGGCGGCCTCGGCGGGCGCGGTGCCCGGCGCGGCCCGGGTCAGCGCTGCGGCGGGCGCGGCCGGGGCCGGGTGCTGCCGCCAGCCGTCCTCGCTGCGGGTGAAGCGGGTGCGCAGTGCGGGGTGCGCGGCGACGACGGCCTCCAGTGCCCGCTCCAGCGCCCGCTCGTCGAGGTCGTGCGGCAGGTCGAGCAGCATCGACATGCTGAAGTGCCGCAGCGGGCCGTGCGTGGCGAGGAACCATTCCTGGACGGGCGTGAGCGGTGCGGGCCCGTCGTCGGGTGCGCACCGGGGCGCGGGTACGGGGGCGGTGCGCCGGGCCGATGCCATGGCCAGGTCGGCGACCGTCTGGTGGCGGAAGACGTCCTGCGAGGCGAGGTGCAGTCCCGCGGCGCGGGCGCGCGAGACGGCCTGGATGCTCAGGATCGAGTCACCGCCCAGCTCGAAGAAGTTGTCCGTGACGCCGACCCGGGGCACTCCGAGCACCTCGGCCCAGATACCGGCGAGGGTCTCCTCGGCGGGTGTGCGCGGGGCGACGAACTCGCGCTGCCGCTCGTCGGCGTCGGGGTCCGGGGCGGGAAGCGCGCGGCGGTCCAGCTTGCCGCTGACGGTCAGCGGCAGCGTGTCGAGCGCGGTGAACGAGGAGGGCACCATGTGGTCGGGCAGCACGCGGCGCAGGGCTGCCCGCAGCTCGGCGGGGGCGGGCCGGGGCGCACCGGGCGCGGGGACGACGTAGGCGGCGAGGCGGGTGTGGCCGTTGCCGTCCGTCACCGCGGCGACCGCGGCGGCGCCGACCTCGGGCAGGTCGAGCAGGGCCGCCTCGATCTCGCCGGGTTCGATGCGGTGGCCGCGCACCTTGACCTGGTCGTCGGCGCGTCCGAGGTAGTCGAGGCGGCCGTCCGCCGTCCAGCGGGCCAGGTCGCCGGTGCGGTACATGCGGGTGCCGGGCGGCCCGTAGGGGTCGGGCAGGAACCGGGCGGCGGTCAGGGCCGGCCGGTGGAGGTAGCCGCGGGCCAGCTGCTCGCCCGCCAGGTACAGCTCACCGCCGACGCCGGGCGGCACCGGCCGGAGCCGGTCGTCGAGGACGTAGGCCCGTACGTTCGGCAGGGGGCGGCCCACCAGCGGGCGGCTCCCGGCGTCGACGCGGCAGGCGAGCGCGTCGACCGTGCACTCGGTGGGGCCGTAGAAGTTGTAGGCGGCGACGTCCGGGTGGGCGGCCAGCTCGCGCCACAGGGCGGGGCCGACCGCCTCACCGCCGAGCATCAGCACCCGCGGGCGGTGGCGGGGGTCGGTGAGCAGCCCGGCGGGCAGCAGCTGCCGCAGGTAGGAGGGGGTGACGTCGAGGAAGTCGACGCGGTGCGCCACGACGTACTCGACGAGGGCGGCCGGATCCATCCGGGTCGTCTCGTCCACCAGGTGCAGCGGGTGGCCGTCGGCCATCAGCAGCACGCCTTCGAGGGAGGTGTCGAAGGAGAAGGAAGCGGTCAGGGCGACGCGCAGCGGGCCGCCGCCGGCGTCGGCGACGAACCCGTCGCGGTGGGCGGCCAGCAGGTTGACCGCCGAGCGGTGTTCCACTGCGACGCCCTTGGGGCGGCCGGTGGAGCCGGAGGTGAAGACGACGTAGGCGGTGTGCCGGGGGTGCAGCGGCGCGCGGCGGTCGGCGTCGGTGGGGTCGGTGTCCGGGCCGTCGCCGGGTGCCTCCCGCAGGGCGGGCTCGTCGAGGACCAGCACGGGCCGGGCGTCGGCCACCAGGTGGCGGACGCGTTCCTCGGGCAGCGCCGGGTCCAGGGGCAGGCAGCCGGCGCCGGACTTCCACACGGCGAGCATCGCGACGATCATGTCGGCGGTGCGCGGCAGCCGCAGTCCGACCAGCCGCTCGGGTCCGGCGCCGCGGGCGATGAGGTGGTGGGCGAGCCGGTTGGCGCGCGTGTTGAGCGTGGCGTAGTCGAGGCGTTCGCCGCCGGCGACCAGGGCGGGCGCGTCGGGGGTGCGGGCGGCCCGGCGCTGGAAGATCTCGGGGTAGGTGGTGTCCTCGACCGGGCGAGCGGTGGCGTTCCAGCCGTGTGTGACCTGCCGCGCCTCCCGCTCCGAGAGCAGGGGCAGGGTGCGCAGCGGCCGGTCGGGTTCGGCGGCGGCGCTCTCCAGCAGGCGCAGCAGCTGCCCGGCCATGCGCGCGGCGGTCGCCGCATCGAACAGGTCGGTGCGGTACTCCAGCAGGCCGGTCAGGCCGCCGGCTGCGGGGACGAACTCCACGCTCAGGTCGAAGGTGGCCGCCTGCCGGGGCACGGCGACCGGTGCGGGGGCGAGCCGGTGCGCGGCACCGGCGGCGGGCGGGTCGGGGTGGAGCAGGACCATCACGTCGAACAACGGGTTGCGGCCCGCCTCGCGGCGCGCGCCGACCGCTTCCACGATCCGCTCGAAGGGCGTGTCGCCGTGCGCGAAGGCGTCGTTGACGGTGTCGGCCGTCCGCGCCAGCAGGTCGCGGAAGGACGCGGTGGCCGCCACCGGGGTGCGCAGCACGATCGTGTTCACGAAGAAGCCGACGGCCCGTTCCAGCTCGGTGCGGGACCGGCCGGGGGTCAGGGAGCCGACGCTGATGTCGTCCTGCCCGGACCAGCGGGCCAGCAGGGCCGCTGTCGCCGCGACGAGGGCGGTGAAGAGGGTGGTGTGCTGCTCTCTCGCGAGGTCGCGCAGCCGGGCGGTGAGACCGGCCGGGACCGGGAAGGTGTGGACGGCGCCCGCGCCGGCCTCCGCGCCGCGCCGCGGCCGGTCCAGGGGCGGTGCGGGTGCGGTCGCGTCCGCCAGCTGTCCGCGCCAGTACGCCAGATGGTGCTCCAGGCGGGCGCCGGAGAGCTGTTCTCGCTGCCACACCGCGAAGTCCGGGTACTGCACGGGCACCGCGGGCAGGTCCGGTGCGGCGCCCCGGGCGAGGGCGTCGTAGGCGGTGCACAGCTCGTCCAGGACGATGCCCATCGACCAGCCGTCGGTGACGATGTGGTGGGCCGTCAGCAGCAGGACGTGCGAGGTCGCCGACTCGCACAGCAGGACGGCGCGCAGCAGTGGGCCCCGCCGCAGGTCGAAGGGGCGGGAGTACTCCGTGAGCAGGGCGGCGTCGAGGTCGTCCGGCGCCAGGACGGCCAGCGGCACGGAGCCGGCGGGGTGCACGGTCTGCACCGGGCGCCCGTCGGTCTCGTCGAAGGTGGTGCGCAGCGCCTCGTGGCGGGCCACGACGGCGGCGAGGGCGGCTCGCAGCGCGTCCTGGTCCAGGGGGCCGGTGAGCCGGACGGCGACGGCGCTGTTGTAGCGGGCGTCGCCGGGACGCAGCCGGTCCAGGAACCACAGGCGCTGCTGGGCGAAGGAGAGCGGCAGCGGGCGGTCGCGGTCGGCGCGCGGGATGCCGCGCGCCCCGGCCGGGGCGGCACCGGCCCGCCCGGCCAGGCGCCGGCGCAGCGCCTCGCGCAGGTCCTCGGGCAGCGCCTGGGCCCGGTCCCGCCGGGAGGGCTGCGGAACGCCGTCGGGGGTCGCGGGGTTCGAAGACGTCATGGTCGTCGGGTCCTCACCGTTCGTCGTGGTCGTGGCCGCCGTACGCGGCGTCTTCGAGTTCGCTCAGCACCTGCTCCTCCACCAGCTCCGCCAGGGTCGCGACGGAGCCGGAGACCAGGACGTCGCGCGGGGTGAGCGCCACCCCGAACGCGTCGCCCGCCCGGGAGGCGATGAGCAGGGCGCGCATGGAGTCGCCGCCCAGCAGGAAGTAGTCGTCCTCGACGCCCACGGGAATCTGGAGGATCTCCTCCCAGATGACCGCCAGGGCCTCCTCGGTCGGCGTGCGGGGTGCCACCCGCCCGGGGCGTTCCCGCACCTGGTCGGGTGCCGGGGCGGGCAGGGCGGTGCGGTCGGTCTTGCCGTTCTCGGTGAGCGGGAAGCGCTCCAGGGGCACGAACGCCGAGGGGACCATGTGACCGGGCAGCGAACGGGCGGCCAGGGCCCGCAGTTCCGCGGCGGCGGGCGGTTCGGCGCCGGGTGCGGTGAGCAGGTGGGCGACCAGGCGCGGTGTGCCCGGTTCGTCCTCCCGTACGGTCACCACGGCGTCCAGCACGGCCGGGTGGCGCACCAGGGTCGCCTCCACCTCGCCCGCCTCGATGCGGTGGCCGCGCAGTTTGAGCTGGTGGTCGGCACGCCCGAGGTAGTGCAGTTCGCCGTGTCCGTCGCGGCGGACCAGGTCGCCGGTGCGGTACATGCGGGTGCCGGGCGGCCCGAACGGGTCGGCGACGAAGCGGGCCGCGGTCAGCCCCGGGCGGCCGAGGTAGCCGCGGGCCAACGCCGGTCCGCTCAGCCAGAGTTCGCCCACGACGCCGTCGGGGACCGGGCGCAGCCGGGCGTCGAGGACGTAGCCGCCGGTGTCGGGCAGCGGGCGTCCGATGGGCGGCGCGGCGCCGTCCGGGGCCAGGGGTGCGGACCAGGTGGCGACGACGGTGGCCTCGGTGGGCCCGTAGGAGTTGACCATCCGGTGGTGGGGGGCCCAGCGGGCGACCAGGTCGGCGCCGCACGCGTCGGCGCCGACGATCAGCGTCTTCAGGTCCGGCAGGGTGCCGGGCGTGTCCTGCGGCACGGTGGCGAGCGCGGCCGGCGGCAGCAGGGTGTGGGTGACGTGCCCGGCGCGCAGCACCTCGGCGAGCTGGGCGCCGAGCAGCGGACCGGGCGGGGGCACGACCAGTCGGGCGCCGTGCGGCAGGGACATGCACAGCTCCAGCACGGAGGCGTCGAAGCTGGGCGTCGCGAAGGCCAGCACCCGGTCGCCGGGCGCCACGTGGTAGTGGGCGGCCTCGGCCGCGGCGAAGGCGGCGAGCCCGCGGTGGGTGACGACGACGCCCTTGGGGGTGCCGGTGGAGCCCGAGGTGTAGATGACGTACGCCGGGTCGTCCAGGTCGAGCGGCCGGACGCGGTCGGTGTCGGTGGGCCGGTGGCCGGGCGCCTCGTCGGGGGGCGCGGCGAGCAGGGCGGCGACCTCCTTGGCGTCGAGGGTGAGGGCGGGGGCCGCGTCGCGCAGCATCAGCGCGATGCGTTCCTCCGGGTAGGCGGGGTCCACGGGCAGGAACGCGGCGCCCGACTTGGCGACCGCGAGCTGCGCCAGCACCATGTCGGCCGAGCGCGGCAGGAGCAGCGCGACGAGGCCGCCGGGTCCGGCGCCCCGGGCGATGAGCCGGTGGGCGAGGCGGTTGGCCGCGCTCTCGGCCTCGCCGAAGGTCAGCAGCCGGTCGGACTCCTCCAGCGCCGGCGCGGCCGGCCAGCGGTCGACGGCGGCCTCGACCAGCGTGGGCAGCGCGGCCTCGGGGACCGGGCCGAGCGCCGGGCGGGCGGGACCGCGCAGCAGCCGGGCCCGCTGTTCGGGGGGCAGTACGTCGATGTCGTCCAGGCGGGCAGCGCCGTCGCAGCCGGCCAGGGCACGCAGGGTGTGCAGCAGCTGCCCGGCGAGGGATCCGGCGGTGGCCTCGTCGAAGTACCGCTTGTCGTAGCCGAGTTCGACGGCGAGGTCGACGCCGGGTGAGACGACCACGGTGAGGGGGTAGTTGGTGGCCTCGCGGGCGTCCAGGTCGCGCAGCGTGAGTCCGTGCGCCCCGGCGGTGGCGTCGCCGACGGGGTAGTTCTCGAACACCACGAGGCTGTCGAACAGCGGTGTTCCGGCGGGCAGTCGGCTCAGGGTGTGCAGCGCGCTCAGCGGCACGTGGTCGAAGCGGCGGTCCTCGGCGCGGGCCTCTTGCAGCGTCCGCAGCCAGGGCGCGCAGCGGTCGGTGCCGTCGACGGTGACGCGGGCCGGCAGCGTGGTGATGAACAGGCCGGTGATGGTGTCGGCGCCGGGCAGATCGGCGGGGCGCCCGGAGACGGTGGTGCCGAAGCACACCTCGTGCTCCCCGCTCCAGCGCGCCAGCAGCAGCGCCCAGGCGCCCTGCACCAGCGTGTTGAGGGTGAGGCGGTGGCGGCGCGCGAACTCCTGGAGCCGGTGTGTGGCGTCGGGGCCGAGCCGTTGCGAGCGCCAGGTGCCGGAGCGGGCCGTCGTGCCGGGGGCGGGCCGGCGGTCGTAGGGCAGCGGCGTCGGGGCGGACAGGCCGGCCAGGGCCTGCCGCCAGTGCTCCTCGGCGCGGCCGGTGTCGCGGGCGGCGAGCCAGGCGACGTAGTGCGCGAACGGCCTGCGCTCGGGCAGCCGGGGCATCTCGCCGCGGGTCAGGGCGGCGTGCGCGGCCAGGACGTCGGACAGGACGTGGAAGACGCTCCAGCCGTCCAGCAGGACGTGGTGGAAGGTCCACACCATGCGCACCGCGTCCGGGCCGAGCCGGACCAGGGCGAGCCGCAGCAGCGGGGGGCGGCCGAGGTCGATGCCGCGGGCCCGCTCGTCGGCCAGCAGCCGCTCCAGTTCCGTCGCGCGGCGCTCGGCCGGCAGCGCGGTCCAGTCGTGCGCGGTGACCGGTACGGTGGCGTCCCGGTGGACGACCTGGAGGGGCACGGGCGCGTCGCGGAGGGCGACACGGGTGCGCAGTACGGGGGTGCGGGCCACGACGTGCCGCCAGGCGTCGGCCAGCAGCGCCGGATCGCGGGCGCCGTCCACCACGCAGGTGATCTGCTCGACGTACAGGCCGTGTTCGGCGTCGTCCATGCCGTGCACGACCATGCCGGTCTGGGTGGGCGTGAGCGGGTACACGTCCTCGACGTGCGCGCCGGTGCCGACGAGCCGGTCGACGGCCGCCTGGTCCAGCGGGGCCAGCGGGAAGTCGGAGGGGGTGCGGCCGCCGGCGCCGGGCTCGGCGCAGTGCCGTACCAGCGCGCGCAGTTCGCCGACCAGTTCGTCCGCCAGCCGGGCGACGGTCTCGCGCCGGTGCACCGCCCGGGAGTACGACCAGGTGAACCGCAGCTCGCCGCCGGTTACCCGGGCCAGCACGTCCAGGAGGTGGGGCCGGTCCGCCGAGGCGTCGGTGCCGCCGGTCAGGCCGTGGTGCGCGGCGTGCAGCAGCCCGTTTGCGGAGCCGGTGTGCCGGTCCTCCTGGCCGAGGTAGTTGAAGCAGATCCGCGGCAGGTCGGGCAGATCCGGGCAGGGCGTGGGGCGCAGGTGGCGCAGGGCGCCGTAGCCGAGCCCGCCGTGCGGTACGGCCCGCAGGTTCTCCTTGACGGCCTTCAGCGCCGTGCCGGGGTCCGCGTCGGGGGCGATGTCCAGGACGACCGGGTACAGGGTGGTGAACCAGCCGACTGTCCGGGCGAGGTCGACATCCGCGAACAGTTCCTCGCGGCCGTGGCCCTCCAGGGTGAGGGCCGCCCGGTCCCGACCGGTCCAGCGGGCCAGCACCCGGCCGAGGCCGTACAGCAGCGCGTCGTTGATCCGGGTGCGGTAGGCGTCGGGGACGTCGCGCAGCAGCCGCCGGGTGTCGTCGGCGCCCAGGCACACGGTCACGGTCTCCTCGTCGGCGGCGCGGTTGCTGCCGCCCGGGTGGTCGACGGGCAGCGCGGTGCCGGTGTCGAGGCCGCGCCAGTGGGTGAGTTCGGCGTCGAAGCCGCCGGCGGCGGTGTGCGCGGCGAGCCGCTCGGCCCAGGCCCGGAACGACGTGCTCTTGGCGCCCGGGGCGGGCCGCTCGCCGGCGCGCAGGGCGCGGTAGGCGGTGTCCAGGTCCGCCAGGATCAGCCGCCAGGACACCGCGTCCACGACCAGGTGGTGCGCGGCCAGCAGCAGCACGGGCCGGCCGCCGTCCGCCGGCCGGCACAGCGCGGCCCGCAGCAGCGGCCCGGCGGCCAGGTCGAATCCTGCCGTCAGGGCGTCGGCGATCTCGGGCGAGGCGGCGCCGTGGTGCACCTCGAGGTGCGGTGCCCCGCCGGGCGCGGTGCCGTGCTGCCGCCACGTCCCGTCCGCGGCCCGTTCGAACCGCAGCCGCAGCGCGTCGTGGTGCTCCAGTACGACGGCCAGGGCGTCCCGCAGCAGCGACGCGTCCGTGTCCTGCGCCACCTCGTAGGAGACCGCCTGGGCGAAGTGGGCCGGATCGCCGGGGACGGTGTCGAGCAGCCAGTGCTGTACGGGCGTCAGCGGGGCGGTGCCGGTCACCGGGCCCTGCTCGGCGTCGGCTGCGGCGGGGGCGGACGACTCCTCGGCGGCGCGGGCGAGTTCCGCGACGGTCTGGTGGGTGAACAGGTGCCGGGGGGTGAGGGTGAGGCCCGCCCGGCGGGCGGCGGAGACGATCTGGATGCCCAGGACGGAGTCGCCGCCGAGCGCGAAGTAGTTGTCGTCCGCGCCCGGCAGGGGCACGCCGAGCACCTCGGACCAGATCGCGGCGAGGGTCCGCTCCGCCTCGGTGCGCGGCGGCCGGCTCCCGGCCGGGGCCGCCCACCGCGGTGCGGGCAGCGCCCGCCGGTCCAGCTTGCCGGTGGCCCCGAGCGGCAGCCGCTCCAGCGGTACGACGGCGGCGGGCACCAGGTGGTCCGGGAGGCTGCGGGCGAGGAAGGCACGCAGGTCGGCCGGGTCGGAGAGCCCGGTGCCGCGGGGCACCGCGTAGCCGACGAGCCGGCGGTGGCCGTCCGCCTCGACCACCCGGGCCGCCGCGGCCGCCACGGCGGGGTGGCGGGCCAACGCGGCCTCCACCTCGCCCAGTTCGATGCGGAAGCCGCGCACCTTCACCTGGTCGTCGCCGCGGCCGAGGTAGACGAGGTCGCCGTCGGCCGTCCAGCGGACCAGGTCGCCGGTGCGGTACATGCGCTCACCGGGCGGGCCGAAGGGGTCGGGCAGGAAGCGGGACGCGGTCAGGCCGGGGCGGCGCAGATAGCCGCGGGCCACGCCGGTCCCGGCGAGGAACAGTTCGCCGGGTGCGCCGATGGGCACCGGGCGCATCCGGTCGTCCAGGACGTAGGCGCGGGCGCCGCCCAGCGGCCGGCCGATCGGCGGGTCGCGGTCGGGGTCGGCCGGGTCGCAGGTGAAGGCGGTGGCGTAGACGGTGGCCTCGGTGGGGCCGTAGATGTTGTGCACCCGGCAGCCGGGGACGGCCGCGCGCACCTGGCGCACGGTGCGGGCGGGCAGGCCCTCGCCCGCGAGCACCACGGTGTCCGCGGTGACGTGCACGGTGTCCTCGGCGAGCAGCCTGCCCAGCGCCGACGGCACCGCGCTGAGCAGTCCGGCACGCCAGGGTTCGGTGCGTTCGGCCAGGGCCAGCAGGTCGCGGACCACCTCCACGCAGCCGCCGGCGAGCAGCGGTGCGAAGATCTCGAACACCGACACGTCGAAGTTCAGCGAGGTGGAGGCGACGACGTGCTCCAGTCCCCGGCCGGTGAACTCGGCCGCGGCCCAGTCGGTCAGGGCCAGCACGGAGGCGTGGCTGACCACCACGCCCTTGGGGCGGCCGGTGGAGCCCGAGGTGTGGATGACGTAGGCCGGGTGGTCGGGCAGCAGCGTGCCGTGCCGTTCGTCGTCGCCGATCGGGTCCGGCGAGGCGGCGGACAGCCCGGGGTCGTCCGGGAGGATCCGGGGGTACGGCCCCTCGGGCAGCCGGCCGGCGGTCTGCGCGCAGGTGATCACGGCGTCGGGGCGTACGTCCTCGAAGAGGAACGCGATCCGCTCGGCCGGGTACTGCGGGTCGACCGGCAGATAGGCGGCGCCGCTCTTGAGGACGGCCAGGAGGGCCACCACCAGGTCGGCGGTGCGGGGCAGGCACAGGGCGACGAAGCGCTCGGGGCCGGCCCCGGCGCCGATGAGCAGGCGGGCCAGCCGGTTGGAGCGCTCGTCCAGCTCCCGGTAGGTGAGGCGGTCCTCGCCGTGCCGGACGGCCACGGCGCCGGGGGTGCGGGCGGCCTGCCGCCGGAACGCCTCGGGCAGGGTGCCGTGCGGCCGTCGCGTGCGGGGCCCGCCGAACCGGCCGACGAGGTCACGGCCGGCGCCGGGGTCCAAGAGGGCCAGGTCGGCCAGGCGGCGGCCGGGATCGGCGGCCATCTGGGTCAGCAGCGTGCGCAGGCTCTCGCCGATTCCGGCGACGGTCGCGGTGTCGAACGCGGCGGGGTCGTAGTCGAGGTTGACGGCCAGTGTGTCACCGGGCGCGACGACCACGCTGAGCGGGTAGTTGGTGGGCTCCAGATCCCGTTCCTGTTCCATGGCCAGGCCGTGGCGGGCCAGCGCCCCTTCGTCGAACGGGTAGTTCTCGAAGACCACGAGGGAGTCGAACAGGCTGGTCCCGCCCGGAACTTCGCTCCACGACTGCACCTGGGCGAGCGGGACGAAGTCGTGGCGACGGGCCTCCGACTGGGCGGCCTGCAACGCGCGCAGCCAGTCCAGCAGCGGGCGCCGCCCCTCGACGCGGACCCGGGTGGGCAGGGTGTTGATGAACAGGCCGACCATCGAGGTGACGCCGGGCAGTTCGGCGGGCCGTCCGGAGACGGTCGTGCCGAACACCACGTCCTGCGTGCCGCCGTAGCGGGACAGCAGCAGCGCCCAGGCCCCTTGCAGCACGGTGTTGAGCGTCAGGCCCGCCCGCTGGGCCGTCTCGCGCAGCCGCGCCGAGACACCGGCGTCCAGGGTGACGCGCACCGACTCGGACGAGGAACTGCCGTGGGCCGCGGCGGGCCGCCGGTCCCGGGGCAGTTCGGTGGGGGCGTGGAACCCGGCGAGCAGCTCGCGCCAGTACCGTTCGGCCCGGCCGGTGTCCTGCCCGGCCAGCCAGCGCACGTAGTCGGCGAAGGGCGGCCGTTCGGGCAGGTGCGGACGGCGTCCGGTGGTCAGGGCGGCGTACCGCTCGCACACCTCGTCGAAGACCTGGGCCGCGCTCCATCCGTCGAGCAGGACGTGGTGGAAGGTCCACACCAGCCGTACCCGGTCGGGCGAGAGCCGGATCAGGGTCAGCCGCATCAGGGGGGCCGCCGCGAGGTCGATGCCGGACGCCCGGTCCGCGGCGAGCAGGTCCTCCAGGGCGCGTTCGGCGTCGTCGGCAGGCCGGGCGGACCAGTCGAGGTGGGTGACGGGCACGGTGGCGCGGTGCCGTACGACCTGGACGGGCTCGGCGGTGTCCTGCCACTCCAGGCGGGTGCGCAGGACCGGGTTGGCGTCGGCGGTGTGCTGCCAGGCAGCGGCGAGGGCGTGCGGGTCGGTGACGCCGGACAGCACCAGCTGCACCTGGTTGACGTAGGTGCGGCCCTCGGGGTCGAGCAGGCTGTGGAAGAGCATGCCGGCCTGCATCGGCGTCAGCGGGTGGACGTCCTCGACGTCGGGTCCGTCCTGCCCGACGATCCGGTCCACGGCCGCCTGGTCCAGACGGGCCAGCGGGAAGTCGGAGGGCGTGCGGCCGCCGGCCTCGGGCCGGGCGCAGTGGGCGACGATGTCCCCGAGCGCCGCCAGCATGCCCTCGGCGAGCCGGGTGACGCTGCGGGCGCTGTGCCGGCCGGGGTCGTGGTACCAGCTGATCTCCAGCCGGTCGTCCTCGACGCGGGCCACCACGTCCAGCAGGTGCGGGCGCCGGGTGCCGGGCGCCTCCGCGCCGCCGAGGCCGCCGGGGACCGCGCCGACGAGGGCGCCGCCGCCCGACCAGTCGAAGCGGCCCAGGTAGTTGAAGCTGATGCCGGGCATCGGTGTGCCGGTGAGGGCCTCGTCGCGGGCGAGGTGGCGCAGGACGCCGTAGCCGAGCCCCTTGTCGGGCACGGCACGGAGCTGTTCCTTCACGGACTTCAGCACGGTTCCCCAGTCGCCGTCCGGGACGCGGAGGGCGACCGGGAAGAGCGAGGTGAACCAGCCGACCGTGCGGGACAGGTCGACGTCCTCGAAGAGCTGGTCCTCGCGGCCGTGGCCCTCCAGGTCCACGGCGACGGTGTCGCGTCCGGTCCAGTCGGCGAGCACCCGGCCGAGCGCGGTCAGCAGCACGTCGTCGACGCGGGTGCGGTAGACGCCGGGCACCTTGCGCAGCAGGTCGGCGGTGCTCTGTCGGTCCAGGCGGACGGTCACCTCGCGGACGTCGGCCGCCGTGCCGGGGCCGTCGCCGTCGGCGGGGAGCGGCTCGGCGCAGGCACGGGCGGTGCGCGCCCAGTGGTCCCGCTGGTCCGCGAGGCCGCCGCCGGCGGCGCGCTCGCGCAGCCTGCGGGCCCATTCCCGCACGGAGGTCGTGCGGGCGGGCAGCCGTACCGGCTCGCCCGCCGCGGCCTGCCGGTAGGCGGTCTCCAGGTCCTCCAGCAGGATGCGCCAGGACACCCCGTCGACCACCAGGTGGTGCACCACCAGCAGCAGCCGGGCGGGTCCGGAGCCCGCGGTGAACAGCCGGGCGGTGAGCAGCGGGCCCGCGTCCAGCCGGAACCCGGCGTGCGCCTCCGCCGTGACGCGGGCCTCCGTCCCCGGGTCGCAGACCTGGAGCAGTTCGGGTGCGGCGGCGTCCGCGCCGGTGACGTACTGGTGCCAGGTGCCGCCGCCGTCGCCGTCGCCGTCGAGGACGAACCGGGCGCGCAGGGCGTCGTGGTGGGCCCACAGAGCGGCGAGGGCGCGGCGCAGGGCGTCGGGGTCGACGGTGTCCGGGGTCTCGATGAGGACGCACTGGTCGAAGAACCCGGCGTGCGGCGGGCGCGGGTCGAGGAACCAGTGCTGGATCGGGGTGAGCGGCGCCTCGCCGCTGACCGGTGCGGTGCCGGCGACGGACGCGGTGACGCCGGCGGCCCGGGCCAGCGCGGCCACGGTGGGGTGCCGGAACAGGTCGCGGGGGGTCAGGGCGAGACCGGCGGTCCGGGCCCGCGAGACGACCTGGATGGACAGGATCGAATCGCCGCCCAGCATGAAGAAGTTGTCGTCCACGCCGATCCGCTGCACGCCGAGCAGGTCGGCCCAGATGCCGGTGAGGACGCGCTCGGCCTCGGTGCGCGGCGCCCGGAAGGCGCGGTCCGCGCCCGCCGACCAGTCGGGGGCGGGCAGCCGTCGCCGGTCGACCTTTCCGTTGGCGGTCAGCGGCAGCTCCGGCACCGTGACGAAGGCGGCGGGCAGCATGTAGTCGGGCAGGTCGGCGGCGAGATGGGCGCGCAGGTCGGCGGCGGGCGGCACATCGGTGCCGGCGGACGGCACGAGGTGGGCGGCCAGTCGCCCGCGCCCGCCGTCGTGCAGGAGGGAGACGACCGCCTCGGCGACGGCCGGGTGCGCGGTGAGCCGGGCCTCGATCTCGGCGGGTTCGACGCGGAAGCCGCGGATCTTGACCTGGTCGTCGGCGCGGCCCACGAAATGCAGTTCGCCGTCGTCGCTCCACCGCACGAGGTCCCCGGTGCGGTACATCCGCTCACCGGGCGGGCCGAACGGGTCCGCGACATAGCGGACGGCGGTGCTGCCGGGCCGGCCCGCGTACCCCCGCGCGAGTCCCGCACCGGCGATGTACAACTCCCCCGGCACACCCGGCGGCTGGGGTTGCAGCGCGTCGTCCAGGACGTAGACGCGGGTGTTGTCCAGCGGGCGTCCGATCGGCAGCACGGCGGGCAGCGGGTCGCCGGCGCGGAAGACCCGCCGGGTGGCGAAGGTCGTGGTCTCGGTGGGGCCGTAGCCGTCGACGACGGTCAGGGCGGGGCAGGCGTCCAGGACCCGGCGCACGACCGCGCCCGGCACGGCCTCGCCGCCGGTCCACACCTCCCGGGCGCCGCGCAGACAGCCGGGATCCTCCTGGGCGAGCAGGCGGAACAGCCCCGCGGTCAGCCACAGGCAGGTCACGCCCTGTTCGGCGACGGCGTGCCGGACGAGGGCCGCGTCCAGCTCGCCGGGCGGGGCCAGGACAGCCGTGCCGCCGCGCAGCAGCGGCACCCACACCTCGTACGTGGCGGCGTCGAAGGCGTGCGGGGAGTGCACGAGGACCCGGTCGTGTCCGGCGAACGCGCGGTCCATGGCGAGGGAGGCGACGTCCCGCTGCCGCACCGCCACCCCCTTGGGAGCGCCCGTGGAGCCGGAGGTGAACATCAGGTACTGCACCTGGTCCGGGTGCGGGGGGCGGGTCCCGGCCGGCGCCGGTGCGGTGCGCGGGTCGTCGGCACGCAGCAGGGCGCCGCCGGCCGGGATCACCTGCCGCGCGGTCTCCTCCCACGCGGCGTCCGTGACCAGCAGACCGGCTCCGGACCCGGCCAGGGTGCGGCGCAGCCGCTCGTGCGGGGCCCTGCCGTCCAGCGGCACGTACACCCCGCCTGTACGGACGAGCGCCAGCTGGACGACGACCAGCTCCACCGAGCGGTCCATCAGCACGGCCACGGCACGCTCCGGGCCGACCCCGGCCCCGGCCAGCCGGGCCGCGAACCGCGCGGCCCTGTGGTCGAGTTCGCGGTAGGTGACGTGCTCGGCACCGGCCTGGACAGCGATGGCGTCGGGGGTGCGCCGCACCTGCGCGGCGAAGAGGCCGGCCACCGTTGCCTCGGGAAGCGCGGTGGCCGTGTCGTTCCATGCGCGCAGCACCTGCTCGCGCCGGGCGGGGGTCAGCAGGCTGAGGCGGGCGGGCGGGAGGTGGGCGCCGCCCGCCATGCCGTCCAGCAGGACGGTGAGGTACTCGGTCATGCGGTGCGCGGTCGCGGCGTCGAACAGCTCGGGGTCGTACCCGAGGCGCAGGGTCAGTTCGGTGCCCGGGTAGGCGACGAGGCTCAGCGGGTAGTTGGTGGTCTCGACAGCGTCCAGCTCGCTCAGGCGCAGCCCGTGGGCGGCGGCGAGGTCGCCGTCGACCGGGTAGTTCTCGAAGACGACGATGCTGTCGAAGAGGGCGGCCCGCTCCGGGAGTTCGGTGAAGGTGCGCAGCCGGGTGAGCGGCGTGTGGTCGAAGCGCCGATCCTCGCTCTGGTCCCGCTGGAGCCGGCGCAGCCAGTCCAGGAGGGTGCCGCCGGCCGGGAGCGCGACCCGGGTGGGCAGGGTAGTGATGAACAGGCCGGTCATCGCCTCCGCGCCGGGCAGCTCGGGCGGGCGCCCGGACACCGTGGTGCCGAAGACCACGTCCTTTCGGCCCGCCTGGCGGCCCAGCAGCAGCGCCCAGGCTCCCTGGACGAGGGTGTTCAGGGTCAGGCCCGAGGTGCGGGCGAGGTCCTCCAGGGCCCGGGTCGTGGCGGCGGGCAGCGTGGCGCGCACCGCCGCGGTGGACTCGGCGCGGTGTGACTCGCGCGGCTCGCGGTCGTACGGCAGGGGTGTGGGCTCGGTCAGTGCGGACAGCCGCTGCCGCCAGTGCCGTTCGGCCGCGGCCTGGTCGCGTTCGCGCAGCCAGGCGACGTAGTCCCGGAACGGGCGGCGGTCGGGCAGGAGTGCGCCGGGGCCCGCCGCGTGGCAGGCGAACACGTCCGACAGGACCTGGAACAGACTCCAGCCGTCCAGCAGCAGATGGTGGAAGGACCACACCACGCGCACCGCGGAGTCGGAGAGCCGGGCGAACAGCAGCCGCTGGAGCGGGGCCGCGGTGAGGTCGAGGCCGGTGGCGCGGTCGCGCGCGAGCACCTCCCGCAGCCGGTCGCGGCGCTCGTCGCCGGTCAGCTCCCGCCAGTCGAGGTGGGTGACCGGCACGGTCGCCGTGCGCTGCACCACCAGCAGCGGTTCGGGCACGTCCTGCCAGACGGCCCGGGCGCGCAGCACCTCGGTGCGGTCGGTGACCCGCTGCCAGGCGGCGGCGAGCGCCGCGGGGTCGGGCACGCCGTCCAGCACGAAGGTGAGCTGCTGGAGGTAGACGCCCCGGTCGTCCGCGGACAGGCCGTGGAACAGCATGCCGGCCTGGGTCGGGGTCAGCGGCAGGACGTCCTCGACGGCGCCCGGGTCCTGCCCCGCGAGGCTGTCCACGGCCGCCTGGTCGAGCCGTGCCAGCGGGAAGTCGGACGGGGTGCGGGCGGCGGAGCCCGGCCGGGCGGCGTACCGGGCGAGTGCGGCCAGGGCGCCGGCGAAGCGTGCCGCGAGGCCGGCGACGGTGGCCTCGTGGTGCAGCCGGTCGGAGTAGAACCAGGTGAACTCCAGCGCGTCCCCGTCGAGCCGGCCCACCACCTCCAGGGCGTGCGGGCGTACGGCGTCCGGGTCGGCGTCCAGCTCCAGTGGCCGGAAGGTGCCCCGGTACAGGCCGCCGGCCGCGTCCGGCGGCGCCATGCGGCCCAGGTAGTTGAAGCTGACCTGGGCGGCCGCGGTGCGCGGTGCCCGCCCGGGGCCGCCCAGGTACCGCAGGGCGTCGTGGCCGATCCCGTGCCGGGGTACGGTCCGCAGCTGCTCCTTGACCTGCTTCAGCACGGCGTCCCAGCCGGCGTCCGCGGGGACGGCGAGGGCGACGGGGTAGCGGGTGGTGAACCAGCCCAGGGTGCGGCTGGTGTCCAGGTCGGGGAAGAGTTCCTCGCGGCCGTGCCCCTCGACGTCCACGACCACCCGGTCCCGTCCGCTCCAGCCGCACAGCGTCCTGCCGAGGGCGGCGAGCAGCACGTCGTTGGCCTGGGTGCGGTGGGTCTCGGGCAGGGTGCGCAGCAGCAGGGAGGTGTCCTCGGGGCTCAGGCGCACCGTCACCGCGCGCGCCGAGGCGTAGGTGTTGGCGCCGCCGAGATCGGTGGGCAGGGTGGGCTCGGCGTCCGGCACCGCCCGCGCCCAGTACGCCCGCTCGTCGTCGAAGCCGCCCTCGGCGGTGTGGGCGTGCAGCCGTCGGGCCCACTGGCGCAGCGGTGAGGACTTGGCGGGCAGCGCCGTGGCGGTGTCGGCGCCGTCCCGGTGGGCCCGGTAGGCGCGGTCGAGGTCCTCCAGCAGCAGCCGCCAGGACACCCCGTCGACCACCAGGTGGTGCACGGCCAGGTGCAGCACGGGGGGCCGGCCGGGGCCGCGGTCGTGCAGCACGGCCCGCAGCAGCGGGTCGCGGGCCAGGTCGAAGGGGCCGAAGTGCGGGGTGTCGGTCTCCGGGCCGGTGTGCCGGGCCAGGGCGACCCGGGGGGCCCGCGCGTCGATGTGCCAGTCGGGCGCCGCGGGGTCGGCGCCGCCCACGAAGCGGGAGCGGAGGGCGTCGTGGTGGGCGACGAGGTCGCCCAGGGCGGCTTCGAGGGCCGACGGGTCGGTGTCGTCGGCGAGTTCCAGCGACAGGGCCTGGCCGAAGTGCCCGGCGCGTTCGGCGGCGGTGGCGAACAGCCAGTGCTGGATGGGCGTCAGGGGCGCCGTCCCGGTGGCGGCCTCCGGGGCGGGCGCGGCCTGCCGCCGACTGCCCGCGGTGTCCGCGGCGCGGGCGAGGGCGGCGACCGTCTGGTGCCGGTAGACGTCGCCGGAGGTCACGGTGAGGCCGTGCTGCCGGGCCCGTGCCACCACCTGGATGCTGAGGATCGAGTCGCCGCCGAGTTCGAAGAAGTTGTCGTCCGCGCCGACCCGTTCCAGGTGCAGCACGTCCGCCCAGATCGTGGCGAGCGTGCGCTCGGTTGCGGTGCGCGGCGCGACGTGGTGGGCGGTGCGCGGGGCGGGACCCGGATCGGGCAGCCGGCTCCGGTCCACCTTGCCGTTGGGGCTGAGCGGCAGGGCGTCCAGCACCAGGACGGTCGCGGGCACCATGTAGTCGGGCAGGGTACGGCCGAGCAGCCGGCGTACCGCATCCGGCTGCACATGCTGCCCGGCGGCCGGGACGACGTAGCCGACCAAGCGCCGGTGTCCGTCGGTGGCGACGGCCGCCGCCTCGGCGATGCCCGGGCAGCGGCGCAGCGCCTCCTCGACCTCGCCGAGTTCGATGCGAAAGCCCCGCACCTTGACCTGCTGGTCGGCCCGGCCCACGTACTCCAGTTCGCCGTCGGCGCTCCAGCGCACCAGGTCTCCGGTGCGGTACATGCGCGCGCCGGGTGCGCCGAACGGATCGGGGAGGAACCGGGCGGCGGTCAGTCCGGGGCGGTTCAGGTAGCCGCGGGCCAGTCCGCCGCCACCCAGGTACAACTCGCCGGTGACGCCGGGCGGTTGGGGGCGCAGGGCGCGGTCCAGGACGTAGCAGCGGGTGCGGGCGACCGGCCTGCCGATCGGCGGCGCCTGGTCGGGGAGCCGGTCACCGGCGTACCAGGCGGTGGCGTAGACGGTGGCCTCGGTGGGGCCGTAGATGTTGGCGATCCGGCCGGCGGGCAGGGCGGCGCGCAGGTCGCGCAGCGTCTGGGCGGGCAGGGCCTCGCCTGCGAGGACGACCGTGTCCGCGGTGACGGGGGACGTGCCGCCCGCGACCAGGCGGGAGAGCACGGACGGCACGCCGCTGATAAGTCCCGCCCGCCGCGGGGCCGGTGCGTCGGCCAGCGCGGGCAGGTCGGCGACCACCTCCACCGCGCCTCCGGCCAGCAGCGGGCACAGCAGCTCGAAGACCGACACGTCGAAGTTCAGGGAGGTGGAGGCGATCACGTGCGCCAGCCCGTCGGCCCCGAACCGCTCCCGTGCCCAGTCGGCCAGCGCGGTGACGCTGCGGTGGGTGATCACGACGCCCTTGGGGCGGCCGGTGGATCCGGAGGTGTAGATGACGTACGCGGGGTGGTCCGCGCCGAGCGGCCGGATCCGGTCGGCGTCGGTCAGGGCGGCATCGCTCGGCTCGGCGTCGCTCAGGCCGGGGTCGGACGGTCCCGCGGCGCCGGGCCCGGCGCCCGGAACGCCGGCGGGCTCCGCCCGGTCGCGCAGGACCAGCGGGGTGCACTCCTCGGGCAGCGCCGCCGCGGTCTCGGCGGTCGCCACGACGAGGGCGGGTTGGGCGTCGTCGAGCATGAAGCGGATGCGCTCGGCCGGGTAGCCGGGATCGACGGGCAGGTATCCGGCCCCCGACTTCAGCACCGCCCACAGCACGGGCACCAGGTCGGCGGAGCGCGGCAGGCACAGCGCGACCAGGTCCTCGGGGCCCACGCCGCGCGCCACGAGCAGCCGGGCCAGGCGGTTGGCCCGGCGGTCGACCTCCGCGTAGTCCAGCCGGACCGGCCCGCAGGTCACGGCCGTACGGCGCGGAGTGCGAGCCACCTGTGCCCGGAAGAGTTCCGGCAGTGTGGCGGCCCCTTCCCCGCGTGCCGGGGCCGCGGGCGGGTTCCACGCGTCCACCAGGGTGCGCTGTTCGGCCTGCGACAGCATGCTCAGCTCGGCCAGGGTCCGGCCCGGACCCTCGGCCATGCCGTCCAGCAGGCGGTGCAGATGCCGGGCCAGGCCGGCCGCGGTCGCCGCCTCGAACAGGTCCGTGTTGTACTCCACGGTCAGCGCGCAGCCGCCCGCCGGGTCCGGCTGGAACTCCAGCACCAGGTCGAAGCGGGCGGCCGGGCGCGGCAGCGGGTGGTCGGCCAGGCGCAGGCCGCCGGCGAGCGCCGGCAGAGCGGGGGCGGTCTGCTGCACCACGAGCGCCTGCACCAGCGGGGTGCGGCTGGGGTCGCGGGGCGGGGCGAGTTCCTCGACCACCCGGTCGAACGGAACGGCGTCGTGGGCGAACGCGTCCAGCACCGTCGTCCGCACGGACTGCACGAACCGGTCGACGGTGACGTGCTCGTCCACCTCACCGCGCAGCACCACGGTGTTGGCGAAGAAGCCCGGCACGTCCTCCAGGTCCCGGCGGCCGCGGCCGTTGGTGACCGTGCCGAAGGCGACGTCCCGCTGCCCGGAGTAACGCGAGAAGAGCAGCGCGCAGGCTCCGGCGTACAGGGTGAACACCGTCGTGCCCCGGCCCGCGGCGAGGTGCCGCAGCCGGTTCACCAGGTCGGCGGGCAGCCGGTGCCGGTGCGCGGCGCCGGCGGTGGTGCGCACGGCGGGCCGCGGCCGGTCGGTGGGCAGCTCCAGGTGCTGGATGCCGGCCAGGTGCCGCCTCCAGTAGGCGAGATCCTCGGCGTCCTGGCCACTGGCCCGCTGCCGCTGCTCCCAGACGGCGAAGTCGGGGTAGTGGAGGGCGGGTTCGGGCAGGCCGTCCGGCTCGCCGGTGACCTCGGCGTGGTACAGGGCGGCGAGTTCCCGGGTCAGGACGCCCACCGACCAGCCGTCGGTGACGATGTGGTGCTGGGCGAGGAGCAGCAGGTGCTCTTCGGCGGTGAGCCGGACGAGCAGGGCCCGGGTGAGCGGGCCGCGGGCCAGGTCGTAGGGGCGGCTCAGCTCGTCGGTGAGCAGCCGTTCGGCGGCCTCGGCGCGCTGCGGCGCGGGGGTGTCCGCGAGGTCGGCCGTCCGCAGCGGCAGTACCGGTTCGGGTGCGACGCGCTGTGCGCCCCGGCCGTCGACCGTCTCGAACGTCGTCCGCAGGGAGTCGTGCCGGGCGGCGAGGCGCAGCAGGCAGCGGCGCAGGGCGTCCGCGTCGAGGGGCCCGGACAGCCGCAGCGCGACGCCGGTGTTGTACTCGGTGCCGCCGGCGGTGAGGTCGTCGAGGAACCACAGCCGCCGTTGGGCGCTGGACAGCGGCAGGACGTCCCCGCGCGCGGCCCGCGGGATCGGCTCGGCGGGGACGGCGGCGGACGGCTCGCCGAGCAGCGGGGCGAGCGCGGTGACGGTGCGCGCGGTGAACACGTCGCGCACCGTCAGCCGGACGCCGAGGTCCTCGCGGATCCGGGCGACGACGCGGGCGGCGAGGATCGAGTCGCCGCCCAGGTCGAAGAAGTCGTCGGTCGCGCCGACCGGCCCGGCGCCCAGCACGTCGGCCCAGATCGCGGCGAGCGCCCGCTCCTGGGGGCCGTGCGCGGGTACGTGGCCTGCCGCGGGCGTGCGCTCGGGCGCGGGCAGCGCCCGCAGGTCGGTCTTGGCCTGCGGGGTGAGCGGCATCCGGTCCAGCACGACCACCGCGGACGGCACCATGTGGGCGGGCAGGGCGGCCGTCAGGGCCGAGCGCAGCGCGGCCGGGTCCGGGCGCTGTCCGGGGCGGGCGGGGGTGACGTAGCCGACGAGGCGCGCTCTGCCCGGCTCGTCCTCGCGTACGACGACCACGGCCTCGCCGACGCCGGGGGCCCGGCGCAGGACCGCCTCGATCTCCCCGGGCTCGATGCGGAAGCCGCGGATCTTCACCTGCCGGTCGAGGCGGCCGAGGAATTCCAGTTCCCCTTGTGCGGTCCGGCGTGCCCGGTCCCCGGTGCGGTACATGCGCTGCCCCGGCGGGCCAAACGGATCGGGGACGAAGCGGGCGGCGGTCAGGCCGGGGCGGCCCAGGTAACCGCGGGCCACGGCGTCGCCGCCGATGAACAACTCGCCGTCGGCGCCGGGCGGCACGGGCCGCATCGCGGTGTCGAGGACGTACACCCGCGTGTGCGGCAGGGCGCTGCCGATGGTGGGCGTACCGCGGCCGGCGGTGAGGGGGCCGGTCCAGGTGGCGACGATGGTGGCTTCGGTCGGGCCGTAGGAGTTGATCATGCGGCGGCCGGGCGCCCAGCGGTCGACGAGCGGGGCCGGACAGGCCTCCGCGCCCACGATGAGCGTGCGCAGATGGCGTGCGGTGCCCTCCGCCGGGTCCGGCAGGGTGGCCAGGGCGGCCGGCGGAATGAGGGCATGGGAGATCCGGAACTCGCCCAGTACGGCGGCGAGTTCCTCCCCGAGCCAGGGGCCGTCCGGCGGCACGACGAGGGTGGCACCGGCCAGGACGGACACACACAGCTCCAGCACGGAGGCGTCGAAGCCAGGCGAGGAGAACTGAAGGACGCGGTCGCCGGGACCCACGGCATAGCGTTCGGCGGCCGCCGCGGTGAAACCGCCGATGCCGCGGTGGGTGACGGTCACGCCCTTCGGGGTGCCGGTGGACCCGGAGGTGTAGATCACGTAGGCCGCGAGATCGGCACCGCAACCCTGCGGACCGCTGCCCGCGGCGGCGCGGGGGGCGGCGGGGCTCAGCGCGTCCGCGGCGGCGCGGGGGGCGGCGGGGGCAGAGACGGGTGGCGGAGGCACGGTGTCCGCATCGCCCGCCGGCCGGGCGCCGGCTCCGCGCCAGGCGGAGTCGGCCACCTCCTCGGCGTCCAGGCCGTCCGCCGGCCGGGCGCCGGCTCCGCGGCAGGCGGAGTCGGCCGCGTCCTCGGCGTCCGCTTCTTCCAGGAGGGCGCGGACCGCGCGCAGGTCGTCCAGGGTCGCCACGGGGGCGCTGTCCGCGAGCATCAGGGCTCGCCGTTCCCGGGGGTACGCGGGGTCCACGGGCAGGAAGGCGGCACCCGCGCGGGCCACGGCCAGCTCCGCCGCGATCAGCTCGATGGACCGGGGCAGGACCAGCGCGACCACCTTGTCCGGGCCGGCTCCGCGGGCCGCGAGGCGGCGGGCCAACCGGTCGGCGCGGGCTGCCAGTTCCCGGTAGGTCCAGGTCCGCCGGCCATCGGTCAGGGCCGGTGCGTCGGGGGTGCGCTCCACCCACGCGGCGAAGAGGTCGCCGAGTGTCGGGTGGGCGGGGTCGGCCTGCGGCAGGGAGGACGCCGGAGCGGGTTCGTCGTGCAGGTCCGTCATGGGTGCAGTCCTTCGGGAGCGGGGCGGGGCGATGCGACGCCGCCGCACCGGTCGGCACGATCGGCGCGGGCAGCCCGCGGGCCCACCGTGCGGCGCGGTGGGTGCTGCGGGCGTGGGCGTACGGGAAGAGGGTGCGGGGCGCGGCGGCCGTTCAAGGGACCGCGCGGAGCCGGGTGGTCGGGCGGGAGCGCCGGGCGCTCAGCCGTCGTCGGTACGGCGTGCCGTACGCCCGGAGATCTGCATCCGGTCGATCCTGCCGGTGCCGGGATCCCGGTGGAACCACCCGCCGGGATCCGTCCGGCCGGTGGCCGGGTCGAGCAGGTCGCACGTCAGGTCGGCGTAGCAGACGAGCGGGAGCGGAAGGTCGCCGTCGACGGAGAGGGCCGGCGACCCGTCGGGCCCGGGCGCGACGCGGTAGACGGTGGCGCCGTTGCGATAGGTACCCGTGCAGCCGGGCAGGGCGACGGGACGGCCGCGGCGTGCCGGGCGGACGGCGGCGGGCGCCCGGACTCCGGTGAGGCGGGCGAGGTCGTCGACGAGGTCGCGCCACAGCGCGGTGGCGCCGCCCGCGTTGCCGGTGAAGGCGACGACCGCACCGCTTTCCGGATCGACACGCAGATGGCAGGACGTCCCCTGGGCGTTGCCGTCGTGCCCGCACCAGACGCGCTCGTCCTGCCGGTACAGGGCCAGCCCGGGCCCCCAGCCGTCGGCGAGGGCACCGGGCCGGGCCGCGGGTTCGGGGCGGCGCATCTCCTTGGCGACGGCGGGCGGCAGGACGTCGCCGCGGCCGGCGAGGGCGCCGCCCAGGACGGCCAGGTCGGCCGCGCCGGCCAGCAGCGCGCCGGCCGGCGCTTCCACCGGCGCCAGGGTCTGGACGGTGGGTCGCGGCTGCCCGGTGGCGGTGTTGACCGCGTGCCCGGCGGCGACCGCCCGCACGGGGCGCGGGTCCCCGATGAAGGCGGGCTCGGTGCCGAGGGGTTGGAGGAGCAGCGCCGTGACCGCCTCCGTCCAGGGCATGCCGGTCACGGCTTCCACGAGCCGCCCGGCGGCGACGTAGCCGGCATTGGAGTAGGAGAAGTCGGTGCCCGGCGCGAACAGGAGGTCCTCGGCGGCGCAGACGGCCGCCAGGTAGCGGGCCGGGGTGGGCGCGGCGGAGGTGTCGCTGCCGGATCCGGTGGGCAGACCGCTGGTGTGGGCGAGGAGTTGACGTATCGTCACCTCGGGAATGCCCCGGAGTTCCGGCAGGTGTTCGGCGGCCGGCTCGTCCAGGTCGAGGTCGCCGTCGTCGGCGAGGAGCAGCACGAGGGCGGCCGTGTAGGGCTTGGTGAGCGAGCCGAGCGGCACGGCGGTGTCCGCGGTGCAGGGCGCCTGGGTGGCCGCGTCCGCGGTGCCGGTGTGCAGCGCGAGGACGTCCGTGCCGGTGTCGACGACCAGTTGGGCGCCGGGCACGCGGTGGATTCGGGCGAGGGCGTCGAGCCGGTCCTGCAACTCCTGGTGTAACGGGGAGGGAGCGCAGGCGGCGGCCGGGACGGCGGGGACGGTGTACGGCATGAGAAGGGGACTCCGTTGCGTGCGTCTCAGGTGCGGGTGACGGCCGGCCGCCGCGAGCGGTGCGGGGGCGGGCCGGGGCGCGCGTGCGCCGCGCTTACGCTCTGCTGACCTCGACGGGCAGTCGGCGTACGCCGATGATCACGGCCGGATTCTGGAAGGCGATGTCCCGGTAGGAGGGCACCACCAGGGTGCGGAATCGTTCATGCAGCATGCGCAGCGCGATCCGCGCCTCCAGCCGCGCCAGCGGTGCGCCGAAGCAGAAGTGGATTCCGTGACCGAACGTCAGATGGGGATTGGGGCGACGGGTCACATCGAGGACGTCGGGCGCCGCGAAGCGGGCCGGGTCCCGGTTGGCAGCGCCGAGGTGCACCGTGAGCAGAGTGTCGGCGGGCAGTTCATGGCCGCCGAGGACGACCGGCCGGGTGACACGCCGTCCCAGCTCGGGGAACGGGGGCAGCCAGCGCAGGACCTCCTCGACGGCGTCGGGCAGCGCGCCGGGGTCGGCGCGCAGCGCCGCGTCCACGCCGGGGTGCCGGTCGAAGGTGACCACGGCGTTGCCGAGCAGCGCGGTGGTGGTGATGTGCCCGGCGACCAGCAGCAGCGCGACGAAGCCGACCATCTCCTGGTCCCGCAGGCGCACCCCGTCCACCTCGGCGGCGATGAGCGCGCTGGTCAGGTCGTCACCGGGGTGGGCGCGGCGGTTGCGGATGTGCTCCAGCATGTAGCCGTTCATCTCGCGTACCGTGGGGGCGATCGCCTCCAGGGCCCGCTCCAGGTCGGCCATGTCGGGGGCCTCGCCGAGCTGGTCGCCGCCGAACAGGACGCTCGCCCACTCCTGGAAGAGGCGGTGTTCCCCGGCCGGGATGCCGAGCAGCTCGGCGATCACGATGATCGGCAGCGGGTAGGCGAGCATGTCGGCCAGGTCGAAGCGGTCGCGGTCCGCGACGGCGTCCAGCAGCCGTGCGCACACGGCCTCGATGCGGGGTTCGAGCGCCTGCACGAGCCGGGGTGTGAACGCCTGGCTGATGAGGGTGCGGAGCTTGCGGTGCTCGGGTGGGTCCATGCCGACGAAGTTGCCCTGCCGGAAGGTGTCGAAGTCCGGCTGGCCGGGGGTGAGGGCGCTGAGGTCGGAGGAGTACGCCGCCGGATCGGCGAGCACGGCCGCGACCGCCTCGTGGCCCACCACCTGCCACGCGCCCTGGTCCCCGTCGTGCCGCACGGGCCCGTCCTCGTGCAGGCGCCGCCAGCGCTCGGGTAAGACGTCCAACAGGAGTGGATCGCCCATCAGTTGGTTGGTGGTCACCTTGTCTCCTTGAGAGCGGCGCGCGGCCGAGCAGCGATCACTGACTCGCCCGGTGCCGGGAATCGGCAGGGGAACACGAAGGACCGGACACGACCCGGGTCAGCGTCGGCGGGACGACCGGGCGGGTACGAGGGGGCCGGACGGCTCGTCGGGTAGGCCGGCGGGCGGTGCCGGCCGGGGCGGCCGGGTGCGGGGACACCTCAACACGTGCGGTGGAAGGCACAGCGGCCCCAGGGCCTGCCACAGCCCACGCCTCTTACCGGTTCTCCCGCGGACCGGTCCGACATCTCTCCCCCTCGGCGATACCTGTTGCGCGGCCTGCGCCCGCAAACCGTCGGCCCTGTTGAACAACGTGGATCAGCCGTTCGAATCGAGGCGAAGGCATCCGCACCGCCGGCCGGTGCCGCCCCGAGGTCGGCAGGAAACGCCGCCATTCACACCTTTGTTTCGACGGAACGCCGCCACAGTCTTCATGGCGAGTCACCCGATTCGCAACCCCCCAGAAGCTGAACGGAGAGTGCCCGGTCGCTTCGTTTGCGTCACCGGCTCGTCATGCCCACAGGGCCGGTTCGGCGCGGAAGGACTCCGGCCGTTTCCCGTCCTCGCGTGTGCCCGTGCGATCCAGGGGCAAACACGCGCTCGCTGAGAAACCTGCCGCCGCGTCCCGGGCCGCCCGGCGGTCCCCGCCCCGTGCGCCACCGGGCGGCGGCGGACCACCTCGCCCTCGGCCCTGCCGGTGATCTGCGGTGACGGGGGCCGCGGGGGGGGGGGGGGGGGGGGGGGGGGGGGGGGGGGGCGCCCCCCCGCCCCCCCCCCCCCCCCCCCCCCCCCCCCCCCCCGGGGGGGCGGCGCGGGGGGGCGGCCGGGGGGGGGGGGGCGCGGGGGGGGGGCCCCCCCCCCCCCCCCCCGCGGCCGTGCCACGCCGCCCGCCGGGGCGCCGGGGCGCTCCGCCGCACGCCGGCCGCGGCGGGGCCCCGGCCCGGCGTGCCGCCGGGCGGCGCGGCGGCCGGGAGCCGTCGTCGACAGGGGGGCGGAATCAGCCATCGGGAGGCACGGGGGCGCACGCGGCGCATGCGCATGCGGCTCACGCTCCCCGCACCGGGCATGAGGCGGCCCGGAGGGGGTACGAGGCAGCGTCCCGGCGAGGCGCTCACCGTGCGCGGCGCGCCTGCGCGAGGGAGTCTGGTCCCCGGGGTGCGACGCGCGGCCGTACGAGGAGGTGTGGCGTGTCCGACGGGCCGGGGCCAGGGCCGGGACCGGCACCGGCGGCCGACGGGACGGCGGCCGCCCGGCCGGTTCTGTCGCTCGCGCTCGCCTCGACAATGGAGGAGGTGCATGCCCACTCCGGCGCGGTGTACCTGCTCCGGCACGACCAGCCGGTGCTGGAGATGGCGGTGCACGCCGGCATGCCCCGGGCGTTCGCGGCGCCGTGGGAGCGGGTCGGGCTGAGCGCGCCGATCCCGGTCGCCGACGCGGCGCGCGAACGGCGGCTGGTGTGGGTGAGCGGCGAGGAGGAGATGGCCCGGCGCTATCCGCGGATCGCGGTGGTGCTGCCGTATCCGTTCGCGCTGGCCGCGATGCCCGTGGCGACCGAGCGCCGGGTGTACGGCGCGGTGTTCGTGACCTGGCCGGGCGCGCATCCGCCGGAGCTGTCCGACGGGGAGCGGGCGGTCCTGACGGCGGCCTGCGACCGGCTGGCGCTGCGGCTGGAACGCGCGGCGGCGGAGAACCGGCCGCTCGGCCCCGAGGCCGACGTGCTGGCCGTGCCGGTGTCGGCGGTGGCGGACACGCTGGGCTCGGTCGAGGCGGCGCGGATGGTCTCCCGGCTGCCGTACGGGCTCGTGTCGATGGATCTGCACGGCCGGATCGGGTTCGTCAACGCGTCCGCAGTCGAGCTGCTCGGCCGGCCGGCCGGGGAGCTGCTCGGGACGCTGCCGTGGGTGTCGTTGCCCTGGCTGAACGACCCGGTGTACGAGGACCGTTACCGGGCTGCCCTGCTCAGCCAGGAGACGACGTCGTTCGTGGCGCTGCGCCCGCCCGGTGAGTGGCTGTCGTTCCGGATGTTCCCCAGCCGGAACGGGCTGACGGTGCGGGTCACCCGGGCGCGGGCGGTGGCGGACATGGCGCGCGCGGCGCCGCGGACCGACCCGGTGCCGGCCCGGCTGGTGACGATCTCCCAGGTGCTGAACCTCGCGGGCGCGCTGACCGAGGCGGTGGGCGTGCAGGACGTGGTACAGCTCGTGTGGGACGAGGTGACCACCGCGGTCGGCGCCCGGGCGATGGTGCTCCTCGGCGCGCAGGGCGGCCGGCTGCATGTGCTGGGGCACCGGGGGTACGACGACCCGCACATCGTGGAGCGGTTCGACGGCCTGCCGCTGACCGAGCGCACCCCGGGCACCCACGCCCTGACCAGCGGCGTGCCCGCGTTCTTCGACTCCCGAGAGCAGCTGGAGCGGCTGTACCCGAACCGGCAGGAGACCCCGGACGGCTTCGCGGCCTGGGCGTATCTGCCGCTCATCGCCTCCGGGCGCCCGGTGGGCACGTGTGTGCTGGCCTACGCCGAGCCGCATGTCTTCCCCGCCGACGAGCGCGCCGTGCTGACCTCCCTCGGCGGGCTGATCGCGCAGGCGCTGGAGCGGGCCGAGCTGTACGACGCCAAGCACCGGCTGGCGCACGGCCTCCAGCAGGCCCTCCTGCCCAGCTCGCTCGTGCCGCCGCCCGGCATCGAGGCGGCCGCCCGCTATCTGCCGGCCATGCACGGCATGGAGATCGGCGGCGACTTCTACGACCTGGTGCCGACGCTGCCGCTGGCGTCGGCGGTGATCGGGGACGTGCAGGGGCACAACGTGACGGCGGCGGGGCTGATGGGGCAGATCCGTACGGGGGTGCGGGCGTACACCACGGTCGGACAGGCGCCGCACGAGGTGATGCGCAGCACCAACCGGCTGCTGATCGACCTCGGCGCGGACCTGTTCGCCAGTTGTCTGTATCTGCGCCTTGACCCGGTGCGCGGCCGGGCCGTGATGGCGCGGGCCGGGCATCCGCCGCCGCTGCTGAGGCGGCCGGACGGTCGGGTGCGGGTGCTGGACCTGGCCGGCGGCCCCCTGCTCGGGATCGACGCGGCAGCCGTGTATCCGACGACGGAGGTGTCCCTCGCACCGGGTTCGGTGCTGGTCCTGTACACCGACGGGCTGGTGGAGTCCCCCGGCATCGACATCGAGGACGCCCTGGTGGACCTCGGCGCGCTGCTGTCGGAGTGCGGGGACCAGCCGCTGGAGCAGCTGGCGGACGAGGTCGTACGGCACAGTACGGCGGCGCGGGGGCGGGCGGACGACGTGGCGGTGCTGCTGCTGCGGGCGCGCGCGGCCGGCTGAGCGCCGAAGGACCGCCCCGCGGGCCCCGACCGCACCGGCGCCGGGACGGCGGCCGCCCTGGGCGACTGGGCGGTCACCGCCCCGACGACTGGGTGGTGACCGCCCGGGCCCCGGGCGGCGGCCGTCCCGGGACGGCAGGGTCCGGCCCTCCCGCCGGAGGGCCGGACCGTTTTCCCCGGCCGGCCGGGAACCGCTGGGGAAGCCGGACGGGGAGTGCGGGGAGGCGGGGAGCCCGGAGTGCGGGGTGCGGAGGGCTCAGTTCGAACCGGTCACGGCGGAGCCGCCGTTCGCGGAGCCGTCGTTGGCGGAACCGCTGCCCGCCGGCGCGCTGGCGCTGCCCGACTGGTCGCCGGTGCCGGCGCCGGACTGGTTACCGCTGCCGGCCTGGTTACCGCTGCCACTGCCGGACGGGGCGGTGGCCGAGGCGGACGGGGCGGCGGAGCCGCCGATCTGGTCGCCGCCGGCACCGGCCGGGTCGCTCGCCGAGGCCGAGGGCGCGGCGGAGCCGGACTGGGCACCCGCGCCGGCGCCGTTCGCGCCACCGCCGCCCAGGGTCGCGCCGGTGGCCTGCAGGGCCGCGGTGACCGGCTGGAAGAAGGTCTCGCCGCCGCTGGTGCAGTCGCCGCTGCCGCCCGAGGTGAGGCCCACCGCGCTGCCGTCCTGGGTGAACAGGGAGCCGCCGCTGTCGCCGGCCTCGGCGCAGACGTTCGTCTGGATGAGCCCGTTGACGGTGTCGGTCCCGCCCGGGACGGTCTCGCTCGCGAAGTTGACGGTGGCGTCGAGGCCGGTCACCTGGCCGTTGTGGAGGCCGGTGGTGGAGCCCATGCGGAGGACGGTCTCGCCGACGGTGGCGTCGGCGGCCTTGGTGATCTGCACGGTCTGGCCGTTGCCGGCGTTCACCTCGCTGGGCGCCTGGGTGGTCTTGTCGTTGTACTTGACGAGGGAGAAGTCGTTGCCGGGGAACTTGGCCTGGTCGACGGTGGCGATGGGCTGCCCGGTCTGGGAGTCGGACCAGTCCTTGGCCGCGACCCCGCAGTGACCGGCCGTCAGGAAGGCGGGACTGCCGTCGGACGCGGTGACGTTGAAGCCGAGGGAGCAGCGCACGCCGCCCTGCTGGGTCTGGGCGAAGATGGCGTCGCCGCCCGACACGAATGTCTTGAAGGTGCCGGCGGACTTCTTCAGGGTCGCCATCCCGGAGCCGAGGCTCCGCACGGTCGACTGCAGTCTGTTCCACTTGGCGCCGGTGACGGTGGAGTCGGCGGTGACGAGGATCTTGTTGGTGTGCGGGTCGACGGCCCAGGAGGTGCCGGGCATCGTCGCCTTGCTCTTCAGCGTGCCGGCGGCGGTCTTGAGCGCCTTGGTGCTGTTCGCCACCTCGCGGACGACCGCACCCGCGCTCTTGGCCTGGGCGATCACGTTGTTGTCGCCGTTGACCACGTTCACGACCAGCTGCTGCTTGGCGCCGTCGTAGTACGACCCGGCGAAGGCGTCGCCGAGGGCCTTCTGGAGCTGGGCGGCGAGGCCGGATGCGGCGGAGGCCTTCAGGGTACGGGCGGTGCCGAGGGTGCCCGCGGCGTTCGTGTCGCTCTTGTCCTGGGACGCCATGGCGTTGGGCAGCAGGAGAGCCGCCGCTCCGAGCGCCGCGACACCGCCCACCGCTATCGCGGCCTTGCGCTTGGGCATTCGCTTGTGACTCAAACTTCTCGACCTCCTGGGGAAACGGGGGTCTGCCGCTCACGGGCAGTTCGTTCGTATCGGGGCGCCTGGATGGCCGTAGGTACGCACCGGGCGCGCGCCGCGTTCAAACCGGTGGCGCAACGTCCGTACGTGGTGGGCGATTCGGCCACGCCGCGCGTGCCGCGTGGAAGGGCGGCGGGGCTGTCGGGGCAGGCGCTGACGGCGCCCGGCGACCGGCGCGGGTGCGACGCGATTCCGACCTGACACGGTCCGCTACCGATCAGTAACGGTCCGTTCTCGGCACTTAGCGGAATCCCAGCTTCAGGGAATCTCCACATCGAATACCCAGACGGGTCACGGCCGACAGGGGATCTGCACATTCGCGCCCCCCTGGACACGCCTTTGGCGCCGAGTGCCGGATTCGCCGCCGCACGGCAAGGGAGCGTGTGCGACGATGCCGCGCGGCTTGTGAAGGAGTCGCCGACAAGCCGTGCACGATCCTGCACGGATGAACCCGCTCCCCGGCCAAGTGCCCTGGTGAGCGCGTTGATTGATTGGAAGCCGGGCCCGCGTGCGTGCTTTGATCCATCGCACCGCAGGGTTGCTGCCGGCTCCCGGGCCATGGGAGCCGGCACCCCGCGGTCGCGGCCGTCCGTCTGTCCCCAGAGGGGGCCGCTCCCCCCTTGTGAAATATCCATCAGGAAGGGAAGTTCCATCATGAACTCCACCCCCCAGGTCGAGACCGTCGAGATCTCGGACGCCGAGCTGGACAACGTCTCCGGCGGTCTTTCCGTGAACGCCCTCAACACCGTGACGGGCGTCGTCAACGGCATCGCCCCGGTTTCCGGCCTGGTCAACAGCGTCGTCGGCACCGTCGAGGGCACCACCGGCCTGAACGTTCAGCCGGTCACCAACCTGGTCGCCGGTCTCTGATCGCACCCAGGTCTCACCGAAGTCCCGGAGCCGTTTCCCGGTTCCGGGGCTCTCGGGTGCCCGCCCGCGGGAGCCGGTCCGTGTCCCACGGCCCTTCGGCGGGTGCCCGTACCCCTGTCGTCACGCTGTCCCATGATCGGGTGAGGGAAGTCCCGTGCAGTTCCGCCAACAGGCCCTCGCCAAACTCCAGTCGCCGGACGAGCTGGACCTTCCGGTGCGCCTCGCCCGCCCCCAGGGCTGGCTCGCGCTCGGTGTCACCGTCGTCGTCATGGCGGCCGCCTCCGTCTGGGCGGTGACCGGTTCGGTCGCCTCCACGGTGAGCGCACCCGCCATCCTCACCCACGGCGAGGGCAGTTACCTGCTGCAGAGCCCGGTGTCCGGCCAGGTCACGGCGGTGCTGGCGCAGCAGGGCGAACGGCTTGCCGCGAACGCGCCGGTCCTCAAGGTCCGTACCGCGCAGGGCGACTCGGTCGTCCGCACGGTCGCCGCCGGCCGCATCAACGCGCTCGCCGCCACCATCGGCCAGATCATCCAGACCGGCGCGAACGTCGCCTCCGTAGAGAAGGTCGCCCACGCCTCCGACCCGCTGTACGCGACCGTGTACGTGCCCGCCGAGAACGCCGCCGCCATCCCCGCCCACGCCTCCGTCGACCTCACCGTCTCCTCGGTGCCGACACAGACGTACGGCGTGCTGCGCGGCGAGGTGAAGTCGGTGGACCACGAGGCGCAGTCCGCCCAGTCGATCGCCGCGTTCCTCGGTGACAGCCAGCTCGGCGAGCAGTTCACCCGCAAGGGCCGCCCGGTGGCCGTCACGGTCACCCTCGACACCTCGGCGACGAAGAGCGGCTACCGCTGGTCCACCACCGACGGACCGCCGTTCGGGCTCGACTCGATGACCCTCGCCGCCGCCTCGGTCAAGCTGGCCGACCAGCGTCCGATCGATTGGCTGCTGCCGTGAGCCCTCAGACAGGAAACAGCCAGGACACCCGCGGCCGCAGACGCGCCGCCCCGGCCAAGCGGCCGGTTCCGAAACCGCGCGGCCGCACGGTCCGTACCCCCACCGTGCTCCAGATGGAGGCCGTCGAGTGCGGCGCCGCCTCCCTCGCGATGGTGCTCGGGCACTACGGCCGGCATGTCCCGCTGGAGGAGCTGCGCATCGCCTGCGGTGTCTCCCGCGACGGCTCGCGCGCCTCCAACCTCCTGAAGGCGGCGCGCAGTTACGGCCTGACCGCCAAGGGCATGCAGATGGACCTGGCCGCGCTCGCCGGGGTCGCGGCGCCGGCCATCCTGTTCTGGGAGTTCAACCACTACGTCGTCTTCGACGGCATGGGCCGCCGCTTCGGCCGGCGCGGAGTGTACATCAACGACCCCGCCAAGGGCCGCCGGTTCGTGCCCATGGAGGAGTTCGACGGCAGCTTCACCGGTGTGGTGCTGGTGCTGGAGCCGGGCGACGGCTTCACCAGGGGCGGGCGCAAGGCGGGCGTGCTCGGCGCGATGCCGGCCCGGCTGCGCGGCACCGCCGGCACCCTGCCCGCCGCCGTCCTCGCCAGCCTTCTGCTGGTCGTGGTCGGCGCCGCCGTGCCCGCGCTCAGCCGTACCTACATCGACAAGTTCCTCATCGACGGCCAGACTTCCCTGTTGGGCGTGCTGTTCGCCTCGATGGCCACCTGCGTGCTGCTCACCCTGGTGCTGACCTGGCTGCAGCAGGCCAATCTGCTGCACGGCCGGATCATCTCCTCGACCCTGTCCAGCGCCCGCTTCCTGCGCCATCTGCTGCGGCTGCCGGTCACGTTCTTCGCCCAGCGCTCCCCCGCCGACCTGGTGCAGCGCCTGCAGTCCAACGACCAGGTCGCCGAGACCCTGGCCCGCGACCTCGCGGCGGCCGGGGTGGACGCGATCGTCGTCGTGCTGTACGCCGTGCTGCTCTACACCTACGACCCGCAGCTGACGTTCGTCGGGATCGGCGTGGCCCTGCTCAACGTGGTGGCCATGCGGCTGGTCGTCCGGCTGCGGGCGACCCGCACGGCGAAGCTGCGCGCGGACACCGCACGGCTGACGAACACGTCGTACACCGGTCTGCAGCTGATCGAGACGATGAAGGCGACAGGCGGCGAGGACGGCTACTTCCGCAAGTGGGCCGGGCAGCACGCCACCACGCTGGAGGAGCAGCAGCGGCTCGGGGTGCCGAGTGCGTGGCTCGGGGTGGTCGCGCCGGCGCTGGCCACGTTCAACAGCGCGCTGATCCTGTGGATCGGCGGCATGAAGGCCGTCGAGGGGCACATCTCGGTGGGTCTGCTGGTCGCCTTCCAGTCGCTGGTGACCCGCTTCACCGCCCCGCTGACCCGGCTCAACGGCGTGGCGGGCCGCATCCAGGACTTCGCGGCCGACGTGGCCCGGCTGAAGGACGTGGAGAACTTCCAGGCCGACCCGCTCTACGCCCGCCCCGGCGGCGGGGACGACACGCGCCGGCTGCACGGGCACGTCGAGCTGGAGAACGTCACCTTCGGCTACAGCCCGCTGGACAAGCCGCTGCTGAGCGGCTTCGACCTGACCGTGGGGCCGGGGCAGCAGGTGGCGCTGGTCGGCGGCTCCGGCAGCGGCAAGTCGACGGTGTCCCGGCTGATCTCGGGCCTGTACGCCCCGTGGGACGGGGTGATCCGCATCGACGGCCGGCGCCTGGAGGACATCCCGCGCGGGGCGCTCGCCTCCTCCGTCTCCTTCGTGGACCAGGACGTCTTCCTCTTCGAGGGCTCGGTCCGCGACAACATCGCCCTGTGGGACCCGTCGATCCCGGACGAGGCCGTGGTGGAGGCGCTGAGGGACGCGGCCCTCTACGACGTCGTCATGCGCCGGCCCGGCGGCATCCACAGCAAGGTGGAACAGGACGGCCACAACTTCTCCGGCGGGCAGCGCCAGCGCCTGGAGATCGCGCGGGCGCTGGTGCGCCGGCCGAGCATCCTCGTGCTGGACGAGGTGACCAGCGCGCTGGACGCGCAGACCGAGCTGGTCGTGATGGACAACCTGCGCCGGCGCGGCTGCGCCTGTGTGGTGATCGCGCACCGCCTGAGCACGGTCCGCGACAGCGACGAGATCGTGGTGCTCCAGCACGGCACGGTCGTCGAACGCGGGCGGCACGAGGAGCTGGTGGCACGCGGTGGCGCGTACGCGGCACTGGTCAGGGAGCGATGAGATGACGACCGTACAGGAGGGCTACGGCGGCGACCTCGTGCTCGGCGCGCTGGGGGCCATGGGCTCCCGGACGGACTGCGCCGGCCTCAACCGCGTCGACCTGGAAGGACCGCAGGTCCTGTGGCTGGTCGCGGCCGGCGCGCTGGACCTGTTCGCGGTGGACGCCGCCCAGCAGGGCCACTGGCACCACCTCGGCCGGCTGGAGGCGGGCACGCTGCTGCTCGGCCCGGTCGCCGGCCCCCAGCACACCCTGGTCGCCCGCCCGGTGCGCGACTGCGTGCTGCACCGGATCGGCCTGCGCGAGCTGTACCAGGGCGCCCACACCCAGACCTGGTCGTACGACGAGTACGGCAACCCGAGTTACGTCCCGCCCGCCACCAGCCCGCTGGAGTACGCCGTCGCGCTCGGTGTCGGCCGCGGCCTGTCCGTGCTGTTCCAGGCCCCGATGGCCGAGGACCGCGCCCAGGCGCCCACCGACGAGGACGTGTTCTGGATGCAGGTGCCGCCGGGCAGCGTGCAGTACGGCTCGCTGTACGGCGCGGAGGCCGCCGCCGATCTGCTGATGGACCCGGCGCTGTGGCAGTCCATGGTGGACCAGCAGTACCGGCTGCTGACCGCCCTGGACCGGTGGATCGAGCAGCTGGAACGCACCCACGAGACCCGTGCGGCCGCCGGCATCAAGGCCGGTGAGGAGGTCCGCGCCCAGGCCGACCGGACGCTGCTCGCCTCCATCGGCAGGCGCTCGGCCCGCCGCACGACGGCCGCCGACGCGGACGCCGGGTACGCGGCCTGCAAGCTGGTCGCCGAGGCGGCCGGCATCACGCTCGCCGAGCCCGCGCAGAGCGGCACCGAGAGCGAACGCCTCGACCCGGTGGAGCGGGTCGCCCTCGCCTCCCGCGTGCGCGCCCGGACCGTACGGCTCCAGGGGCGCTGGTGGCGGGAGAACGTGGGGCCGCTGGTCGGGCACCGGGCGCTGTCCGGCGCGCCGGTCGCGCTGCTGTGGCGGCGCGGCGGCTATGTGGCCGTCCACCCGGGCACCGGGCGCGAGACGCCGATCGAGAAGGCCAACGCGGAGGAGTTCGAGCCGAGCGCGGTGATGTTCTACCGGCCGCTGCCCGACAAGGCGCTCACCCCGCTCGGCCTGCTGCGCTTCAGCCTCCAGGGCACCCGCGGCGACCTGGTCAACCTGCTGCTCGCCGGGCTGGTGACGGTGGCGATCGGCGCGCTGGTGCCGGTCGCGACCGGCAAGGTGCTCGGCGAGTACGTGCCGAAGGCGCAGTCGGGCCTGATCGTGCAGGTGTGCCTGGCCGTGATGGTGAGCGGGGTGGTGGCGGCGGCCTTCACGCTGCTGGAGAACCTGTCCATCCTGCGTCTGGAGGGCCGGATCGAGGCAGCGCTCCAGCCGGCCGTGTGGGACCGGCTGTTGCGCCTGCCCACCCGGTTCTTCACCCAGCGCTCCACCGGTGAACTGGCCAGCGCGGCCATGGGCATCAGCACGATCCGCCGGCTGCTGGCGGGCGTCGGCCCGGTGGTCGCGCAGTCGGTGACGGTCGGCGCGATGAACCTGGGCATGCTGTTCTGGTACAGCGTGCCGATGGCCATGGCGGCGCTCGGCATGCTCGTCGTCATCGCGGCCGTGTTCCTCGGGCTCGGGCTGTGGCAGGTGCGCTGGCAGCGGCGGATCGTGGTGCTCGGCAACAAGCTGAACAACCAGGCCTTCCAGACCCTGCGCGGCCTGCCCAAGCTCCGGGTGGCGGCGGCCGAGAACTACGCGTACGCCGCCTGGGCACGGGAGTTCGCGCGCGGGCGGGAGCTGCAGCAGAAGGTCGGCCGCATCAAGAACCTCACCACGGTGCTCGGCGCGGTCTACCTGCCGATCGTCACGCTGCTGATGTTCATGCTGCTGGCGGGCCCGGCGCGGGGCGCGATGTCGGCGGCGGACTTCCTCACCTTCAACACCTCGGTGACGATGGTGCTGACCTCGGTCACCCAGCTGACCGGCGCCTTCGTCTCGGCGGTGGCCGCGCTGCCGCTGTTCGAGGAGATCAGGCCGGTCTTCGAGGCGACCCCCGAGGTGCGGACGTCGAGCACCCGGCCCGGCCCGCTGTCGGGCGCCGTCGAGGCCCGCCGGCTCTCCTTCCGGTACGCCGACGACGGCCCGCTCGTCCTCGACGACGTGTCCTTCGCCATCCGCCCGGGCGAGTTCGTCGCGGTCGTCGGCCCGAGCGGCTGCGGCAAGTCCACGCTGCTGCGGCTGCTCATCGGCTTCGACAAGCCGGTCTCCGGCAGCGTGCTGTACGACGGCCAGGACCTCGCGGCGCTGGACCAGTCGGCCGTGCGCCGCCAGTGCGGAGTGGTCCTCCAGCACGCCCAGCCCTTCACCGGCTCGATCCTGGACGTCATCTGCGGCACCGAGCCGTACACGCCGGAGGAGGCGATGGCGGCGGCCGAGATGGCGGGGCTGGCCGAGGACATCAAGCGGATGCCGATGGGCCTGCACACGATCGTCGCGGGGAACGGCGCGATCTCCGGCGGCCAGCGCCAGCGCCTGATGATCGCCCAGGCCCTGATCCGGCGCCCGCGCATCCTCTTCTTCGACGAGGCCACCAGCGCCCTGGACAACGACACCCAGCGCATCGTCATCGACAGCACCCGCAAGCTGAACGCCACCCGCGTCGTCATCGCGCACCGGCTGTCGACGGTCCTGGACGCCGACCGGGTGATCGTGATGGAGGACGGCAAGGTCGTCCAGCAGGGCAGCCCGGCCGAGCTGCTCGCCGACACCGGCGGCCGACTGCACGAGCTGGTGCGCCGGCAGCTGGCCTAGTGCCCGGGCAGGCAACGTTCGCCCCGTCGCGACGCCCGGCACGCTCCCCCGCTGCGCGGGAGGTGCCCCCACTCGCCGCACCGGCCGAAAGCCCACGTACGCCCAGTACGAGGACTTCCGGCCGGCACGCCGACAGCACGCACCGGACGCCGCTCCTCGACGGGCAAACGTTGCCTGCCGGGGCACTGGCTAGGGCGGCTCGGGCCGTTCCCCGGTCCGGTGGTGGTGGCCCGGCAGCCAGTGGTGCTCGCAGAACCAGCGGCCGAACAGGGCACCGCCGTAGATGACGAAGCCGACGCCGACCAGCCAGGACTCGACCACGAGGACGGTGCCGACGGCGCCGTAGCTGAGGGCGTTGGTGACGATCAGCGGGGTGAAGACGAGGTAGGAGAAGGCGCGCAGGCCGACCAGTCCGACGACGGTCGCGAGGGCGCCCGGAAGCAGGGAACGCCAGTGGATCTGGCCGCCCAGCAGGAAGCGCTGCCCCCACCAGAAGAAGAGCACACCGGTCACGGCGGACAGCACGACCCGCTGGCCGCCGGGCATCGTGGTCTTCGTGGCCGCCTCCTGGTAGAGGTAGCCGGTGAGCACCACCAGCCAGGTCGCCTGCCGCCACACCCGGTGCCAGGGCCCGGCGGGCAGACCCCAGATCCGCTCGTAGGCGTTCTGCACGCTGCCGCCGAAGGTCACGCCGAAGACGCCGAGCAGCACCAGACCCCAGACGCTGGTCGTGCCGATGACGTTGCGCGGAGGGCTGATGACGGCGGTGAGGGCGCGCGCGGACGGGCCGGACAGGCCCATGCCGTCGGTGAGCCACGAGGCGAAACCGCCCCGCACCAGCGGGTCGGCGGCGGCGACCACGATCAGCAGCGGCGCCAGCGTCACCAGCGCCAGCGTGGCGAAGCCCATGGCCCGGTGCATCAGTTCCAGCTCCCGGGCGTGTTCGAACAGGGCTCGCACCCGGAGCCACTCCCTAGCGCGGTGCAGGCCGCGCCGCCACCGGTTCACGGCTCCTCCCGTGCTCGCCACCGCCACGCTCTCCTGAGCCGATTCATCCACCCCGGTGCGTCCGGGGCAACTCGCCGCCGCGGCGGCACACCCGGCCGGGTCAGTGTGCGGGCGGTCCGTCCAGGCCCGGGACGGGGGCGCCGGAGGGCGCACCGGCGGCGAGGTAGCCGGCGTAGAACTCTTTCCACAGCGGGCTCGTCCCGGCGTGCGGGCCCTCGAAGCGCCGGCCGCGCGCCCTGGCGTCGAGGGCGGCGAGGCACACCTCCCATCCGGCACCGTTGCGGGCGGCGGCGTCCGCCTCGCCGAGGACGTCGGTGAGCGTGAAGCGGGTACGGCCCTCGCCGGCGGCCTCCAGGCGGAAGCGGAGTTCGTCGGCGCCCCACGCGAAGGCCAGATGCCGGGGCGGGTCGACGGCGAGCATCCGGCCGGTGAACCCGGGCACGCCGGGACCGCTGAACCGGACGGTGCCGCCCGGGCGCAGCTCCATCTCGGCGCGGAAGGGGAACCACTGCTCCAGTTCGTCGGGGTCGGTGACGAACCGCCAGACGCGGTCCACGGGGTGGTCGTAGGTGCGGGTGAACCGGACGGCGGGGCGGCCGTCGGCCAGGGTCAGCCAGGTGCCGGTGGGGAGCGCGGGCATGGTGCTCACTCCTTCGGTGGTAGGGGGTGCGGGGGATCGTCCGCCGTCGCGTCGAGGCGTCGCCCGAGGGCGTCCAGGCTGCTGTTCCAGAGCCTGCGGTAGGGCTCCAGCCAGGCGTCGAGGGCGGCGATCGGCGCCGGGTCCAGGGCGTAGACGCGGCGCTGCGCGTCCTGCCGGACGCGGACGAGGCCCCCCTCGCGGAGCACCTTCAGATGCTTGCGAAACGTTGCCGTTTCGCTGAAAGTGCTCTAGGGTGAATGTGTACGAAACCGTTTCGTTTATGTACTGTCTCATCTCCGCACCCCGAACGACTTCCCTGGAGTGGTTCATGTCCCAGAAGAGCCTGGCCGAGGGCTCCCGTGCCGGAGCCGTCGCGACCGACGAGGTCGGGTTCGCCGCGGCCTCCCCGAGGCGCTGGTGGATCCTCGCGGTCGTCGCGGTCGCCCAGCTGATGGTCGTCCTCGACGCCACGATCGTGAACATCGCCCTGCCGTCCGCCCAGACCGACCTCGGCTTCTCCGACGGCAGCCGGCAGTGGATCGTCACGGCCTACGCCCTCGCCTTCGCCTCCCTGCTGCTGCTCGGCGGACGCATAGCCGACCTGTTCGGCCGCAAGCCCGCGTTCCTCGTCGGCGTCGTCGGCTTCGCCGCGGCCTCCGCGCTCGGCGGTGCCGCGAACGGCTTCACCATGCTGGTCATCGCCCGCGCCCTCCAGGGAGCCTTCGGCGCCCTGCTCGCGCCCGCCGCGCTGTCCCTGCTCAACACCACCTTCACCGACGCCCGGGAACGGGCCCGCGCGTTCAGCGTGTACGGCGCGATCGCCGGCGCCGGCGGCGCGGTGGGACTGCTGCTCGGCGGCGTGCTGACCGACGCCCTCGACTGGCGCTGGACCCTGTACGTGAACGTGGCCATCGCCGTCGTCGCCTTCGCGGGCGGCTGGCTCCTGCTGGGCAACCACCGCGACGCGACCGGCGCCAGGCTCGACGTGCCGGGCACCGTCCTGGTCGCCGCCGGTCTGTTCTCGCTGGTGTACGGCTTCTCCAACGCCGAGACGCACGACTGGGGTTCGCCGCTCACCTGGGGTTTCCTGATCGCGGGCGGTCTGCTGCTCGCCGCCTTCGCCTGGTGGCAGACGAGGGCCGCGCACCCGCTGCTGCCGCTGCGCATCCTGCTCGACCGCGACCGCGCCGCCTCCTACCTCGCGGTGCTCATCACCGGCGCGGGCATGTTCGGCGTCTTCCTCTTCCTGACCTACTACCTCCAGCTCAACCTCGGCTTCAGCCCCACGAAGACGGGTCTGGCGTTCCTGCCGATGGTGGGCGCGCTGATGGTGACGGCCCAGGTGGGCACGACGCTCCTGCTGCCCCGGATCGGCCCGAAGGCGGTCATCCCGCTGGGCTTCGCGATCGCCACGGCCGGCATGGCCTGGCTGACCGGCATCGGTGTCGGCGCGCACTACGCGAGCGCGGTGCTGCCCCAGCTGATCGTGATCGGTGTCGGCCTCGGCCTGGTCATGCCGCCGGCCATGCAGCTGGCCACCGGCGGGGTCGCGGCGGAGGACGCCGGCGTGGCCTCCGCGGCCGTCAACGCCATGCAGCAGGTGGGCGGTTCGATCGGTACGGCGCTGCTGAACACCCTCGCCTCGACCGCCGCCGCCCACTACCTGTCCGGCCGCGACGCCACCAGCAGGCTGGTGCGGGCGCAGGCGACCATCGAGAGCTACACGACCGCGTTCTGGTGGTCGGCGGGGCTCTTCGCCGCGGGCGCGCTGATCGCCTTCCTGCTCTACCGGCGCGGGGTGCCGCAGCAGGACGTGGGGGCCGCTCCGGTCGTCCACATGTGACCCACCCCGGCCAGGAAGCCCGAGGGGCCGCCGTCAGCAGGGAGACGGCGGCCCCTCGACCTGTCCCGGCCCGCCGCACCTCGGCACCGGCGGAGCGGTCGGACCGTATGGCGGTCAAGTCCCGCCTCTCACCTGGCCGTTGGGCCGTTTCACTGAGTGACCTGGCGCGGCTCCGGCACGACCCGGGCCATCGGGCCGGGGCCGGCGGAAGCTGTTGAAACCGGTGTTTTTTCGCCGCTCCCCGGGAGGCCCCCCACGGACCTGCCCGGGGAGCGGCTGTGTGCCGGAAGCCGGCGGGCGGCCCCACTCCGCCCGTCGACCCCGGCGCGAGATCGCGGGTTCCCCGCTCCAGGGGCCGCACTCCCCAGTTGCGGACCTGATCCGGCGCGTACGGAGACCGCTGCGATCCCGGTTCTGGAGGGCGTGCCGCCTAGAAGGCGAAGACGCCGCCGGTGATGGAGTCCTTCACGCAGGCGTTGCCGAAGGTCCGGTCGTAGGAGACGCGCCGGCCCTGCCAGACGCCCTGGACCGTGACGACGACCGGGTCGTACAGCTGAGTGCACCACACGCCCTCGGCGGGCCTCAGCGCGGCGAAGTCGCCGCCGGTGCCGCGCAGTTCGGCGCAGGCGCTCGCCGCGTCCGGGTGAGTGCCGGAGGCCGTGGGCGCGCAGGAGAGGGTGACGGCGCGCTCGGGCGCGGCCGTGGCCGCGTCGTTGCCGTGGCCAACGGTGAGGACCAGCGCCGAGGGGGCGTACAGCGACGACGGGGCGGCGCCCGGCGCGGCGACGGCGGCCCCGGTCAGGGGTCCGCAGACGGCGGCGGCCGCAAGGCCGAGGGCCGCTGCCCAGCGCGCGGTGTTCCGCATTGTGTGCATCCTTCCGCTCGAACAGACGAGGTGCCCCTCCGCACCCGGGTCGGGCGCCGGAGCGGCGAGCGCCACTCTGCCGAGTCCGCGGTCGAAACACACATCGAACGCATACGTTTCGGTAACCTTTCGTGTTGAATCAGTGGCGTGATGTCACGGAATTCGCACACCGTGGCCCAGGAACGGAGCGGGTCCCGCGCTTCACAGGTCACTCAATGGCCGGAAATCAGCGCCTCGTTAATCGTCCTGAAACACTCCGGCCCTGAGCCTCCCGAACCCCCTCATGACTCCTTGTGTTCACGGAATGATCATGAGGTGATCATGTCCAGTATGGTCGGGCTGCGCACGTACCCATCTCATCGGCGACGAGAGGCGGACGGCCGGATGGCGAAGCACTGGGCCGACTTCCAGTACGAGATCTACCTGAACGGGATGACGGGTGCCGTGCCCCGCCTGCCCACCGATCTGACCCGGCTGGAGGAGCTGGCCGAACACCGGCTCGCTCCGGGCCCGATGGGGTACGTGGCGGGCAGCGCCGGCGACGGCAGCACGGCCCGCGCCAACCGGGCCGCGCTCGCCCGGCGCCGGATCGTGCCGCGCATGCTGCGGGACGTCGGCGAGCGCGACCTGTCCACCGAGGTGCTCGGACGGCCGCTGCCGGCGCCGCTGGCGCTGGCCCCCGTCGGGGTGCTGGGGATCATGCATCCGGACGCCGAGCCGGCCGCCGCGCGGGCCGCCGCCGCGCAGGGGGTGCCGTACATCCTGTCGTCGGCGTCGAGCACGCCGATGGAACAGGTGGCGGAGGCGATGGGGGACGCCGAGCGGTGGTTCCAGCTCTACTGGGGCAAGGACCGCGAGGTGACCCGGAGTTTCCTCGGCCGGGCGCAGGCGGCCGGCTTCTCGGTGCTGGTGGTCACCCTGGACACCCAGTTGCTGGCGTGGCGGCCCCGTGACCTGGACCAGGCGTACCTGCCGTTCCTGCACGGCGTGGGCACCGCCAACTACTTCACCGACCCGGCCTTCCGTGCGGGGCTCGCGCGGCCCGTGGAGGAGGACCCCGACGCGGCCGTGCTGCACTTCCTGGGTCTGTTCGGGGATCCGGCCAAGTCCTGGCCGGACCTGGCCTTCCTGCGGGAGCACTGGGACGGTCCGATCGTGCTCAAGGGCGTACTGCACCCGGACGACGCCCGGCTCGCCGCCGACGCCGGCATGGACGGCGTGGTGGTCTCCAACCACGGCGGCCGGCAGGTAGCCGGCTCGGTCGCGGCGGCCGACGCGCTGCCCCGGGTCGCGGACGCGGTCGGGGACCGGCTCACCGTGCTGTTCGACAGCGGCGTGCGCACCGGCGACGACGTGTTCAAGGCGCTGGCCCTGGGTGCCCGGGCGGTGTTGCTGGGGCGCCCGTACGTCTACGGGCTCGGCCTGGACGGACAGGCCGGCGTCGAACACGTCATCCGCTGTCTGCTGGCCGAGTTCGACCTGACGCTGGCGCTGTCCGGGCACACCGCCCCGGGTACCGTGTCGGCGGCCGACCTCGTCGCCGACCCGGTCTGAGCGGGTGCCGTCGGCCGGTGGCGGGCACTCCGCCACCGGCGCCGGGTCAGGTGTCCCGGCCCGCCGGCCGGGCCGGCGGTACGGACGGTCCGCCCGTACCGGCGATGGACAGGGAGCCGGGGCTCGCGAACGTCGCGTCGGCGACCCAGCGCTGCCCGCCCGAGTGGTCCCGGGCCTTGACGACGAGGTCGGCGCCCGGGGTCGTGCCCGCGCCGGCGAGCGCGAGGGTCTTGTCCCAGTGGGGCAGCAACTCGCCCTGCGGCGTGAGGTCGTAGCGCACGTCCTGCTCGCGCGGCGAGCCCGGGTCGGCGCAGGGGCCGAGGATGACCACCCCGGCGTCGGCGTGCGAGTCCAGGCACAGGTCCGGGTCGGCGGCGCTGCGCAGGCGCCCGTCGGGCTCGTACGTCCACTGCTGGGTGGCCGCCGCGGAGCAGACGGCCAGCACCGCACCCGCCCCGGCGCCCGGCGTGCCCTTGATGTCGAGGCACAGGTCGGCACCGGCGTTGCGCAGCCGGGCGGGCCGGCCGGCGGCGGGCAGGGCCGCGGTGCCGGGCGCGGCGGCGGTACCGGGCGCGGACGGGCCGCCGGTGCCGGGGACGGCGCTGGTGGAGGCGACCGGGTCGGTGCCGCCGCCGGCGTCCGGCCACAGGCTGATCGCCAGCACGGTCGCGAGCAGTCCGGCCGAGGCCACGCCGACCCCGGTGAGCAGCGTCCGGGAGGAGAGCGCGGCGCCGGACGCGCCCAGGACGGCCGCCGGTATCCGGGCGAGCGAGCCGCCCCGGTCGGCGCGCCGCCGGCCGCCGGCCGCCCGGGTCCGGGCGCGCGGTTCACCGGGTTCGCCGTCGGCGTCGCGATCGGCGCGTCGGCGGGCGCCGGACAGGGGGACCCGGTCGAGCAGCCCGGGCCCGCCGCCGCGCCGGCGGCCGCCCGAGCGCCGGGCCCCGCCGCGGGCGGGGCCGGTACGGCGGCCGGGGCGGGAGTCGAGGTAGCGGCGGGCGCCCCAGCCGAGCACGGCCTCGGCGAGCAGGACGCCGGGCGCGGCGTCGGCGTGCCCGAGTTGCTCGGCGGCGTGGCGGCAGTGGGAACAGGCGGAGAGGTGCTCCTGGACGTCGGGCAGCAGGGCGCCGCCGCGGCGGATCGGGACGTCGAGGAGGCGGTTGTAGTAGCGGCAGTCCTTGCCGGGCGCGAGCTCCCGGTGGGCGCGTACCAGGCCCTCCCGGAATTTCTCCCGCGCCTGCTCCAGCGCCGCCGTCGCGCTGTCGGGGTCCACGCCGAGCAGCGCGGCGGGCACGGCGATCGGCTCGGCCTCGACCTCGGTGTGCCAGAGCAGCGTCTGCTCCAGCCGCGGAAGGGAGTGGAAGGAGCGGTCGGACAGGGCGCGGTTCTCCGGTATGAGGGTCTTGGCGGCGCGCATGCCGCGGCCCCCGGCGGGCTTTGCGAGTCCGGGCAGTACGGCCGTGATCCGGTCGGTGCCGGACCAGTTGACGACGGTGTCCCGGACCGCGACGAGCAGCCGGGGGCGCAGCGCCTCCGCGGGTTCGCCGAGCGCGAGGCGGCCGAGGACCTGGTGGAAGGCGGTGGCGGTGACCATGTGGGCGAGCGGGCCGGACAGGGCCAGGCAGATGACGGCGTACTCGTGGGCCGGCTGCCAGTGCCGGGCCATGAGCAGGGCGGCGGACCGCGAGCCTTCCGCGTCGGAGCCGGCCCGGAGCGGACCGGCGAGGGACTCGTCCGGTTCCCCGGGAACTCCGCCGGCCGGCGGATAGGGCGGACGAGGAGGGTGGGGGGTGGGCACGGAGCGGATTCCTTCGGTGCGTGACTGGTGCGTGTTGCCTCGATGCGTACCTCTGGGCCGCGCGCGGGGAGGCGAATTCACCGGCGCTCGGCCGGTGAGGGATCCGCAACTGCCGGGAGAGCCCCGGACTTTACCCGCTGCACGGGCGTGTCAACCCTCGCACAACTTCCACATGAGCAACAGGGCGCCCGCACAATATCGACAGGTTTGAAAGAAAGTCAGAAACCAACTGGTCACGGTCGTTCTCGGGCGGCCTCATTCGGTACTGCGCGCACCCCGTGTGAAGCGCGCGCACGCACCCCGCGGCCGCGCTCGCTCCCGCGGCGCACGGCCCGGTGGTGGAGTGGCACCGGCCCTCTCCGAAAAGGCCCCGTGTCCCCCGCCCCGGCCGACGGCCCAGGCGGCTTCCCCCGCCGGCCGGGGCGGGCGCGGCCGACCGGGCGGCCCGATCCGCTCAGATCTGCCAGGAACGCAGCCGGTCGGCCGCGCCGTACACGTCCGCCTTGCCGGAGATCAGATCGCGGGCGAGGTCGACGAGAGCGCCGTAGGGCGGGTCGATGCCGACGCCGCTGACGAACATGTAGGCCACGGCGGTCGCGCAGGCGAAGCGGGCGTTGGCCGCGGGCAGCGGCTTGAGCACGGCGAGGGTGTGCAGCAGGGCTGCGGCCCGCCAGGCGGGATCGGAGTCCACACCGAGCCGGGGCGGGTCCACGCGGTGCCGGGCGACGGCGGCGACCAGGGCGGAGAAGTCGTCCACCGCGGGCTGGTCGGGCAGGACCTCCTCATGGCGCTGGAGCAGCCAGGGGACGTCGATATGAATGACGGAGGGCATCGATCAGGCGGCCTCGTCCTTGGCGGGGGGCTCGTCGTCGGGGAAGGCCGCCGCGAACTCCTCGGCGTGCGCGGCGAAGAACCGGCGGAAGGCCTCGGCGCCCTCCTGGAGCGCGCGGTGCCGGGCGATGTCGGCGGCGGCGGCCTCGCGCACGAGGGCCTTCATCGACGTACCGCGTTCCTTGGCGATCTGGCGCAGGTCCTCAAGTTCCCGGTCGCTGAACTCCACGTTGAGAGCTGGCATGCCCCTCAGGGTACGCCGTGGGGTACTTACCCGTAAATACTGCCAGGTCAGACCCCAATCAGGACGGTACCTCCGGGCGCCGAGAGGACGCGAGATCCCTGTCCCTTTCCCGCCGGTCCCGGCGCGTGCGGCGCAGCAGACTCGGCAGCGCGGAAGGAAGCAGCACCACCGTGACCACCGGGAGTACCGATGAACACCGGCACCGTGCACACCCTCCACCCGAGTCCGCTGGGCGACCTGCTGCTGACCGGCGTTTCGACACCGGCCGGCATCGCGCTCACCTCGCTCACCCTGCCAGGGCAGCGCGGCGCGCCCGCCGTGCGTGCCGAGGACCGCGACGACGCGCCGTTCGCCTCGGTGCCGTTGCAGTAGACGTAGGAGTCCATGGAGACGCGGTCGAACTCCACCGAGACCCGCCGGCCCGCGTACTGCGGCGGGAGGGTGAAGGCGAGCCGTTACCAGCCGAGGCCGCCCGGCAGGAAGCCGGTGCCGCTGGTGGTGCCGTGGTCGGTGGTGGGGATCTGCTCGATGCTCCAGTCGTGCGGGACGGCGACCTCCCGCCAGCCCGAGTCGTCGTAGCCGGGGTCGGCGGCCCGGCCGTAGGCGCCGGCCGGGTCGGTGTTGCCGTCCGGGCTGACCAGCGCGAAGCGCCAGCCGTCCCGCAGCGGCACGGTGTGGCGGCCGCCGGCGCCCGCGGAGGCGGCCGGGGCCGCCGCGGTGCGCAAGCGTGCTCCGGCCGCGGGTGTTGCCGTGGCTGCGACCAGAACCGATCGGCGAGTGACCGTCATGGCGGCTTTCCCTGATCAGGGCCCAGAAGCACTCACAATTGATCGTGAACAAACAGATTCTGACGTCCTGCCGCACACGATCGTCAAGGGTCCGGAACCCTCTGTCCGTCCTCGGCCACGCATCGTCCGGAATTCCCCCTTGACCGCGTTCGACGGACCGGCCGCCCGGGCGGGGGGCCGCGGCTCCCGGGCGGGCCCCAAGCACTACGCTGGAACGGAAGTGGTGCCACCTGTTCACTGTGAGTGCGCGCTTGGGAGCGGCGAGGATGAGCCGGGTCTATCCGTTCGACGACGCGGCGACGGCCCGGGCTGTCATCGACGACGACGGAACGCTGGTGGAGTGGAACGAGGGCGCCCGACGCCTGCTCGGCCACCCGCCGGAAGCCGTGGTGGGCCGCCCCGCCGCCCGCCTGCTGGCCGGGGACGGCTCCCCGGGCGTTCCCCCGGGCCCCCGCTGGCAGGGAACGGTCGATCTGCGTCACCGGGACGGCCGTACGGTCCCGGTCTGGCTGCTCGCCCACCGCAGGCCGCCCCACGACGGACACGGCGGCGACTGGCTCGTGGTCACGCCGCTGGCCGGCGGCGAGCCGCCCGCCCCGGACGACCCGCTCGGCGAGGCCGGCCTGATCCAGTCACCGTGCGCGCTCGCTGTCTACGACGACACCCTGCGGCTGCGCCGGATGAACCACGCCATGGCCGACATCGTCGGGCTGCGGGAGGAGCGGGTGCGGGGCCTGCGGGTCGCCGAGATCGGCGGCAGACCGCAGAGCGAGGAACTGGAGCGGGCCATGCTCCGGGTGGTGACCACCGGCCGGCCGGAGGACGTGCAGACCTTCACCCGCACCGGCGGCGAGGACCGCGCCCACGCCTGGCTCGCCCGCATGGCCCCGGTCCTCGACCCCGAGGGCCGGGTGCGCGGGGTGTGCATGGCCGCCCACGACGTCACCGACAACTACCGGGCCCGCCAGCGGCTGCAGCTGGTCAACGAGGCGAGCGTGCGCATCGGCAGCACGCTGGACGTCACCCGGACGGCTCAGGAGCTGGCCGATGTGTGCGTGCCCGCCCTCGCCGACTTCGTCACCATCGACCTGCTGGACCCGCAGGAGCACGGCGACGAGCCGCCGGCCCGCCTCACGGCACCGGTCACGCTGCGCCGGATCGCCCACCGGTCGGTGCTCCCGGACGTCCCGGAGGCGGTGATCGCGCCGGGGCAGGCCGAGCCGTACCCGGCCGGGTCCCCCCAGGCCGACTCGCTGACCGCGGGCCACACGATCGTCGCCTCCGTGGCCGAGGGGGACATCGACGAGTGGCTGACCTGGCACACCGCGCGCGCCCAGCGGGTGCGGGAGTTCGGCATGCACTCCTCGATGTCGGTGCCGATCCGGGCGCGCGGGCTGACCCTGGGCGTCGCGGTCCTCACCCGGCACCGCAGCCCGGACGCGTTCACCGCGGACGACGTGCTGCTCGCCGAGGAGATCACCGCGCGCGCCGCCGTCTGCGTCGACAACGCCCGCCGCTACTCCCGCGAGCGGGAGACCGCGCTCGCGCTCCAGCGCAGCCTGCTGCCCCGCATCCTGCCGCGCACGGCCGCGCTGGAGGTGTCCTCCCGCTATCTGCCGGCCGCGCGGGCCGGGGTGGGCGGCGACTGGTTCGACGTGATCCCGCTGTCCGGGATGCGGGTCGCCATGGTCGTCGGGGACGTCGTCGGACACGGCGTCGAGGCCTCGGCCACCATGGGCCGGCTGCGCACCGCCGTGCGCACCCTCGCCGACATCGACCTGGCCCCGGACGAACTGCTCACCCACCTGGACGACCTGGTGGTCCGGCTGTCGGAGGAGTCCGGCACGGAGGGCAGCCCCGGTGAGGTCGGCGCGACCTGCGTGTACGCCGTCTACGACCCGGTGTCGCGGCGCTGCACCGTGGCCCGCGCCGGGCATCCGCCGCCGGTGCTGATCCGGCCGGGCGGCGCCCCGCGGGCGCTGGAGCTGCCGGCCGGTCCCCCGCTGGGGCTGGGCGGGCTGCCCTTCGAGGCCACGGAGGTGGAACTGCCCGAGGGCAGCGTCCTCGCGCTGTACACCGACGGGCTGGTGTGGTCCCGGGAGCGGGACCCGGAGGCGGGCCGGGAGATGCTGTCCGAGGCGCTCGAAGCCGGGGCGGGCTCCCTGGACGAGACGTGCGACCGCGTGCTGCACACCCTGCTGCCGCCGGGCGGCTCCGCCGACGACGTGGCGCTGCTGCTCGCCCGCACCCGGGGCCTGCCCGCCGCGCAGGTGGCGACCTGGCAGATCCCGGCCGACCCGGCGCTGGTCGCGCCGATCCGCAAGCAGGTCGTGGAGCAGCTGGACGACTGGGCACTGAGCGAGGCGTCGTTCACCACGGAGCTGGTGGTCAGCGAGCTGGTCACCAACGCCATCCGGTACGGCGCCCACCCCATCCGGCTGCGGCTGATCCACGACGCCACCACCCTGATCTGCGAGGTCTCCGACGCCAGCCACACCGCCCCGCATCTGCGCCGGGCGAAGACCTTCGACGAGGGCGGCCGGGGCCTGCTGCTGGTCGCCCAGCTCACCCAGCGCTGGGGCAGCCGGCACACCCCGGAGGGCAAGACGATCTGGGCGGAGCTGGCGCTGTTCGAGGTGGACAGCCTGTGACGCGTCCGCCGGGCCGGTTCAGCCGCCCGCCAGCCAGGGCCGTACCTGCTTGCGGGCCTCGTGCAGGCGGGACTTGAGGGTGCCGAGCGGGATGCCGACACGCTCGGCGACCTCGGCGTAGTCCAGCTGGCAGAGGTCGCGGTAGACCAGCGGCGCGACCAGGTGCGGATGCGTGCGCTCCAGGCGGTCCAGGGCCTCCAGCAGGTCCACCCGGGAGCCGGCGATGACGCTGGTGGTGCGCGGGTCGACGGCGTGCGCGGGCTCGATGGCGGCCGGCTGCTCGGCCGCGCGCCGTTTCAGCTCGCGGTACTTCTGCCGGCAGCAGTTGGCGACCACCGTGTAGAGCCAGGTCCCGAAGCGGCTGCGGCCCTCGAAGGCCGTGATGTGCCGGGCGACCTGGAGCAGCACGTCCTGCGCGGCCTCCTCGGCGTCCTCCCGGCAGGGCAGAAAGCGTCCGCAGCGCCGCACGATCTCCGGCCGGATCTCGGCCAGCAGCCGGTCCAGGGCAACGTTGTCGCCGGCGGCGGCCCGTCGGGCGAGGTCTTCCATCGGCGCCTGGTCCTGCACGGACGGGCCCCCCTTCGAGTCGATCTCAGGCCAGGCATGATAGTCCTATGCACTCCCTGGAGCGGATCGGCCGCTACCGCCTCGAACGGCCGCTGGGCAGCGGCGCCTTCGCCACGGTGTGGCTCGCCCGCGACGAAGAGCTCCAGGCCCCGGTCGCGGTGAAGGTCCTCGCCGAGAACTGGACACACCGGCTCGACATCCGGGAGCGCTTCCTGTCCGAGGCCCGGCTGCTGCGCCGGGCCGGCTCCAACCGGATCGTGCAGGTCTACGACATCGGTGAACTCCCGGACGGCAGGCCCTACTTCGTGATGGAGTACGCCGACGGCGGCACCCTCGCCGACCTGCTGACGGACGGTCCGCTGCCGGAGCGGGACGCACTCGCGCTGACCGCGGAGGCCGCGCGCGGCGCCGCCGCGCTGCACGAGGCGGGCATCGTGCACCGCGACATCAAGCCGACCAACGTGCTGCTGCACACCGCCCCGGACGGCACCCGCCGGGTGCTGCTGGCCGACCTGGGCCTCGCCAAGAGCCTCGCGCAGGCCTCGGTGCTGACGCTGGCCGCGGGTTCGGCGGGCTACCAGCCGCCGGAGCAGGCCGAGCCCGGTGAGGGCATCGACGAGCGGGCCGACGTCTACAGCCTGGGCGCGGTCGGCTACGAGCTGCTCACCGGCAGCGTGCCGGGGGCCCCGGGCCGGGTCGTGCCGCCCCGGCACCTGCGGCCGGGCCTCGGTGAGGACGTGGAGCGGGCGGTGCTGCGCGCCCTGGAGCCCGACCGGGCGCGCCGCTGGCCCGGCGCACAGGAGTTCGCGCGGGAACTGGACCGGCTGGCCGCGGCCCCGCCGGCGGCGCGGTCCGCCCGGCGGCTGGACGGGGTGCGCGGCCGCCTCAACGTCGTCACGATGTCGCTGGCCGCGGTCCTCGCCGCCGCCGCGGCCGCGGTGGCGGTGACCGTCGTCCTCCAGCGCGGCGCCCCCTCGGACGGGACCCGCGTGAGCGACACGAGCGGGCGCGTCGTGCTGCGGGTGCCCGCGAGCTGGGGCCACGAGCTGCGCGACTCCGGCTGGGACCCGGGGGTGCTGGGGCTGGCCAAAGGGCACGAGCCGGGGCTGGTGGTCGCCGACGACCTGACCCGGTGGTCCGATCTGGGCAAGCCGGTGAATGGCGTGTTCGTCGGGGTGAGCGACCACGGCGACCTGTCCGGGAAGGTGCGGGCCCTCACCCACTCCGGCTGTCGCTACTCCGGCAGCCGCGACTTCGCCGACGCGGATTTCCACGGCCTGGTGCGGGCTTGGAGCGGTTGCCCCGACGGCGGCTCGGTCACGGAGTCCGCACTGGCCCCGGCGGACGGCCCGGGTCAACCCGAGGTGTACGTACAGGTGCGCGAGCAGGGAACCGGCGACGCCACGGACGGGATACTCCGTTCGCTGCGGGTGGGCTGAGCGACGCCTGTCGGGGGTCACGGCGGGGAAGAAACCCGGCGTGTGCCGAACTTTTCGGGCGCTGCGCGCATCGGAGTGGGACAACGGCGCACTCGGCGCCTGAGGTACGCGTTCTGCCGCGTGCCCTGACCCCCAGGAGAGTTGAGCGACATGGTGTACGCACCCCGGTCCGCGCGGCACGGTGCCCTGCTCGTCGGTACGTTCGCCGTGCTGGGCCTGCTGACCGCGTGCGGCAGCAGCAGCCACGACGTCCAGAGCAACCCGCCCCTTACGTCGTCCGGTACGGCCGCGCCCGCGACGGGCGGCACCCAGAGCCCGCCGCCGGGCTCCTCCGCCCCGTCGGCCGGCGCCGCCGGCACCGGCGCCGCCCCGTCGTCCGCCCCGCGTCCGACGGCCTCGGCGGGCGGCGGCACCGGTACGGCCCCCTCGGCGGCCGCCTCCTCCCGCTGCCACACCTCTCAGCTGCGCGCCTCCGTGGGCCGGAACGACCCGGGCGCCGGCCAGGAGAACTTCCCCGTCGTGCTCACGAACGCCTCCGGGCGGACCTGCACCCTGCACGGCTATCCGGGCGCGGCGTTCGTGAGCGCCTCCGGCGGCCGGCTCGGCCCGGACCCCAAGCGCGAGTCGGGCTCCCCGGCGACCGTCACGCTCAGGCCGGGGCAGAGCGCCTGGGCAGGGCTGACGTTCTCCAACCCGCAGGTCAGCGGCGCGAACACGGCCACCCCGGCGGCGCTGCTGGTGACCCCGCCGGACGAGCGGGACTCCCTGAAGGTCGTCTGGACGGGCGGGGCGGTGCCCGTGGGCGGGAACTCCTCGTCCGTGTTCCTCACCGTGCTCGCCCCCGGCACGGCCCCCTGACCCTCTCCGGAACGCACCGGCGCACCCCGCGGTCCCGGCCGGGACCGCGGGGTGCGTCATGACCGCGCCACAACTGTCACAGGACGGCAACAGCGGCCGCCGGCCCCGATCTTTCTTCCCGCTCTGCGCGATCGAACCCGTCGACCGCACGGCGAGCAGGCCCCACAGGGGGCCGCGAGAAGGAAATCGGGGACACGATGAGCGGGATATCGCGCAGGCGGGTGCTGACGGCGGGCGCGGCGGCCGGCGCCCTGGGCACGCTGGCCGCGTGCTCCTCCGGCACCGGCCTGTCGGTCGGCGGCCCGGCCGGCCCGGACGGCAACGGCACCGCCCAGGCCCGGCCGGCGAAGCCGATCGGCGACGGCTCCACCGCGGACACCGGCGCCCAGCCGCACCAGCCGACGCCCGAGCGGCTGAAGCCGGGCCGGAAGCCGCCGCAGTTCGTGGTGTTCTCCTGGGACGGCGCGGGCGAGCTGAGCAACCAGCTCTTCTCCCGCTTCCGCAAGGTGGCCGCCGACCACGGCGCCAAGATGACCTTCTTCCTCAGCGGCATCTACGCCCTGCCCGAGTCCAAGAAGCACCTGTACCGCCCGCCGCAGCACCGGGTCGGCGCCTCCGACATCGGCTATCTCGCCGACCGGCACATCCACGCCACCCTCCAGCAGGTCCGCGCGGCCTGGCTGGAGGGACATGAGATAGGCACCCACTTCAACGGGCACTTCTGCGGGGCGACCGGGGTGCGCAACTGGTCCGCGGCCGAGTGGCGCAGCGAGATCGACCAGGCGATGGCCTTCGTCACGCAGTGGAAGACCAACACGGGCTTCACGGACCTCGACCCGCTCCCCTTCGACTACCGCAAGGAGCTGATGGGCGGCCGCACCCCCTGCCTGGAGGGCCAGTCCAATCTGCTGCCCACGGCCGCCGCCCTCGGCTGGAAGTACGACGCCAGCTCCCCCGGCGGGCTCCAGGTCTGGCCGGGCAAGGTGCAGGGCGGGAAGATCTGGGACTTCCCGCTGCAGTCGATCCCGTTCCCCGGGCACTCCTTCCAGGTGCTGTCGATGGACTACAACATGATGTTCAACCAGTCCGGCGGCAACCCGAACGGCGACCGCGCCCAGTACGACGCCTGGCGCACCCAGGCCCGCGACGCCTATGTGGCCGGATTCCAGCGGGCGTACACGACCAACCGCGCCCCCTTCTTCATCGGCAACCACTTCGAGCGCTGGAACGGCGGCATCTACATGGACGCCGTCGAGGAGGCGATCGGAAAGATGGCCGCGTACGGCGACGACGTGCGGTTCGTGTCGTTCAAACAGCTCGTGCACTGGCTGGAGGCGCAGGACCAGGCGGTGCTGCGCAAGCTGCGCACCCTGGTGCCCGGACAGTCCCCGGCGGGCGGCTGGGCGGAGTTCCTGGGCGCAGCGGGCAGCCAGCCGTCGTAACAGGTTCAACTTCGTCTGTTTTCATGGGCGGGCACCACATGATCGATCGTGAAGGGACCCGCCCTGAACACCCCGCTCGCCGAAGCGCTCTCCGCCGTGCTCCTCGTCGCCGTACTCGCCTGGGCCGTCGTACGGCCCTTCGGCCGGCCGGAGGCGGTCCTGGCCGTGCCCGCCGCCGGGGTCGCGATCGCCACCGGCGCGATCTCCCTCGACCACGCCCGGGCGGAGGTCGAGCGGCTCGGGCCGGTGGTCGGGTTCCTGGCGGCCGTGCTGGTGCTCGCCCACTTCTGCGACGTGGAGGGGCTGTTCCAGGCCTGCGGGGCGTGGATGGCCCGCTGGGCGGCGGGCCGGCCGGTGCGGCTGCTGACGGCGGTCTTCGCGCTGGCGTCCGTCATCACCGCCGTCCTCAGCCTGGACGCCACCATCGTGCTGCTCACCCCGGTGGTCTTCGCCACGGCCGCCCGGACCGGCGTACGGCCCAAGCCGCACATCTACGCCTGTACGCATCTGTCGAACACGGCGTCGCTGCTGCTGCCGGTGTCCAATCTGACGAACCTGCTGGCGTTCGCGGCGAGCGGGCTGAGCTTCACCCGGTTCGCGGCGCTGATGGCGCTGCCGTGGCTCGTGGCGATCGGCGCCGAGTACGTCGTCTTCCGCCGGTTCTTCGCCCGTGACCTCGCGGCGGCCGCCCCGGTGGGCCAGGACCCCGGCGAGGCACCGCGGCTGCCGCTGTTCGCGGTGAGCACCGTCGGCTGCACGCTGGCGGGGTTCGTGGTGGCGTCGGCGTTCGGAGTGGACCCCGCCTGGGTCGCGGCGGCGGGCGCGCTGGTGCTGGCGGGCCGGGCGCTGGTGCGCCGCAAGGCCACCCCGCTGACCGTCGTACGGGCGGCCGCCCCCGCCTTCCTCGCGTTCGTGCTGGCGCTGGGCATCGTGGTGCGGGCGGTCGTCGACAATGGGCTCGCCGACGTCCTCGGCCATGTGCTGCCGGGCGGCACGGGCCTGCTCGCCCTGCTCGGCACCGCCGCGCTGGCCGCCCTCCTGGCGAACCTGATCAACAACCTCCCGGCGGTGCTGGTCCTGCTGCCGCTGGCCGCGCCGGCCGGTGCGGGCGCCGTGCTGGCCGTGCTGCTGGGCGTGAACATCGGCCCGAACCTGACCTATGCGGGATCGCTGGCGACGCTGCTCTGGCGGCGGATCGTGCACCAGCACGAGCACGGCGTGGGCCTCGGCGAGTTCACCCGGCTGGGCCTGGTCGCCGTGCCGTCCTCGCTCGCGGTCGCGGTGGTGGCACTGTGGGGATCGCTGCAGATTCTCTGAGAGACCGTCCGTACCGCGAGGAGGCCGACCGGATGCGTGTGATCGCCTGGCTCGTCGAGGGCACCTGGCCCGCCTGCGTGGACGCCGTGCACCGCCACGCCCCGGACACCGCGGAGGTGGTGCTGCTGCACGTCAGCGGGGCCGAGGTGCCGGGACTCGCGCACGGGGCGTTCGCGGGGCTGCTGGGGCGCGGGCGGCCGGAGCGTGATCCGGGCGACCGGCTGGAGGCGCTGGGGGGCACGTCGGCCGCCGAGCTGCTCGACGCGGCGGCCGGACGGCTGGGCCGGCCGTGTGCGCGCGAGGAGCGGGCGGGCCGGGTCGAGCGGGAGGTGGTGGCCGCCTGCGAGGGCGCCGACCTGCTGGTGCTGGCCCGCGACGGTGACCGCTCCCGCCTCGGCCCGCACAGCCTGGGCCCGGCGAGCCGGTTCGCCGTCGACCACGCCCCCTGCCCGGTGCTCCTGGTCTGGCCGGAACCGGCCCCCTCTCTGCGCACGATCCCGCCTCCGCCACCGCACCACCCCTGAGCGGCGCCCGACGGGCGGGCCGGGGAGCGTACCCACGGCGGCCTGCCGGCTCAGCGCCGGTGCCGGCCGCCTCCGTACCCGCCGTACCCTCCGCCGCCCCACCCGCAGGAGTAGGGGTACGCCGAGCAGGGGGGCGGTGAGGTGGAGGGCGTGGGGTCCGGGCCGGCCGTGGTGGGCGGGGGCGTCGGGTCCGGGGTGGCGGTGGTGCGGGACGGCTCGGGCGTGGGCGCCGGCGCGGGGGGCGCGGAGCGCGGCGTGGCGGCGGGTGAAGGGTCGCTGGGGCTGTCCCAGTTGACGTTCTGCATCTGCAGGTCAGGCTTGGCCGTGTCCACGGACCAGCGCTGGTCGGCGCCGGTGGCGCGGTTCTTGGTGACCAGCGCGCCGGAGCCGTCGGTGGCCGCGGGGGTGAGCGCCAGGTCCTGGTTCCAGCGCGGCACGAGGACGCCCTGGAGCGTGAAGTCGTAGCGGATGTTCCGGGCCGCCGCGCCGGTGGCCGCACAGGGAGCGAGGCGGACCGAGAAGCCGATGCTGGAGTCCAGGCACAGGTCGGGCGCGGCGGAGTTGCGCAGGCGTCCGTCGGCCTCGTACGACCACTGCTGGCTCGGTGTCGCGCCGCAGCGGGCGAGTTCGGTCTCGGCGCCCTGGACGGCCTGGCCGCCGACGACCGCGACGCACAGCCCCGACGCGAGGTTGCGCAGCCGGCCGTGCACGGCCCCGCCCCGCCCGGCGGCACCCGTCCCGGTCCAGGACGCGCCCGGGCTCGACGCGCCCCTGCCCGGCGCCCGGGACGCGTCGCCGCCCCCGCCGGGAGCCGGGCGGTCCCCGGAGCCGAGCACCGACCACAGCACCAGGGGCAGCACGACCAGACCGCTCACGGTGCCCACGGCCAGGGCGAGCTGACGGCGCCGGGCGCGCCGGGCGGCACGCCGGCCCGCACGGCGGGAAGGGGCCGGCTCGTCATCGGAGCCGGCGGACGGGCCGCAGGAGGCGGACGCGTCGGCGGCGGGGGGACGGCGCCGGTGCGGGGGCCCGGCGGAGCCGCGGGGACGTGCGGGGGCGGCAGGGGTGCGGCGCGGCGGCGGTACGGCGCCCCGACGGCGGGTGGGGGTGGCGGAGTCGCTGTCCTGCTCCGCCGGCCCGGCGGACGTGAAGGACTCGCCGGACGGGGGCGCGGCCGGCGCCGGGGCCGGGGCGGGCGGTTCCTCGGTACGGCTCGCGCACGCGACCACGTAGTCCCGGGCGCCCCAGCCGAGCACGGCCTCCGCCAGCGCGAGACCCAACCCGCTGTTGAAGCAGGCGAGTTGGTCGGCGGTGCGGCGGCAGTGGGTGCAGTGGGCCAGATGCCGGCCCAGGTCGGGGTCCACGTCGACGCCGCCGCGCCGGTAGGTCACGTCGAGCATGCGCAGATAGCGTTGGCACTCCGCGTCGGGCGCCAGTTCGCGGTGCACCTGGAGGCACTCCTCGCGCAACCGCTCGCGGGCCCGGCGCAGTTCGACGCGCGCGTCCTCCTCGGACCGGCCGAGCAGGGCCGCGGGTACGGCGAGGGGTTCGGCCTCGACCTCGGTGTGCCACAGCACGGCGCGGGAGGTCTGCGGGATCCGCTGGAAGGCGCGGGAGAGCAGCCGGCGGCCGGGCGGGGGCAGCAGCCGTGCGGAGGCGCGCTCGCCGGTGGCGCTGGACCGCAGTGCCGGGTGGAGGAGTTCCTGGCGGCCGTCGGCGTCCCACTCGGCGGCGATCCGGCGGACGGTGACGAGCAGCTGGGGCCGCCAGGCGGCGCTCGGGCCGGTCTGCCGGAGCGAGGCGCCGAAGAGGCGGGTGAAAGCGGCGGTGGTGAGCATGCCGGCCGCGCGCGTCCCGTCCGTGCACAGCCGGGCGTAGGCGAAGGCGGCCTCCCAGTGCCGGTCGAGCAGTTCCCCGACGGGATGCAGCGCGGGTGTGGCGCCCGTCCACTTCTTCAGTTCGGCGCTCAGTTCCTCGTCCGACAGGCCTGCCTCATTCACGGCCGCAATTCCTCCAGACGCGATACGGGAATTAGTACATACCAACGGGTATGGGGGTGATGGGGCAGCTCTGGCGTCCACCGGAGGCGGCTCTTGTGAAGCGTGGGGGGTGTACGGTGAGCGGCCTGCGCATGCAGCGGCGAATGTAATTGTCTGCACGCGGACAGCGCACACTTTCGCACAGCAAGCAGTGTGGAACAAGGGATCTCACGCTTTTCCCTATTCAGCCCGGAAGCTTTTCTGTTGACTATCTGTCAAAGGCGATCGGCCGAGCCGATCGCATTCCTCCCCCTTACCGCCGCCCACCCGCCCGGTAGGCGCCGGGCGGCATCCCGTAGTGCTCCCGGAACACCCGGCTGAAGTGGTAGGGACTCGGGAATCCCGAGGCCTCCGCCACCCGCTCCACCGTCAGGTCGGTGGCCCGCAGCAGCAGGGCCGCGTGCCGCAGCCGGGCCTCGCGCAGGGCCCGCATCGGGGACCGGCCGGTGCGCAGGGCGAACAGGTGGGCGAAGCGGGACGGGGACAGCGCGACGCTCCCGGCGAGCGAGCGGACGGTGTGCGGGGCGCCGGGGTCGGCGGCGATCAGCTCCTCGGCGCGGCGCACCCGGGGATCGGCCTCCGGTGGGGCGCTCATAGTCCGGGCGCCGCCGGCCGCGAGCAGGAGCACCTCCTCCAGCGCGCAGAGCGCCAGCTCCCGCGCCGGGAAACCGTCGGCCACGACGACCGGGTCGGGCTCGCGGGAGGCGCGTTCGTCCGGGAACATCCGGGTGAAGGCCGCCCCGATCCGGTCGTGCAGGGCGGCGGGGACGGACGGCAGCGCGTACAGGCCGTCGGCCACGGCGTACGGGGCCAGCCAGGGCGTCCAGGCCGGGCGCGCACCGCAGTGGGTCCACCAGAAGCGCCAGTGCCCGGCGTCGGGTGCGACGGCGTACCGGTGGCGGGTGCCGGGCGCGAGGACCACCAGGTCCCCCGTGCCGGCCCGGGCGCGGGCGGTGCCCTGGCGGAGCAGGCCGCCGCCGCCCGTCGTGAAGGTGAACAGCCAGCTGTCCGAGCCCCGGGGCCGGTGCACACCGTAGCCCGGCCGCTGGTCGTGGCGGCCGGTCACCACCAGGCCGGGCGGCGGTGAGGGGTCACCGGCGGCAGCCGCCCCGGGCAGTTCCTCAGCAGGCACGGACATCCTCCCGTCGGGCGCACCGCCCTAGCGTGACGGACGTACCCCACGTCACGCCACGCCCAGCGAACCCCAGGAGCGGACCCATGACCGTCACGGACAACGACCCCCTACTGCCCGGCGCACTCCGGCAGCGGTTCGAGGAGGACGGGTTCACCGTCGTACGCGGCCTGTTCGACCGGGCCGAGGCCGAGGCTGTGTGCGCTCACTTCGCGGCGCTGCACGCGGCCGGCCCGGTCCCGGGGCACTTCGCACCGCGCCCGGCCGACCCCGACCCGCTGCGCCGTTACCCGCGGGTGATGCAGCCGCACGAATTCAGCGCACCGGCCCGGGAACTGCTGCTGGACGCCCGGTTGCGGACCGTCCTGGAGACGCTGTTCGGCGAGGAGGTGCTGGCGGCGCAGAGCATGTTCTACTTCAAGCCCCCGGGCGCGCGCGGGCAGGCGCTGCACCAGGACAACTTCTATCTGCGGGTCGAGCCGGGCACGTGCATCGCGGCATGGGTGGCCTGCGAGCCGATCGACCGGGACAACGGGGGCCTCGAAGTCGTCCCCGGCACCCATCGGATGGACCTGTTCTGTCCCGAACTCGCCGACGAGGGCGTGTCGTTCGCCCGTGAATACGTCCCGCCGCCGCCCGGACTCGTGCCCGTGCCCGTCGATCTGGCGCCGGGGGACGTGCTGTTCTTCAACGGCAGCCTGGTGCACGGCTCGGGTCCCAACCGCTCGGCCGACCGCTTCCGGCGCTCCTTCATCGGGCACTACGTGGGGCGCTCGGCCGAGCGGATCGGCGCGTACTACCGGACGCTGACCATGAGCGGCGAGCGCGTCCCCCTGCCGCTCAGCGAGGGGGGCGGCCCGTGCGGCACGGAGTTCGTGCCGCAGGGACCGCACTGACGGCTCAGTGACCGCTGATCGCCCGTGCCGTGTACGGCTGCTGCAGTTCCTCGATCTCCTTCTCGCTCAGCTCCAGTTCGACGGCCGCCACCGCGTCCTCGATGTGGTGGGGCTTGCCGGCGCCGACGATCGGGGCCGCCACCGTGGGCTGGTGGAGCAGCCAGGCGAGGGCGACCCGGGCGCGCGGGACGCCGCGCGCCTCGGCGATGCGGGTGACGGCCTCGACGATCGAGCGGTCGCTGTCCAGGTACAGACGGCTGCCGAAGTTGTCGGCGGCGCTGCGGTCGGTGACCGTCCCCCAGTCGCGGGTGAGCCGGCCGCGGGCGAGCGGGCTCCACGGCAGCGCGCTGACGCCCTGGTCGGCGCAGAGCGGCAGCATCTCCCGCTCCTCCTCGCGGTAGAGCAGGTTGTAGTGGTTCTGCATGCTGACGAACTTCGTCCAGCCGTGCCGCTCGGCCGTGTACTGGGCCTTGGAGAACTCCCAGGCGTACATCGAACTCGCCCCGATGTAGCGGACCTTGCCCGCTTTGACCAGGTCGTGCAGCGCCTCCATCGTCTCCTCGACCGGGGTGGCGTGATCGTAGCGGTGGATCTGGTACAGGTCGACGTAGTCGGTGCCGAGGCGGCGCAGGCTGTGGTCGATCTCGGTCATGATGGCCTTGCGGGACAGCCCCGCCCCGTTGGGGCCCGGCCGCATCCGGCCGTTCACCTTGGTGGCCAGCACGATCTCGTCGCGGTTCGCGAAATCGCGCAGGGCCTTGCCGACGATCTCCTCGCTGGTGCCGTCGGAGTAGACGTTGGCGGTGTCGAAGAAGTTGACGCCCGCCTCCAGCGCCTGCCGGATGAGCGGGCGGGACGCCTCCTCGTCGAGGGTCCACTCGTGGACTCCGCGGTCAGGCAGACCGTAGGTCATGCAGCCCAGACAGATCCGCGACACGTCCAGGCCCGTGGAACCGAGCTTCACGTACTGCATCGATGCTGCTCCCGCCGTCGGAAACGATGGTCACGACCGAGCGTACGGCGTGCACCGGCACGGATTTGACGAGGGGAACACGCGGGCGATTTGATCCTGACACGTGCCGCGCCGCCCGGCGTGCGCAGGATGGAGCGGACTTGTCCCCCAAGGGTGTTCACCGCGCCGCGGGTTCCGTGCGGACCGCCGGCGCTCTGGCAGCGGCCCTGGTCGTCACCGTGTCGGCCCTGGCCGGCTGCGCCGGCGGCGGCTCCGGGGGCGGTGCTCGGGACGGCGGTCCGGCGGGCGGTGACCGGGACGGGCACGGCTCGCCGGCGCCGGCCGCGGTGCGGCTGCCGCCGCGCCACGCCGGGTTCGACTACCAGATCGGCGGCGCCTATCCCCCGCCCGCGGGGGTGCGGATCGTCAGCCGCGACCGCTCCGGCTCGCCCGCCCGGGGGCTGTACAACATCTGCTACGTCAACGCCTTCCAGGGCCAGCCCGACGAGCGCTCCTCCTGGCCCGCCGACCTGCTGCTGCGTGACGCGCACGGCGGGGTCGTCATCGACGAGGACTGGAACGAGCCGCTGCTCGACATCGGCACCCCGGCCAAGCGGGAGCGGGTGGCCGAGCGGGTGAACCGCTGGATCGACGGTTGCGCGGAGAAGGGCTTCGACGCCGTCGAGCCGGACAACTACGACAGCTACACCCGCTCCCACCACCTGCTCACCGCGTCCGACGCGACCGCGTTCATGACCCTGCTGTCCCGGCACGCGCACGCCCGGCACCTGGCCGTCGGACAGAAGAACACCGCTGCGCTGACCGGGCAGCGCCGGCGGGCCGGGCTGGACTTCGCGGTGGCGGAGGAGTGCGGGCAGTACGACGAGTGCGGGGTGTACGCGAAGGCGTTCGACGACCGGGTCGTGGACGTCGAGTACACCGACAGCGGCCTGCGCAAGGCACTCGCCGGCTGGGGCGAGCGGCTGAGCATCGTACGGCGGGACCGGGACGTGTCGACTCCGGGGGCCGCGCAATACGTCCGAAAAACGCGGTGACGCTCCGCCGGGCGGCCCCACGCGCCGTCGCAGGTGCCATGGCCTGCCCCCTTCGGCGCGCTGGTGCGCAGGGGCGCTGATATTGCTGCCCCCAGGTGACCGACCGGCGTGGGAGCCGGTGGATCGTCGTACTGTCGGCTCATCCTCGGCGGCAGACGACCGGCGTCCGGCCGGTCACGGCCGCCTCGGAGGAAACGCGGTGCCGACACGTTCCACCACGCTCAGAACCCTGGCCGGGGCAGCGCTGCTGCCGCTGGCCCTCGTCACCCCCGCCTGCGCCTGGGGGCAGTCCGCAGCCGCCTCGGCGCCCGAGACGCCGGGCACGCTGTGCGCGGCCGCGGGCACGCTGCACGGCCCCCACGGCGAGCAGGCGCAGGTCAGCCTGTGTGCGGACACCGGCTCCCCCAGGCTGAACATCACGGCCCCGGCCACCTGCCGGGGCGCCGCCGCCAAGGTGCACTACGCCTGCCGTACCGAGGGCACCTGGGAGGTGCGCCGCGCCGGCAAGTCGCTGGGCACCGGATCGCTGCCCGGCTCCCGGCTGTACGCGGGGCCGGGCGCGTACGACATCTCCGCCGCCGTGCGGGTGAAGTCGTCGCCGGCCGGGGTCGACCTGAAGGGCACGGTGCGGGCCGTCCTGTCGCTGACCGCGCCGCTGGAGAAGGCCACGCACTTCGTCACCACCGACAAGACGGTGCTGCGCCGCAACGCCACGACGACGGTGACGTACACGATCCGCCGGGACAGCGACCAGGGTGACGGCAACGCGCGGCTGGGCATGATCGGCGAGGAGGGCACCGGCGTGCGGATCCGCAGCGCCGACCACCGCTGCGTGAACCCGCTGGTGGGCCGCTACCCGTCGAAGACCCGGCTGGCGCACTCGCTGGACTGCACGGTGACCGAGCTGCAGCCCGGTCACCCGGAGAGGATCAGGATCCAGGTCACCGTCGGGGCGAAGTGCTCGTCGGTCGTCTCGAAGCTCGGCTACTGGGTGCCGCGCGGCCAGAGCATGTACACCGGCGCCATGCTGGAGGGCCCGAAGCTGACCTGCCGCTGAGCGCCGCGCCGGAAACGCGGTATGCCCTCGGCTCAGAGCGGCCCGAGCAGGTCCAGTGCCCGCCCCCACGCGAAGTCCGGCCGGCTGCCGTCCGGCCGGACTTCTCCGTTGTACGGCTCACCGAAACGGACGCCCATGGCGCCGAGCCGCGCCAGACTGTCCCGGTAGGCGGGGTGGGCGGCCAGGGCGTCGGCCACGCAGGGCAGGACCGCCACGGGTATGCCGAGGCCCGCGGCCTCGCACAGGGTGCCGAGGGCGAGCGTGTCGGCGATGCCGGCCGCCCACTTGTTGACGGTGTTGAAGGTGGCGGGCGCGACCGCCACGGCGTCCGGCGGCGGGAACGGGCGCGGATCGGCCGGGGTGCGCCAGGCCGAGCGGACGGCACGGCCCGTCAGCGCCGCCACCGCCTCGGTGTCGAAGAAGCCGCCCGTGGCGACCGGTGTCGCGATGACACCGACCTCCCAGTCCCGCTCCTGCGCGGCGCTGATCAGCTCGGTCACGGCCGCGGCGATGCCGGCCGCACAGACGACGACGTAGAGGAAGGGTTTCTCGGCCGCACGGGTCATCCGGGAACCCTACTGGAGCGGGAAGGACGCCCCTCGCTCGGCCTCGGGCCGGGGGCCGAGGATCCGGCGCTCGTGCTCCTCGATGGCGACGTCGTTGATGCTGGCCTCACGCCGGGTCATCAGGCCGTGTCCGTCGAACTCCCACAGCTCGTTGCCGTACGAGCGCCACCACCGGCCGTCCGCGTCGTGGCACTCGTACTGGAAGCGGACGGCGATGCGGTTGCCGTCGAAGGCCCACAGGTCCTTGCGCAGGGCGTAGTCCAGTTCGCGCCGCCACTTGGCGGTGAGGAACGCGACGATCCCGGCGCGGCCGGTGACGAAGGTGTCGCGGTTGCGCCAGCGGGAGTCCTCCGAGTAGGCGAGCGCCACCCGCTGCGGGTCGCGTGTGTTCCAGGCGTCCTCGGCGGCCTGGACCTTCCGGGCGGCGGTCTCGCGGGTGAACGGCGGCAGGGGCGGGCGGGCGGTCACGGTCTCCTCCTGGGCTTCGGCAACACTGGAGAACGAGCGTTCTCCGGATGGCTGCTACGATAGGAGAACGCACGTTCTCGCGTCAATGTACGTACCCGGGAGGCAAAAGATGCCGATACCGCCGCTCACCGCCGAGGCCGCCCGGGAGCGGGCTCTCGACGCCGCGGAGGCACTGTTCTACGGCCGCGGCATCCAGGCCGTCGGCATGGACGAGCTGCGCGGAGCCTCGGGCCTCTCCCTCAAGCGGCTGTACCAGCTGTTCCCGGCCAAGGAACAGCTCGTCGCGGCCTATCTGGCCCGGCGCGACGAGCGCTGGCGCCGGCGGCTGGCCGAGCACGTCGCGCGGGAGCGGGACCCGCTGCGGCGGATCCCGGCCGTGTTCGACTGGCTGGAGGAGTGGTTCGGCGAGGACGGCTTCCGGGGCTGCGCCTGGCTCAACGCCTACGGCGAGCTGGGGCCGGCCTCCGCCCTGGTGGCGGAGCAGGTGCGCGCCCACAAGGAGGCGTTCCGCGGCTACCTCGCCTCGCTCGTGGCCGAGGCGCGGCTGCCCGCCGCCCTGACCGGTCCCCTCTTCCTGCTGGCCGAGGGGGCCATGGTCACGGCGGGCGTCACGGGCGGCACCCGGCCGGCGGCCGAGGCCCGCGCGGCGGCGCGGGCGCTGGTGGCGGCCGCCGGTGCGGACGGGATCAGCCGGTGGTCTCCGACACCGTGATCGCGCCGACCGGGCAAGCGCGGGCCGCCTCCTTGACCATCGTGTCGTCCGTGCCGTCCTCACGGCCGGGGAGCAGGGTGCTGAAGCCCTCGTCGTCCTGGGTGAAGACGTTCGGGGCGGTGAGCGCGCACTGCCCGGCGCCGATGCAGACGTTCGTGTCGATGCTGACCTTGAATCGCATGGGCTGAGCCTCTTACCAAGTCACGGGGAGTTCCAGCATCCCCTGGATCGTGTCGCCGCGCTTGAACGGGACGTCCGCGGCCGGGACGGCGAGGCGCAGGCCGGGCAGCCGGTTCAGCAGGCTGCCGAGGGCGATCTCCAGTTCCGCGCGGGCCAGGTTCTGGCCCAGACACTGGTGGATGCCGAAGCCGAACGCCACGTGATGGCGGGCGGAGCGGTGGAAGTCCAGGGTGTCCGGATCCTCGTACTGCGCGGGGTCGCGGTTGATCACGGAGGTCGAGAAGAGCACGCCCTCCCCGGCCCGGATCGTGTGACCGTCGATCTCGATGTCCTCCACCGCCACGCGCTGCAGCCCCTCCGCGATGGAGAGCATCCGCATCAGCTCCTCGACGGCGGCGGGCAGCAGCGCCGGGTCGGCGCGCAGTTCGGCCAGCCGGTCGGGGTGCTGGAGCAGGGTGAAGGTGCCCAGCGAGATCATGTTGGCGGTGGTCTCGTGGCCTGCGACCAGCAGGATCAGGGCCAGAGACACCGCTTCGGCGCGCTGCAGCTCGCCGTCGCGCAGCTGCTGGTGGACGAGGTCGTCGAGGATGCCGTCGCCGGGCTCGGCCTGCTTCGCCTTGCCGTCGATGAGCCCGCCGATGTACTCCTCCAGCCGGGCACGCGCGGCCACGGCCTCGTCCGCCGTCCGGCCGCGCAGCAGTCGGCGGGACTGCTCCTCGAAGAACTCGTGGTCGGCGTACGGCACGCCGAGCAGGTAGCAGATGACCGTCGACGGCACGGGCAGCGCGAAGGCGGAGACCAGGTCGGCGGGCGGGCCCTGGGCGATCATCCGGTCCAGCAGCTCGTCCACGACCCGCTGGATCCAGGGCCGCAACTGGGTGGCGCGCCGGACGGTGAACTCCGGGATCATCATCCGCCGCTGCCGGTTGTGTTCCGGGTCGTCCACTCCGAGCAGGGCCACCCGGCGGTCGCGGATGCCCTGGAAGCGCCGGGCGGGCACGGGGAATTCGGGACGGCGGCGGTCGGCGGACAGCCGGGGGTCGGCGAGCAGGGCGCGGGCGGCGGCGTGCCCGGTGACCGCCCAGACCTCGCGGCCGTCGAAGAGGGTGACGCGGGACAGGGGCCGCGCGTCGCGCAGTGACTGGTATCCGGTGGGCGGGTGGTAGGGGCAGGTGCGGTCCTGGGGGAAGGCGACGGGTTCGGCCGGGGTCGCCGGGCCGGTCATGTCCGTCAGTTCCGTCATGAAAAGACCTCGCAGACGAAGAAGTGCGTGGTGCCGATATTCATTAGATGCCCGAGGCACCTATAGGTCCACGACAAGTTCGGCCACTTCGGTGATCGGTGGGATCTGGCCGAACAAGAGGGGTGCGAGGGACGGGAACCGGCCGGATTCCGCGGCCCGAAGCCGCCCGCCGGCCACCGGGGGTGGGCCCGGCCGGCCGGTCATGACTCCAGGGTACGGCTCCGCTCCGGCGCGAAGGCGCGGGCCACGGCCAGGCTGTCCTCGTACACGTGGTGCCGTACGACGAGACCGTCGCGCACGGTGAGGTGCAGGGCGAACCGGGACGTGTACGCGCGGCCGGTGGGCGCGGCCGTCTGCCGGATGACGCCGAGGACCACCGCGTCCTCGCCGTCCACCAGGATCCGGTCGACGCCGGTGTCCGCCTTCTCCGGTACGTGGTGGGCGGCCAGTTCCCGGAAGTGGGCCTCGGTGTCGGCGCGGGTGGAGCGGTGCCGGATCCACGGGGTCTCAGCGCGGCCGTGCTCGTCTTCCGGCCAGCTCAGCTCCCAGTCGCAGCCCTCCGCGTACAGGTCGGCGATCCGCCGTGGGTCGCCCTCGCCGATGCGGCGGAGCAGTTCCTGCACGACGGCGCGGGTGGTGGCGGCCGGGGCGGTCGGGGTGCCGGACATGCGGTTGTCTCCTTCCGGGGTGGCCGCGCCGGTGCGCGGGCGCGGCGGGACCACTGTGCCGCGAGGCGGAGGTGGCGCGCGATGACCTGTGAGGTAAGGGCCGTTCGGGGGAAGGGATCCGGCGGTGCGGATGATCCGCGCGGCCGCCGGCGTTGACGTGGCGACGGCAGACAGCCTTTGGACCGACGAAGGGAACGGACCCCATGCCTCTTGAGGGTGAGTACGAGCCCAGTCCGGCGCAGTGGGTGCGCGAGCAGGTCGAGCTGTACGAGAGCTCCGGCGGGAAGGAGGGAACGACACTCCTGGACACCGGACTTCCGGTCATCATCCTGACGACCCGGGGCGCGAAGAGCGGCAAGATCCGCAAGACGCCGCTGATGCGGGTGGAGCACGACGGGGCGTACGCGGTGGTCGCCTCGCAGGGCGGCGCGCCCACGCATCCGGTGTGGTACTTCAACATCACGGCCGATCCGCACGTCGAGCTCCAGGACGGGCCGGTCCGCCAGGACATGCGGGCCCGCGAGGTCACGGGCGAGGAGAAGGCGCTGTGGTGGGAGCGGGCCGTGGCCGCGTACCCGCCGTACGCCGACTACCAGAAGAAGACCGATCGGGAGATCCCGGTGTTCGTGCTGGAGCCCTTCTCCCGGAGCTGATCCCGCATCGGACACCGACGGAATTTAGAAAAATCTGTGCCCGGCAGGTGTGACCGCGCATCGGCGCGGGCACTCGTGCATCAGGGCCCCGCCGCGTTCCCCCGTCGCGGCGGGGCCCCCTTGTGCCCTCACCCGCGGGCCTCCCGGCGAACGGGTGGCCCCCGAAGGGCGGCCCGCTAGGAGGGTGGTCCGACGAGGAAGGAGTCACACATGGCCAAGAACAAGAAGAAGAAGCTCCCCTTCGTCTACCAGCCGATCGGTTTCGTACTGAGCTGGGCGAGCGGCGCCGTGGCCGGTATCGCCTTCCAACAGGCGTGGAAGGCGCTGCGGCACGAGGACGACGCGCCCGACGCCCTGGACCCGGACCGTGGCTGGGGGGAGATCCTGCTGGCCGCGGCGGTGCAGGGGGCGATCTTCGCGGTGGTGCGCAGTGCGGTGGATCGCGCCGGCGCCAAGGCCATCCAGCGGTCGACGGGAGTGTGGCCCGTGGCCTCCGCGCAGGAGGGCGAGGAGTGAGCCGCACGTGCCTGCCGCCCGCGCCCGTCACGGGGCGATCCACTCGCCCTCTCTCATCAGCGTGCGGCCTTCCAGCTCGTTCGCCTCGCGCCAGGCCTGGACGCGGTGCGGGAGGACCCTGAAGTAGAGGTAGGGGGTGGCCAGTTGGCGGGGGTCGAAGCCTGTCTTGCCGGCGAATACCTCCGCGTCCTCCTCGGGGAGGTCCTCCGGTGTCACCGCCTGGGCGGTGCCCTCGATCACGACAACGTCCCGGGTCAGGCCGAGGCCGAGGCGGGTCCGGCCCGTGGCGACGAGATTGCGGCCCGTGGGGCTGTCGGCCGGAGTGGCGATCAGCAACGTGGCGCCGTCCCACACGAAGGACAGCGGCACGAGATAGGGGGCGCCGCCGTCGGGGCCGGCGGTGGCCACCCAGACGTCGACATCGTGCTCCAGCCGGTGCAGGGTGTCCCTCGTGCGCTCCGCGGCGGTGCGGGCGGGCGGTGGGGTCATGGCGTACGGCCTCCTCGGGATGCGGAACCCGTCCAGTGTGACCGCCGGGCCGCCCCGTCCGCACGGACGTGGTTCAGGCGTGTCCGAGCGACCGCGGTCAACGCACCGCCGTTGCCGTCCCGGACATGACGATGCACACGAACTCGCCGGACCGCGCACCGAGGTGGTGGACGTCGACGGCAACTGATCGGCGAAGGCGCTCACGGCGACACACCGGACCGGCCGGCGCAGCCGCCCGGCCCCACTCACCACACCCACACCCGCGAGCAGCACCTCCACGAGGGCGCAACACACCCGGCCGACGACCACCCCGGCAGGGCAGACCCTGCCCAACCGCGCGACCGGTCACTCACTGTCAACCGCGGCGGTCCGTCACGCGGTTGAATGCCCTCGGCGTACGGGCCGGGCGGCACCCGGCCGCATGCGGCGCACCTCCAGAAGGTGCGCTCGGGCGACGTGTCGTGGCTCGCCCGGCTCGTGGCGGCCTCCACCGTCCAGGCATCCCGCGGGGCCGAGGGGCTCGCGGACCGGGCCGCCCGGCCGGGCCCGTTCGTGACGCGCGGGGTGGCTCAGCGGGTGCGCTGGAAGGTTCTGCGGTATGTCTGCGGGGACACCCCGATGGCCGCGTGCAGGTGCTGGCGCAGCGAGGCGCCGGTGGCGAAGCCGACCTGGGCGGCGATCCGGTCCACCGGCAGGTCGCTGGACTCCAGCAGATGCCGGGCGCGTGTGACGCGCTGCTGGATCAGCCAGCGGCCGGGGCTGAGGCCGACCTCGTCGTTGAAGCGGCGGGCGAAGGTGCGCAGGCTCATCCGGGCGTGCCCGGCCAGGTCGGCCAGGGTGAGCGGTTCGCCGAGGCGCTCAAGGGCCCACAGCCGGGTCCCGGCCGTGCTCGCCGCGCCGCTCTCCGGGACGGGCTGCTCGATGTACTGGGCCTGGCCGCCGTCCCGGAACGGCGGGACGACACAGCGGCGGGCGACGGAGTTGGCCAGTTCGCTGCCGTGGTCGGTGCGGACGATGTGCAGGCAGATGTCGACGCCGGAGGCGGCTCCGGCGGAGGTGAGGATGCGGCCGTCGGCGACGAAGAGGACGTCCGGGTCGAGGTCCACGCGGGGGAAGCGGCGGCGGAACACCTCGGCCACCTGCCAGTGCGTGGTCGCGCGACGGCCGTCGAGCAGACCGGCCTCGGCGAGGACGAAGGCGGCCGTGCAGATCGAGACGATCCGGGCGTCCGGGCGGATCCGGTCGAGGGCCGCGGCGACCTCACCGGGCAGTTCGGCGGGGATGTACGCGGGCGGCATCGAGGTGACCACGACCGTGTCCGCCGTGTCCAGGATCTCGGGGCCGTGCTCGACGCCGATCGTGAAGTCCGCGCTGCTGCGCACCGGGCGGCCGTCGACGGAGCAGGTCAGCACCTCGTAGTGGCCGTCGGCGGCGCCGAGGATCCGGTTCGGGATGCCCAGTTCGAAGGGGTAGGCGCCGTCCAGGGCGAGAACGGCCACCCGCTCGGGGCGCCGGATGCGCGGCAGTGCTGCGGTCATGGCACGATCCTAGCGAAAGGTGGCCATCATGCCATTTCCCGGCCGCGCGAACCCGGGCAGGCTGGGTGACCATGAGCGATGTGAACACGATGCGAGCCATGAGCCAGGACGTCCTCGGCGGCCCCGAGGTCCTGAAGGAAGTACGGCTGGAGCGGCCGGAGCCGGGCCCGAACCAGGTACTGGTCCGGGTGCGGGCCGCCGGGGTCAACCCCACCGACTGGAAGCACCGGTCCGGCGGCCTGTTCCTGGGTGAGCCCCCGTTCGTCCTGGGCTGGGACGTCTCCGGCGAGGTCGCCGCGACCGGGATCGGCGTGGCCGCCTTCTCGCCCGGGGACGAGGTCTTCGGCATGCTGCCGTACCCGTACGGCGCCGGCTCGCACGCCGAGTACGTGATCGCCCCGGTGCGTGCCCTCACGCACAAGCCGGCCTCGATCGACCACGTCCAGGCGGGCGCGCTGCCCCTGGTGTCCCTGACCGCCTGGCAGGCGCTGACCGAGCACGCGGACGTTCGGCCGGGGCAGCGGGTGCTGATCCACGCGGCGGCCGGCGGGGTCGGCCATGTGGCCGTGCAGATCGCCAAGGCGCGCGGCGCCCACGTGATCGGCACGGCGAGCGCCGGCAAGCACGGCTTCCTGCGGGAGATCGGCGTGGACGAGCCGATCGACTACCGGACGACCGACGTCACCGAGGCTGTGCGGGACGTGGACGTCGTCCTGGACACGATCGGCGGGGACACCTCCGTCGCGTCGCTGAAGGTCCTGCGGCCGGGCGGTGTCGTGGTGTCGATCCTGCCCGGCGGCTCCCCGGGGTTCCACGAGGAGGCCGAGCGGCTCGGCGTACGGGGCGTGCAGATGCTGGTGGACGCCGACCGGGCCGGGATGGAGGCGATCGCGCAGCTGGTGGACTCCGGGAAGCTGAGGGCGACGATCGCCGGGACGTTCCCGCTGGCCGACGCGGCGAAGGCGCACGCCCTGGGCGAGACCGGCCGGACGGCGGGGAAGCTGGTGCTGCTGGTCGACTGATCTCGCACAGCGGCCTACTGATCGACATGCGTCGAACTCAGCGACATATGTCAATCGAACATGCTCAAATTCCTTCCAGCAAGGGTAACTTGACGGTCGAGACGTGACACGGCGGCCGGACGCGGGAGGGAGGTGACGTGGTCGTGCGGGACGAGCGCGCACCCTTCCACCGGCAGCTGCGGGTCTACGCGTACCAAAAGCACACCGTGCTGGAGCTGCGGGGCGAGATCGACCTGGTCTCGGCGACGGAGATCGGCCCGCTGCTGGACCGGTTCACCGGCGGGCCCCGGGCGCGGGTCGTCATCGACCTGCGCCCGGTGGAGTTCTTCGACTGCTCGGGACTGCGGCTGCTGCACCGGGCCCGCACCCGGGTGGTGGGCGGCGGCGGGCAGCTGCACCTGGTGTGCGCGCACCCGCTGACCCTGCGCGCCCTCGACGTCACCGGGCTGTCCCGACTGCTGCCCGCGTACCCGAGCCTGGACGCGGCCCTGGCCCGCTCCGGGGCCGCCTCCGACCCGCTCTGACGGCGGGCCCGCCGCGACGACCGCGGCCGGCCCGCCGTTACGACTGCTCGAACAGGGCGCTCACCGACTCACCGTTGTGGATGCGCCGTACCGCCTCGGCCAGGGCCGGGGCGATGGACAACACCCGGAGTTTCTCGGTGTGTTCGGCCGCCGGCACCGGCACGGTGTTGGTACACACGATCTCCAGCACGTCCGGCTGCTCGCTCAGCCGCTTGACGGCTCCGGCCGCGAACACCCCGTGCGTGCACGCCACCCGGATCGAGCGGGGTCCCGACTCCCTGAGCCTGCCGAGGAGTTCGACGACCGTGCTGCCCTTGGCGATCTCGTCGTCCAGCACGATGACATCGCGGCCGGTGACATCACCGATGACGGAACTGATGCTGACCCGGTCGTCCGGGTAACGCTGTTTGGCTCCGGCCGCCACCTGCGCCCCGATCAGCCGGGCGAAGGCGGCGGCCTCCTTGGCGTTGCCCAGGTCCGGCGAGACGACCGTCGTACGCGTCAGGTCGTAGCGCCGGAAGTAGGCGGCCAGTTCGCGCAGCGCGTGCAGATGGTCCACCGGCACCGAGAAGAAGCCGTGCACCTGCGGGGCGTGCAGGGTCATGGCGAGCACCCGGCGGGCGCCGGCCGCGACCAGCAGGTCCGCGACCAGCCGCCCGCCGAGCGAGATGCGCGGGGCGTCCTTCTTGTCGGAGCGGGCGTAGGAGTAGTGCGGCATGACGACCGTGATCCGGGCCGCCGAGGCGCCCCGGGCGGCGTCGCACATCAGCAGCAGCTCCACCAGGTGCTCCTGCACCGGCCGCACCAGCGGCTGGATCAGGAAGACGTCGCGCTCCCGGCAGTTCGCCTGGAGCTGCACCTCCAGGCAGTCGTTGGCGAACCGGCTGACCCGGGTCGGGCTGAGCGGCACGCCGAGGTGGGCGCAGACCTCCCGGGCCAGTTCGGGATGGGCACTGCCGCTGAAGACGGAGATGTCCCGCACGATCCGCTCCTCGCATGACCGGCACCGGCTGCCGGGCTCATGCTACTGGCCGGGTCCGCACCGGTAGAGCGTCTGGGCGGCGGCCGTCGTCCCGGTACGCCCCGCCAGGGACGGCACCGAGGTGGCGGAGTCCGTGCCGCCGTAGGCCGAGGCGGGGACCTCGGCGCAGTCGGCCCGCACCCAGGCGGTGATCCGCGCGGCGGCCGTCGGGCCGCCGGCCGCCTGCCCGGCGCCCCCGAACAGGGCGCCCATGCCCCGGCCGCCGCCCAGCAGCACGTACCGCACCGTGCCGCTGTCGACGAGCTGCCGGAACTGCGCCTCGGTCGGGAACGGCACGCGGCCGCTGAAGCCGCCGACCGGCAGGACATGTGCGCCGGCCGCCAGGATGAACGGCGAGGCGGTGCTCCAGCTCGTGGTGGCGAAGACGTACGTCGCCGAACCCTGGTGCGCGCGGGCGTAGTCGAGCAGCCGGCTCTGGGCCGCGGTCAGTGTGCCACCGCCTGCGGCGCCGCCGAATCCGCCCCCGCCGGCCGGGCCGTTCATGCCGCGCATGCCGTCCCGGCTCACCCGCCCGAAGGCCGCGCCGGCGGCCCAGGCCGACGGCCCGAACCGGCCGGACCCGGACCGGGCCGTGCCACCGCCATGGGTGGATCCGGTCGGACCGACCGCGCCCATGGTGTTGGTCCGGTACGACGGGGCGAAGACCTGCACCGCCCAGGCACTGGGGGCGATGAGGAGCGCGGCCAGCGCGGCGGCGAGCCCGCCCAGCGCGAGCCGGCCGCCGGCCCGCCGCCCGCCCGGCCGGGCCAGGAGGAGCAGCACCAGGCCGGTGACGGCGAGCAGCCCCACGGCGGGCGCCAGCCATGGCGCGAAGGACGTGAACTGCCCGGCCAGGTACGCGGCCCAGGCCGCCGTCGCCGCCACCGCGCCCGGCAGCGCCCAGGCACGGGGCCCGCCGGCCCGGTAGGCACGCCACATCAGCACGGTGCCGGCGCCGGTGAGCGCGGCGAGGGGCACGGCGATCACACCCATGTAGTACGTGTGTCCCGCGACGCTGCCGGCGCTGAAGACCAGGAAGTACAGGGCGAGCCAGGTGCCCCACAGGAGGTACCCCGCGCGCAGCCGGTCGGTACGCGGCCGTCCCCGGCGCCACAGCAGCCCGCACACCGCCGCGACGGCGGCGATCGGGTAGAACCAGCCGGTCTGGGAGGCGAGCGACGTGCCGAACATCTTCGACCAGCCGTTCTCGTCGCCGCCGAATCCGCCGCCGCCCCGGGTACGGGCGGCCCCCGCCCCGGCGGCGCTCGAGCCACGCGGAAGCAGGGCCGTACCGCCGGCCTGCGCACCCCCGGCCCCGAACGCCCGGTCACCGTCGACGGCGCGGCCACCGGTGTGCGTGCGGTCGCCGCCGTACCCGCCCGTGCCGCGGGAGCCGGTGCTCGCGGCGCCCAGGCCCGTCGCCTGGTCGGCCCCCTGGCTCTGGCCGGTGCCGGCGTGGCCGCCTCCGCCGCCCTGGGTGGAGCTGACGCTGCCCGTGGAGGCCGCGCTGATGCCGAGCGAGGAGAAGCGGGTCAGGAAGTTGTAGCCGACCACCATGCTGAACGCCGAGTTGTTGGTGGTGCCGTCCACATACGGCCGGTCCTTGGCCGGGGTGAGGGTGACGGCGAGCATCCACGACGCCGACACGGCGGTCATCACCACGGCGGAGATGCCGAGGTGGGCCAGCCGTCGGCGCAGGGTGAGCGGTGCCGAGACCAGGTAGACGAGGGCGAGCGCGGGCAGGACGGCCCATGCCTCCAGCATCTTGGCCTGGAATCCGACGCCGACCCACACCCCGGCGACGATCAGCGGGCGCAGCCGGCCGGCCTGCGCGGCCCGCTGGGTGGCCTCGGCCGCCAGCAGCAGACACAGCGTGAACATCGGGTCCTCGACCGAGGTGCGGAACAGGCCGACCGCGACGGGGGTCACGAGGAACACGGCGCCGGCGATCAGCGCCGCGTGCACGCCGGCCCAGCGGCGCACCAGGCGGTGGAGCACCAGCAGGCTCGCCACGCCCTCCAGCACCTGCGGGAGCGTCAGCGCCCACGGATGGAATCCGAAGAGCCGCGCGGACAGCGCCTGCGGCCAAAGAAATCCGGGCAGTTTGTCGAGCGTGATGGAATTTCCGGGGTCGAAAGAGCCGTAGAAGAAAGCCTTCCAGCTCTCCGTCATGCTGCGTGCCGCACTCGCGTAGAACGTGTGGTACTCGCTGCGGTCGATGCCCCACGCGTAGAGCACGGCGGCGAGCACGACGAGGACCAGCAGCGCAGGTCGGGCGTATGCGGGCTCGCCCTGCGGTGACCGCCACGGCGGGCGGCGGACGGCGCCGGCGGGGGCGGCTGCGTCGAGGACGTTCGTGACCATGCGCAGCAGTCTTCGGCACCGCGAGAGCCGACAGCGCCAAGGAGGCCCCTTTTCAAGGAAATTCTCACCGCGTCAAGGGCAGTTCTTTAACCGCATGACATCGCAATGACGTCGGTCAAGTGAATCCCTTACCAGCGAAGTAACGCGATTTCATCTGACGGCCCGCCAGGCCGGGCACCCGCGCCGGCGCTCAGCGCAACGTCCAGTGGTACTTGCCCCCGCCGACCCAGCGGACCACGTCGGGGTCGTCCAGGTCGTGGATCGTGATGCCGTGCGCCGCGGCGGTCTCCAGGACGTCGGTGACCGTCCTGGCCTTGCCGACCACCTGACCGTCGATCTCCATGATCCTGAAGGGGCGCTCGCCCGGCCTGCCGGGGCACACCTCGAGCACCAGGACTCGCGGACGGGAGATGTGGGGAGCTGCTTGTTCGGTCATACATATCAGCCTAAAACGCATCTCGGGTTGGGGTGGTCCGGAGGTTGTCCCACCCTGGTGTGTATGGATCCCGTCGCCGCCCTGGACCGCATCGCCTTCCTGCTGGAGCGGGCGCTCGCGCCCACCTACCGGGTGAAGGCCTTCCGTACCGCCGCCCGGACGCTGGCCGCGCTGCCCGAGACGGAGGTCGCCGAGCGGGCGGCGGCGGGGACGCTTCAGGCGCTGAAGGGGGTCGGGCCGAAGACCGCGCAGGTGGTGCGGGAGGCGCTGGCCGGGGAGGTGCCGGGCTACCTGCGCACGCTGGAGGAGGAGAGCGGCGAGGGGCACGCCGAGGGCCCGGGGGCCGGGCTGCGGGCGCTGATCCGCGGGGACTGCCACACGCACTCGGACTGGTCCGACGGGGGCAGCCCGATCGAGGAGATGGGGCGGGCGGCGGCCGAGCTGGGGCACGAGTGGACGGCGCTCACCGATCATTCGCCCCGGCTGACCGTGGCCCGGGGCCTGTCGCCGCAGCGGCTGCGCGAGCAGCTGGACGTGGTGGCGGGGCTGAACGCGCGCTGGGCGCCGTTCCGGCTGCTCACCGGCATCGAGTGCGACATCCTGGAGGACGGCTCGCTGGACCAGGAGCCGGAGCTGCTGGAGCGGCTGGACGTGGTCGTGGTCTCGGTCCACTCCAAGCTGCGGATGGACGCCCGCTCGATGACCCGGCGGATGGTGGCCGCCGTCCGCGACCCGCACGCGGACGTGCTGGGGCACTGCACGGGGCGGCTGGTGACCGGGCGGGGGCGGCCGGAGTCGGAGTTCGACGCGGACGCGGTGTTCGCGGCCTGCGCGGAGTCCGGTACGGCCGTGGAGATCAACAGCAGGCCCGAGCGGCTGGACCCGCCCCGGCGGCTGCTGCACCGGGCGGTGGCGGCGGGGGTGCTGTTCTCGGTGGACACCGACGCGCACGCGCCCGGCCAGCTGGACTGGCAGATCCTCGGCTGTGCCCGGGCCGAGGAGTGCGGGGTGCCCGCCGAGCGGGTGGTGACCACCTGGTCGGCCGAGGAGCTGCTGGCCTGGACCCGGGAGGGCCGGACCCCTGCGCGCGCGTGATCCGCGGGCGGATGCCGGCACATGCGGCCGCATGGAGAGAGCCCCGGCCGTGACGGGGGAATCACGACCGGGGCGGTCAGGCGGTGGGCGCGCAGGGCGGTCGCCTCGCGGCGAGCGGCTCCACAGGGCTTCAGCCGGACGATCGTCCCTGTGGGCGAAAGGTGAGGCCCGGGGACACTGTCCCCTGCACACCCACGGTTGGTTCAACGGGCAACCACCCTTCGGTGTTCCGCGCCCATGCGTGACCTGTGTCACCGTGCGCCCGCGTCCGCCCCGGCGAGCCCGGCGGTCCCGCGGGCGGCGCCCGCCTCGATGAACGCGCGCAGGTCGGCCGTGAGCCGGGCGGCGTGCGTCACGAACAGCCCGTGCCCGGCCTGCTCGTACACCTTCAGGGTGCTGTCCGGCACCAGCCGGGCCACGCGTTCGCCGGTGAGGGCCAGGGGTGCGGAGGCGTCGTGGGTGCCGTGCACCACCAGCACCGGCAGGTCGAGAGCGGTCAGCTCGTCGGCGATGTCCAGCCCGGCGACGAGGGCCCGGACCGCGGTCGAGGCGCGCGGCGCCGAGGCCAGGCAGCGGTCGATGATGTGGCGGACGTACGCCGGGGAGACGTCGTTGCCCGGGAACTGGACGGCGAAGAAGTCGTCCGCGAGGAGGGTGTAGTACGCGGCCCGGTCGCGCCGGTACAGCTCCTCGTCGGCGCGGATGACCTCGGGGTCGACGCCCTCGGGGAGGCGCGGCGAGCGGGCGATCCCCGGCGTGAGCCCGGCGACGAGGACGGCGCGGTCCACGCGTGCGGTGCCGTGCCGGGTCAGGCAGCGGACCACCTCCGCGGTGCCGACGGAGTGCCCGATCAGGGTCACCCCGTCGAGGTCGAGGTGGTCGAGGAGGCCGTACAGGTCGTCGGAGAGGGTGTCGAGGTCGTAGCCGGACCAGGTGTCGTCGGAACGCCCGTGGCCGCGCCGGTCGAGGGCCACGCAGCGGAAACCGGCCTCGGCGAGCGGCAGGGTCTGGTACTCCCACATCTCGTGGCCCAGGTAGGCACTGGCGACGAAGACGGCGACGGGGCCGGTCGCGGGGCCGTGGTCGGTGTAGTGCAGTCGGGTGCCGTCGACGGGGCTCTCGAAGTACGGCATGGGTGCCTCCTCTGCTGTGGTGACCAGGTGCGACGCTGCTCGGTCGCGCTGACGTCACCGATACTCCCCGGACCCCGCGCGCGGGTCGATTACCTGAGGCGTCATGGCCCCGCTCCGCCGACCGGGCCCCCTCGGCCCGGGGCGCGTCGCGCAGAAGGGCGCGCCGGGCCGGCACGCGCTCCCCGGCGACCGGCTCGGCCCGGCGGCGGCCGCTCGCGAAGAGACCGGCCGGCGGCAGGATCGCCGCGCCTACGGTGACGGCGTCGGGGCGGAGCCGGCCGAGGCCGATGGTGAGCCGGTCGGCCGGGTGGCGCAGCGCGTACGTCGCCGGGTGCCGGCGCACGGCGGGCAGGAAGCGGGTGCCGAGCCGGATCCCGGCCCCGTCGCCGACGGTGATCCGCTCGGGCCGGAAGAGGTTGATCAGGTCGGACCGGCCCGCGCCGAGGTACTCGGCGGTCTCCTCCCCTCGGGCGGGTGGGCGGTGGCGAGCAGCGCGCCGAACGCGCTCTCCTCGCCCACGTCCCCGGGCGGGCGTCCGCCGTCCTCGCGCCGGCGGGCGAGCAGCGACTCGGGCGCCCGCGCAGGCCTACGGGCGGCCGGGCGCACCGCACCGGCAGCGCCGCCCGCGGACCCGGCCCGTCGGATGCCCCCACTCGACCGCCCGCCCGTGCGCCACCGCCGGGGTGACCAGGCAGGCGCCGACGCCGGAGCCGAAGAGCAGCACGACGGCGTCGCGGGCACCGCGTCCCGCGCCTGGCCAGATCCCGGCCTGGCCCCGGGGCCTGGCGCCGTTGTCGATGACGCACGGGACGTCGTCGGGCGGTGCGGAGGCGGAGCGCAGCGGCCGCTCCAGCGGTACGGCGTCCCAGCCGATGGTCTGCCCGTGGACCACGGCACCTTGGTCCGGGGTGCGCTCGACGATGCCGGGGACCCCGGCGCCGACGCCGAGCAGCCGTTCAGGTACGACGGCCCGCCCGGTGCCGAGGACTTCGGCGATGCCGTCGCGGATGTGGCCGGTGATCACCTCGACGTCGTACCCCTGGGGCGTCAACGGCCGTTCGGTGCGGGCCAGTTCGATGAGTGCCAGGTCGGACGGCTCGACGCGGACCCGGGTATCGCCGACGGCGACGGCGGTCATCCGGCCGCTGTCCGGGCGGACGCGCAGCAGGGTGCTCACGGAGCCGGGGCTGAGACGCGTCGCGGGGCCCAGCTCGAAGCGGCTGAGCGGACCGTCGAAGTACGGCTTCCGCAGCACGGCCGTGCGGCTGCCCCGCCAAACGTCGCGCACCGTGCGCCCGGTCCGCCCCGCCACGGCTCCCTTCACCCACCCTGCCCGGCTGCGACATGCCCGTGGGGCAGCCCGGACACGATCGATGCCGCTACGCCCGACGGGTGAGCGGCGTGATCTCGTCCAGCGCGGCGACCAGGTGCGGTGCGACCAGTTCCCGCACCCGGCGGGCGGCGGTCTCCCCGACCTGCCTGGGCACCGTCTCGACCAGCATGATCAGGTACAGATACGCGCGGTACAGGGCGAGCCGGACCCGCTCCCGGCGTCCGAAGCCGGCCCGGCCGCCGCCGTCCCGGTAGCCGGCGAGGAAGTCCCGGTCCTGCTCGATGTCGCCCAGCAGGGCCAGTGAGACGAAGTCGGCGAGGGGGTCGCCCCAGAACATGCGCTCGCCGTCGATGAGCCCGCCGATCCGTGGCCCGTCAAAGGTGCGGTGGATCAGGATGTTGCCCTGCCACAGGTCGAAGTGGACGGCGCGCGGGACGGTGACCTCCTCCAGGGCGCCTTCTGCGGCCGCCAGCACCTTCGCCGTCTCGTCGGCGGGCAGCGGCAGTTCGGCGGCGTAGCGGCGGGCGTCGGCAAGCACGGCGTCGAGCATCGCGGTGAACGCCGTACGCCAGTCGGGGGCGAGCGGGCCGAGGGCGCCGGAGGGGTAGCCGAAGCCGGGTCCGGAGATCCGGTGCAACCGGGCCACCAGTCCCGCCAACTCCCGGCGCAGTGCAGGCCGTTCGTGCTCGGCCAGGGAGTCGTCCCAGGGGCTGCCGGGGCAGCGGGTCTGGAGGGTGTGCCGCACGGCGTCGCTCGGGTCGGTGTGGACGGTGCGCGGGGCGGGGACGCCGGCCTCGGCGGCGGCGCGGCAGAAGGCGTCCTCCGCGGCCAGGAGCCGGGACTCGTAGCGGAGCCCCGGCCCGGTCGGCGCGGTCTTCAGGATGTAGCGGCCGCCGTCGGTGAGGCGCAGTTCCTCGACGGTGTTGTAGGTGCCGCCGCCGAGGGGGCGCACCCCGGCGAGCCGGGCGGGCGCGAGGCCCGCCGCGGCCAGGGCCCGCCGGGCCCGCTCCTCGGGCGGGTCACCGGGCTCCGGTGCCGCCGCCGGGTGCCCCGGTACCGGCTCCTGCACCGTGCGCCCCTCCCCCGCGGCTCAGCCGGCCGCGTACACGTCCTCGACGTAACGCCCGTCAGCCACCAGCGAGTTCAGCCAGCTGTCGGCCGCCGCCTCGTCGGCGCCCCGGGAGCGTTCCCGGTACAGGGTACGGAACGCCTCGCGCACGCCGGGTGCCATCCGGGAACCGTCGCCGCAGACGTACACCCGGGCGCCCGCGTCCAGCAGGTCCCAGACCTCGTCGGCCTCGGCGGCGATGCGGTGCTGGACGAACAGGGCACCGCTCTCGGGGGCGGCGCTGAAGGCCGGGCGCAGCGAGATGGCGCCGGCGGCCTCGGCGGCCCGCAGTTCCTCGGCGTGCAGGAAGTCGGCGTCGGGGGCGTCGCAGCCGAAGTACAGCAGCGCGGGCGGGAGTTCGGCGCCGGCGGCGCGGGCCGCCACGCGATCGGCGACGGCGCCGCGGAACGGGGCGAGTCCGGTCCCGGCGGCGATCATCACGACGGGCGCCGAGCCGTCGATCCGGAAGGCCTCACGACAGGGCTGGACGCGGGCGTACACGGTATCGCCGGGCTTGAGGGTGGCGAGGTGACCCGAGCCGGTGCCCCGGTAGCGGCCGCGCCCGGAGCGGGCGGGGGCGTCGAGCACGGAGACCATGAGGTCCACGTGGGCCGCGTCGGCCGCCGGGGAGGACGACACGGAGTAGTGGCGGGGCCGGAGCGGGGTCAGCAGGTCGAGCAGCAGCGGCCAGCCGAGGGCGCCACGCAGCGCGGGGTGCTCCTCGACGAGTTCCAGGAGGGTGCGCGGGTCGTCGTCGCCGAGCGCGGCGAGGGCGGCACGCTCGGGCGGGCAGGGGTTGGCCCCGGCGAGCAGCTCCCGCTGCCGCGCGGTCGGGCGCTCCTGCAACTCGACGTGCCGCGCGAGCAGTTGGCGTACGGTCAGCGGCCGGTCCACGGCGAGGCCTCCCCCGCGCTCGGCTGCGCTCGCACCGGGGGACCCCCATCGGCGCGGGCGGGTGGCCCGGATGTCCAGGACGGTGTCGGGGTCGAGGCCGAACGCCGCGACGGCGCGGTCGACCAGCTCCGGTGCGTTGGCGGGGAGCACGGTCAGATGGTCGGCGGTGCGGTAGGTGACGCCCTCGGGCAGGGCGATGCGCAGGAAGCGCTTGGTGCGCGGGTATCCGGGGGCGGTGAGGTCGTGGGCCTCGGTCACCGTCATCGGGACCAGCTCATGCCGCTCGGCGAGGGCGTCCAGCGGGCCGCCGGTCAGGGTGCGGACCTCGTAGGCGTGGGCGGGCTCGTCCGCGCTGTGCGGGGTGGCGTCGGGGTCGCCGTACTCGGTGAGCAGGGCGGTACGCAGCCGGGTGGTGAACTCCCGGACGGTGCCGGTGAGATCGCCTGAGGCGTCGGCGGCGGTGCGTTCGGTGAGCCGGGTGGCGCCGAGTTCGGCGAGGCGGTCGTCGACCTGGGTAGGGACCTGCTGGTAGGTGGCGGACCAGTTGCGGTCGCCCACGCCGAGGACGGCGTAGGTGACGCCGGTCAGGTCGGGGGTGCCTGCCAGCCAGGCGGTGAAGGCGCCGGCGTCGTCGGTGGGGCGGCCGTTGTAGGAGGCGGCGGTGATGACGACGGGCCGGTCGGTGGGCAGTCCGTCCGCGTACGCGTCCAGGGCGGCGACCTCGGTGGCGCAGCCGACGGCGGCGGCCTCGTCGGCGAGCTGGGCGGCGAAGGCCCGGCAGGTGCCGTAGTTGCTGCCGTGCAGGAACAGGGCGCTGGTGCCGGGGCGGACGCGGGCCGGCAGGGTGTCCGCGGCCGCGGTCTGCTCCGCCCGGGCCGGGGCGGCGCCGGGCAGCGGGGCGTGGACGCGGTCGGCGGCGGTGCGCGGGGTGAGCGTGAGGGTGAAGCCCTCGGGCTTCAGTGTCAGGGTCTCCTTGACGTGGAGCCGGTAGTCGGCGTGGTCGTGCAGCCGGTAGCGGTGGACCAGCATGGCGAGCAGCATGGTGGCCTCGTGCAGCGCGAACTGCCGTCCGATGCAGGCGCGTTCGCCGGTGCCGAAGGGCTTGAAGGCGTGCACGGGGCGGGCCGCCTCCGCCTCGGCGGTGAACCGTTCGGGGTCGAAGTGCTCCGGGTTGTCGCCCCACACCGGCTGCCGGTGCAGCATCGGGGCCAGCACGGTCACGGCCTGGCCGGCGCGCATCGGGATCCGGCCGCCGAGCAGGGTGTCCTCGCGGGCCTTGCGGCTGAAGGCGGCGGCCGTCGGCCACAGCCTGAGGGCCTCGTTGAGCACCTGGCGGGTGTAGGTGAGCCGGCCGATCTCCTCGTACGTCGGCTCCGGGTCGGCGCTGTCTCCCCACAGCGCGTCGGCCTCGCGCTGCACCAGCCGGAGCACGGCCGGGTGCTTGGCGAGGTAGTACAGGGCGAAGGACATCGCGCCGGAGGTCGTCTCGTGGCCGGCGATCAGGAAGGTGATGACCTGGTTGCGGATGTTGGCCGCGTCCAGCGTCGCGCCGTCGGCGGGGTGCGGGGCGCTGAGCATCAGCCCGAGCAGGTCCTGGGCGCCGCTCTGGTCGGTGCCGGCGCGGGCGGCGATGACGTCGTCCACGACCTGGGCGAGGTAGTCGGCGTCCCGGCGGAACGCCGCGTCGGCGGCGGAGTGGTCCTGGCCCGGGGTACGGGCCAGGCGGGTCATGCTCCACTCCAGGCAGCGGACCATGGACTCCACGAAGGGGTGCGGCTCGGCACGCTCGAACGACCCGAAGTCGTAGTCGAATCCGGCCAGTCCGATGGTGTCGAGGGTCATCCGGGTCATGTCGTCGGGCACGTTCACGGCACGCCCGTCCTTGGCCGCGCGGTCCCAGGAGTCGATGAGCCGGCGGGCCACCGCGAGCATCACCGGGTGGTAGGTGCGCATCGAGCCGAGCGCGAAGGCGGGCATCAGGATGTCGTGCGCCTTGGCCCAGTTGGGCTCGTCGTTGTACGCGGTGAACAGGCCGTCGGCGGCGAACTCGCGCACGTTCTCCAGGGCCGGCCCGACGTGCTTGGCGAACCGCTCCTCGTCGGCGAGGTCCGCGACCAGATCGGCGTCGGCGACGAACGTCACGTCCCGCCCGTGCAGCCGGCGCACCAGCACCGGGCCGTGGGTGCGCATCAGCTCCATGACCTGCTGGACGGGGGTGCGGCCGGGACCGGTGGCGGAGATGTCGACGACGGGGACACCGGGCAGGGTTCCGGCCGGGTCGGGGTGCAGTGTGGTGGGGGTCATGGCGCGACAACTGCCTTTCGCGGTAACGGAGTACTCGGGGTAACGGAGTACTCCGTCCAGCGTGGGCGAACACCGGCACGTGCCGACGCCACGGCACTACACGATCGCGCAGTCAAAACTCGGTTACGGGCCTTGCGCGGGCGGGGGGAGCGGGACCGGCTCGGACGGCCGGCTGGGCTCGGGAGGGCCCGGCGGGACCGGGAAGACCGGCGGGACCGGGGAGGGGCGCTGGGCCGCACAGGGCGGCTGGACTTGGCAGGGCCGGCGGTTTGGCGCTGACCTTGGTTTTCGTCTTGGATGAAGACCGAACCCGCGGGGTGGCTCGACGCATCGGGAGGTGGGCATGGACCTGAAGCGGGCCGACGCGGTCGTCTGGCGGAACCGGGCCCTGCTGGTCTTCGACCGGGTGTCGGTGCCGGTCGCGGTGTGCGATGTGTACGGCCAGGTGGTGCTGGCGAATCCCGCGATGGCCGCGGAATGCGGTACGACGCCGGGCCGGCTGCGCGGCCGGGACGTGCTGGAGTTGTTCCGCCCGCAGGAGGCCGGGCAGGTGGAGCGCATCGCCGAGGCGCTGCGGCTGCGGCACCGCTCGCGCTACCAGGTGTCGGTGCGCTGGCGCGCGCCCGGCGGGGCGAAGCGCTTCGGGGAGCTGACGGCGGACCCGGTGAGCGACACGGTGGACGAGACACCGGCCCTGCTGGTGATGCTGCGGGTGCAGGGCGAGTGCGCGCCGGCCGCGCCGGAACCGGCTCCGGTCACCCCGGTGGAGGGGCGGGTGCTGGCCCTGCTGGCGGGCGGGGCGAGCACGGCCGCCGCCGCGCGGGAACTGGGCCTCAGCAAGGACGGCGTCACGTACCACCTGCGTCGGCTGTCGGCCCGCTGGAACGCCGCCAACCGCACGGAACTGGTCGCCCGCGCCTACGCGTTGGGCGTCCTCACGCCGGGGGTGTGGCCGCCGGAGGCGAGGACACGGACCCCGGAGGCGGAGTAGCACGGGCCGACGACATGCCCGAGGAGACCGAGGCCGCCGGTGCCGCGTCCCCCGTGGACGGACCCCGCGGATGCCGTGGCCCGGCACACCGCCGCCCCGGACGGCGTACCCGCCCAGCCCTGCCGGCCGAACCCGTGACCGCCGAGGGCACACCTGCGAGGGCAGAACCCGCCGCACCCGCGAAACCGGCGGACGGACCGACGACAGCCTCCCTCGCGGCAGCCGTCCCCCTCAGCCCACCTCACGCGGAGTCCCCGCGGGTGCCCTGCGCGCACCGGCCGGGCCGGCCGAAGCCGGGCCCGGGAGAGCCGTGCCCCCCGGCAGCCGTGATCCCGGGCGACGCATCTGCGTCAACCGACCTCACAGGCGCCCCGCCCACAGGCGCCGTGCCCGGAGCCGTACCCCCCTCAGCCGCCGTCCCCCTCTCAACCGCTCCCGGTTGCCGGCGCCCGGCATGTCGTCACCCCCGATGCCGTACGTGCCCAGGCCGTGCCCGCGTTCGGCGGGGTGCCGAAGCGGGCCAGGGTGTGCCAGAGCATCTTCAGGTCCTGGAGGGCGTAGCGGCCGGTGCGGGCTGCGTCGCCGAGGAGGCGTGGGGTGAGCAGTCCGCGTTCGGCGAGGCGGGCGCCGAGGTCGGCGTACTCCGGTCCGCGGTAGTCGGCGTGGCGGCGCAGCGCGGTGACGGTGAGCCGGTGGCCGGGATGCCATTCGAGGGGGAAGGGCAGGCGCCGGGCCGCCGCCTCCACCGGGGTGCCCCGGTAGCTCGCGTCGAGGACGAGCGCCTCGACGTCCCTGTCCGGCAGCACACCACCGTGCACATGGCTCTCGATGTAGTCGTTGAGCGGATCCTTCTCGTCCGCCTCGGCGAGCGCGGTCAGCGGCATCGCCGCGGCCACCCCGAAGTCGTCCGGCTCGGCCGCGCTGTCCGGGTAGCAGAAGGTGGTCCGTCCGAGGACCGCCCCGGTCAGGCGCAGGTGCGAGGAGCCGAAGCGCGGGGCCGCGCCGACCGCCTGGTGGCGGAAGTCGAGCGCGCCGTACACCGGCCGCTCGACCGGGGGCGCGTCGTCGTACGCGGCGCCGAAGATCCGGCTCTCCCAGCGCGTCCGGTCGCCGCCCGGGTGCGCGGTGAGGCCTCCGTTGCTGGTGCCCGTCACGTACTGCGAGTGGTACGCGCCGTCCCTGGCCAGAGGCGCGAGGACCGGCAGCCCGGCGGAGACCCGGTCCGGGTGGAAGTTCAGGGTGATGCGCAGTCCTGGGTCGAGCGGCGGGCCGGACACCCCGGCGGCGACATGGTCCAGCGCCCGCCGGGCACCCGGGGGCAGCCCCTCCGGGAAATCCATTGGCTCACCCTCCCCTGGCTACATAAGCTAGTGGATAACCTAGGAGCCCTAGGTTAAATCCGTTCGCGTACACGAACACGTTCACAAAGGACTCCCCCATGAGATCGCTCACCGAGCAGGACATCCGCAACTCATTTGTCAACTGCTCCCGGGGAGAGGCCAAACGGCTGGCGGTCCCCCGTGACCTGGCCGAACGCCCGTGGGACGACCTGGACTTCCTCGGCTGGCGGGATCCCGGGGCACCCGACCGCAGCTATCTGGTCACCGAACGGGACGACCGGCTCGTGGGCGTCGCCCTGCGCTTCCAGCCCGCGCAGCGCGGGTTCCTGCAACGCAGCATGTGCGCGCTGTGCCTGACCACACATCCGCGCGGCGGGGTGACGCTGATGACCGCGCGCAAGGCGGGCGCGGCGGGCCGTGAGGGCAACTCGGTCGGCCTGTACATGTGCACCGACCTGGCCTGCTCCCTCTACGTGCGGGGCAAGAAGGTGCCGGAGTCCGGCACCCGGTTCGAGGAGAGCCTGACACCGGCGGAACAGATCGCCCGCACGACGGACCGGCTGCACGCCTTCCTCGACAAGCTGTACACCTGACCTCCTCGCGCACCGACCCGTACGGCGCGGGGCCGCCCGCCGCCGTACGGCCCCCGACCGGCCGCGTTCGACGCGTCCGGGGAAGGGGAACAGGCAAGGGATGCACGACGTACGGAAGTGGCACGCGGGACTGCTGCGCCTGATCGAGCGCCGCCGGCAACCGGTGGTCGTCCAGACACTGCGCTCGGCGACCGCGGCGACGATCGCCTACGTCATCGCTCTCCGGCTGAGCCCCGAGCCCGCGCCCCTCACCGCACCGCTGACGGCGCTGCTGGTCGTCCAGGTGACCTTCTACGCCACCCTCACCAACGGCATCCGCCGGGTGAACTCGGTGGTGGCCGGGGTGCTGGTCGCCATCGCCTTCAGCGTGCTGGTGGGCCTGACCTGGTGGAGCCTGGCGCTGCTGATCGTGGCCGCGCTGGGGGTGGGACACCTGGTGCGGGTCGAGGAGTACGTGGCCGAGGTGGCGATCAGCGCCATGCTGGTGCTCGGGGTCACCACCATCGGCTTCACCGCCTGGGCGCGCATCGTGGAGACGCTGATCGGGGCGGTCGTCGGCACGGCCTGCAATCTGCTGCTGCCGCCGCCGGTGTGGGTGGACGAGGCGGGCCGGTCGATCGAGGACCTGGCCCGCCGGGCGCGGCAGTTGATGCTGCGGATGGGCGAGGAGGCCGCCGGCGGGATCCCCTGGCAGCGGGCGGCCGAGCGGCTGCACGAGGCGCGCCGGCTGGACCAGCACATCGCCCACGTGGACACCTCGCTGCGACAGGCCGAGGACAGCCTGCGGCTCAACCCCCGCGTCAGGGAGGGGCTGCTGCACCGGGTGGTGCTGCGCACCGGCCTCGACACGCTGGAGATCTGCACGGTGGTCCTGCGGGTGCTGGCCCGGTCCTTCACGGACCTGGCCAAGGCACGCGGGAGCGAGGAGCTGTTCCCCGCCGGGACCGGGGCGACCGTGGAACAGCTGCTCTCCGAGATCGGCGACGCGGTGGTCAGCTTCGCGGTGCTGGTCACCACCCATCTCAGCGAGGACGCCGAGTCGGCGGAGGCCCGCCTGACGGCCGAGCTGCACACGGCCGCCGGCACCCGGGACCGGCTGGCGGAGCTGCTGCGGGAGGAGGTGCGACGGGACTGGGCGCACTGGCAGCTGCTGGGTGCCGTGCTCACCGAGACGACCCGGATCATCGACGAGCTGAACACCGAGCACCGCACCCGCCGTCTGCTGGAGGAGCTGGACCGCGTCTCCGGCGAGCAGCGGGCCAAGCTGCCGCGTATGACCCGGCTGCGCGAGCGCCTCGGTGTCCAGGAGGAGCTGTGGCGGAACCGCGCCGGGTTCGGCGAGCGTTCCCGGTGAGGAGGAACGGCCTCACCGAGCGGTCCCGCCCGCGCGATCCCACGGAGGGACCTCGAGCGCCGGTGGGCGTCGTCGGCGCACGAGCGGGGCGAGGGGGCCCGGATGACCGATGCCGGGGTGCGCGTCATCAGGGACACGCTGCGCCTGCCGGGTGGGGCGGCGGTGCGGTTCGTCCGCACGCTGCGGCTGCCCGGGACGGGCACGCGTCCGCTGCCGACCGGGCTCGGCGAGTTCCCCGTCCGGCGCGTCGCCGACCACGCCGACCGGGTGCCCGACGCGTGATGCTGGCGGTGTACCTGCGCGAGGCGACGTGGCCGAGTTTCTCCGGTACGACGGGACCGGCCGCGTTCCAGGTCGGAGTCGGCAAGGTCTGCGCGGTGTCCGGCAGGCCCTGGAGCGACCGGCTCACCCGGTATCCGCGGAACTACGTGGTGCCGCCCCACCGGCCCTGGCTGGACGGCGTCCACTGCGCCGCGGGCACGGTCCGGCGGTTCGTCGCCGTGCCGCTGGGTCTCGGCGCGACGGTGGCGGCCCGGCGCGGCATGGGCGCGGCCTCTTTCGCCGGTGGGGTACGGCGCGCCGACGACGGCGCCCGCGCGCGGGGGGTATCGGCCTCCGCCGCCATGGGGTCGGCGGGGGCGGCTCGATGCGCCAGGAGGCGTACCGGGACGACCGGCCGCTCACCGACTACGGTCGGCGCGCCGCAGTCCACCGGGTCGGCCGGCGGCACCACCGACTGCCCGGCGCAGTTCCTGGTGACGGCGGACGGCCGGTACGCGTTCCTGGCCAACCGGGGCCACAACAGCCTGGCCCGGTACGCGGTCGAGGCCGGCGGCGCCCTGCTGCGGCTGCTCGGCACGGTGCCGGTGGGCCGGGACTTCCTCCGGCAGATCGCGTTCTCGCCGGACGGCGCGCTGCCGTTCGCGGCGAACCAGCGCTCGGGTACGGTCACCGTCTTCCCGGTGGACCGGGGCAGCGGTGAACTCCGCCCCGCCGGTGGCCCGTTCGCCTCACCCGTCGCCGTCTGCGCGCTGCCGCTGTAGCGCGCGGGGGCAGGCCGCGGCGGCGGCCTGGGCGAGCAGGGCGTGCATGCGCTCGGTGAGCTGGGTGACGTCGTCGGCGGGTGTGCGGAAGGGCAGGCGTACGTCGCCGTGGGCACGGGTGCGCTCGATGCGCAGGGTCAGTCCGTACCGGTCGACGGCGAGGGGCAGCACTCGGGTCGCGCCGTGCAGGCTCTCGGGCCGCACCAGCCGGGTGAGCCGTTCGACGGCGTCCGGATGGGCGTCGGCGAGGTGGGTCAGCAGTCGGGCCTCGGCGGTGGCGAGCGGGTCGGGCCGGGCGGCGGCGTACTCGTCGAGGTCGACGACCACGGGCCCGCAGGCCTGCCGCAGCACCACGCGGGTGGGCCGGAACAGCAGCGCGCCCGCGTCCGCGGCGAACCAGCCCGCGATGTGGAGCCGGGCCCGGATCCGCCCCCGTACCGGTACGGGGGCGACGTCGGCGAACTCCAGCACGGCGGACGGCTCCTGGCGCGGGGCGCAGATGGCGGCGGTGAGCAGGGCGCTGTCGTCGGGCACCGCGAGCCGTACCGCGCCGTCGTCGCTCACGGTGTGCGCGCCGACGTACTCCTCGCGGGCGCCGTCCGCGGTCACCGCGCACGACCACGCGGCGGCGAGCACCGAGCGCGCCCGTTCCGCCGCGCCGGGTACGGCCGTCCAGTCCTGCGTGTCACCCATCCCGAGACCTCCTTAGGTAAGCCTTGCCTAACTTATCGGAGATCGAGGCGCGCGCCAACCACGCCCTCGGGGCCAGGGCTTGGCCGCGGATCACGGGACCCGGAACGCTCGCCGGTAGGCGCCCGGGGTCGTGCCGGTCCGGGCGCGGAAACGGCGGCGCAGGTTGACCGCGGAGGTCAGGCCGACGCGGGCCGCGATCGCCTCCACCGGCAGGTCCGTCTCCTCCAGCAGGGTCCGCGCCGCGGCCACCCGCCGGGAGAGCAGCCACGCCCCCGGGCTCATGCCGAGCCGGTCGGCGAAGCGCCGGGCCAGGGTACGGGGCGAGACGCCGAGGTGCACGGCCAGGTCGCCCACCGACAGCGGTGTCCCGAGGCGCTCGTCGGCCCAGGCGAGCAGGCCGTCCAGCCCGTCCCCGGGCGCGGGACGCGGCGGGTACGGAGCCTGGCCGGCCTCACGCGGCGGCGGCAGCACCATGTGCCGCGCGAGCAGGGCGGCGTACGCGGCCCCGTGGTCCTTGCGGACCAGGTGCAGGCACAGGTCGAACCCCGCGCCCGCGCCGGCACTGGTGGCGACGTCGCCGTGGTCCACGTAGAGCCTGTCCGGCTCCACGCGCACCCGGGGGAACTCACGCCGCAGATGCTCGGCGCGCGCCCAGTGCGTGGTGGCCGAGCGGCCGTCCAGCAGTCCGGTGCGGGCCAGCGCGAACACCCCGGAGCAGATCGTGACCAGCCGCGCCCCACGCGCGTGTGCCCGCAGCAGCGCCCGGCGCACGGGATCGGACAGCGGCTCCTCCACCGGGAGCCAGCCCGGGATGACCACGGTGTCCGCGGCGTCGAGTGCCGACAGGCCCCGCGGGACGGACATCGCGTACCCACCCGTGGTCGGCACGGGGCCGGGCGTCTGCGTGCACGTCTCCAACGCGTAACGCTGCGGCACTCCCGGCCGCTTCGTGCCGAAGACCTCGACGACGCAGCCGAGTTCGAAGACCGACTGCACCGGCCGCACCAGAGCCACCACGCGATGCATGGCACGAAAGTACCCCACGGCGTCATGGCGGGCTCTGTCGCGCCCCTGTCCGCGCACGGCACTGTTGCGGGCATGCACCCCGAGATCCTCGCGCAGGAGGGCTACACCTCCGTCCGCGTCCACGAGTCCCCGGTCCGTGAACTGTTCCCCGGGATCCGGCTGCGTCCCCTGTGGCGCGGACCGGCCGGCGCACACGCCAACGTGCTGGAGATGGAGGCGGGCACCTCCTGGCCGCGCCGCGACGTCCATGAGCCCGGCCCGGAGGAGGTCTACGTCGTCGCCGGCACCTTCAACGACGGGGCACGCGACTACCCGGCCGGCACGTTCCTGCACGCCCCCGCCGGATCGTGGCACGTCCCCTCGACCACCACCGGCTGCACGCTGTTCCTCTTCTACCCCGAAGGATAGGTTCCGCCCTGACCGACCCTAGGCGAGTACGCCCAGCAGCGCCCTGGCGCACAGATCGCGCACCTGCTCCCGGCTCAACTCCCCCTCGCGCAGCCACTCCAGGCACACCGCCGTGGTGAAGGCGAGCCAGCCGCGCACGGCCAGCCGCACATGGGGAACGGTCGCGAGGACGGGGCCGAACTCGGGATCGGCGGCGAGCGCGGCGAGGATCTGCTGCTCCTGGGCGGCCAGCGCCCGCTGGTAGACCCGGCGCACGGCCTGGTCGCCGGCCGCGTCCGCGCGGTGGAAGGCGCGGAAGCCGTGGGCGTGGGCCTGGACGTACCCGAGGTAGGTGTCGAGACCGGCGGCGAGCTGCTCGCGCACCGGCACACCGGGCACGGCCGCCGTCATGTGCAGCATCCGCTCGCTCTCCCGCTCCACGACCGCCGCGAAGAAGTCCCGCTTGGTCGGGAAGTAGTGGTACAGCAGCCCGCGCGAGACCCCGGCGATCTCGGCGACCTGCTCGATCCACACCTCGTCGTAGGGGCTCTCCGAGAACAGCCTCGCGCCGACCGACAGCAACTGCTCACGGCGCTCCCCGGGCTTGCGGCGGCTCCGGGCTCGCTCCCCCTGGTTCGCGGCCATGGCGTCACTTTACTTGACGCCGGTTCAACAAGCGGACGAGACTGACAGCGGTTATTGAACTCACGTACAACACCGGCGGGACGGCTCAACAGCTCGCTGGATCAAGGGAGATCGGCGTCATGGCGGACACGACGCACGGCACGGGAACCGATCGGCCGAAGGGCTTCCGCAGTGCCGAGCTGGGCTGGCCCGAGCTGGAGCGCATCCCGCATCCGCCGGGCCGGATGCCGCTGCTGGGCGACGTCCGCGGGGTGAACCGGCGCACGCCCATCCAGGACTCGATGCGCCTCGCGCGCGAGCTGGGGCCCATCTTCCGGCGACGGGCCTTCGGCAAGGAGTTCGTGTTCGTCTGGGGCGCGCCGCTCGTCGCCGACCTCGCCGACGAGTCCCGGTTCGCCAAGCACGTCGGGCTCGGGGTGGCCAATCTGCGGCCCGTGGCCGGGGACGGGCTGTTCACCGCCTACAACCACGAGCCCAACTGGCAGCTCGCGCACGACGTCCTGGCCCCCGGCTTCAGCCGGGAGGCCATGGCGGGCTACCACGGGATGATGCTGGCGGTCGCCGAGCGGCTGACCGCGCACTGGGACCGCGAGGCGGCGGCCGGGCGCACGGTGGACGTGCCCGGGGACATGACCAAGCTGACCCTGGAGACGATCGCGCGCACGGGCTTCGGGCACGACTTCGGCTCCTTCGAGCGGGACCGGCCGCACCCCTTCGTCACCGCGATGGTCGGCACCCTCAGCCACGCACAGCGCCTGAACACGGTGCCCGCGCCGCTCGCCCCGCTGGTTCTGCGCTCCGCCACCCGGCGCAACGCGGCCGACATGGCCTACCTCAACCGCACCGTCGACGACCTGGTCGAGGCCCGGCGCCGCTCCGGCCCCGGGAACGGCGACCTGCTGGACCGCATGCTGCGCACGGCGCACCCCGAGACCGGCGAGAAGCTGTCGCCGCGCAACGTCCGCAAACAGGTGATCACGTTCCTGGTGGCGGGTCACGAGACCACCTCGGGAGCGCTCTCCTTCGCCCTGTACTACCTCGCCCGGCACCCCGGGATCGCCGCCCGCGCCCGCGCCGAGGTCGACCGCGTCTGGGGCGGCACCGAACGCCCGTCCTACGACCAGATCGCCAAGCTGCGCTACGTCCGCCGGGTGCTGGACGAGTCGCTGCGGCTGTGGCCGACCGCGCCGGCCTTCGCCCGCGAGGCCACGCGTGACACGGTGCTCGCGGGCGGCCATCCGATGCGCCGGGGCGCGTGGGCGCTCGTCCTGACCCCGATGCTGCACCGCGATCCGGAGGTGTGGGGCGAGGACGCCGAGCGCTTCGACCCGGACCGCTTCGAGCCGGGAGCCGTACGGGCCCGTCCGCCGCACACCTTCAAGCCCTTCGGCACCGGGGCGCGGGCGTGCATCGGCCGCCAGTTCGCCCTGCACGAGGCGACCCTGGTCCTCGGCCTGCTGCTGCGCCGCTACGACCTGCGCGCCGACCCCGGGTACCGGCTCAGGGTCACCGAGCGGCTGACGGTGATGCCGGAGGGACTGCGCCTGGCCCTCCGGCGCCGGGAAGCCCCCCGCGAAGGCGCGGGCACCGGCGCGGCGGACGAATCGCTCGCGGCACCGGCCCCGGTCTCATCCCCCTGCCCAGCGCACCGGCCGGCCGACTGAGCCCGGCAGTCGGGTCCCGGCGCTGCCCCGCGCGGCGTTCAGCTGCGGCTGGGTGAGGAAGAAGGCACCGGCGAGATCCGCGCCGCGCAGATCCGCGCCGATCATCTGCGCGTCGCGTAGATCCGCGCCGGTGACATCCGCGGCGACGAGGCGGGCGCCCCGCAGACTCGCCCCGCGCACGTCGGCACCGCGCGGCCGGACCCTGATGAGATCCGCACCCCGCCGGTCCTTGCCGCGCACCAAGTCGGCGACGCCGGCGCGCACCAGCTCGCTGGTGCGCCCCGCCCCCGTCTGCCGTACCGCCCCCGCGGGGCCCGCCTCACGCCTCGTCGCGGGTCAGCGCCAGCAACCGGTCCAGTACCCTGGGCGCCCCCGTCCGCAGCCCGTCGTGCTCGAACTCGTCGGTGACCCACGTCCGCAGCCCCCGGACGGCGCGCGCGGTCTGCAGCGCGTGTGCCGTGTCGACGTACATGTCGTCGTGGTAGACGGCCGCGGCGACCGGTACCTCGTTGGCGGCGAGGCGCGAAGGGTCGTACAGCGGATCCCAGTCGGTGCGGGCCGCGAGGAGTTCGGCGGTCTCGCGCAGCGGGCGCAGGGCAGGGTCGGTGTCGAACATCCAGGGGTGGACCGTCTCGCCCGTGAACAGCACCGGCGCGTCCCCCGCGAGGGCCTTGGCCGCGTCGAACTGCGGGAACTCGGCGCGGACCCGTTCGGCGGCCCAGGCTGTGGGGCGCGCGCCCTGGCCGTAGATCGACTCGTGGAGGAGGGCGTAGAGGGGGTGGGCGGCGTACGAGAGCAGGGCCTGGGCCTGCTCCTGGAAGGCGTCGGACAGCTCCTGGCCGGCCGGGGTGCGCACGAAGGCGTCCTCCAGCAGGTGGTGCAGTCGGTGGCTGCCGTCGCTCGTGCCGAGCATCAGGCCGAGGGACTGGAAGGCCTCGACGGTGAAGCGGTAGCCGCTGGGGAGGGTGACCTCGCGGGTGAGGAGGTGGTCGGCGATGCGGCGGGCCCGTTCGACGTCCTGCGGGTAGCGGGCGTAGTGCGCGGTGACCTTGCGTTCGATCCGCGGGTAGGCGGCGCGGTAGACGTCGTCGGCGTGGGCGTGCAGGGAGGGCAGGCCGCCGGTGATGACGGCGGTGGCGAGGCCCTCGGGCGCGAGGGAGAGGTACGACACCGTGCAGAAGCCGCCGTAGCTCTGGCCGAGCACGGTCCAGGGCGCGCCGCCGGTGACCTCGGGGCGGATGGCCTCGCAGTCCCGGACGATGGAGTCGGCGCGGAAGCGGGCGAGATAGCCGGCCTGCTCGGCCGGGCCGCCGCGCAGCGGGAGCGTCTGGCGGGTGGCGGGCGTGGAGCTGCCGGTGCCGCGCTGGTCGAGCAGCAGGACCCGGTAGTCCTTCAGGGCCCGGTCGAGCCAGGCCTGACGTCCGACGAAACGATTCGCCCCGAAGCCTGGGCCACCCTGGAGGTACAGCAGCCAGGGCAGGTCCTGCCCGGCCTTGTCGCTCGCGACCACCTCACGGGCGTACAGCTCGATGGTCTCGCCGCCCGGGTCGGCGTGGTCGAGGGGCACGCTGAAGCGGCGGTCGGTCAGGACGACACCAGGCTGGCGGTAGCTGAGGCTCAACGGGGCTCCCGGGGCGGTTGGAACCGAGGGGACGGACGGGACCCAGTTCAGCACATGGACGGGCGGGGGCCGACCCCGGGGACGCGGTTCTCCACTGACCGGCCGGTCAGCGTGCGGCGAGGCTGGAGCGGCGCACCACCAGCTCGGGCTGGAGCACCACCCGGCGGTGCTCGTGCGCCCGTTTGCCCTCGCCCTCCTCGGTCTCCTCCAGCAGCAGCTCGGCGGCGAGCGCGCCCATGGTGACGGCCGGCTGCCGTACGGAGGTCAGCGGTACGGCGGCGGCCGCCGCGAACTCGATGTCGTCGTAGCCGACGATCGCGAGGTCGTCCGGGACGGTCACGCCCGCCGCGTACATGGCCTGGAGCACGCCGAGGGCGAGCAGGTCGTTGGCGCAGAAGACGGCGGTGGGGCGGTCGGCGAGACCGAGCAGCCGGGCGCCCGCGTCCCGGCCGGCGGCCACGTCGAGGCGTTCGGTGGGAAGTTCGCGCAGGGCGCCCTCGCCGAGCCCCGCCTCGGCGAGGGCGTGCAGCGCGCCGGTGCGGCGGTCGCGGACCTGGTTGAGGCCGGGCGGCCCGCTGACGTAGGCGATCGAGCGGTGCCCGGCGTCCACCAGATGGCGCACGGCGAGGGCGCCCCCGGCGACGTCGTCCACGGAGACCGAGCACTCGGTGGTGCCCTCGGCGACCCGGTCCACCAGCACGAACGGGATGCCGTGCCGGCGGAAGGTCTCGATGTTGCGGCCGGTGGCGTCGGCCGGGGTCAGCAGCACGCCCCGCACCCGCTGTTCGGCGAACAGGGACAGGTACTCGGCCTCCTCGGCGGCGTTCTGCGCGCTGTTGCAGACCATCACGCCGAGCCCCGCGTCCCGGGCCGCCCGCTCGGCGCCGCGCGCCACGTCCACGAAGAAGGGGTTGCCCATGTCGAGCACGAGCAGGCCCATGATCCGGCTGCGGCCCGCGCGCAGCTGGCGCGCGGACTCGCTGCGGACGTAGCCGAGCCGGTCGATCGCGGACAGCACCCGGGCCCGGGTCTCACTGGCGACGGTGTCCGGGCGGTTGATGACGTTCGACACCGTGCCCACCGACACACCGGCGGCGCGGGCGACGTCCTTGATACCCACCGACTGGGTCATCGGGCGAAGACCTCCAGGGGACGAGACGGGACGGACGGCGGGCGGCCCTTCACATTACCGTCATGCCGGCAGGGCGAAGTCGGCCACGTACAGGGGCGAGGGCGTCGTACCGGTGGACTTCTCCTGGTACATGAAGGACAGGACGCCGTCCGCCGCGGGCCGGGTCTCGTCGATCACGACCTCGCCGAAGGCGTTCAGCCCGTCGCCGTCGTACAGCAGCGTCCAGTCGGTGTGGCCGGAGGCCTTCGAGGCGGCGGCGATCCGGCCGAAGGGGAGGACCGCGTAGGCGTTGTCGTGGCGGTCCAGGACGAGCTTGGTGCGCTGACTGGAGTGCAGCGGGACGGGGATCTCGGTCTTCCGCCACGCCCCGGAGCAGGTCTTGCGGAGGTGGAAGGCGCGGCCGTGGGCGACGCGGTCGGCGACGTAGTCGGTGGTGCACCGGCCGAACCGGCCCGGTACGTAGCTGATGATCGTGTGCGGCAGCCCGGCGGAGTCGGTGGCCTGGCTCTCCTGGTTCATCAGCGAGTGTTCGGGGTCCAGCGGGTCCACGACCAGTCCGGGATCGGTGACGGCGACCAGGTCCGGGCCGCCCGTGGTCCCCACGACCGCACCCGCGTCGTCACGCCAGGTGCGGCCACGGTCGTCGGAGTGGACGTAGCCGGTGTCGTGGTTGCTCAGCCCGCCACCGGCGCACATGACCGCGGCGTTCTGCTCGCGCCAGGTGAACAGGGCGTGCAGCCGGCCGTGGACGTCGTAGTCGATGCCGTGCAGATACATGTTCCGGGCGCTGCTGGAGCCGTGCGCGCTGGTGTACGTGCCCGTCGACGCGCTCCACTCCCCCAGGACGGACCAGCCCGAACGCGCGTACTCCGCGAGGGCGTTGCGGCCGTCGCCGGAGATGCCGACCCGGTAGCTGAGCTGGAGTGCGCCCTCGGGTGTCGCGAGGAACTGCGGATAGGTGAACCGGGTGGTGAGGGCGAGCCCGTCGAGCGTGGTCTGCACCGGGCCGAAGACGGACGGGTCCCAGGGCAGGTCCGCGGGGCGGTCGAGCAGCCCGGCGACCGACTTGACGTACCGGAAGCCGTCGCTGTGCGCGTCCATGACGAGGTGCAGCCGGCCGTCGGTCCGTGAGACGCCCATCGAGATCACGTTGTGCGAGTCGTCGGTCTTGAGCCGGTGGTCCAGCGCCACCGCGGTCCAGTCCGCACGGCCCGGCGTGCGGCGTGCGACGGTGGCGCCGCGGTCGGCGGCGTACCAGGCGGCGTACTGCCGGCCCTGGTAGGTGAACAGGCCGTTCTTCTGGAAGGAGTTGTTGTTGACGAGCCCGTCGTACGACACGAAGTACAGGGCCCGGGGATCGAGGAGGGTGCGGCCGACAGGGGTGACCCGGGGAGCCGCGAGCCCGCTTCCGGCGGCGGTCATGACAGGTGGAACACCTCCGTGAGCGGTTTCATGGCCTCGTCGGGCCGGGCGCCGTCCAGCGACTCGAAGAACGGCGCCATCTCGGCCTGCCAGCGGGCGTTGACGCCGGTGGCCTCCATGCCGGCCCGGGCCGCGGCGAAGTCCTCCGTCTCCAGATAGCCCACGAGCAGACCGTCCTCGCGCAGGAAGAGCGAGTAGTTGTGCCAGCCGCTCGCCTTCAGGGCGTCGAGCATCTCCGGCCAGACGGCGGCATGCCGCTCCCGGTACTCGTCGAGGCGGTCCGCCCGGACCTTCAGCAGGGAGCACACGCGCTGCATCGGCACGTCCCGTCGGCTAGAAGTCGAACCGGTCGATGTTCTTCGCGTCGAACACGGTGGGCCGGCCCAGGCTGATCACACCGTCCTTGCCGATCGTGTACGCCGCCCCGCCGGCCGTGAAGGTCTCGCCCTCCTTGCCGGTGATCTGTCCCGAGGCGAGGGCCACGGCGGTGCGGGCGGCGAGGTCCCCGAGCTTGGCCGGGTCCCACAGCTCGAAGGCGTCGACCGTGCCGTTCTTGACGTACGTGCGCATGTCGTTCGGCGTGCCGAGACCGGTCAGCCTGACCTTGCCCTTGTACTTGGAGCCGGACAGGTACTGGGCGGCGGCCTTGATGCCGACGGTGGTCGGGGAGATGATCCCCTTCAGGCCGGGGTACTCCTGGAGCAGGCCCTGCGTCTGCTGGAAGGACGCCTGCGCGTCGTCGTTGCCGTACGCGATCTTGACCAGCTTGACGTCCCTGTACTCGGGGTCCTTCAGCTCGTCCTTCATGTAGCCGATCCAGGTGTTCTGGTTGGTCGCGGTCTGCGCGGCCGACAGGACCGCGATCTCGCCCTTGTACCCGATCTGCTGGGCGAGCAGCCGCACCTCGGTACGGCCCAGGTCCTCGGCGGACGCCTGCGAGACGAAGGTGTTGCGGCAGCCGGGGTTGGTGTCGGAGTCGTAGGTGACGACCTTGATCCCGTTGCTCATGGCCTGCTTCAGCGCCGTGCACAGGGCCCCCGGGTCCTGCGCGGACACCGCGATCCCGTTCACCTGCTGCTGGGTGAGGGTGTTGACGTAACTCACCTGTCCGGCGGTGTCGGTGGCGCTGGACGGGCCGACTTCCTTGTAGCGCGAGCCGAGTTCGGCGAGCGCCTTCTGGCCGCCCTTGTCGGCAACGGTGAAGTACGGGTTGTTGACCTGTTTGGGCAGGAAGCCGACGGTGAGCCCCTTCTTGAGGGCGGCGTGCGGATCGGCCTTGCCGGCGGAGGCGGCGGCGCTGTCGTCGTTCTTGACGTCGTTCTTGGTGGTGCCGCCGCAGGCGGTGAGGGCGAGCGCGAGGGAGGTGCCGGCGGCGAGGGCGGCGCAGGTGCGGCGGAGGACGGGCTTGCGCATGGCGGAGGTCCTTTACGGGGGAGAAGACGGGCTACGGGGTCGGAGTCGAGGCGGCTTCGCGGCCCGCCCTCGCGACGGAGATCTGGCGCGCGACCCGGGGGCCGAGGACGGAGACGACCAGCAGGACACCGGTGACGACGATCTGCGACTGCGCGGAGACGTTCAGCAGGCTCATGACGTTCTGCAGCGCGCCGAGCAGGAACACCCCGGCGATCGCGCCGCCCAGCGTCCCCCGGCCGCCGTCGAAGTCGATGCCGCCGAGCAGCACGGCCGCCACGACGGAGAGTTCGAGTCCGGTGGCGTTGTCGTACCGCGCGCTCGCGTAGTGCAGCGCCCAGAAGACGCCCGTCAGCGCCGACATGAAACCGGTGGCGACGAAGAGGATCAGCTTGGTCCGCTTCACCCGGATCCCGGCGAAGCGTGCCGCCTCCTCGCTCGCCCCGACCGCGAACAGCGAGCGGCCGAACGGCGTGGCGTGCAGCACCACCACGGCGACGGCGAGGAGCACGACGAAGGGCAGGAACGCCTGCGGCAGGAACGTGCCGCCGAGCCGGCCCGAGGCGAAGTCCAGGTACTGGGCGGGGAAGTCGGTGACCGCGTCGGAACCGAGCACGATCTGGGCGAGGCCCCGGTACGCCGCGAGGGTGCCGATGGTGACGGCGAGGGACGGCAGCCCGAGCCGGGTGACGAGCAGGCCGTTGACCAGCCCGCACACCGCGCCCAGCAGCAGGCACAGCGGGATGATCGTCTCGATGGCCATGCCCTCGTTCCAGAGCTTGCCCATCACCGCCCCGGCCAGCCCGGCCGTGGACGCCACCGACAGGTCGATCTCGCCCGACACCACGAGCAGGGTCATGGGCAGGGCGATCAACGCGATCGGGAGTGTGTTGCCGATCAGGAAGGACAGGTTCAGCGCGTTGCCGAAGCCGTCCACGAACCCGAACGACAGCAGCAACAGGACGACGAGGAGCGCGCCGACGACCGTGTCCCAGCGGACGGCGCGGGTGAGCGACTCAGACACCGGCGTTCTCCTTCGGCGGGGCGGTCCTTGGCCGGTCCGACTTCTTCTTCAGGGCGGCGGCGACCCGCAGCGCGACGATCCGGTCGACGGCGATCGCGAGCAGCAGCAGGACGCCGTTGATGGCCAGCACCCACACGGAGCTGACCCCGAGCGCGGGCAGGACGCTGTTGACGGAGGTGAGCAGCAGGGCACCGAGGGCGGCGCCGTAGACGCCGCCGGAGCCGCCGGTGAAGACCACGCCCCCGACCACGACGGCGCTGACGACGGTCAGTTCGTACCCGTTGCCGGTACCGGAGTCGACGTTGCCGAACCGGGCCAGGTACATCGCCCCGGCGAGGCCGGCGAGCGCGCCGCAGAAGGTGTAGGCGGCCAGGATCCGTTTGCGCACGGGGATGCCGGCCAGCCGGGCGGCCTCGGGGTTGGAGCCGAGGGCGTACAACTCCCGTCCGCCGCCGAAGTGTTTGAGGTAGTACGCGGTGGCGACGAGCACGGCGAGCGCGATGACGGCGAGCCAGGGGATCGCGAAGACGCCGCCGGAGCCGAAGTCGACGAAGGAGCCGGGCAGGTCGGCCGCCGTGATCTGCCGGGAGCCGACCCAGATCGAGTCGACGCCCCGGATGATGTAGAGGGTGCCCAGCGTGACGACCAGGGCGGGCACCTGGCCGAGGCTCACCAGCAGGCCGTTGAGCAGCCCGAGGCCGACGCCGAGCAGGACGGCGAGGAGGACCGCGACGACGGGGTTGCCGCCGCCGTGCAGATAGTCGCCGGCCAGGAAGGCGCTGATGCCGAGTGCCGAGCCGACGGACAGGTCGACGTTGCGGGTGATGACGACGAGGGACTGGCCGGTGGCGACCAGCACCAGGATCGTCGCGTTCAGCAGCAGGTCCTTGATGCCCTGTTCGGACAGGAACTGGTTGTTGCCGGCCTGGGTGACGGCGATCATCACCAGGAAGACGACGAGGATGGCGAGTTCGCGCATCCTGAACACGCGGTCCACCAGCCGGGTCCCGCTGGACGGGGGCGCCTCGGTGAGCGGGGACTGGTCGGACGTGGTCGCCGTCATGCGGCCCTCCGTGGGGCGGCGGGGGCGGTGCGGACCCTACGGGCGGCCCGTCCTACGGCTGTCATGCGGCGGTCCTCCCGGTCGCTGCGGCCATCACGGTCTCCTCGGTGGCTTCGGAGCGGGGGATCTCGGCGGTGATCCGGCCCTCGTACATCACGAGCACCCGGTCGGCCATGCCGAGGATCTCGGGCAGGTCGGAGGAGATCATCAGCACCGCCACCCCCTCGGCGGCGAGCTGGGACAGCAGCCGGTGCACCTCGGCCTTCGTGCCGACGTCGATCCCGCGTGTCGGCTCGTCCACGATGAGCACCTTCGGGCCCGTGGCAAGCCATTTGGCGAGGACGACCTTCTGCTGGTTGCCGCCCGAGAGGGTGCCGACGGCGTCGGCGATCCGGGCGTACTTCACCTGGAGTCTCACGGCCCAGTCCAGGGAGCGGCTGCGTTCGGCCCCGCGGTCCATCAGCCCGGCCCTGACGGTCGTGCGCAGTCCGGTCAGGCCGATGTTGCGCTCGATGGACATGTCCATCACCAGGCCCTGGGCGCGCCGGTCCTCGGGGACGAGGGCCAGGCCCGCGGCCATCGCCGTGGACGGCGCGCCACCGGTGAGCCGGCGCCCGTCGACCTCGACCTCGCCGGCGTCCCACCGGTCGACGCCGAACACCGCGCGCGCCACCTCGGTGCGGCCGGCGCCGACCAGCCCGGCGAGGCCGACGATCTCGCCGCGGCGCACCTCGAAGGAGACGTCCGTGAAGACGCCCTCCCGGGTCAGCCGCCGCACGCTCAGGGCGACGTCGCCCGGTGCCACGTCCTGCTTCGGATACAGCTCGTCCAGGTCGCGGCCGACCATCCGGCGCACCAACTCGTCCTCGGTCATGCCGTCGAGGGGTTCGCTGGCGATCCGGGCGCCGTCGCGCAGGGTGGTCACCCGCCGGCAGATCCGGAAGATCTCCTCCAGGCGGTGTGAGATGAACAGGACGGCGGCGCCCTGTTCGCTCAGGGTGCGCACGACGCCGAAGAGCCGGGCGGCCTCGCTGCCGGTCAGGGCGGCCGTCGGCTCGTCCATGACCAGCACCCGGGCGTCGAAGGAGAGCGCCTTGGCGATCTCCACGATCTGCTGGTCGGCGATCGAGAGGCCCCGGGCGGGCCGGTCGGGGTCGAGGGCGACGCCGAGTCGTTTCATCAGGGCGGCCGTGGCCGCACGGGTTGCCTTGTGGTCGATCCGGCCGAGGGCCCGCCGGGGCTGGCGGCCCACGAAGATGTTCTCGGCGATGGACAGGTCGGGGAAGAGGGTGGGTTCCTGGTAGATGACGGCGATCCCCGCGTCGCGTGCGTCGCCGGGGCCGTGGAAGACGACGGGCTCGCCGTCGAGCAGCACCTGGCCGGTGTCCGGCCGGTGCACCCCGGAGAGGGTCTTGATCAGCGTCGACTTGCCCGCGCCGTTCTCACCGGCAAGGGCGTGCACCTCACCGGGCAGCAGCTCCAGGGAGACGTCCCTGAGGGCACGTACGGCGCCGAAGGACTTGGAGACGCCCCTCAGTGCCAGCACCGGCGCCGGTCCCGTGTCGGGCGGGTGGGTCATGGCAGGCTCCTCGACGACACCGGCGGCAGCGGCCCGAAGGTCCGCTCCACAGCGCCGTGAAAGGTTTCAACTGGATTGCCGGGACCGTAGGCACCGCAGCCATGTCACGTCAATGGGTCCGTATCGAAAAAGTTTCGATAGCCAAAGGTCACAACGGAGTCACGGAAAAGCGCCGCGGCCGGAATGCTTGACACCCCCGGGAGGGACCCCTAGCTTGCGGATCTGAATCGTTTCACACATCGTTCCACGTGCTTCGTCGTTCCGACCGACCTCACCAGGAGCCCTGCAGTGACCGACCTCGCCGCGGTGAAGGCCGCGCTCAAGACCCAGGCCGTCGAGACGCCGTCGTGGGCGTACGGGAACTCGGGAACCCGTTTCAAGGTGTTCGCCCAGCCCGGCGTGCCCCGCGATCCCTGGGAGAAACTCCAGGACGCGGCCAAGGTGCAGGAGTTCACCGGCGTGGCCCCGACCGTCGCGCTGCACATCCCCTGGGACCGGGTGGACGGCCCCGACGGATACGCGGAGCTGGCCGAGTACGCCGAGGAGCGGGGCTTGCGCCTGGGGGCGATCAACTCCAACACCTTCCAGGACGACGCCTACCGGCTGGGCAGCATCTGCCACCCCGACGCGGCGGTGCGCAGGAAGGCCGTCGACCACCTGCTGGAGTGCGTCGACATCATGGACGCCACCGGGTCCCGGGACCTGAAGCTGTGGTTCGCCGACGGGACGAACTATCCCGGCCAGGACGACATCCGGGCCCGGCAGGACCGGCTCGCCGAGGGGCTGGCCGAGGTGTACGAGCGGCTCGGCGAGGGGCAGCGGATGCTGCTGGAGTACAAGCTCTTCGAGCCGGCCTTCTACACGACGGACGTGCCGGACTGGGGCACCGCCTACGCCCACTGCCTGAAGCTCGGCGACAGGGCACAGGTGGTCGTGGACACCGGGCACCACGCGCCGGGCACCAACATCGAGTTCATCGTGGCGACGCTGCTGCGCGAGGGCAGGCTCGGGGGGTTCGACTTCAACTCGCGCTTCTACGCCGACGACGACCTGATGGTGGGGGCGGCCGACCCCTTCCAGCTGTTCCGGATCATGTGCGAGGTGGTGCGCGGGGGCGGGTTCTCGGCGGAGGCCCAGGTCGCGTTCATGCTCGACCAGTGTCACAACGTCGAGGCGAAGATCCCGGCGATCATCCGGTCCGTGATGAACGTGCAGGAGGCGACGGCGAAGGCGCTGCTCGTCGACCGGGCGGCGCTGGCGCGGGCTCAGGCGTCCGGCGACGTGCTGGGCGCCAACGGGGTGCTGATGGACGCGTACAACACGGATGTGCGGCCGTTGCTGCGGGAGGTGCGCGAGGAGATGGGGCTGGATCCCGAGCCCCTGGCCGCGTACGCCCGCTCGGGCTGGGCCGAGCGGATCGTCGCCGAGCGGGTCGGGGGGCAGCAGGCCGGCTGGGGGGCGTGAGCGCCTGCCCGGCCCAGCGCCGTCGCGGAGCACGGGACCCGGTTGCGGCCGGTCGCTGCCGGCGCGGCGCAGCCGCCCATCGACACCTCGCCCCGCCCCCTCTCGTCACCTCCCCCTTCTTGAAAAGGATCCGGCCGTCATGACCAGCCACCCCGAAGCCGCCGCCCTCCTCTCCCGTTCCCATCGGCTCGGCGCCGATCCCCGCAACACCAACTACGCCGGCGGCAACGCCTCCGCGAAGGGCACCGCCACCGATCCCGTCACCGGTGGTGACGTGGAGCTGATGTGGGTCAAGGGGTCCGGCGGGGATCTCGGCACCCTCACCGAGGCCGGGCTCGCTGTGCTGCGGCTGGACCGGCTGCGGGCGCTCGCCGAGGTGTACCCCGGGGTCGAGCGGGAGGACGAGATGGTCGCCGCGTTCGACTACTGCCTGCACGGCAAGGGCGGGGCGGCGCCGTCCATCGACACCGCCATGCACGGGCTGGTGGACGCCCCGCACGTCGATCACCTCCATCCGGACTCGGGGATCGCGCTCGCCTGCGCGGCCGACGGGGAGAAGCTGACCGCCGAGTGCTTCGGCGACAGTGTGGTGTGGGTGCCGTGGCGGCGGCCCGGGTTCCAGCTGGGGCTCGACATCGCCGCGATCAAGGCCGCCCACCCGCGGGCCGTCGGGTGCGTCCTCGGCGGGCACGGCATCACCGCCTGGGGCGACAGCTCCGAGGAGTGCGAGCGCAACTCGCTGCACATCATCCGCACGGCAGAGCGGTTCCTCGCCGAGCACGGCAGGGCGGAACCCTTCGGGCCCGTCCTGGCGGGCTACGAGGCGCTGCCCGAGGACGGACGACGTCAGCGGGCGGCGGCGCTCGCGCCGCACATCCGCGCGATCGCCTCCCAGGACCGGCCCCAGGTCGGCCACTTCGACGACTCCGACGTCGTCCTGGACTTCCTCGCCCGCGCCGGGCATCCCCGGCTCGCCGCGCTCGGCACCTCCTGCCCCGACCACTTCCTGCGCACCAAGGTACGGCCGCTGGTGCTCGACCTGCCGCCGTCCGCGCCCCTGGAGGAGGCCGTCGCCCGGCTGAAGGAGCTGCACGCCGCGTACCGGGAGGAATACGCCGCCTACTACCGGCGGCACGCGCTGCCCGACTCCCCCGCCATGCGCGGCGCCGACCCGGCGATCGTGCTCGTGCCGGGCGTCGGCATGTTCTCCTTCGGCAAGGACAAGCAGACCGCCCGCGTGGCCGGCGAGTTCTACGTCAACGCCGTCAACGTCATGCGGGGCGCGGAAGCGGTGTCGACGTACGCGCCGATCGAGGAGGCCGAGAAGTTCCGCATCGAGTACTGGGCGCTGGAGGAGGCCAAGCTCCAGCGGATGCCGAAGCCGAAGCCGCTGGCCACCCGGGTGGCGTTCGTCACCGGCGCCGGCAGCGGGATCGGCCGGGCGATCGCCCACCGGCTCGTCGCCGAGGGGGCGTGCGTCGTCGTCGCCGACCTCGACGCGGAGCGCGCCGCCGCCGTCGCGGAGGAACTGGGCGGAGCGGACAAGGCCGTCGCCGTCACCGTGGACGTCACCGACGAGGAGCGGATCGCCGCCGCGTTCCGCGCGGCCGTGCTCGCCTTCGGCGGGGTGGACCTCGTGGTGAACAACGCCGGCATCTCCATCTCCAAGCCCCTGCTGGAGACCACCGCCAGGGACTGGGACCTCCAGCACGACATCATGGCCCGCGGCTCCTTCCTGGTGTCGCGCGAGGCGGCGCGGGTGATGACCGCGCAGGGGCTGGGCGGGGACATCGTCTACATCGCGTCCAAGAACGCCGTCTTCGCCGGGCCGAACAACATCGCCTACTCGGCCACCAAGGCCGACCAGGCCCATCAGGTGCGCCTGCTCGCGGCCGAGTTGGGCGAACACGGGATCCGGGTCAACGGGGTCAACCCCGACGGCGTGGTGCGCGGCTCCGGGATCTTCGCCGGGGGGTGGGGCGCCCAGCGGGCCGCCGTGTACGGCGTGCCGGAGGAGAAACTCGGCGAGTTCTACGCCCAGCGGACCATCCTCAAGCGGGAGGTCCTGCCCGAGCACGTCGCGGGCGCGGTCTTCGCGCTCACGGGCGGGGACCTCACGCACACCACGGGGCTGCACATCCCGGTCGACGCGGGTGTGGCGGCCGCGTTCCTGCGATGAGGGTGAGGTCGTACGCCGCGGTCGACCTGGGCGCGTCCAGCGGGCGGGTGATGGTCGGCCGCGTCGGCCCGGACTCACTGGAGCTGAGCGAGGCGCACCGGTTCCCCAACCGGCCGCTGCGCGTCCCGGAGGGACTGCGCTGGGACGTGCTCGCGCTGTACGGCGGTGTCCTGGACGGGCTGCGGGCGGCCGGCCGGGTGGACTCGGTCGGCATCGACAGCTGGGCGGTCGACTACGGCCTGCTGGACGCCGACGGCGCCCTGCTGGGCAACCCGGTGCACTACCGCGACGCCCGTACCGAGGGCGTCGCCGAGAAGGTGTGGGCGAGCGTGCCGGCCGCGGAGCTGTACGCCGCGACCGGCATCCAGTACGCGCCGTTCAACACCCTCTACCAGCTCGCCGCCGCCCGGTCGTCGGCCCAACTCTCCTGTGCCGCACGGCTGTTGCTCATCCCGGACCTGCTGACGTACTGGCTGACCGGCGAGCAGGGCACCGAGCTGACCAACGCCTCCACCACGCAGCTGATCGACCCCCGGACGCGGACGTGGGCGTACGGGGTCGCCGAGCGGCTCGGCGTCGACCTCGGGCTGTTCGCGCCGCTGCGCCGGCCGGGGGACCCGGCGGGGGTGCTGCGGCCCGGGGTGCTGGAGCAGACGGGGCTCGCGGGGACTGTTCCGGTGACCGCCGTCGGCTCGCACGACACCGCGTCGGCGGTGGCCGCCGTACCGGCGGCCGGGGAGCGCTTCGCCTACATCTGCACCGGCACCTGGTCCCTGGCCGGGCTGGAGCTGACCGCCCCGGTGCTCACCGAGGAGAGCCGGGCCGCGAATTTCACCAACGAGCTGGGGCTGGACGGCACCGTCAGGTACCTGCGCAACATCATGGGGCTGTGGCTGCTCCAGGAGTGCCAACGCGCCTGGGACGAGCCCGACGTGGGGCTGCTGCTGCGCGAGGCGGGCACGGTGCCGGGCCTGCGTTCGGTGGTGGACGCCGGGGACGAGGCGTTCCTGGCGCCGGGGCGGATGCCGGAGCGGATCGCCGCCGCGTGCCGCGCCTCGGACCAGCCGGTGCCGCGCACGCGGGGCGAGATCACCCGGTGCATCCTCGACTCGCTCGCCCTCGCGCACCGCAGGGCCGTCGCGGACGCGCGGCGCCTCGCCGACCATCCGGTGGACGTGGTGTACGTCGTCGGCGGCGGCACCCGGAACGCGCTGCTGTGCCAGCTGACGGCCGACGCCTGCGGGCTGCCGGTGGTGGCGAGCGCGACGGAGGCGGCGGCGCTCGGCAACGTACTCGTCCAGGCCCGTGCCCACGGGCTGGCCGGCGACCTCCCCGCGATGCGCCGGCTGCTCACCCGGACCCAGCCGCTGACCCGCTACGCCCCGCGCGGCGACGAAGCCCCCTGGCGGGCGGCCGAGGCACGGCTCGGCACCCGGTGAACCGCCCGGGCGGACGGTCCGCTGCGCGGTGAGCCGCCCCCTCCCCTCGGCGGTACGCGCCGACTACCCTGCACTCATCCGATGACCGACCCCGAGGAGCCGCCGTGCGTGTCGCCCTGTTCCTGACCTGTGTCAACGACACGCTCTATCCCGATACCGGGCGTGCCGTGGTGAAACTGCTGACCAGACTGGGCGTCGACGTCGACTTCCCGATGGGCCAGACGTGTTGCGGACAGGCGCACTACAACACCGGTTACCGGCACGAGGCCGAACCCCTGGCCCGGCACTTCTCCGATGTCTTCGGCGGGTACGAGGCGATCGTGACGCCGTCCGGGTCGTGCGCGGCGATGGTGCGGGAGCTGTATCCCCGGATGGGCGAGCGGGCCCGCGCCGAGGGACGGGGGGACGCGCTGGCCCGGACGCTGGCACCGGTGGTGCCGAAGACGTACGAGCTGACGGAGTTCCTGGTGGACGTGCTCGGCGTGACGGACGTGGGCGCTCACTACCCGCACAAGGTCACCTACCATCCGACCTGCCACGGCCTGCGCGGCCTCGGGCTGGGCGACCGGCCGCGCCGGCTGCTGCGCGCGGTCAGGGGGCTGGAGCTGGTGGAGCTGCCCGGCGCCGAGGAGTGCTGCGGGTTCGGCGGCACCTTCGCGGTGAAGAACCCGGCGGTCTCGGCGGCGATGGGCGCGGACAAGGTCCGCGCGGCCGCCTCGACGGGCGCGGAGGTGCTGTGCGCCGCCGACAACTCGTGCCTGATGCACATCGGCGGCACGATGAGCAGGCTGCGCACCCGGCTGCGGCCGGTGCACATCGCGGAGATCCTGGCGAGCACGGAGGAGGAACCGGCCGTATGAGCGGGACGTTCGTCGGCATGCCCGCGTTTCCCGAGGCGGCCGGCAGGGCCGTCGGGAACACGACCCTGCGCGGCAATCTGCGGCACGCCACGCACACCATCCGCGCCAAGCGGGCCAGGGCGGTGGCCGAGATGGCCGACTGGGCCGAGCTGCGGGAGGCGGGGCGGCGCATCAAGGACCACACGCTGCGCCATCTCGACCGGTACCTGGAGCAGTTGGAGGAGTCGGTCACCGCGGCGGGCGGCACGGTCCACTGGGCGGCCGACGCCGCCGAGGCCAACCGGATCGTGGCCGCTCTCGTCAAGGCGACCGGCGAGTCGGAGGTCGTCAAGGTCAAGTCGATGGCCACGCAGGAGACCGGCCTCAACGAAGCCCTCGCGGCCGAGGGCATCCGGGCCTACGAGACCGATCTCGCCGAGCTGATCGTGCAGTTGGGCAACGACCGGCCCTCGCACATCCTGGTCCCCGCGATCCACCGCAACCGGGGCGAGATCCGGGACATCTTCGCGCGCGAGATGGGCGAGTGGGGCCGTCCGGCCCCCGCGGGGCTGACCGACGCCCCCGGTGAACTCGCCGAGGCCGCGCGGCTGCACCTGCGGGAGAAGTTCCTGCGCGCCAAGGTCGGCGTCTCCGGCGCCAACTTCATGGTCGCCGAGACCGGCACCCTCGTGGTCGTGGAGTCCGAGGGCAACGGCCGGATGTGCCTGACCCTCCCCGAGACGCTGATCTCGGTCGTGGGCATCGAGAAGGTGGTGCCCACCTGGCGGGACCTGGAGGTCTTCCTCCAGACGCTGCCCCGCTCCTCCACCGCCGAACGCATGAACCCGTACACCAGCATGTGGACCGGCACCACGGACGGCGACGGCCCGACCGCCTTCCACCTGGTCCTGCTCGACAACGGCCGCACCGACACCCTCGCCGACACCGTCGGCCGGCAGGCCCTGCGCTGCATCCGCTGCTCGGCCTGCCTCAACGTCTGCCCGGTCTACGAGCGTGCGGGCGGCCACGCCTACGGCTCGGTCTACCCCGGCCCGATCGGTGCCATCCTCAGCCCTCAGCTCAGGGGCACCGCGAGCGAGATCGACGCCTCGCTGCCGTACGCCTCGTCGCTGTGCGGGGCCTGCTACGAGGTGTGTCCGGTAGCCATCGACATCCCCGAGGTGCTGGTGCACCTGCGCGAGCGGGTGGCCGAGGGCGGCCCGGCGGTGCGCGGCGGCAACCGGGTGCTGCTGAAACCGGCCAAGGGGCACGCCGCCGAACGCGCGGCCATGCGTGCGGCCCGCTGGGCGCTGGCCCACCCGGGCGCCCTGCGCACCGGGCAGCGGCTCGCCTCCCGCACCCGCCGGCTGCACCCCCGCACCCTGCCGGGCCCGGGCCGGGCCTGGTCCGGCACCCGGGATCTGCCACCGGTGCCGGCGGAGCCGTTCCGGGACTGGTGGCAGCGTACCCGCGGCGGAAAGGACGAGGCCAAGTGAGCGGCAGCAGGGAAAGGGTGCTGGGCCGGGTGCGACGGGCGCTGGCCGACGTGCGCCCGGACGAGCGGCCGTACGACGAGATCGTGGGCCGGGACTATCTGCGCGCCCAACGGGAGCGTACGGCTGAGGAGACGGTGGAGCTGCTGGCCGAGAACCTGGCGGACTACCGGGCGATCGTGCACCGCGCGGACAGCGAGGAACTGCCGCCGCTGATCGCGCGGTTGCTGGCCGAGCGCGGCTCGCGCGAGGTGCTGGTGCCGCCCGGACTGCCGGCCCGGTGGCTGTCCGCCGCGGACCTGGTGCGGAGGGAGGACCGGGCGCAGAGCACGGCGCGGGAGCTGGACCGGGTGGGCAGTGTGGTCACGGGCTGCGCGGTGGCGATCGCCGAGACCGGCACGATCGTCCTGGACGGCTCCCCCGACCAGGGCCGGCGCCGCGTCTCGCTCGTCCCCGACCACCACGTCTGCGTCGTCCGGGTCCCGGACCAGGTCGTCGCCTCCGTTCCCCGGGCCCTCGAACGCCTGGACGCGACAAGGCCCTTGACGTGGATCTCGGGTCCGTCGGCCACCAGCGACATCGAGCTGGACCGGGTGGAGGGGGTGCACGGCCCGCGCACCCTGGAGGTGATCCTGCTCGGCTGACAGGGCCCCCGGCGGTGCCCCGTTCCGCCGTACCGGCGAGCAGGGCGCGAACGGCGCCGCTAGCGTGGGGGAATGATCCGGTTCGAGCAGGTCACCAAGCGGTATCCGGACGGTACGACGGCCGTGGACGACCTCTCCCTCGAGGTCGCCGAGGGCGAGCTGGTCACGCTGGTCGGGCCGTCCGGCTGCGGCAAGACGACGACCATGATGATGGTGAACCGGCTGATCGAGCCGACCTCCGGCCGGATCTTCGTCGACGGCGAGGACATCGCCGGTGTCGACCCGGTACGGCTGCGCCGCCGGATCGGCTATGTCATCCAGCAGGTGGGCCTCTTCCCGCACCGCACCGTGCTCGACAACACCGCGACCGTGCCCGCGCTGCTCGGCTGGAAGCGGGCGCGGGCCCGGGCGCGCGCCGCCGAGCTGCTCGATCTGGTGGGGCTCGATCCGACGACGTACGGCCCGCGCTACCCCGAGCAGCTGTCCGGCGGCCAGCGCCAGCGGGTCGGGGTGGCGCGGGCCCTCGCGGCGGATCCGCCGGTCCTGCTGATGGACGAGCCGTTCGGCGCGGTCGACCCGGTGGTGCGTGAGCAGTTGCAGGACGAGTTCCTGCGCATGCAGGCCGCGGTGCGCAAGACGGTGCTGCTGGTCACGCACGACATCGAGGAGGCGGTCCGGCTCGGTGACCGCATCGCCGTGTACGGGCAGGGCCGGATCGAGCAGTTCGACACGCCGGGGGCCGTGCTGGGGGCGCCCGCCACGCCGTACGTCGCCTCCTTCGTCGGCGCCGACCGCGGGCTGAAGCGGCTGTCGGTCACCGCGATCGAGCCGGACGATCTGGAACAGCCGCCCGTGGCCCGGCTGGACGAGCCCGCCGCGGTGGCCGGGGAGCGGCTGCGGGCCGGGGGCGCCCGCTGGGCGGTCGTCCTGGACCCCGGCGGCGATCTGCACGGCTGGGTCGGCCTCGACGCACTCGGGGCGGGCGGCGCGGTCGGCGACCACACCCACCGGATGACCGCGTGGGTGCCGGTCGGCACGCCGCTGAAGCAGGCGTTCGGCGTGATGCTCCAGTACGACGCCGGGTGGGTCGCCGTGTTGGACGGCGCGCGTTTCCTCGGTGTGCTCACCCCGGCGAAGCTGCACGAGGCGCTGCGCCGCTCGGTGGCCGCGGACGCGCGCGGTGTGACGCGCGGGCAGGCGGCGTTCGACTCGGTCGCGGACGCCTGAGTCCGGTCCGCCCGGCCGGCCCGGCTCGCCCGCCGGCCCCCTCGTCTCACCAGGTGTTTGTCCTTCAGATAGCCGCGGGCCACGTCGGCGGGCAGCCGGCGCCAGCTGTCGACCCGCCGGTTCAGGTCGGCCAGGTCGGCCGTCGTCAGGACGTCGCCCAGCGCGCCGAGCGCCTTCGTCACGCCCTGGCTCCCCGCGCGCGAACGGTTGACCACCGGGACGATGTGGTCGGCGTTCTGCAGACGCCTGTCGTCGGCGAGCAGGACCAGGCCGAAGGAGTCGAGTGTGGCGTCCGTGGTGGTCGTCAGCACCATCTGGTCCCGGCCCTCCTGCACGGCCCGCTTGGCCTGGGTGGTGCCGACACCCTTGGGGTCCACGCCGGTGATGTCGATGCCGTACACCTTCTTCAACCCCGGCTCGCAGTACGGCCGCCGGACGCACTCGTCGCCCGCCGCGAGCCGTACCGCCAGCTTGGCCGCGCCGAGGTCGCTGAGGGTCTTCAGGCGGTGTGCGCGGGCGTAGTCGGCGCGCACGGCGAAGGCGTTCTGGTCGACGGCGCGGCCGGGCGCAAGGACGGTCAGGCCGCGGGGGGCGGCCAGTTCCCGCAGCGCCCTCATCGTCGTGCCGAGGTCGGGTGAGCCGACGGGCGGGGCGCCGGCGCCATGGGTCCTGGCGTTCAGCCAGTCGGCGAAGGTGGCCGCGTACTCGGGCACGACGTCGATCTGGCCGGACTCCAGGGCCGGTTCGTACAGCTCCCGGTTGGCGACGGTGATCATCGAGGTCGTGTAGCCGGCCTGGCGCAGCAGCTGGGCGTACATCTGGGCGAGCAGGTCGCTCTCGGTGAAGCCGGCCGAGCCGATCGTGAGGTGGTGGCTGTCGCCGGGCGGCGCGGTGACCGCGCCGCGGTTCTCCAGGGCGGGGCCGGTGGCGCACGCGGTGAGGGCCAGGAGCAGGACGGCCGGCAGGACTCTTCTCATCGGCCGCCCCGGGTCCGGACCGGTGCCAGTCGTTCGGCGATCTCGAAGACGCCCTCCACGACGAGCGCGAACACGGCGACCAGGACGGCTCCGGCGACCACCTGGGGCGTGCTGGCCAGGTTGAATCCGGCGGTGATGATCCGGCCGAGGCCGCCGCCTCCCGCGAGCGCGGCGATGGTGGCGGTGGCGACGAGCTGGACGGCGGCGATCCGGATCCCGGTGAGCATCAGCGGCAGGGCGAGGGGCAGCTCCACGCGCAGCAGCGTCTGCCGCCCGGTCATCCCCATGCCCCGGGCCGCCTGGACGATGCCGCGGTCGACCTCGCGCACGCCGACGTAGGCGTTGGTGAGCAGCGGTGGGACGGCGAACAGCACCAGCGCCACCACCGTGGGCCCCTCGCCCCACCGGCCGACCGGGGTGAGCAGCAGCAGGACAAGGACGGCGAAGGTGGGCACGGCCCGGCCGACGTTGGAGACGTTCACGGCGAGCGCGCCGCCCTTGCCGAGGTGGCCGAGGACCAGGGCGACCGGGAGGGCGATCAGACAGCTGACGGCGAGGCAGACCAGGGTGAGGACGAGGTGCTGGAGCAGCCGGTGCCGGATGCCGTCGTCGCCGGACCAGTGCGCGGGGTCGGTGAGCCAGTGCCAGGCCGCGGTGAGCGTGCTCATGCGCGGCCCGCCCCCGTCCGCGAGGGTGCCGTGCGGGGCCGTCCGCCGGGCGCGCGGGCCCGCCCGGCCCGCGTCCACGGCGTGAGCAGCCGCTGCACGCCCAGCAGGAGCAGGTCGGCGGCGACCGCGATCAGCACGCACAGCACGGACGCGGTGAGCACCTGGGCCTTGAAGTAGGTGTTCATGCCCGCGTAGATGAGGTTGCCGAGGCCGCCGAAGCCGACGATCGCGCCGACCGTGACCAGGGAGACCGCCGAGACGGTGGCGATGCGCAGCCCGGCCATCGCGGCGGGCAGGGCGAGGGGCAGCTCCACGGTGAGCAGCAGCCGGATCGGGCCGTAGCCGAGGCCCCGCGCGGCCTGCCGGGTCTCCTCGGGGACCGCGCGCAGGCCCGCGAGGATGTTCCGGACGAGGAGGGTGAGCGAGTACAGCACCAGTCCGGCGACGACGAGGGAGGCGGACAGGCCGTAGACCGGCAGCAGCAGGGAGAACATGGCGAGCGAGGGGATGGTGTAGAGCACGGTCGTCACGGCCAGCACCGGGCCGGCGGCCCAGCCCCAGCGCCGGGCCAGCACCGCGAGCGGCACGGCGACGACCAGGCCGATGAGGACCGACAGCGCGGTCAGTTGCAGATGCTGGACGACCGCGTCGAGCAGGACCTGCCGGCGGGTGCGCAGATAGGCGCCGCAGATCCACGCGTTGCGGGCGAGGCAGTCGTCCGGGGGCGCGGTCACGGTCCCATTGCAGCGGGTGGGTGCGCCCGGGGGCGCGTTGTGCTGGTCCGTACGGGGCTCCGCCGGGCGGCTGCGCCCTGTGCGTGCTCCGCGTCGGGGTGGACGAGCAGGGCCCCGGGGGGCGGCAGCCGCCGCTCCGGGCCGACGGCCGGCACCCTGGACCGGGAAGCGGCGAAACCGACCGGTGTATTCGCGTGACACAGGCGCTGAACAAGCGCTTAGATAGGAGCCGGACCGACCCCGCTCCCGACCAGCCGGAGGCCCCGTTGTTCACATCCGTCGACGACGTCTCCGCCCGTCTCGCCGAGACCGGCTACCTCGCCTCGCCCGCCGTCGCGACGACCGTGTTCCTCGCCGACCGGCTGGGCAAGCCGCTGCTGGTCGAGGGCCCCGCCGGGGTGGGCAAGACCGAGCTGGCCAAGGCCGTCGCCCAGGTGGCCGGGGCCCGGCTGGTCCGGCTGCAGTGCTACGAGGGCGTGGACGAGTCCCGCGCGCTGTACGAGTGGAACCACGCCAAGCAGCTGCTGCGCATCAGCGCGGGCCGCGACGAGAGCTGGGACGAGACCCGCACCGACATCTTCAGCGAGGAGTTCCTGCTCCCCCGCCCGCTGCTCACCGCCATCCGCGGCGACGAGCCGACGGTGCTGCTGATCGACGAGACCGACAAGGCCGACGTCGAGATGGAGGGACTGCTGCTGGAGGTGCTCAGCGACTTCCAGATCACCGTCCCGGAGCTGGGCACGGTCACCGCGACCCGCCGCCCGTTCGTCGTCCTGACCTCCAACGCCGGCCGGGAGCTGTCCGAGGCCCTGCGCCGGCGCTGTCTGTTCCTGCACATCGGCTTTCCCGAGCAGGAGCTGGAGCGGCGGATCGTCCGGCTGAAGGTGCCGGGCCTGACCGAGGCGCTGGCCGAGTCGGTGGTCCGGGTGGTCGGCGCGCTGCGCGCGATGGACCTGCGCAAGGCGCCGTCCGTCGCCGAGACCGTCGACTGGGCGCGCACCCTGCTGGCCCTGGGCGCCGGCGCGCTGGACGAGACGGTGGTACGGGACAGCCTCGGGGTGATCCTCAAGCACCAGGACGACATCCAGAAGGCGGCGGCGAAGCTCGACCTGGACGCGCTGTGACCGAGGTCGCCGAGCGGATCACCGGCCTGGTCGGGGCGCTGCGCGCGCACGGGATGCGGATCGGCACCGGCGAGACCGTGGACGCGGCCCGCGCGGTGGCGGAACTCGGGCTCGCGGACCGGGAGTCGCTGCGCGAGGGGCTGGCCGCGACGCTGCTGCACGGCCCGGGGCAGCGGGCCGTGTTCGACCCCGTCTTCGACCTGTACTTCCCGCGCGCGGTCGGCGGCACCGACGGCCCCGGCGCGGGCCGGGAGGAGCTGCGCGACCGGCTGGCCGAGGCGCTGGCCGCGGGCGACGAGGCGCTGAGGGCCCGGTTGGCGGCCGAGGCGGTGGAGGGCCTGGGCGGGTACGGCGGTTCGTCGGGCTCCGACGGCTTCTCGGCGTACCAGACCCTCGAACGGCTGCGCCCGCAGACCCTGTTGGCGCGAGTACGGGCCGATGTCCGGGGCCGCGGCGGAAACGCGGGCGGCGCGAGCGGCGACGGCTTCGCGGACCGGTTGCTGGACGACGAGGTCCGGCGCCGGATCGAGCGGTTCCGGCGAATGGTCGCAGCGGAGGCGCGGCGCCGGGTGGCCGAGCGGCGCGGGCGCGACGAGATCGCCCGGCGCGGTGTCGTACCGACCGCGGACCGCGTGGACTTCCTGTTCGCGAGCCGGGACCAACTGGCCGAGCTGCGCAGGGCCGTGGCGCCGCTCGCGCGCAAGCTGGCCACCCGGCTGGCCGCGCGGCGGCGCCGTGCCGCGCGCGGCACGGTCGATCTGCGCCGCACGCTGCGTTCCTCGCTGTCGACGGGCGGGGTTCCGATGCGCCCGGTGCTGCGCAGACGCCGCCCGGTCCGCCCCGAACTGGTGCTGCTGTGCGACGTGTCGGGGTCGGTGTCGGGCTTCTCGGACTTCACGATGCTGCTGGTGCAGGCGCTGCACGACCAGTTCAGCAAGATCCGGGTGTTCGCCTTCGTCAACCGGCTCGACGAGGTCACCGGCCTGCTCGACCACGGGCGCGCCGACCCCGACGGGCTGAGCGCCCGGATCCGCGCCGAGGCCACGCTCACCGGCTGGCACGGCAGCAGTGACTACGGCGTGGCCCTCGGCGAGTTCGCCGAGCGGTACGGCGACGCGGTCGGCCCGCGCACGACCGTGTTCGTCCTCGGCGACGCCCGCACCAACATGAGCGACCCCAACCTGGCCGCCGTACGCGAGGTCGCCCGCCGGGCCCGCCGGGTGTACTGGCTGAACCCCGAGCCGCGGGACCGCTGGGGCACCGGCGACTCGGCCGCGCCCGCCTACGCGGAGCTGGTCGAGATGCACGAGTGCCGGACGGCCCGTCAGCTCAGCACGTTGACCGCCCGGCTGTTGCCGGTGTGATCGACTGGTGCGGAACGACCGCGTTCCCCGATCGGTCCCGACCGGTATCCGGCCGGCACCGATGCGCACCGAAGGACGTACGTCATGAGCCACTCCCCCGTCTCGCTCGGTACCGTCCCCACGCCCGTCGAACCGGCACCCCGGCTGGCGGCCGCGCTCGGGCTCCGCCCGGACGACCTGTGGATCAAACGGGACGACCTGACCGGCCTGGGCGGCGGCGGGAACAAGATCCGCAAGCTGGAGTGGACGGTGGGCGCCGCCCTCGCCGAGGGTGCGGACACGCTCGTGACCACCGATGCCCCGCAGAGCAACCATGCCCGGCTGACCGCGGCCGCGGCCGCCCGGCTGGGCCTGGCCGCCGTGCTCGTCCTGCGGGGCGCGCCCGGTGCGTCGCGGTCCGGGAACCTCGCCCTGGACGGGCTGTTCGGGGCGCGGATCGCGTGGGCCGGCGAAGTGGACCAGGCGGGAGGCCGCCGCCGTAGGCGCGGCCCTCGCCGTCGCCGGTACCGTGAGCGCCCAGGCGGCCCGGAGCGGCTGCCACCCCGGGCACCACCGCCACGCTGGAGCCGGCCCGCACGGCAACCCCGACGCCGGTGCCGTCGTCGGCCCGCACGTTCGCCCCCGACAGCGGTGCCGTCCCCCGTGCCCGCCCCGGGATCCCGGTACCGGCTCCGACACCCGCGCCCCCACCCCCGTACCGGGTCCCACGCGTGCCACGCCGAGGCCGGTAGCGTCCACCGCCGCCCCGGTGCCCGTGCCGGCCCCGAGCCGGGCGCCCGGGTACGGTCCGCACCCGGTCCACCCCGCACGGCATCGGTCGCGCCCCGGCACCGAGACAGCGACACCGGCCAGAGCCGGGCGGGGAAGCCGGATCCGCTTCCCACCCGGCTCCAGGAGACCCACGACGACGGCCACGCCACCGGGGGCCCTGCCCCGGAACGGGCCCGCACCGAGCGGCGCCCTCACGCCCCGGGAGCCGCCCCGCTTCCTCGACCGCGCCGCCCGCACCCCACCGGACACCGCCGCGCCGACGGCTCCCGGCACCGGTGCGCGAGCCTTCGCGCTGCCCGAACACCCGCCGGGAATCGCGGAGTTGAACCACCACCACCGGCTGTCCCTGGCCGGCTGGCGGTGCCGCTCACCGGAACACCGTCCGCCGCCCGCCGGCGCATTACGCCTGCGGGTGGGCGAGTTCTATGTCGCTCCCCCGTCTCGGCGTGCCGGGCTGCGCCGGGGTGATGGGCCGGCCTCCATCGGGGACGCGGTCGGCGCGCTTCACCCCACATTCAAACGAGTTGATTGACTTAATCAAATAGGAGGAAGGCGGCATCACCGATCCCCCCACATCCACCGCTCGCTCGGCGACGCCGGCCGCCGGCCGCTAGGTTGGGCGGCATGAGCAACCTTGACCGCGCGCCCGTCCCGAGTGTCTGCGGCGGCCGCGGCTTCGTCGTCGCGGAACCCGTGCGCGAGCTGCTGAGTCCCCGCCAGGTCAGGCTGGGCGAGTCGACCGAGGTGCGCCGGCTGCTGCCCAACCTGGGCCGGCGCATGATCGGCGCGTGGGCCTTCGTCGACCACTACGGCCCGGACGACATCGCAGACGAGCCCGGGATGCAGGTCCCGCCGCATCCGCACATCGGCCTGCAGACGGTGAGCTGGCTGCACGAGGGAGAGGTGCTGCACCGCGACTCCACGGGCAGCCTTCAGACGATCCGCCCCAGGCAGCTGGGCCTGATGACCTCGGGCCGCGCCATCAGCCACTCCGAGGAGAGCCCGCGCCCGCACGCCCGCTTCCTGCACGGCGCCCAGCTGTGGGTCGCCCTGCCCGACGAACACCGCCACACCGACCCGGCGTTCGAGTTCCACCCGGACCTGCCGACGGTCACCGCGCCCGGCCTGACCGCCACGGTGCTCCTGGGCGCCCTCGACGGCACACGCTCCCCCGGCACGACGTACACCCCGCTCATCGGCGCGGACCTCGCCCTGTCCCGGGGCGCCGACGTCCACCTGCCCCTGGAGCCGGACTTCGAGTACGGCGTGCTGGCCATGTCCGGCGAGGTACGGGTGGACGGCGTACCGGTGCTGCCCGGCTCGATGCTCTACCTCGGCTGCGGCCGTACCGAACTGCCGCTGCGCGCCGAGTCGGACGCGGGGATCATGCTGCTGGGCGGCGAGCCGTTCGCGGAGGAGCTGATCATGTGGTGGAACTTCGTCGCCCGCTCCCAGGAGGAGATCGTACAGGCTCGCGAGAACTGGATGAAGGGGGTTCGTTTCGGCGAGGTCAAGGGCTACGACGGGGCTCCGCTGCAAGCACCCGAGCTGCCGCCGGTGCCGTTGAAACCACGCGGAAGGGTCCGCTGAACTGGGAAAACTCGGACTTGCGGTCCAGGGCATTCGAGACCGTCCCTTCGCCTGTCCTCCCACGACGATCGCTGGTGGCGCGGGCCCGTGAATGCTGCCTCCGGGACGCCCCCGAGGCTGCCCGCGTTTCCAAGCTCTGGCCATGTGAGGGCAGCTTTGGCCGGACGAATGCTGACCCAATGCTGACTTTACTGACGAGTCATCAGCACGTGGTGAAGCGGTGTGATCGCTCTTTGGAGCTCGGCATGGGGGAGAGATCATCTGCGTCGCTTTGTCGGCTGATGCTGCCCCCGGAGCCGATTAGTGTTCGGGCCAGTCGTCGTAGGCCGGCCGCTCGGGCAGATGCTTGAGCGGGAGATCGCCACGCAGTGTTCACCGGCAGGGGTTGCTCACCCCGCGCGCTGGCGCGGCGCGGTGCGTGAAGCGCCGCCCCGTGCCGCGCGTCGCTGTGCTCGGCGCGGCCTGCCATGGGCACCGGCTGTGGCGCCGGTGGCTCAGCTCAAGCGGTGACCTCCGGGGCGGGGGCCGTCGTGAGCCCGCCGCGCAGCGCAGTGACCAGACGCGGGAGGTCGACCGTACTCTTGGCGCCGCCGAAGACGTATAAGTCGGGGCGCACCGCATGGCCTCGAGGCCCGTACGAGCCAGGTCGGACAGGTAGGTGCGGTCGAGATCGACGACGACGTCGGGGCCGTTCGCCGCCGGGTCGTCGGTGATCCTCAGCAGGCGGAGCCCGACCTGCTCACACCAGGCCAGGGTGTCCTCGTCGAGCCCGTCACGCGGATCACCGGTGGTGAGCAGAATGAGCCCGATGCCGACGGTTTCGTCGAACATGCCGGTACGGCCCCTGAACCGCACCCGTCCCTGCCGGCTGAGCTGCCCGGTCGGCTCCGCGGTGGCGCCGGTGCAGTCGCGGTCCAGCAGTCCGCCGGTGAAGGTCCCCAGGAACTGGTCTCCTTGTGGTACGCGGCCTGCCTGCTGGTCGGCGATCATGCGGGCGTCGCGCTCGGCGGCCGCGGCCGGGTCCGGCTCGCAGACAACCCTCCCCAGCATCACGGACTTCTCGATCGCAGTCTGCAGATGCTGGCATCGCTCGGTGGTGTAGGTATCCAGCGGACTGTCGTCGGCTTTCCCGGACAGCACCAGGTCGAGCTTCCAGCTCAGGTTGATGGCGTCACGGAGGCCCGAGCACAGGCCCTGCCCGGAGAACGGCGGCATCTGGTGGGCCGCGTCCCCGGCGAGCAGCAGCCGGCCGTCGCGCCAGGAGTCCGCCCAGCGTGCCCGGAAGGTGTAGACGGTTTGCCGCTCCAGGGTGGCGTTGTCCGGGTGCAGGTCCCACGGCTCGAGCAGCTTCCAGGCGGTCTCGGCCTGCTGGAGCTCGGCGATGGACTCGCCGGGCAGGCGCATGAATTCCCACCGACGGCGGCCGGGACCGCCGACCACCGCTGTGGTCCAGCGTGGTGCCGAACCCGGAGCGTTCACCGCGGTCGGCGATGGTGCGCGCCAGGTCCTCGCAGGAGCCGAGGCTGGAGCCGTAGGCGACGGTCAGGTTCACCCCGACGCCGCTGACCGCTGTCTGCGCCTGCGTGTCGCCGGTCTGCACGTCGGCGGCGCCGAAGACGGTGCGCTCGTGTTCCTGACGACGGCGGACGATCAGCTCGAAGTTGCCGGGCTTGCGCGTCAGCGCCTCCCGCACGTCCATCTTGTAGTCGACCGTGTCGGCGAACCTACTACCTCGACGGCAGCGTCACACTCCACCTCAACGAAACCCAGGCCGACTACAACCTCGACGTCCCGCCCTCCTCCTGGCAGGAGACAGCCGACGACATCGCCACTCCCCCGGACCCGCACTCCGCCGACCGCGAACGGTACGGACTCGTGCGCGACACCGGCCGCGACGACGCCCCCGTGCCGCAGTACACCACCCGCTCCACGCCGACCGACGCCGGCACCGTGCCCCAGCACTCCGTCGTGTCCTGACCGTTGGCGATGAGTACAACGGGGCGGACGGTGTCAGCCACACACCGCCTCGTCCTGGGGTGTCGCGGGCTTCTGAGGCCGCGACGAACCGGGAGGCGGACCAGTGACCGGCCGTCCTCTGCCGACCCTCCGTACGGAGGCACCGTCAGGCCCACACGCGACATCGCCGACCGCCTGGGCGGGCTCGCCTTTCCGCGGGAACGACGATCCCGAGCGGGGGCGACGGGCGACGTCCAGGCCGACGAAGCCGAGGTCGCCGATCTGACGCACCGGGGCCGCGCCACCGTGAGGTCCACGGGGCGGTCCGCCGTCATCGACGTCTACCGGAGGGGCGGGGCCTCGGCGGAGCGCAGGTGTTCTCTGAGCCACTGTTCGGTGTTGTTCACGTGCAGCAGTGCGGCGGCCTGGCTGAGGGAGGCGTCGCGGGTGGACAGGGCGTGGAAGATCGCCTCGTGCTCGGCCAGGGTCCGGCCCGCGGCCTGCGTGTCGACCAGGCCCCGCCAGATGCGGGCCCGCAGGGTGCGGCCGGAGATGCCCTCGAGGAGGGTGAGCAGGGTCTCGTTGCCCGTGGCCGTGATGACGGCGCGGTGGAAGGCGGCGTCGTGGATGTTGAGCTGCTCGACGTCGTCGCGGGCCTCGCGCATGGCGTCCAGGTGCCGCTTGACCTCGGCAAGCTGCTCGTCGGAGATCCGGGTGGCGGCCAGGGCGGTGGCGGCCGGTTCGAGGAGACGTCGCACCTCCATGAGGTCCTGCAGGGCGGCGGAGTCGCCCTGCAGGAGTTCCACCGCTCCGCCGAGTCCTTCCAGCAGCAGGCTCGGCTGCAGGCTGGTCACGTACGTGCCGTCACCCCGCCGGACCTCCAGAACCCGCGCGACGGCCAGCGCCTTGACCGCTTCACGGGCCAAGTTGCGGGACAGACCCAGATGGGCCGCCAGGTCCGGCTCCGGCGGCAGCTTGGAGCCGGGAGGCAACGCACCCGTGCGGATCAGCTCGCGGATCTGCGCTATGGCCTTGTCCGTCAGAGACACTGCGAACTCCTTCCACGATCGTCCGCCGCGGGCACGTCCGACCTGATCAGTCCTCGGGCACGGAGATCATCCCAGAGACCGTCGGGGATGTGCCGTCGGTGGAGTTCCACGTTCCGCGCCACCTGTTGCGCATTCCGCATACCGAGGGTGACGTTGATGATACTGGGATGGGTGCGCGGGAAGGCGATCGCGACGGCGGGCAGGGTCGTGCCGTGCGCCGCGCAGACCTCGGCGATCGCCCGAGCGCGGGCCACCAGGGCAGGCGGGGCGTCCTGGTAGTCGTACTTCATGCCCTCGGCGGGCCGGTCACGGGAGAGCAGCCCCGAGTTGAACACGCCCACCGCCACCACGCTCTTGCCGAGTTCCCGCGCGGCGGGCAGGACATCGTCCAGGGCCGACTGGTCGAGGAGTGTGTAGCGCCCGGCCAGCATGACCAGGTCGGCTGGGGTCTCGCGCAGGAAGCGGGCCGGCATGGCCGACTGGTTCATCCCGGCGCCGATCGCGCCGACGACCCCCTGGTCGCGGAGGTCCGCGAGGGCCGGCATGGCCTCGTCGGCGGCTTGTCTCCAATGGTCGTCGGGGTCGTGCAGGTAGACGACGTCCAGGCGGTCCAGGCCGGTGCGTTCCAAGGTCGCCTCGATGGAGCGGAGCACTCCGTCACGGCTGAAGTCCCACTGCCTGCGCAGGTCGTCCCGCACCACGAAGCCCTCGGTGTCGGTGCCGCGCGGCTGCTCGTTGGGCACGAGCAGCCGGCCGACCTTGGAGGAGACGACGTACGCGCCGCGTGGCCGGTCCCGCAGGGCGGCTCCCAGGCGTCGCTCGGAGAGACCGAGCCCGTAGTGCGGTGCCGTGTCGAAGTACCGGATGCCGGCCTCCCAGGCCGCTTCGATCGCGGCCTGCGCGTCCTGGGGAGGGGTGACACGGTGGAGATTGCCGATCACGGAGGCCCCGAAGCCCAGTTCCGTGAGTTCGACCCGGGTGTTCGTGATCTTGCGGTGTCCCATGCTCCGATGTGTCAACTCAGCTCCTTGCGGTGGTGCGGTTCGGTACGGCGGCCGAGGGCCGGTCATCGTCTGACGGCGGCCGAGCCACCCGCCATGAGCGCCTCGACCTCGGCGAGTGAGGCCATGGAGACGTCACCGGGCGTGGTCATGGCCAGTGCGCCGTGGACGGTGCCGTAGGCCAGGGCGCGTCGCAGGCCGGCGGCATCCGGGTTCACCGCGGGCCTGGCGCGGGCCGCCGAGCCGCCCTCCTCGCCGTCGCCCGTCAGCAGTCCGTAGATCAGTCCGGCCGCGAACGCGTCGCCGGAGCCGATGCGGTCCAGGACGTGCAGGCCGGGCATGTCGGGGCCACGCACGCAGCCGGTCCGGGCCGACCAGGCGGCGGAGGACCAGTCGTTCACCCCGGCCGAGGGCACCGTGCGCACGGTCGTCGCCAGCACTTCGGTCTGGGGCAGGCGTCCCGCGACCTCCGCGAGTGCGTCCTGCACCTCGTCCGCCTCGACCCGCAGCGCCCCGGGGTACGGTCCGGCGAGGCCCAGGGCGCCCACGACTACGTCGGCGTGGCGGGCGAGCCGCAGGTCGACCTCGCGGGCGGCGTCGGCGCCGCCCCGGCCGGCCCAGAGACTGGGCCGGTAGTTGGGGTCGTAGGAGACCGTCACACCGTGCCGCCGCGCGGCCGCCATGGCTTCGTCCGCGACGTCCACGGTGGTGTCCGACAGACCGGCGAAGATGCCACCGGTGTGGAACCAGCGCGGACCCGGGGAGAAGACCGCGTCCCAGTCGACGTCCCCCTTGCGCAGCTGCGAGACGGCCGTCCCCGCGCGGTCGCTGACCCCCAGTGCGCCCCGGATGCCGAAGCCGCGCTCGACGAAGTTCAGGCCGTTGCGCGCGCCGCGGCCGACGCCGTCCGCGGGCACCCAGCGGATCAGGGAGGTCGCGACACCGCCCTGGAGGATCAGGTCCTCGACCAGCCGCCCCACCTGGTTGTCGGCAAGGGCCGTCACGACGGCGGTCCGCAGGCCGAAGCAGCGTCGCAGTCCGCGGACGACGTTGTACTCACCGCCGCCTTCCCAGACCTGGAAGGTGCGGGCGGTGCGGATCCTGCCCTCGCCCGGGTCGAAGCGGAGCATCACCTCGCCGAGGGCCACCACGTCGGTCACGTCGCGCACCCGTGCACGGCCTCGGCGGTGAGCCGGCGGATCTCCCCGTATTCTTCCCGCTCCAGGTGAGCGGGGGTGGCCATCCAGCTGCCGCCGACGGCGAGGACCGCCGGGTCGGTGAGGTAGGCGCGCGAGCGCGGAGCGTCGATGCCGCCGGTCGGCACGAACCGTGCGTGGGGGAAGGGCGCCGCGAGGGCGCGCAGCATCGGGATGCCGCCGAGCGGTTCGGCCGGGAAGAGCTTGACGGTGTCGAGGCCGGCCCGCAGGGCGCTCATCAGCTCGGTGGCGGAGGCGACGCCGGGCAGCACGGGGACCCTCAGCTCGCGGCACTTGGCGACGACTGCCTGGTCGAAGCCGGGCGAGACGACGAAACGGGCCCCGGCCGCCACGGCACGCTCCACCTGCTCGGGCGTGAGGACCGTACCGGCGCCGACGGTCAGCCCGCCGTGGGCGGCCATCGTCTTGAGCACCTGCTCGGCGCCGGGGGTGCGGAAGGTGACCTCGGCGCACCGGGCGCCGCCCGCCGCGAGCGCGTCGGCCAGCGGGCGGGCGGTCGCGGCGGAGGGCACGGTCAGCACCGGCATGACGCGGACGCCGTCCAGTACGCAGGCCAGGTCGGTGTCGCTCATCGGCCGAGCCATCCGCCGTCGACGGGCAGGACGGTGCCGTGGACGTAGGCGGCGGCGTCCGAGGCGAGGAACACCGTGGCGCCCGCGAGGTCGTCCGCGCTGCCCCAGCGTGCGGCCGGGATGCGGTCCAGGATCGCCTTGCTGCGGACGGGGTCGTCCCGCAGGGCCTGGGTGTTGTCGGTGGCGATGTAGCCGGGCGCGAGGGCGTTGACGTTCACCCCGTGCGGGGCCCACTCGTTGGCCAGCGCCTTGGTCAGTCCGGCGATGCCGTGCTTGGCGGCGGTGTAGCCGGGGACGGTGATGCCGCCCTGGAAGCTGAGCAGCGAGGCAGTGAAGATGATCTTCCCCTGACCGCGGGCCACCATCGCCGAGCCCACCGCGCGGGACAGGGCGAACTGGGCGTTGAGGTTGACCTGGAGGACCAAGTCCCAGTCTTCATCGGCATGTTGGGAGGCAGGAGTACGGCGGATGGTGCCCGCGTTGTTGACCAGGATGTCCACCGGCCGCTCACGCCCGGCCAGGTCCTCGCCCAGAGCACGCACCGCCGCCGGGTCGGCGAAGTCGGTACGGATGGCCTCGAAGGTGCGTCCCGCGGCCAGGACGTCCTTCTCCACGTCGCTGCCGGCCTCCTCCAGTGAGGCGCTGACGCCGATGACGTCCGCCCCGGCCTCGGCGAGCGCTCGGGCCATGGCTCGGCCGATGCCGCGGCGGGCGCCGGTGACGACGGCGAGCCGGCCGGTCAGGTCGAAGGCGTTCACTGGGTGGCTCCCTGGGCGTCGTCGGTGCAGTCCACGAGGATCTTCATCACGTCGCCGCCGCCCTCCAGGGCCTGGAAGGCCGCGGGCGCCTCGGTGAGCGGCACGACCTTGCTGATCAGCCGCCCGGCCGGAACGGTGCCGTCGGCCACCAGGGTCACCGCCCGCTCGAAGTCGGAGCGGTCGTACAACCGGGCGCCGACGAGCGTGAGTTCACGCCAGAAGAAGCGGTGGAGGTTCACCTCGCGCGGGCGGGCGTGAATGGCTACCAGGCACAAGCGGCCGCGCACGCCGAGAACCTCGACGGCGGTGTCCACCCCGCCTTGTGCGCCGGAGACTTCGAAGGCGACGTCCGCGCCGGCGTCGCCGGTCCACTGCCGGACCAGCTCGGGCATGTCGTCGACGCCCGGATCCCAGGTGGCCAGCCCCAACTCCTGTGCGAGCAGGCGTCGGTGAGGGCTCAGCTCGACCACCCGGACGTCGGCTCCGGCAGCCCGGGCGACCAGGGCGATGAGGATGCCGACGGGGCCGCCGCCGACCACGACGGCCTTCTCGCCCTCGCGGACCTGGGCCCGGCCGACGTCGTGCACCGCGACCGCGGTGGGCTCCACGAGTGCGGCGCGGTCCAGCGAGAGGGAGCCGGGCAGCCGTACGAGGGTCGTGGCGGGCACGGCCCAGCGCTGCTGCATGGCGCCCGGGGAGTCGATGCCGATGAAGTCCAGGTGCTGGCAGATGTGCCGGTGCCCCGCCTGGCAGGCCGGGCAGGTGTCGTCCCAGCGCAGCGGCATCACGGTGACCGCGTCCCCGGGCGACCAGCCCTGCACTCCTGCGCCCACCCGTACGATCCGGCCGGACATCTCGTGGCCCAGGACGGCGGGCACGGCGACCCGGGCGTCCATGTCGCCGTGGAAGATGTGCAGGTCGGTGCCGCAGATGCCGACGTAGGCGGGGGCGATCTCCACCTGACCGGGGCCGGGGGGCGGGCTCTTCGCGGGCGCGGTGTCCAGGGTGCGGGGGGCGAGGTAGCGCACTGCGAGTGTCATCGTGTTCTCAGGATCCTTTCAGCGCGGACGCCGATGGTGAGCAGCAGGTTGGCGTAGGTGCGGACGTCGGCGGTGACGACGGCGAGGGCCAGGTCGGGTGAGCGGGCGGCGTCGTAGAACTCGAAGCGGTCGAGCGTCTCGACGGGGACGGGCGCCAGCATCGAGCGGTGCTCGGCGATGGCCGGGGGCTCCGGCTCGCCCTCGGGCGGCACCATCACGTGCGCCGACTCGACGGGCAGAGCCCGCAGCAGGACCTCGAGCACGGTGGTGACGTCCAGCAGACCCGGCGCCAGGTTGAGATGGACGGTCCTGGTCCGCGGGCCGGTGGCCGTACTCGCCGGATAGTGGCCGTCGGCGAGCAGGACCCGGGCTCCGTGCCCGGAGCCCGCCAGGGCTTGCAGAATGCCCGGGTGCAGGAGTTCGGTCAGCAGCATGCAGCGCCCTCCTTCCCCGGAACGGGGTCGAGGCGGTAGAACGTGGTGGCGGTACCGGCGAGGACCGCCTCGTCCTCGGCCGCGGAGCAGCCGGCCAGGAGTTCCTCGACGGTGGCGGCCCACCGGTTCCAGCCGCCGGCGAGGGCGCAGACCGGCCAGTCCGAGCCGAACATCAGCCGGTCGGGGCCGAAGGCGTCGAGCAGGACCTCCCACACGGGCCGGATGTCGTCGACGGTCCATTGCTCGTGGTCGGCCTCGGTGACCAGGCCCGACACCTTGCACCGCACCTGGGGGTGCGCGGCCAGCAGCCGTATGTCCCGCTCCCAGGCGTCCAGGCCGCCGCTGACGATCGGCGGCTTGCCGGCATGGTCGAGGACCAGGGGGAGACCGGGCACGCGCCGGGCCACTTCGATCGCCTGGCGGAACTGGTGGCTGCGGATCAGGATGTCGTAGCCGAGTCCCCGGTCGCGTACCGCGCACAACCCCCGCTCCACTTCCGGCCGTTGCAGCCACGCGGGGTCGGGCTCGCCCTGCACGAGGTGCCGCAGGGCCCGCAGGTGACGGCCTCCCGTTCCGGCGCGCAGGTCGTCCAGTACGTCGCCGATCGCGGGTGACGTGAGATCCGCCCAGCCGACGACGGCACCGATCAAGGGGTCGCTGTCGGCGAGCGCGAGCAGGTCCCGGGTCTCGGGCACGGACGGCAGGCACTGGACCACCACGGTGCGGGTCAGCCGCCGCCCGTCGATCGGCCGGGTCGCCGCGCGGCGCAGGGCGTGCGGGCCGAAGCTGCGGCGGATGGGTTCGTGGCCGGGTTCGTCCAGCCAGGGCTGGGGCCGGCGCTTCAGATCCCATACGTGGTGGTGGGCGTCGACGAGTGCGTGGAGGTCAGACACGGGCGGACCACACCGGGCCGTCGGGGTAGGCGTACTCCTTCAGGGACTCGGGCAGCATCTGCGCGCTCAGCCCGGGCAGGGTCGGCGCGAGATAGTGGCCGTCGACGACGCGGACGGGATCGACGAAGTGCTCGTGCAGGTGGTCGACGTACTCGATGACCCGGTCCTCCAGGGTGCGGGAGACGGCGACGTAGTCGAACATCGACAGGTGCTGGACCATCTCGCACAGCCCCACACCGCCGGCGTGCGGGCAGACCGGCACCCCGAACTTGGCGGCGAGCAGGAGGATCGCGATGTTCTCGCCCACGCCGCCGACCCGCGCGGAGTCGATCTGCACGATGTCCACCGCACCCGCCTGCAGGAGCTGCTTGAAGACGACCCGGTTGGCGATGTGCTCACCGGTGGCGACCTTGATGGGGCCGAGCGCCTCGCGGACGGCCGCGTGGCCGAGGATGTCGTCGGGGGAGGTGGGCTCCTCGATCCAGTAGGGGTCGTAGGGGGCGAGGGCGCGCATCCAGTCGATCGCGGGGGCGACATCCCATCTCTGGTTGGCGTCGACCGCGATGCGGATGTCCGGCCCGACCGCTTCGCGGGCGGTACGCATGCGCCGTACATCGTCCTCCAGCGACGCGCCGACCTTGAGCTTGATCTGGGTGAAGCCGTCGGCGACGGCCGCGCGGGCCAGGCGGGCCAGCTTCTCGTCGGAGTAGCCGAGCCAGCCGGGGGTGGTGGTGTAGGCCGGGTAGCCGCGCTCCAGGAGCCGGGCGATCCTCTCCTCGCGGCCCGGTTCGGCACGGCGCAGGATAGCCAGGGCCTCCGCGGGGGTGAGCGCGTCGCTGAGCCAGCGGAAGTCGACCTGCGCGACCAGGTCCTCGGGCGACATCTCCCCGAGGAAGCGCCACACGGGCTTGCCCGCGCGCTTGGCGGCGAGATCCCAGGCGGCGTTGACCACCGCGCCGGTGGCCATGTGGATGGCACCCTTCTCCGGCCCCAGCCAGCGCAGTTGGGGATCGTGCACGAGGGAGCGGGAGAACGCTCCGAGGTCGGCGCAGACCTCCTCCACCGACAGGCCGACCACGTGGGGGGCGAGCGCCGCGATGGCGGCGGCCTGCACGTCGTTGCCGCGTCCGGTGGTGAAGGCCAGGGCGTGGCCCTCCAGTCCGTCACCGGCGTCGGTGCGAAGGACCACGTAGGCGGCGGAGTAGTCGGGCTCGGGGTTCATGGCGTCCGAGCCGTCGAGGTGTTCGGAGGTGGGGAACCGCACGTCCAGGACGTCCACGGCGGTGATGCGGGCGGATGAGGGCACGGTGGAGGACATGGCGGCAACTCCTGTGAGGGGCAAGGGGGAATCGGTCCCCTCGCGGCGAGACGTGAACGCGGCGCGGGTCGGGCGGCCGGTGGGGCCGACCGGGTCATTCCTGGACCTTGCCGCCGGTGATGCGGGAGATCGCGAGGGCGACCAGGATGATCAGGCCGTTGAGAGCGCCGATCCACTGAGCGGGGACTCCCGCCAGCGTGAGCACGTTCTGGATCATGAAGAGCAGCAGGATGCCGCAGAACGCGCCGAACATGGTTCCCTTGCCGCCGTTGAGGCTGATCCCGCCGATGACGGCGGCGGCGAAGACGGTGAAGATGTAGCCGTTGCCCTGTGCGGAGGCGACCGAGGCCAGGCGTCCGGACAGCATCAGGCCGGCGAGGGCGGCGAGCACGCTGCCGGTGACGATGACGATCCACAGCACCCGGTCGGTACGGATGCCGGCCGCCTTCGCCGCGTCGACGTTGCCGCCGATGGCGTACAGCGAGCGCCCGAAGCTGGTCCAGCCGAGCACCACGATCGCGATCGCGAACAGGGCCAGGCAGATCCAGATGGAGGCGGGCATACCGAACCACACGGCGGTGCCGATGTAGAGCATCGACTGCGGTAGCTGGAAGAAGGTCTGGCCGCCGGAGATGCCGGTGAGGATGCCGCGCAGGACGATGAGCATGCCGAGGGTGACGATGAAGCCGTTGAGGCCGAAGCGGATGATCAGCAGGGCGTTGATCACTCCGACGAGTGCGCCCACGGCGAGGGTGAGGGGGATCGACCAGGCACCGGGGAGCAGGCCGAGTCCGTGCCCGGCGCCGGCCGGGACGACCAGCCAGGCCGCGACGCCGGGCGCGAGGCCCATGGTGGACTCCAGGGACAGGTCCATCTTCTTGACGATCAGGATCATCGTCTGGGCGAGGACCAGCAGGGCCATCTCGGACATGGTCTGCAGGACGTTGATGAGGTTGTCGGCCTGCAGGAAGACCGGGTTGACGATCTGGCCGACGATCGCGATGACGACGATCGCGGGGACGAGGGCGAGGTCGCGCAGGCGGGCCAGTGGGATCCGGCCGCCGAGCAGCGCGGTGCGCCCGGGCTTGGGCTCCGCGGCCTCGGCGGCTGCGTCCGCGAGGACGGTTTCAGGCATTGAGGTCCACTCCTTCCATCGCGGCCACGAGTTCGTGGTCGTGCCAGCCACGGGCCATCTCTGAGGTCACCCGGCCCTGGAACATCACCAGGACCCGGTCGCACATGCGCAGGTCGTCGAGTTCGTCGGAGGCGATGAGCACGCCGGTGCCGGATTCCGCGGTCTCCTCGACCTTGCCGAGCAGGAACTCCTTGGAGCGCACGTCCACGCCCGCGGTCGGATTGATCAGCACCAGCAGGCGCGGGTCGTCTGCCAGCGCGCGGGCCATGACGACCTTCTGCTGGTTCCCGCCCGAGAGCGCGGAGACGGGCAGCTCGGGTCCCGGCGTCTTGATCGCCAGTCTCTCGATCATGTCGCCGGCGAGCCGGTCCCGTCGGTCGCGGCTGAGGAGGCCGTTCTTGCCGAGCCTGTGCGGAACGGACAGCGTGGCGTTGTCCGCGATCGACATACCGGGCACGAAGCCCTGGTGGTGCCGGTCCTGCGGGACGAACCCGGCACCCGCGGCGAGCGCGGCGGGCACGCTGCCCGGCCGGGGCCGCCGCCCGGCGATCTGCACCCCGCCCGCCTGGGCCGCCCGCAGACCTACGACGGTCTCGGCGACCTCGGTGCGACCGCTGCCTGCGGCACCCGCGAGTCCGACGATCTCCCCGGCGCCCACCTGGAAGGTGACCTCCCTGTAAGCGCCCTCACTGCCCAGCGCCTGCACGGACAGCGCGGGCGTGGCGGTGCGGTCGAGGGTGCTCGACCGCGTCTGCAGCCGGTCGGCGGCCGCCTCGCCGGTCATCGCGGCGACCAGTTCGGTGCGGGCAAGCTCCACGACCGGCGCGGTCACGATGTGCCGGGCGTCGCGGAACACCGTCACCATGTCGCAGATGTCGTAGACCTCCTCGAGATGGTGGCTGATGAACAGGAAGGTCACGCCCTGGCGTTGCAGGTCGCGGATGCGGTCGAAGAGCCGGTTGATGGCGGCACCGTCGAGCTGGGCGGTCGGCTCGTCGAGGATGATGAACCGGGCTCCGAAGGACAGCGCCCGGGCGATCTCCACGAACTGCCGCTGCTCCACGCTCAGATCACCGGCCGAGGTCTGCGGGTCGACGTCCACCGACCACGTCGACAGCAGTTCCTGCGCCCGCCGGCGCATACCCTGCCAGCTGATGAGCCGGTGGCGGCCGTGGTCGTGCCGGTTCAGGAAGAGGTTCTCGGCGACGGTCAGGGTGGGGATGATCGTCGACTTCTGGTAGACGCAGGCCACGCGCTGTCGCCAGGCGTCACGGTCCGCGAGTCGTGGTGCGGGGCTGCCGTCGAAGGTGACCGTTCCCTCGTCGGGGGGCTGCAGGCCGGTGAGGACCGACACGAGCGTCGACTTGCCGGCCCCGTTGCGGCCGACGAGCGCGTGGGTCTCGCCGGGCCTGATGGTGATCCGGGCGCCGTTGAGGGCCACCGTCGGACCGAATCGTTTGACTATGCCCGTCGCCTCGACGACGGGCGGGACCGCCTGGGACCGTCCGTCGTCCGCCGGGGCGGGCGCGGGGCTGACTGCTCGCTCCCCGTCGCTCATCACAACCGCCTTGTCGTCGCTAGCCGTTGGGTGCCTGACAGGGCAGGTCAGCCGAGGCTGTTACCCCACAGGGAGCTGTCGGTGCTCTTGACGCTGGACACGCCGCCATAGGTGCCCCCATCGGCGGTGACCAGGGGTGCGGAGAGCTGGTCCTCCAGCAGACCCTCGCGGGCCTGGATGATGGTGCTGTTGTGGTCGGTCCTGCCGGGCTTGAACGTCTTCCCGTCGATCGCCGCCTTCAGGTAGTACAGGGCGTACTTGGCGTACAGGTCGGCCGGCTGGGAGACGGTGGCGTCGATGTTGCCGGCCGCGATGTCCTTGAGTTCCTCGGGGATGCCGTCGTTGGACACGATGAAGACGTGCTTCTCGTCCTTCGGGCCGACCAGCAGGCCCTTCTGCTTGAGCACCTGGAGCGTGCCGGACAGGGCGAAGCTGGACTCCATGTAGACGCCCTTGATGTCCGGGTTGGCGGTCAGGTCGGTCTGGAGCTTCTGCGCGGCGACGGCGCCGTCCCAGTTGGTGGCCTCACCGAGCACCTTGATGCCGGGATGTTTCTTCTTCATGCAGTCGTTGAACGCCTCCGTGCGGTCACGGCCGTTGATGGAGTCGAGGCCGCCCTCCAGCATGACGACCTTGCCCTTGCCGTTCAGTTTCGTGCCGAGGAACTGGCAGGCCTTTTCGCCGTAGGCGCGGTTGTCGGCCCGCACCACCATGAACACCTTGCCGCTGTCGGGTCGGGTGTCGATGGTGACGACGGGGATCTTCTTCGCCTCCAGCTGCGCCAGCGTGGGGGCGATGGCGGCGGTGTCCTGGGGCGCCATCGCGATGCCCTTCACACCCTGGCTGATGAACGTCTGTGCGTTGGCGGTCAGCTTGGCGACGTCGTTCTGCGAGTTCGTCGTCTTCAGCGACAGGCTCAGCTGTCCGGCGTACCTAGGCGTGTACTTGATGTACGAGTTCCAGAAGTCGGTGTCGGAGCGGGGGTAGTCGACGCCGACCAGCGGGGAACTGCCCGACGAAGCGGTGCCCGAGCCGCTGCAGGCGCTGAGCAGCACCAGGGCGGACAGGGCTGAGGCGGTGGAGCAGAGAGCAGTTCTGAGTCTCATCGGTACTTCCTCGCGCTGGTCCCGGAGCGGGAGTTGGTGTGCTGGGCGACAGCTGTGTACCGCTGCATCGAAGACATGGGATGTATGTATAGGCGGCGACGAGGGCGCTGTCTAGAGTCCGAGAGAAAACGCCGGAAACGAGGGGGCTTTGGGGCTCGCAGCGGCACGCCAGGACCTAAATCAATCCCATCAATGATGCGTGCTCATGGTGCGCCGACGGCTTGCCTGCGCGCTTCCCGGGCGGCGGCACCCCGTCGCGCGGCCTTCAAACATTCTATGTCTGAGTCTCGACAATGGGGGCGATAGCGCTTATATGTGACAAAAACGCGAGCCAACGGAGCACTTACATCCCTGCACGCCCGTTGACATCAGCACGTCACATAGTCGAACTTCGTGCGTAACCTCCGGCGCTCCAGAGGCGTGGGCGCCGCGTGTCCCCCTTGTCCCCCATTTCAGGGATGTCCTCATGTCCAGCTCTTTCAACAGACGCCAGTTCCTGTCCGCCGCCACATGTGTGGCGGCGGCAGGCGTCGCCGGTGGCGGCCTCGGGGCCGGCGTCGCCCGGGCGGCACCGAGCACCTACACACCGGCGTGGCCCTCGGTCGACCAGCACCCGCCCGCCCCCGAGTGGTTCCAGGACGCCAAGTTCGGCATCTACTTCCACTGGGGCGTCTTCAGCGTTCCCGCCTACGACAGCGAGTGGTACCCGCGCAACATGCACATAGCCGGCAGCGCGGCCAACCAGCACCACATCGCGACCTACGGCGACCCGTCCGTGTGGCCGTACCACAACTTCATCGACGGGGCGAAGGACCTCGCCGGGAACCCCGTGCAGTTCGCACCGAGGCTCGCATCGGCCGGCGGGAACTTCGACCCCGACGCCTGGGCGCAACTGTTCGCCGACGCGGGAGCGAGGTTCGCCGGACCGGTCGCCGAACACCACGACGGCTTCTCCATGTGGAACAGCCAGGTCAACGAGTGGAACTCGGTCGCCAAGGGCCCGAAGCTCAATCTGCTGCAGCTGTTCACCACGGCGATCCGGGCGAGGGGACTCAAGCTGCTGGTCGCCATGCACCACGCGTACAACTTCAACGGCTACTACGACCACGTCCCCGCCCAGTCGGACCCGAGCCTGCAGAAGCTCTACGGGCAGTTGAGCAGGGCCCAGGAGAACCAGCTCTGGTACGACAAGCTGAAGGAGGTCATCGACTTCGCCCAACCGGACATCCTGTGGCAGGACTTCAGGCTGGACGCGGTCGACGAGACGCAGCGCCTGAACTTCCTGTCGTACTACTACAACCAGGCAGGCGCCTGGGGTCGCGAGGTCGTCGCCACCTTCAAGGACGGGCTCGACAGCAAGGGCGAGGTCTTCGACTACGAGCGCGGCGGCCCGGCCGACCTGACCGCCCCCTACTGGCTCACCGACGACAGCATCTCCAGCTCCAGCTGGTGCTACACGCAGGGCATCGGCTACTACAGCACCCGGCAGATGCTGCACTCCCTCATCGACCGGGTGAGCAAGAACGGCAACATGCTGCTGAACATCGCGCCGATGGCCGACGGCACGATTCCGCAGGCGCAGAGGGACGTCCTGCTCGGCATCGGCGACTACCTGAAGCGCTTCGGTGAGTCGGTCTACTCGACCCGGCCCTGGACGGCGTACGGCGAAGGCCCGACGAAGATGGGCGGCGGCTCCTTCACCACTCCGACGGCCGGCACCGCGCAGGACATACGCTTCACCCGGGACAAGGCCAACACGGTCCTGTACGCCACCGTCCTCGGCTGGCCCGGCGATTCGCTGACGGTCAAGACCCTCAGCTCCGACCGGATCGGCCTCTCCTCGCTGACGTCGGTCAAGCTGCTCGACTCGACGGCCGGCACCTACATCAGTCTGGCCACGCCCACGCAGGACGCCTCCGGACTGAAGGTGACCCTGCCCTCGTCGGCCCCGTTCAGCGCCAACGCGTACGTTCTGAAGCTCTCCTTCTCCGGACAGATCCCCAGCCTGCGGCCCCTCACCGGCGCTGTGCTCTTCGGGGACGTCGACTACTCGGGCACGACCGCCGTGCTCCCTGTCGGCGACTACACCGCGGACCAGCTGACACTGACCGGCCTTGGCCCGCTCAGCCTCTCGTCCCTGCGCCTGGCTTCCGGCTTCCAGGTGATCGGCTACTCGGGAGACAACTTCTCCGGCACCTCATGGACCTTCACCGCCGACAACCCCGACCTCAGGGTCACGGGCAACAACGACCAGGTCACCTCGCTGAAGGTCCAGCTCGATCCGTCGACGTACTTCCGGATCACCAACGTCACCGACGGCCTTGCCCTGGACAGCGGCGGCACGGTGGGCACCGGATCCAGCCTCAAGCAGTGGACCTGGGACGGCAGTCCCAACCTCCAGTGGCAGGCGGTCGAGGTAGGCGGCGGCTACTACAAGCTGGTCAACCGCACCAACGGCATGGTCGCCGACGGCTGGGGGGCCACCGCCAACGGTTCAGCGGCCAGGCAGGCGCCGTGGAACGGCGGCACGAACCAGCAGTGGACGATCAGCCACCGAGGCGACGGCCACCACACGATCGCCAACCGCACCACCGGCCTGGTTCTCGACGGCGGCGGCAACGTGCCCTCGGGCTCCGCCACCAACCAGTGGGCCTCCGGCAGCAGCACCAACCTGCTGTGGACCTTCACGGCGCAGTGACACCCGCATCCCCTGGCGACCACGAGGGCCTGACCGCCTGCGGTGACCGAGGTGTTGCTGCCGGAGACGACGACGCGAGTGACGCCTCCGCAGCCCGCTGTGACCGCGAGCGCGCTACCCGTGGTACCCGGCTTCTCCCGCCTGCTCCCCCAGGCGGCCGCCGCGGACCCGCAGACCAGTCTCAGCGATCTGGTGAACATGCGGCTCCTACAAACACGACATCGTCGCGCGGTAGGTGACCGCCTGCCGGGCCCACGGCCTCAAGGTCGGCCTGTACTTCTCCATCTGGGACCGCACCTACAGCGTGCAGGCCTGCGACACCCGCCACCACGTCGCCGCCGGCCAGGCCGTCCGGCCCGGCGACATCACCTGCATCCTCCACCAGATCACCGAACTCCTCACCAACTGCGGCACCATCGACATGTTCGTCACCGACGGCTGCACCTGGCAGACGGGCAAGCAGGCCGTCCCTCGTCGACGGCGGCTCCACCGCCGACGGAGCCGCCGTCAACCAGTGGTCCTGCACCGCCATCCCCGGCAGCAGTGGCAGATCGTCCGCTCCTGACGCGCCGAGTGGCCCGACGGCGCGGACGGACAGTGTCTTCAACTCCAGAAACCAGCGAACGATCCGCGCCGCACATCTTGTCAAACGTTGAACGGACTCCTACAGTCCGGCGATAAAGGGAGCGCGGGACGGCTCCCACGCCCCCTGTCATCCGAGCGATGGAACCGCGATGTCATCTGCACTTCTCAGGCCGGGACGCCTGATAGTTGCCGCCCTGGCGGCGCTGTCACTGCTCTTCCTGGGACAGCCGCAAGCCCACGCGGCGTCCTGGGGAACCCCGCAGACCGTCAACTCGTGGAACACCATCAGCGGACGGTGGACCGCCAACAACGAGCTGGAGACCTACACCCCCGACTGCGTCTGGTACGAGGGGAGCACTCTCGTCATCAAGACCCACAGGTCGGGCAGCATGTACTACTCGGGCCGCGTGGAGTCCAAGGCACTTTACGGCTACGGCACCTACAGCTTCACCGCGAACATGCCCAGTGGCCAGGGCCTTCTGCCTGCGGTATGGGCCGCCTACCTGAATCCGTGGCTGCCCGAGTTCGACGCCGCCGAAATCGTCGGCCAGAACCCGAACACCGTCTACCAGACCTTCCACGACCCCAACAACGCCCAGACCCAGTTCTCGAAGACAAATTCTGCGGGCTGGACCAACGCGTACCACACGTACTCGTTCACCTGGTGGCCCGATCACATCGACTTCGCCGTGGACGGCACCACCACCGGCACCAAGTGGTACACCACTGGCCCGGGCGTCGGGATGCACTTCATCGTCAACACCGCCGTAGGCGGCGACTGGCCGGGCAACCCCGACGACTCGACATGGGCCACAGCAGACGGCGCGAGGTACCTGAAGGTCTCCTCGATCACGTACACCCCGTACTATCCGTAAAGGTTCCGCTTCCGGACCCGAACGTGAGGATGCCGGGGTTCCCCACGCTGCTGACTGGCTCGACACAGCTGACGAACTCCGACCACGCAGTGGGCCCAAAGCGAGCGCGCGGCTGAACGGGACTTTGGAGTCGCGCAGGCAGACGGCGGGTGCGGGGCCGAGGATCAACGCCACTTCGACGCAGTCGAGTCCTGCCGAGTCGCAGTAGCTGGACCTGGTCCAATGCGGTGTCCTCATGGTTCCTCCCCTTGACTGCCGACCTGGCGGCGCACTTGTCGTTCGCCATCGATCACGTAGCGCCGTAGCCGGCGGGCCGCTGGATCGGCAGCACGGCTTCCTCCCGTTCTTGGCCCTGTTGAGGATTCGCCTGTCCAGAGGCAAGAGCGAGGTAATCTCTCGACAGCAGGGAGTGGAACTGCCGTAGGCGCTGGTTGAACGCCGCGAAGGAGGCTCGCCGTGCGCTGAGGGCCTCGCGGCGTTCGACGGCCAGTTGCTCTTCCCGCCTCTGCGTCTCCGCATGGGCGAGTTCTACCGTCTTGGCCCGAAGCGCGTTGCGGTGCGCCAGCAGCCCGGACGCGATGGTGCCGATCACCCCGACCCCAGCGACGATCAAGGCGCTCAGGGAAGGGTCCATGGCCCAGAATGTAAACCGTGGGCGAGCAACCGTCCCCGGGTTAGGACGATCAGTCCGTGGTCCCCCACCTTTGACCCCTGTCAGGAATGACATCAGGGAACGCCCCGATGTTCCGACGGTCCCGAAGGCGGAGCAAGATCAAGGGGGAGTCGCCCCGGAGATCACCATGCCCGAGACCGACGCGTCGCCTCGCGCGTTTCCCGACGTCCGCCAGTCTGGTGCGGTAGCACCCGGTGGAGCCGCTGCCACCCTCGCCACCCTCTCGATCCGCGCCGCACGCCGCACCTGAAAGAGGCATTCACGTCGTCTGCCTCAGCCGTCATGGCCGTGCCGGCGGGTACCGATTCGCCGGGTGAACGGAAGCGATGAGCGGTCACGACAGGCGATGGCTACGCTGTTGCTCCCTTTTGACCGAGCATTTTCTTCAACTTGCCTGAACTCAGAGCCTGTTCATAGGAAGCCCCCAGGTCGGCGAACGACCTCCGCGACCCGTGACCCACCACGCCGTGGCGACTGTGCGTCGCACGCTCCGACATCACGTTCGACCAGCGGAAACGGTGGGCGATCGACGTCGGGACCGCCCGCTCGAGAGGGCGAGGACCGCCCCCCACGGGAAGGCCACACCCATCCATTGACCTGAACCCGTCAAATCTGCTTTGCTTCTCCGCGTCTGACAGGGCATCACCATTCCGGCCGGAAAGAAGTCGCAGTGCGAACCCTTCTCACTGCCCCTTTTTCATTCGTCCGGTGCAGGGCGAGAGTTCCCCCCGCGCATCACAACGCCGTGCGTGAGTTTCCCCAGCTGCCGAGCACATCGCCCGTGCAGTCACCCGGTGCGGCTCGGGCCTCTCCTCCTGTTCCGCGACGGAACCGGCGTCAACGTCGGCGGCCGGATTCGACGTACCGGTGATACGCCTCGTCGACGTCCCGTTCAGCTCACCTCCGCCGGACCGACGGCGGAGGTCCGTGCGAAGAAAGGGCCCCAACACCCATGGGCAGACCCCACATACGCGGCGCGGCCCGCGCGACCCTGACCGGTCTCGCGTCGTTGTCCCTCGTCACCGGCGTGGCACTCGCCTTCGTACCCCAGGCGGCAGCCGCCACCCCGGCCACGGCTCACACCACGAGCCCCAACCCGTACAGCCCGGCCTACCAGCACCCGTACCGGCACGGTGTCGTACCGACCGTCCAGCAGAACGCCAGGATGAAGTCCTGGGCGGCCCACCAGCCGGCCGCCACCACGGCGACCGGACCGCAGACGCTGTCCTACGGCGGGGGCGTCGACGGCATCGGCGTCCAGAGCGGCCACTCCAAGGTCTACCTGGTCTTCTACGGCTCGCAGTGGGGCACGCAGAGCACCAACGGCAACGGCGACGCCACGTTCTCCGGCGACCCGGACGGCGCGGCCCCGGTCACCCAGGAGATGTTCAAGGGCATCGGCACCGGGAACGAGCTGTGGTCCGCGGACCTCACCCAGTGGTGCGACGGGCCGAACGTGTCGGCGGGTGCCACCAGTTGCCCGTCCAACGCGAACTTCATCCCGTACCAGAGCGGCGGCGTGCTCTCCGGCGTGTGGTACGACAACTCGGCGGCCTCGCCCAGCGCCGCGACCGGGCACCAACTCGGCGCCGAAGCCGTCAAGGCTGCCGGACACTTCGGCAACACCACCGCCGCGTCCAACCGGGATGCCTACTACGTCATCCTCTCGCCGCACAACACCAACCCGGACAACTACCAGGGGCAGTACTGCGCCTGGCACGACTACAACGGCGACAGCACGCTCACCGGCGGGCCGGTGTCCTCCTCCTACGGGGACATCGCGTTCAGCAACCAGCCGTACAACATGGACTCCGGCTCCGGCTGCGGCGTCGGTTTCGTCAACTCGCCCGGCACGCTCGACGGATGGACCATGACGCTCGGCCATGAATGGCACGAGATGATGTCCGACCAGAACCCGGCGGGCGGCTGGACCAACCAGACCGGCAGCTCGTACAACGGCCAGGAGAACTCCGACGAGTGCGCCTGGATCTCGCCCGGCAGCACGGGTGGGGCGGCCAACGTCACGATGGGCACCGGTACCTTCGCCGAGCAGGCGAGCTGGTCCAACGACACCAACAGCTGCGCCATCTCCCACCCGATCGTCGGTGGCGGTGGCGGCGGCGGCACCGGCGGCACTCTCACCAACGGCACCTTCGAGACCGGCAGCCTGTCGGGCTGGACGACCAGCGGCACCGCCTCCGCCACCACCTCGGCGGCACACAGCGGCAGCTACGGTGCGTTGGTCGGCTCCACCAACCCGACCAACACCTCCTCCGTCTCCCAGTCCTTCACCGCCCCGTCCGGCAGCAGCAAGGTCTCCTTCTGGTACAACGTCACCTGCCCGGACACCGTGAGCTACGACTGGGCGACGGCCACCCTCCAGGACACCACGGCGGGCACCACCACGACGCTGCTGGGCAAGACCTGCACACAGGGTGCGGGCTGGAAGCAGGTCTCCGGCACCGTGACCGCGGGCCACACCTACACGCTCACCCTCACCAACAAGGACGACAACTACGCGGGTGACCCGACCTACACCTACTACGACGACGTCACCGTCTCCTGAGACACACCGCACGGTGGGGGCGAGCCGACGGCTCGCCCCCACCCCCGTCCGAGCGTCCCCTTCGGGCGGCATCCACCGGAGGGCCCGTGCTTCCTTCGTCCGCCCGCACGAGCCCCGCCCTGCGCGCACTCCACACCGGGCTCGCCGCCGTGACCGCGGCGGCCGCGCCGGCGTCCTGGGCGGCTGTTCGTCCGGCCCCGCCGGACCGCCGTCTCCCCCACCGTCGCGCGCTCCCGCGTCTTCCGCGTCATCCGCATCCGCGACCGGGTCGGCCGTCCTCGACGAACGCGCACGCGGAACCACGGTCCGGGTGACTGCCTGCACGCTGATCGTGGTACGCCTGCACGGCAGTTACTGGTCGACACCCGCCGGCTCGAACCCTCCAGTGCTCACCCCCCTCGGCGGCGGGACCACGGTCCCCGCCACCTGCCCGCCCGGCCGCGGCTGCGGAACGTCGTCCGCGCGGTTCACCGCCCTGCGGCCCGGCACGGTCCACATCACCGCCCGACGCGACTCGTGCGGCGAGGCGATGCGCTGCCCGCCGGGCCAGGGACGCTACGACGTCACCGTGACGGTCACCCGACAGCCCAGACGGATGTCGGGCACCCACTCCTGACACCGCGCCGCCGAGACCGGCTCCCGGCGGTACGGCCGCCCCGCGGTGGCGCCGCCTCATGACTGCCCGGCGGTGCAGACGGGCTTGAGGATCCTGGCGATCCTGTCCCCGTCCTGGCGGGCGGCACAGCGGAAGGAGTTCTCGTCGACGCCGAAGCAGTCCGCCCCCGCCGGCCGGCTCCAGGCTCTCGGCATGTCCTTCCCCGACTCGCGTCAGCGGGCCGGCAGCCGCCTGGCCAGCCGTTCATCAGGGGGGCCTCGCTCACGCGAGGCCCCACGACGGGATCAGACGGTGAGGACGAGCTTGCCCTGGAGGTGACCGCCGTCGAGCAGCCGGTGCGCGTCGGCGACGCGCTCGAACGGGAACGTCTGTTGCACGTGGACCCGGAGCCTGCCCTGTTCGACGAGTTCGACGAGACCTCGCAAGGCGACCGGATCGGGGTCGACCGCGATGCCGCTGAAGCGCATGCCGGCCGCCTCGTAGGCGGCGATGAGCGCCGTATCCTCCTCGGCGACCGCCGTCACCAGGTGACCGCCCGGGCGGAGCACTTCGAGCGACCGCTCGACGGTGTCGCCGCCGATCGTGTCGAGCACGACGTCGATGTCGCGGACCGCCTCGGTGAAGTCGACCGCCGTGTAGTCGATCACCTCGTCTGCGCCGAACCCCTCGACGAACGTCCGCTTGCTCCCGCTGGCGGTCGCGATCACGTGCGCGCCGAGCGCTTTCGCGATCTGGATCGCGACGTGGCCGACCCCGCCGCCACCGCCGTGGACCAGGACGCGGTCGCCGGCGGTCACGCCCCCGAGGTCGACGAGGCCCTGCCACGCCGTCAGTCCGACGATCGGCAGCGCCGACGCCTCGACGTGCGAGAGCGATGCCGGCTTGCGTGCCAGGTGCAACGCCGGCGCCGACACGACCTCGGCGTACCCGCCGGCCGCCCGCGGGAACAGCGGCATCCCGAACACCTCGTCGCCCGGCCTGAACCGCCATGTCCGCGGCGCCTCCATGACCACGCCGCTGACGTCCCAGCCGAGGATGAACGGCGGCCGGCCGATCAGCGGGAACTCGCCGGCGCGCAGGCGCGCCTCCAGCGGGTTCAGTCCGATCGCCTTGACGCGGACGAGAACCTCGGTCGGGAGGGCGTGGGGCTCGGGCGCGTCCACGATGGTGAGCACCTCGGGACCGCCGAGCGTCCGCTGGGTGATGACTCGCATGACTCTCCTGGATTGGGAAGGGGAGAGAACCCAGGCTAGGTTTCCGACGGGAACCAGCAGGTACCTGTGCCGCGGGTACCTTTGGCGCCATGAGCGGTTTCGGTCCCGGCGATCCCTTTCTCGCCGACTGTCCGGCACGTCTGGCGGTCGAGCTGATCGCCGACAAGTGGACGGTGGTCGTGCTCTACGGCCTCAGCGAAGGCCCGGTGCGCCATGGCGAGTTGATCGAGCTGATCGGCGGCATCTCCCGCAAGATGCTCACCCAGACGCTCCGACGGCTCCAGGCGCACGGACTCGTCCGCCGGCGCGCCTACGCCGAGGTGCCACCCCGCGTCGAGTACTCGCTCACTGCGCTCGGGGCGACGCTGATCGGTCCGATCCACATGCTGACCGAGTGGGCGAGGGCGAACGGCGACGCAGTGCTCGATGCGCTCGACGCCGGACCCGAGCAGGTCGCCCACAGCGACTGAGGCCCCGCTGGAGCACCGCGTGTCCTCTCGGCCGCTACGCGGTACGGCCCGGCCCGGCCTCGCCCGGCCGGCAAGGCGCTCTCGGTGTCCTCACCGGATTCTCCTCGCCGGCGCAGGCGCGTACGGAGCCATTGAACGGCTTCCTCCAAGCCCGCGCCTGGCACTTCGGCGACGGCCCCGAGCCCACCGGGCACGCCGCACCTGAGCAGCACATACCCTGCCCTCAGAACGCGGACCCGAGGACCGGCCGCACGGGAGAAGGGCAGAAGGAAGCACCATGGAATCCGAGGCAACGCCCCAGGTCCCCGAGACCGGGGAACTCCCCGAGGCCGCACGCCGCGGACCGATCAGCCATGCGATCTTCCGGGTGGCCCGCCTGCACCGCATGCTCGCCGGCCAGCTGTTGCGCGAGGTCGGTCTGCACCCGGCCCAGGAACTGGTCATGATGCAGCTGTGGGACCGCGGCCGGATGCGCCAGACGGACCTGGCCGGGCACGTCGGTGCCGACGCCGCCACCATGACCCGCACGATCCAGCGCCTGGAGAAGGCCGGTTTCGTGCGCCGCGTGCGCTCCACCAGCGACAAGCGCTCCGTCCTGGTCGAACCCACCGCCGCCAGCCAGGCCCTGCGCCAGCAGGTCGAAGCCCTCTGGGCCCGCCTCGAGGACTACGTCGCCGGCGACCTCACCGGCACCGGACGCGGCGAGACCCTCGCCGTCCTCGAACGCCTCGAAACCAACCTCGCCGCCCACGTCAGCGCCGCCGAACCGGCCTCGCGCCCCGGCGGCGCATCCGAGGCCTGACCGGACGGCCGGCGGGCGGGCGGAGTGCTCGGCACGAACCGTAGGCGCGGCAATGCTTGCCGGAAGGTGGCAGGCGGCTACCTGGCGACGGTGCCGGTGTTGATCGGTGTCCCGGCCCGGGGCAGGCCGTGGTGGCGGTCGGGGTTCACCACCGTGGACAGGCCGTTGAGGAGCAGGCGGATGCCGCCGCGCAGGTGGGGGACGTCCTGGCTGCCGTCCCCGGTGGGCACGAGCCAGGTGTACTGCTCGGTCCAGGTCAGGCGGGAGCCGACGGGCTCGTCGGCCAGTTCGACGGTGACGAGGGAGATCCAGCGGACGCTGCCGTCGACCTCGGCCTCGTAGACGTGGACGACCCGGGTGTCCGGCACGATGTCCAGGAACCGGGAGCGGTAGGCGAGGTGCTCCTCGGTGTCGCCGGAGACGAAGACGTTGCGGGCGCTCTCGCCGCCGCCGGGCCGGAAATCCAGGGCGTGTTCGGCGGTGGCGGAGCCGCCGGGCAGGCGGAACCAGCGGCGCCGCAGGGACGGTTCGGCGAAGCCGCGGAAGACCTCGGCCCGCGTCACCGTGAAGTCCAGATCGAGTGTGAACGTACCGTGCCGTACGGGGGTCCGGTCAGCGGCCGGAGAACTCCCGGCCTCCACCTGTGCGAGGTGACCTGCGTCCATTGGATCAACGTAACACAGCGCGGGCCGCCGCCCCGGCGCCGTCGGCGGCCGCGGTCAGAGCCAGCCGTCCAGGGATGCGAGGAAGCCGTCGAGGTCGTCGCGGTGCACGCAGTGGCCGGTGTCCGGCACGTACACCACCTCGAAGCCCCGCGCGCGGAGCCGCTCGGCCAGCTCGTCCGGTACGAGGTGGTGGTCGCCGGCGCCCTGGACGAGCGAGGGCACCTCGGCACGCGCGGGAATGAGGTCCCGGTCGCTCCGCAGCCACTCGATGGCCCGGACGTCCCAGCGGGCGTATCCGGCCAGCTCCGCCTCGATGTCCTCGGGCAGCCAGCGGGGGCACAGCCGGCGGATGCTCTCGGCGGTGGCCGACTTGGTGGCCTGCGCGAACTCCCGTACCTCGTCAACGGATCGGGCACCGAGCTTCCACGCCGGGTCGCTGTAGACGACCCGGGCCGGGCACAGGCCGGGCACCGCGAGGGCGAGCACCGGTGCGCCGAAGGAGTGGGCGAGGGCCAGGTCGACTCCCGCCGGGACGGACTCCACGAGGTCGGCGGCGAGCAGTTCGGGCGTGTAGTCGTCGGCGTGCGGGCTGTCGCCGTGGCCGCGCAGGTCCGGCATGAGGACGCGGTAGCCGCGTGCGGCGAGTGCCGGGGCCACCCGGCGCCAGGTGTCCGCCGACGCCATCACGCCGTGGACGAGCAGCGCCGTCCGGTCGCCGTCGCCGATCTCGTGCAGTGCGAGCTTCATGACCGGGACGTCCTTTCGAGACACGGTTACGGGGGTCGGGCGCGGCGCGGGCCGGCCCGCGGTGGTCAGCGGCTGCGCCCGTCCAGTTCCAGCAGGGCCTGCGCGGCCAGCCGGTAGCCCAGGGCGCCCAGGCCGACGACGACGCCGGAGGCCAGCGGCGCGATCACGGACACGTGCCGGAACTGCTCCCGGGCCCACACGTTGCTCAGGTGCACCTCGATCCAGGGGTGCGGGTAGGCGGCGAGGGCGTCGCGCAGGCTCCAGCCGGCGATCATCAGCGCCCCCGGGTTGACGATGGCGCCTACGGTGTCGTCGTGGTGCCGGTGGATGTCGCGCACCAGGTCGCCCTCCGCGTCGTGCTGGAGGGAGAGCACCTCCCAGCCCGCGCCGTTCACCTCGGCGGCGACGGCCTTCTCGATGTCGGCGAGGGTGTCGGTGCCGTAGAGCTCCGGCTCGCGTCGGCCCAGGATGCCGAGGTTGGGGCCGTTCAGCAGCAGAAGGGTGCTCATGGGGTCACCTCACTGTTCGACGTGCCGGGGCGTCGTGGGTGCCGCACCCTCGGCCCGTCCGGCCAGGCGCAGCGCGGCGCCCACCAGCGGGCGCCCGATCAGCAGCGCGAACAGCACGACGCCGACCGGGCAGAGCACGGAGGCCGCCACGACGCCGGCGGTCAGTCCGGCGGTGGCCATCGCGGAGACGACGGACAGCAGGAACCAGCCGACGATGTCGTCCACGACACCGGCGGACAGGATCAGCTGGCCGATGTCGCGGTGCAGCATCCTCATGTCGAGGAGGGTCTTGGCGATCACCGGGATGGCGGTGACGCACATCGCCACGCCGAGGAAGAACGCGAAGACGGTGGAGTCGACGCCGGCCGGCCGGAGAACGCCGCCCAGCGCGAAGCCGGTGGCGATGCCGAGGCCGAGCGGCAGCACCAGGCCGGCGACGCTGACCCTGGCCGCGGTGATCCCGCGCTTGCGGACGAGGCCGAAGTTCAGCTCGGCGCCGGTGACGCCGACGAGGAGCAGCACACCGAGCTGGCCGGCGGCGTCGAGCAGGTGCGTCTGCTCCGGCTGCCGGGGCAGCAGCCAGTGGGAGAAGCCGGGCAGCAGATGATGGAGCACGGACGGCCCGAGCAGCACGCCCGCGCACAGCTCGCCCACGACCGCGGGCATCCGGAAGCGCTCGGCGAGCCGGCCGAGGACGAGGGCGGACAACAGCAGGAAGGCGAGTTGGAGGAGGAAGACCAGGAGCGAGTGGGGGGCCATGGCCGGCACCGGGTTGGCGAGCGTCACGGGCTCTTCCCTCGTCGGGAGCGGTCGTGGGGGTCAGCGGGTGGTGTCGGCACCCTGGACGCCCAGCGTGCGGGCGAGGAGCGCGATGACCTCGGCGCTGCGTTCGACGTGGAAGAAGTGACCGCCCGGGAAGACCTGTACGTCGGTCGGGCCGGTGGTGTGCTCCTCCCAGGCGCGTGCCTCGTCGAGCGTGGTCCGCGGGTCGGCGTCGCCGGTGAGGACGGTCACCGGGCAGTCCAGCACCCGGCCGGGTGCGTGCCGGTAGCTCTCGATGGCGGTGTAGTCGCTGCGGATCGCCGGCAGGAACATCGCCAGCACCTCGGGGTCGGCCAGGATCGCCTGGTTGGGGCCGCTGAGCGTGCGCAGTTCGGCCAGCACGTCCTCGTCGGTCGCCGCGTGGACTCGCTCGTCGCGGTACCGGGAGGGGGCCCGTCGGCCGGAGGCGAACAGCCGCATCGGGGAGGGAAGTTGCGCGTCCCGCATGCGCAGGGCCACCTCGTAGGCGAGGACGGCGCCCATGCTGTGCCCGAACAGGGCGAGCGGCCGGTCGTCCAGGTGGCGCAGGGCCGCGAAGATCTGGTCGGCGTAGTCGGGGATGTTGTCGATGCCGGGTTCGTGGCGGCGGGTCTGCCGGCCGGGATACTGGACGGCCAGGACCTCCACGGTGGGCGCGAGGGCGGTGGCGACCGGGAAGAAGAAGCTCGCCGAGCCGCCGGCGTGCGGCAGGCAGACGAGCCGTACCGCGCTGTCCGGAGCGGGGCGGAAGACGCTGACCCACTTGTCGAACTGTGCCGTTGCTCCAGGCATGCCGAAGGACTCGCTTTCACGTGGAGGACATCGCGGTTCAGCGTCTGGTGCGGGACTCCGGCAGATTAGGCCGCGCCGGTGCGGCCCCGGTATCCCTCAGTCTGATAGCCCGTGCGCGGAACCCGGCCGCGTCCGGTCGCCGGGCCGTACGCTCGCCGGGAGTCACCCGAGCAGGGCCCGCCGGCGAGTCAGCCCGGCCGTACCGAGGGGGTTTCCATGTCCGATGTGTCACCGAACGCCGCGACGGCGTCCGCCCGTTCGCCGGAGACGGATGTGCTGGTCGTCGGGTACGGGCCGGTCGGCTCGGTGCTGTCCGTGCTGCTGGCGCAGCGCGGCTGGCGGGTGACGGTCCTCGAACGCCGGCGGCGGCCGTACACGCTGCCCCGGGCGACGAGCTTCGACGGGGAGACGGCGCGGCTGCTGGCCGGGACGGGCATCGGCGGGGAGCTGGGCCGGATCACCGAGCCGGGCACCGGGTACCAGTGGCGTACGGCGGACGGCAGGACGCTGCTGGACATCGAGTTCAGCACCGAGGGCCCGTACGGGTGGCCCGACGCCAACACGATGCACCAGCCCGCGCTGGAGGAGTTGCTCGCCGCCCGCGCCGCGGGGCTGCCGGGCATCACGGTGCTGCGCGGCCGCCGGGTCGTGGACATCGCCGACGGGCCGGCCGGGGTGACGGTGAGCGCCGAGGACGACGAGGGGACGGCGCGGACGTTCTCGGCGCGCTGGGTGGTCGGCTGCGACGGCGCCAACAGCTTCGTGCGGGACCGGACGGGTGTGTCCGTCACGGATCTCGGGTTCTCCTACGAGTGGTTGCTGTGTGACGTGGAGCTGCGTGAGCCGCGCGTGTTCGTGCCCACCAACGTGCAGCTGTGCGATCCGGCGCGGCCGACCACGCTGGTCGGCAGCGGACCGGGGCACCGGCGCTGGGAGTTCATGCGGCTGCCGGGCGAGCGGGCGGCCGACCTTAACCGGGAGGAGACCGCGTGGCGGCTGCTCGCGCCGTTCGGTGTCACGCCGGACAGCGCCCGGCTGCTGCGCAGCACCACGTACATCTTCCAGGCGCGGTGGGCCGACGAGTGGCGGGTGGGGCACGTACTGCTGGCCGGGGACGCCGCCCATCTGATGCCGCCGTTCGCGGGGCAGGGCATGTGCTCGGGCGTGCGGGACGTGACCGGCCTGGCGTGGCGGCTGGACCTGGTGTTGCGCGGGATCGCCCCGGATTGCCTGCTCGACAGCTACACCGAGGAGCGCAGGGCGCAGGTGCGCGCGTCGATTCTGGCGTCGGTGCAGTTGGGGCGGCTGATCTGTGTGACGGACGCGGCGGCCGCGGCGGAGCGCGACGCGACGGTGCTGGCGAACCGGCGCGGGCGGGGGCCGGGCCGCCCGGAGCCGGCGCTGCCGGTCACCTGCGGCCTGCTGCACCGTCCGCCGGGCGCCGGCGTGGACACCCCGGTGCCGCCGGCGGGCGAGGTGCTGCCGCACGGCCGGCTGCTGCGGACGTCCGGCGGGGAGCCGATGGACGATCCGGTGAGCCGCGGCTTCGTCCTGTTCGTCACGCCCGAGGCGGAGCCGGGACTCACCCCTAAGGGGCTGTCCTTCCTGCGGGACACCGGCGCGCGGGTGATCCGTCTTTGGCCGGCCGGCGCGTCGTACGACGGCACGGGCGGGCCGGAGGGGCTGGTCGACGCGGTGGACGCCGACGGGGTGCTGGGCGGCTTCCTGGACCGGTACGGCGCGAGCGCGCTGTTGGTGCGCCCGGACTACCACGTCTTCGGTACGGCTGCCGGTCCGGCCGGAGCGGCCGCGCTGGTGGACGACCTGCGCACCCGCCTGACCGCCCCGGCACCGGCCCCCGCGGGCCGCCCCGGCTGAACCGGCGGGGCCCAGATCGCGGCGGGGGCGGGCACCGAGCAGGGGTGGCGCGGTCGGCTCGTCGGGGGATCAGAGTTGGTGGGCGAGGCGGAGGGCGCCGTGCAGGGACGACAGTCCGCCCAGGCGGGCGGGGCCGAGCGGCGGGGTGGGATGGCCGGGGCGGGCGAGGGAGGTCAGGTGGGTGGTGACGGCGGCCAGGAGGTCGGGGACGCCCGTGGCGAAACCGCCGCCGAGCAGGGCGCGTTCGGGGTGGACGAGTTCGCCGACGCCCGCGATGGCCGTGGCCAGGGCGCGGGCCGCCCGGTCCAGGGCCGCGATCGCCCATGGCAGGCGGTCGCGCAGCCCGGCCCGCAGTTCGTCGAAGGCGACCGGGGTGCCGCGGAGGGCGGCGGCGTGGGCGAGGGCGGCCGGTCCGGACGCGGTCGCCTGGAGGCAGCCCCGGCGACCGCAGGCGCACTCGGGGCCGTCCTGGTCGACCACGAGATGGCCGATCTCGAAGGAGCCCCGGGCCGGGCCGGGGCACACCATGCCGTTCAGGACGAGTCCGCCGCCGACGCCGGTGCCGACGCCGAGGTAGAGGAGGTCGCGGCAGTACGCCGCGTCCGCCTCGGCGAGGGCGCCGAGGTCGCCGTCGTCCGCCCAGGCGACCGCCGCGCCGGGGAACAGCGTGCGCAGGGCCGGTCCCAGGGCGACCCCGGTCCAGGCGGGGCGGCTGGGCCAGGCGGTGACGCGTTCGCCGGGGCCGACGGTGGCGGGCACGGCCACGCCGACGGCTCGTACGTCCGTGCGCCGGGGAAAGGCGCCGAGGTACGTGGCGAGGTCGGCCAGGTCCCGGTCGGCGTCCTGGTGGGGACCCCAGGTGAAGGACGACTCCTCGGTCCGGCCGTCGTCGCTCTCGGCGCGCAGGACGACCTTGGTGCCGCCGATGTCGATGCCGAGCCGGCCCGGCGCCGGGGAGGCGCCGGGCCGGCGGTGCCGGGGAGCGGGCATGCTCAGTCGCCCGGTACGGCCGGACACAGCGCGAGCAGGTCGCCGGGGCGGCGCAGGACCGCGTCGGGCCCGGCCGCGAGGAGTTCCTCCTCGTCGGGGCCGACCCACAGGGCGGCGGCGGAGGCGACGCCGGCGCCCCGCGCGCTGGCCAGGTCGGTGGGTGCGTCGCCGACCATGATGGCCTGCTCGGGCGGCACGTCGAGCAGTTCCAGCGCGCGCCGCACGATGTCGGGGGCGGGCTTGGGCCGGGGCACCTCGTCGGAGCCGATGACGTGTGCGAAGAACGGCAGCAGGCCGAGCCCGTCGAGCAGTGAGCGGGCGCGGTCCCCGGCCTTGCCGGTGGCCACCGCCAGCCGCAGGCCGCGCATCCGCAGGGTCAGCAGGAGTGCGGGGACGCCGTCGAAGACCTCCACCCGGTGGGCGAGCCGGTAGCTCTCGCGGACGAAGGGCTCCTCCATCTCCAGCGGCAGTCCCATGATTCGCATGATGTCGGGGAAGTAGCGCCCCTGGTGGCGCACGTACTCCTCGAAGGGGGCGGGACCGTCGCCGACGACCTCGGCGTAGGCGAGAGCGAAGGCCTCCCGCATGACCGCGAAGCTGTCGACGATCACGCCGTCCAGGTCGAAGACGACCGCCCGCCGGGGTGTCGTCAGCAGGCCGTCCGGGATGACGGGCCGGTCGGTCGAGTGGACTGTCATGGGGTCCTCATCTGCTGGTGGTCTGCTGGTACGCGGTGTGCCGCGGCCCGTCGCGACCGGCCCGGGCGGAGGCGTAGAGGCGTTCCACGAGCCGTACGGTGGCCTGGGCATCGGCGATGGCACGGCCCCGGTTCGCCGGGTCGGCGAGGAGGCCCGGCACCCCGTCCAGCTGCCGCCCGTACTCCGCGCCGACGCCTTCGGCGGGCACCGGCAGCCGGCGGGTGGTGCCCTCGCGGGTGAGGGCCAGCACGGGCTCGGGCTGCCGGTTGGGGCTGAAGCCGAAGGTGCAGCGGAGTTCGGCGGTGCCGGTGCTGCCCTCGATCCGGATCAGGGAGAGGTCCCGGGCCTCGTGCGAGGCCCAACTGGCGTGCAAGGACACGGAGATGCCGTCCTCGCGGAGCAGGAACCCGCGGGCGGTGTCCTCGACGTCCCCGCCGGGGGCGGCGGCGGGCCGCTCGCGGCGCCAGGCCGCGGACCACTCGCCGGCGTTGAGGAAGTCGTCCGAGGTGGCGCCGACGGCCTGGCGGACCGGGGACGGGCCGAGCAGGTGGGTCAGCGTGTCCACGAGGTGCCAGCCGAGGTCGACCAGCGCACCGCCGCCGGCCTCGCTGCGCCGGGTGAACCAGCCGCCCGCACGCGGCACACCGCGGGCCCGCACCCATGCCAGGTCCACATGCCTGATCCGCCCCAACTGCGTTAGCAGCGCGGCGAGTTGGCGTACGTCGGCGCGGTGCCGGGCGGCGCTGCCGGCCAGCAGCATGCCGCCGTCCCGCTCGGCCGCGGCCAGGGTGTCGGACTCGGCGCTGGACAGGCAGACCGGCTTCTCCAGGAAGACGGACACGCCCCGGCCGAGCAGGCCGGCGGCGACCTCGGTGTGCAGGTGGTTGGGTACGGCGACGACGGCGAGGTCGACGGACCGGGCGTCGAGGGCGTCCGGTCCGGCGTGTGCGGGAGCATCCGTCGCCGCGCCGGCGGCCGCGCGTGCGGCGGGGTCGGGATCGACGACGGCGACCAGGTCGAAGTCCGGGTGGGACCGCAGCCGCGGCAGCCACAGTTCCCGCCCCGCCCAGCCGAGCCCCACCACGGCGGCCCGTACGCTCATACGGCGGCCACTGCGTCCGCGATGATCTCGGCCGTGGCCTGAAGGTCCCGGTCGCCGGCGAGGAGCACCCGGTGGTGCAGCCAGACGCAGTCGTTGCTGATGGCCTCGGTGTTCGGGCAGCGCTCGGCGATCCGCTCCGCGGTCTCGTCGGGGGCGCCGATCTCCCAGAAGGCGTCGGTGCGGTAGACGGCGCGGAACGCGGCGAACGCGGGCAGCCCGGCGTCGACCAGCCGGTCGACGAGGGCGTTGCGGTCCTCCTCCGCGATGCCGGGGATCCGGAACATCGCCATGTAGTGCGTGTTCTGGTCGGCGCGGACGTCGCCGCCCTGGGGCACGACGCCGTCGACGGCGCCGAGGAGCCGGGACAGCAGCGCCCATCGTGTGTCGCGCAGTGCGGTCTGGGCGGGCAGGCGGCGCAGCTGGGCGCGCAGGACGGCGGCGGAGAACTCGTTGAGCCGCATGTTGGTGCCGGCGATCCGGTGCAGGTAGTGGCGGTCGGTGCGCGGCCGGCCGCAGCTGTGCCGCAGGAACGCCGACTCGTACAGGTCGCTGTCGGGGAACAGGACGGCGCCGCCCTCGCCGGCGGTCATCAGCTTGCCGTTCTGGAAGGAGAACGCGGCGACGGTACCGAGTTCGCCGACCCGCCTGCCCTGCCAGCGGGCGCCCTGGGCATGGGCGGCGTCCTGCAGGATCGGTACGCCGCTGTCGGCGGAGAGCTTGCCGAGGGCGTCCATGTCGGCCATCAGACCGGCCATGTGCACGGGCATGATCGCCCGGGTGCGCGGGGTGATGGCGGCGGCCGTCGCGGCGGGGTCGATGTTGTACGTGTCCGGGTCGACGTCGACGGGGACGGCGACCGCGCCGATGCGCTGGGCGGCCTGGGAGGAGGAGATGAAGGTGAACGCCGGCACGATGACCTCGGTGCCCGGGCCGACGCCCATGACCTGGAGGGCGAGTTCGAGGGCGTGGGTGCCGTTGGTGACGGCCAGGGCGTGTGGGGCGCCGTGGAAGTCGGCGAACTCGCGCTCGAAGAAGTCGACTTCCTCCCCGCCCATGCGCCACCACTGACCCTGCTCCAGCGCCCGGATCAGTCCGGTCCGCTCGTCGTCGTCGTACTGGGGCCACTTCGGGAATTCCGGTGCCGGTCGCGCGTTCATGGTTCTCCAAATGTCCGTCGGGAACGGGCGGTTGCGGGTGACCGGGCGAGGCGAGGGGCGACGGAGCCGGTCCGGACGGTTCGCGCGGTGCTGGCCGTCCTCAGGCTAGGACGCGGCGTGCCGGGACTCCCATCCCTCGGTCTGGTAGTCGACCGGTGGGGGGCGGCTGGTGCCCGGCGGGCGAGCGGCCGGGGTGCGTGCCGGGCATCGCGGCGGGGCGAACGTCGCCTGCCCGGGAACTAGGGCGTGCGCAGTCCGAAGAACGCCTTGTAGGAGTCGGTCTGTCCGGTGAGCATGTGGCGTCCGTGGTGCACGGCGAGTCCCCGGGCGGCGGCCTCGCGCAGCAGCGGGGTGTCGCGGGGTTTCATGATGATGTCGGCGACGACGGCGCCCGCCGGCAGCACCTGGGGCGGGAAGGGCAGCGGGTCGTCGGGGCGCAGGCCGAGCGGGGTGGCGTTGACGGCGATGTCGCTGTCGGCCAACGGCGGGGTGGCGGCGGACCGGACGCGGCCGGGCCAGTGGGCGGCCAGCCGGTCGACGAGGGTGGTCAGCCGCGGGGTGTCGGGGTCGGTGATGGTCAGCCGCTCCACTCCCGCGTCGAGCAGGGCCGCCGCGATGGCGCTGCCGGCTCCCCCCGCGCCGACGAGTGCCACACGGGCGCCCTTCGGCTGGTGGCCGGCCCGGGTCAGGCCCGACACGAAACCGGAGCCGTCGAAGTTCTCGGCGAGCCAGGCGCCGTCGGGTTCGCGGCGCAGCGCGTTGGCGCTGCCGGTGATCTCGACGGTGGGGCCGCGCCGGTCGGCCAGCTGTGCGGCGGCGGTCTTGTGCGGGACGGTGACGAACAGGCCGTCGAGGTTGCCGACGCGCTTGAGTCCCCGGACGACCGTCTCCAGGTCGGCGGGGCGGACGTGCACGGGGACGAGTACGGCGTCGATGCCGAGGCGGGCGAAGAGCGGGTTGAGCAGTCCGGGCGACTGGACCTGTCCGACGGGGTCGCCGAGGACGGCGTACAGCCGGGTGGTTCCGCTGACGAGCGCCTGCTGCGGGGGGCCGGGCGGCTGTGCGGTGTCGGTCATCGTCGTGCCTCCGTGCTGTGCGTCGCCCCGGCCGCGAACAACTCCGCGACGGCGAAGGCGAGTTCCATGGACTGTTCGGCGTTGAGCCGGGGATCGCAGGCGGTGCGGTAGCGGGCGGGCAGGTCCGTCTCGGTCAGGCCGCGGGCCCCGCCTGTGCACTCCGTGACGTCCTCGCCGGTGGCCTCCAGGTGCAGTCCCCCGGGGTGCGTGCCGAGCGCCCGGTGCACCTGGAGGAAGCCGGTGATCTCGTCGAGGATGTGGTCGAAGTGCCGCGTCTTGTGACCGGTCGCGGTGGTACGGGAGTTGCCGTGCATGGGGTCGCACTGCCAGATCACCTGGCGGCCGGAGGCGGTGACCTTCTCCACTATCGGCGGGAGCACCTCGCGCACCCGGTCGTGGCCCATCCGGCTGATCAGGGTGAGCCGGCCGGGGACGCCGTGCGGGTCCAGGCGCCGTACGTACTCCACGGCCTGCTCGGGGGTCGTGCCGGGGCCGATCTTCACGCCGACGGGGTTGGCGAGCAGTTCCGCGAAGGCGAGGTGCGCGCCGTCGGGGTGCCGGGTGCGTTCCCCGATCCACAGGAAGTGGGCGAGTCCGCTGGACAGCCGGGGTTCGGGGCCCTCGGTGTCGGCCCACAGCAGGGTGCTCTCGTAGTCCAGCAGCAGCGCCTCGTGGCTGGTCCAGATCTCGCCGAGGCGCGGGGCGGGGGCGCCGACGCCGGTCATGAAGCGCAGCCCGCGGCCGATCTCAGCGGCGCGTGCCGCGTGCGGGCGGCCGCCGGGCGCGGTGCTGACGAAGCGCTGGTTCTCCGCGTGCAGGGCGTGGGCGTCGGCGAGGTCGGTGCGGGCGAGCCGGCGGACGGCGGCCGTCGCCTCCCGGGCGTGCCGGCGGGCCCGCGCCATGCGGTCCGGGTCGGGGACGCGGGCGGCGCGGTCCCGCTCGCCGGAGTTGATGATGTCGCCCCGGTACACGGGCAGCCCGTCGGCGTCGAGGGCGGCGGAGCGGGGTTTGGCGTACTGTCCGGCGGCGCGGGCCACCGTGACCACGGGCAGTCCGGCGGCGTGGGTGAGGACCAGCGCCATCCGCCGCAGCAGCCCGAGGTTGGCCCGCAGGTGGGGCTCGGTGCTGTCGGCGAAGGTCTCCGCGCAGTCACCGGACTGCAGCAGGAGGGCTTCACCGCGGGCCACGGCGGCGAGCCGGTCGAGCAGCCGCCGGGTCTCGGCGGGCGTGACGAGGGGCTCGCCGGCGGTCAGCCGGCGGAGCACGGACCGGGCCCGGTCCGGGTCCGGCCAGCCGGGCTGCTGGGCGGCGGGCCTGGCCAGGGCCGCCGCGAGCCGGTCGGCGAGGAGGCGCTCGACCGGCCGCCGCCGGATCCGCCCAGGGGTGTCGGGCGGCCACCGAGGTGAGTACGTCATGTCACCGCCGCCTCCGTCCCCGCGGCCGGGGCACCGGCGACGAGCCGGTCGAGGGGAGCGCGCTCCATCCCGGTCAGGGCTTCGGCGACGGCCCGCTCGGGCACGTCGGCGACGAGTTCCGCGCCGGCGGGTCCGTCGAGGACGAAGGTGAGGCCCGAGCGGGCCTTCTTGTCCCGGCGCATCAGCTCGATCAGGGTGCCGGGGTCGGCGGCGTCGGGCAGCGCGGTGGGCAGGCCGTAGGAGGCGACCACCTCCCGGTGTTCGCGCACCCGGCCGGACGGGATCCGGCCGAGTGCGCCGGCGAGCAGGCCCGCGAAGACGGTGCCGATCGCGACGCCCTCGCCGTGCCGCAGGGCGAAGCCGGTGGCCGCCTCCAGGGCGTGGCCCAGGGTGTGGCCGTAGTTGAGCAGGTGCCGCGGGCCCTTGTCGCGTTCGTCGGCGGAGACGATGCCCGCCTTGAGGGTCACGCCGGCCGCGATCTGCTGCGCGAGCGGCAGCCCGTGCAGGCCGGGGGCGCCGATGAAGTGGCAGCGGGCGATCTCCCCGAGGCCGTTGCGCAGTTCGCGGGGCGGCAGGGTGGTCAGGTAGTCGGTGTCGCACAGGACGGCGGCGGGCTGCCAGTAGGCGCCCACCAGGTTCTTGCCCTCGGGCAGGTTGACGGCGGTCTTGCCGCCGACGCTGGCGTCGACCTGGGCGAGCAGGGTGGTCGGCAGGTGGACGACGGGCACCCCGCGGTGGTAGAGGGCGGCGGCGAGACCGACGACGTCGGTGGTGGTGCCGCCGCCGACGGAGACGACGGCGTCGGAGCGGGTCAGCCCGAACCGCACGAACGCGGCGCACAGGGCCTCCACCGTGGCGAGGTTCTTGGCCGGCTCACCGTCCCGGGCGGGCAGCAGCAGCGTCTCCGCACCGGTGTCGGGCACCCATGCGACGGGGCGGGCCGAGACCACCGCGACGCGCCGGGCGCCGAGCCTGTCGAGGATCCCGGGCAGGGCGGTGCGCACGCCGGCGCCGATGAGCACCTCATGGGACCGGTCGCCGCAGCGCACCGGGACGTGTGTTGTCACTTCCGCTTCACCTTCTTCGGTCGTGCGCGGTCTCGGCGACTCGCCCGGGGCCCGGCCGGCGACGGCACACCGCGGCCGGGCTTCCGTGGCGGACGGGGCTCCGCGGGGCCTGTCGCCCCGGGGGCTACTGGCCGGCGGTCACCCGGCGGATGCGGGACTCGGCGCGCTCCTTGCGGTCCTGCTCGTCCAGGTGGGGGTAGGACGGGCAGCCGTAGACCCGCTGGAACGGCGCGAAGGTGTCCCACTCGGGACGCCGGCGCATCTCCTGGGCGACCGCGTTGTGCTCGCTCCAGAAGTCGCCGCCGATCAGCCGGATCATGTAGCGCTCCAGCGCCTCGCGGTCGGTGGTACGGCCGGCGTCGGCGGCGACCGCGACGAGTTCGCCGTCGTAGAAGGCGTGGATGAGCCGGATGTAGGTGTCGTAGCCGGTCTTGAAGAAGTTGGCGTACTCGCCGATCAGCCGGTCGGCGTCCTCGGGTTCGTCCAGGGCCTCGCTGAGGGTCTCGGCGGCGCGGACCGCGGTGGCCGAGGCGACGAGGACGCCGCCGGAGAACATGGGGTCGCCGAAGCAGCCGGCGTCGCCGACCATGACCCAGCCGGGGCCGGTGACGGTGTCGGTGTGGTAGCAGTAGTCGGTCTCGACCTTCAGGTCCATGATCGGACGGGTGCCGGTCAGCCGGGCGGTGATCCGCGGCACCCGGTCCTTGTGCTCCTCGAAGACCTGCTCGGGGGTGGAGGCGCGGAAGACGTCGCGGGGCATGACGGTGCCGACGCTGATGACGTCCTTGGACAGCGGGATGGCCCACACCCAGCCGTCGGCGTGCGCGCCGACCTGGATGTCGCCCTCGACCCCGGGGTTGTGCTTCTCGTCCAGGCCCTCGTAGTGCCGGAACACGGCGACCATGCGGAGCTTTTCCAGCGTCTTGCGCAGTCCGAACGTGTGGGCGATGCGGCCGGCGCGCCCGCTGGCGTCGATGACGTACCGGGAGCGGACCTCGTGCTCCTCGCCGCCCTTGGTGTAGCGGACGCCGACCATGCGGTCGCCCTCCATCAGCAGCTCGCCGGCGGTGGCGCCGAGGTGCACCTGGGCGCCGGCCTTGCGGGCCTGCTCCACGAGCATCCGGTCGAACTTGGCGCGTTCGACCTGGAACGCCCGGTCGTACCGGCCCTCGCCCTGCTTGCCGAAGTCCGCGCGGAACACTCCGGAGAAGAACTTCGTCTCGGTCGGGTCGATGAACTCACCGCCGAACTTCGGGACGTAGCCCCGGCTCTCCACCTCCTCCCGGATTCCGATCCGGTCGAACAGGCCCATCATGTACGGCAGCAGGGACTCGCCGATGTGGAAGCGCGGGTCCTCCTCGCGCTCCAGGAGCACCACGGAGTGCCCCCGCCGGGCCAGCACGTAGGCGCTCACCGCGCCGGCCGGTCCTCCGCCGATGACGATGACGTCGGCCGCGTTGTTGCCCATGGATTGTCCTTCCGGTCGTTTCCGGTTGTTTTCCGGTGGTGTGCTGGTGACGTGGGTCCGGTCGGTGCGCCGCCCGGTCACGCGAGGTCGGCGGCGTCGAGGTCGCCGGCGAGAAGGGCGGTGACGAGCCTGCGGTGTTCGGCGTCCTCCACGACGGTGCGGACGCGTTCGCGGCCGTCCCGGACGACCAGGTACCGGCGGCCCTTGAGCACGGCCTGGCCGTCGTCGAAGGTCCGGCCGCACAGGATGCCCTGGCCGTCGTCCGCGGAGGCGGTGGCGTGGTGGGCGCGGGCGCGGTCCTCCAGCTCCTTCCAGTCGTGCCACTGGCGGGCCCGCAGCCGGAACGTGTAGACGGTGCTCCACCGGGTGACGCGCCCCCGCCGCTGGAGCGCGATCGGACCGTCGCCGCTTTTGCCCTCGCCGTCCTTGCGGACGAGCCGGTACTGGCAGCCGTACTGGGTCTGCACCTCGTCCCCGACGCGCAGCGGTTCGATGTACGACGGCCCGGGGTAGCCGACGTCGACAAGCCACTGCTCGCCGTCGACGACGGCCCGGATGAACATGTGCTCGATCTCGGTGCCGAAGTTCTCCCGGCCCTCGGCGGTGCTCGCGGCCAGCAGGGACACGTCGTAGCCCAGGTCGGTCAGGAGCCGGAAGAAGAGCCGGTTGAGCTGGAAGCAGGTGCCGCCGAGGCCTTCCATGACCCCGGTGCGGAACGTGGCGTCCTCGTCCACGTCCACGAGGTGGACACCGTCGGCGAAGCCTTGTCCCGCGACGTTGTACGGCACGGTCATCAGGTGCTGCTTGTGCAGCGTGCGCAGGGTGTGGAGGTCGGGTTGCGGGGTCTGTCCGGTCCAGCCGAGGCGGCGGAGGTAGGCGTCCACGTCGAACATGCGGTCATCTGCTCCCTTCGGGGCGGTGCGGTGGGTGGACGCCTCAGACGGACAGGGCCACGGGCCCGGTCGCGTCCTCGCCGTACATGCGCTCGGTCAGATGGGCGACGATCAGCGCGGCGGTCGGGTGGTCGAAGACGAGGCCCGCGCCGAGCTTGGTGCCGGTCAGCTCACCGAGCCGGTTGCGCAGTTCGAGGGCGGTCAGCGAGTCGAAGCCGATCTCGAACAGGCCCTGATCGGCGTCTACTCGGTGGTCGGCGGCATAGCCGAGGACGACGGCGACCTGGGTGCGCACCAGCTCCAGCAGGGCCTCCGCCCGCTCCCCCGCCGACAGCCCGGCCAGGCGTTCGGCGAGCCGGCGCCGCTCGTCCCCCGTGGCGGCTGCCCGCGCCGACCGCCGGCCCGCGCGGACGAGGCCGCGCAGCAACGGCGGCACGGTCGTCCCGGCGGCCGCGTCGGCCCGCAGACTCCGCAGGTCCACCTTGGCCGGCACCAGCAGGGTCCGGTCGCTGTCCAGTGCCGCGTCGAACAGCCGCATGCCCTCCTCGGGCCCGAGGGCGAGGACGCCACCGCGGCGGCTGAGCCGGCCGCGGGTGAGGTCGTCGGTGCCGGCCGCCATGCCGGTGGTCTGCTCCCACAGTCCCCAGGCCAGCGACTGCGCCGGGAACCCGGCCGCCCGACGACGCGCCACCAGGGCGTCCATGCAGGCGTTCGCGGCACCGTAACTCCCGGTTCCCGCACCCAGGAAGACGCCGGAGACGGACGAGTACGTGATGAACGCGTCCAGGTCGGGGGCGAGTTGACGTGTCAGCGCGTCCAGGTGCTCCACGGCGGTGACCTTCGGCGCGAACACCCGGGCCAGCCGCTCGGGTTCGATCTCGCCGACCACCCCCGCGTCGTAGAGGCCGGCCGCGTGGATGACGGCGGTGAGGCGTGGGCCGTCCCCGGTGAGCCCGGTCAGCAGGGCCGCAACAGCGTCCCGGTCGGTCACATCACAGGCGGGCACGGCCACCGACTCCGCACCCAGCCCCTCCAGCTCCGCCACCAACTCCCGCGCCCCGTCGGCCTCCGGACCGCTGCGACTGACCAGCGCCAGGTGCCGGACGCCGTGCCGGGACACCAGATGCCGGGCCAGCAGCCCGGCCAGCGAACCCGTACCGCCGGTGATCAGGACCGTGCCCTGCGGGTCCAGCACCGGTGCCCCGGAGCCAGCGGCAGGGAGCACACGAGCGAGGCGTGGCACGTACAGCGCCGCGCCGCGCACCGCCAGTTGCGGTTCACCGGTGGCGAGGACAGCGCCCAACAACGACCCGAGGCCTTCGCGGTCCACGTCCGTATCCGCATCGACGTCCGCATCCCTGTCGATATGTATGTCTATGTCTATGTCTGTGTCGAGCAGGACGATCTGGTCCGGGTTCTCGGCCTGCGCGGCACGGACCAGCCCCCAGACGGCCGCGCCGCCCGGATCGCTGACCGTCTCGTCGCCGCCCGCGGGCACCGCGCCCCGGGTGACCACGACCAGCCGGGTGTCGTCCAGGCCTCCACCGGCGAGCCAGGTCTGGACGACCTCCAGGGTGCGCTCGGTCACGGCCAGCGGGGTGTCGTCCGGGCCGTCCGTCACGGCCTCCAGGACGACGGCGCGGGGAAGCCCGCCGCCGTCCGGGTCGTCCTCGGCGAGGGTCGCCACCTCTTCCGCGGTGGACAGCCTGAGCCAGGACGGCGTCACCGGGCGCTCGGGCCTGGGCAGCGGTGCCCAGTCGACGCCGAAGAGCATGTCTGCGCCGCCCGTGGTGCGCAGTTGCTCCGAGGTGACCGGGCGGAACACCAGTGAGTCCGCGCTGAGCACCGGGCGGCCGGTCTCGTCGGCGGCTTCCAGGGACAGCGCGTCCGGAGCGGGCCCGGCGACCCGGATCCGCAGGGACGCGGCTTTGGCGGCGTGCAGGGTGAGCCCGTTCCAGGCGAAGGGGAGCATCGTGCGGTGCTCGCCGCCGCTCAGGAACGCCTTCGTGTGCAGGGCGGCGTCGAGCAGGGCCGGATGGATGCCGAACTCCGTGGCGTCGGCGCGCTGTTGCTCGGGCAGGGACACCTCGGCGAAGAGTTCGTCGCCGCGCCGCCACACCGCGCGCAGACCGCGGAAGACGGGGCCGTAGCGGTAGTCGTGGTCGCGCAGGCGTGCGTAGAAGTCGTCCGGGGTCACCTCGACGCGTTCGGCGCCTGGCGGCGGCCATGTGGTGAGGTCGGGGTGGGCGACGGCGCGGGTGCGGGGGGCCGGGACGAGGACGCCACCGGCGTGCCGGGTCCAGCCCTCGGCGCCGGCCGCACCTTCGCGCGCGGAGTGGATGGTGACGGTGCGGGCGCCTTGGTCGTCGGGGCCGCCGACGCTGACCTGGACGCGCACGCCGCCCTGCGCGGGCAGGATCAGCGGGGCTTCGATGACGAGTTCGTCCAGGGTGGCGCACCCGGCCTCGTCGCCCGCGCGGACGGCGAGTTCCACCAGTCCGGTGCCGGGCAGCAGCACGGTGTCGCCGACAGCGTGGTCGGCGAGCCACGGGTGGGTGCGCAGCGACAGCCGGGAGGTGCACAGCACGCCCCCTGTGTCGGGCACCTCCACCACCGCGCCGATGAGCGGGTGTCCGGCGCCGGCCAGCCCCAGTGAGGCGGGGTCACCCGCGACGGCCGGGGCCGGGAGCCAGTAGTGCTGGTGGTCGAACGCGTAAGTGGGCAGCTCGACGGGGCGGGCGGTGACCGGCAGCACGCCCGTCCAGTCCACCGGAACCCCCTTGACGAATAGTCCGGCCAGGGAGGCCAGCAGCCGCCGCGGGCCGCCGTCGTCGCGGCGCAGGGTGCCGCTCACCAGCACGTCGGCACCGTCCGCAATCTCGCTGACCGGCTGGACGAGGACGGGGTGGGCACTGGACTCGACGAACACCGAGTGCCCCTCGGCGATCAGCGCCTCAACAGCGAGCCCGAAACGTACCCGTTGACGCAGGTTGCGGTACCAGTAACCGCCGTCGAGCACACCCGCCTCACGCACCCACTCACCCGTCACCGTCGAGAAGAACGGCACCAGCGGCGCCTGGCTGCG
>NZ_JBVJMF010000007.1:0-52975 GCF_055584345.1 Streptomyces sp. NPDC104106
GCTGTTGAGTTCTCAAGGAACGGTCGCTTCCTTTGTACTCACCCTCTCGGGCTTTCCTCCGGGCTTCCCTTCGGTGTTTCCGACTCTATCAGATCTTTTCTCGATCCGATTTCCTCGGTGCTTTCCAGGTTCCCGCTCCGCTTTCGCTTCGCGTTTCCCTTTCCGGCGGTTCCGACTCTATCAGATCCTTTCGGCGTCTGACTCCCAGTCAGGGGGGCTTGTCCTCCCGGCCGTTGGGCCGTTCCGACGTCTCAAACCTTAGCGGATCTCCTCGGCGATTCCCAATCGGGGCGCCGGGCTTCCTTTCGAATTGAATTCGGGCACGCCGAAATCAACCCGGACGGGAGATCGTGCTGATGGTGTGAGGGGTGCCGCTCAGAGCGGCTGAGGTGCTGCCGGAGAACCGTTACGGCTCTGCGGCAACCCGAAGAACTTTACGGATCCGGCAGGCGAGCGTCAACCCTCCCTGTCAAGATCTTTTTTCCCGCTCCGGTGGGGCGCTGTCAGTCCAGGTCGCTGAGGCGTCCGCCGGCGTCCGGCTGGGCGTGTTCCACCCTGCGCAGCAGGCGGGTGAGTACCTCTCCCAGCACCGCGCGCTCCGCGGGAGTGAGGTCCTGGAGCAGGTCCTCTTCGAAGACCGTCGCAAGGCGCATCGCCTCCAGCCACTTCTCGCGTCCCCCGGGCGTCAGCTCCACGATCACCCGGACGCGGTTGGACTCGTCCCTCTCCCGGGTGACCAGTCCCTCGGTGACCATGCGGTCGATCCGGTGGGTCATGGCGGCAGGTGTGAGACCGAGACGCTTGGCGAGGTCGCTGGGACCCATGCGGTAGGGGGCCCCGGACAGGACGAGGGCCTTGAGGACCTCCCACTCGGCGTTGCTGATGCCGAGGCCGGCGGTCTGGCGGCCGTAGGCCACGTTCATACGGCGGTTGAGCCGGGACAGTGCCGAGACGATCTTCTCGACCTGGGGGTCGAGGTCCTGGAACTCGCGCTGGTAGGCGGCGATCTGTTCGTCGAGGGTCGGCTCTGTGACGCCGGGGGTGTCGGCCATGGCCGCAGTATCGCACGCGGCCCCTTTGCGTCGAAGTCCTTCACTGTGTACTCTTTAGCTTCGAACTTTAGGTTCGAAGTCTTCAGAGCTAACTTCTTCAGGACTCAGTGGTGAGAGGGGTGAACGTGACCAGGGCGATGTGCGCAGCGATGCGCCGGATCCACGTGGGTAACGCACTCAGCGCTTTCGGGCTCGGCTTCACGGTCCCGTACCTGTACGTCTACGTGGCGCAGGTGCGGGGCCTGGGGTCGGTGACGGCGGGGCTCGTCCTCGCCGTCTTCGCTGTGGCCGCGCTGATAGTGCTGCCGTTCGCCGGCCGGGCGATCGTGCGGCGCGGCCCCCTGCCGGTCCTGGTCGCCGCCCTGGTCACCGCCGCGCTCGGCGCGCTGAGCCTGGGGCTCGCGGGCAACGCCACGGCCGTACTGCTGTCGGCGGCGGCGCTCGGGGCCGGACAGGCCGTGATGCAGCCGGCGCTGGCGACGATGATCGTGGACTGCTCGACGGCGGACACCCGCTCGCGTGCGTTCGCGATGCAGTTCTTCCTGCAGAACCTCGGCCTCGGTGTCGGTGGTCTGATCGGCGGCCATCTCGTCGACACGACGCGCGTGTCCTCGTTCACGCTGCTGTTCGCGATCGAGGCGGCGATGTTCCTGCTGCTGGTCGTGGTGCTGACGACCGTGCGGATGCCGCACGCGCCGCGGCTGGCGGACGTGCCCGGGCCGTCGGCGAAGGGCGGCTGGAGGCAGCTGCTCGGGAACCGGGCGATGGTGCAGCTGTGCGTGCTCGGCTTCGTGTTGTTCTTCGCGTGCTACGGCCAGTTCGAATCGGGCCTGAGCGCGTACGGCGTGGAGGCTGCCGGGATATCCACCTCCGCGCTGGGGACCGCTCTGGCCGCGAACACGCTGATGATCGTGATCGCCCAGTTCGCGGTGCTGAAGTTCGTCGAGCGGCGCCGTCGCTCCCGGGTGATCGCCGGTGTGGGCCTGATCTGGGCCGTGGCCTGGATCACGGCCGGGTACGCGGGCCTGGGGCACGGCAGTCAGGAGATGGCCACGGCCGCGTTCGTCTCGACGTACGCGCTGTTCGGGCTGGGGGAGGCGATGCTGTCGCCGACCGTCGCGCCGCTGGTCGCCGATCTGGCGCCGGAGGGCATGGCCGGGCAGTACAACTCGGCGTTCGCGCTGGTCAAGCAACTGGCGCTGGCCGTCGGGCCGGCGGTGGGCGGGCCCCTGGGTGCCTCGCTGCCGGGTCCGTACATCGTGACGTTCCTCGTGTTCTCGCTCGGGATCACCGTGCTGGCGCTGCGGCTCGGGCGGCGGCTCACCCCGGTGCAGGACCGGCCCTGGCCGGCTCGCGGGACCCGGGTGGTCGCCCGCGGCGGTGCGCCCGCGGAGTCCCTGGCGGCGTAGCCGGCGCCCGAGCAGGCAACGTTCGCCCCGTCACGACGCCCGGCACGCTCCCCCGCCGCGCGGGAGGTGCCCCCACTCGCCGCACCGGACGCCGCTCCGTGGCGGGCAAACGTCGCCTGCAGGGGCACTAGCTCCTCGGCAGCACGAACTCGCACCACACGGCCTTGCCGCCGCCCGGTGTCCGCCGGCAGCCCCAGCTGGAGGCGATGGTCGCCACGATGGCGATGCCCCGGCCCGACTCGTCGCCCGGTTCCGCGCGGCGGCGGCGCGGGAGGTGGTCGTCGCCGTCGGTGACCTCGATGATCAGCCGGCGGTCGGTGCGGCGCAGGCGCAGGCGCATCGGCGGGGTGCCGTGCTGGAGGGAGTTGGCGACCAGTTCGCTGGCCGCCAGGACGCCCAGGTCGTGCAGGTCGGCCGGGAAGCGCCAGCTCGTCAGGACACCGGAGGCGAAGGCACGCGCGCGTGGGGCGGCCTCCACGCCGCCGAGGAGTTCCAGGGCCGCGTTGCGGAAGAGGTCGCCGTCGGGGCCCGTACGGGCGGGGTGCTGGAGGACCAGGACGGCCACGTCGTCGTCGTGGTCGGCGGTGACGCCCGCCGAGCGGACCAGGCGGTCGCAGACGACCTGCGGGGTGCCGGTGGCGCCGGCGAGGGCGCCTTCGAGTGCCGCGATGCCCTCGTCCAGGTCCGCGTCGCGGCGCTCGACCAGGCCGTCGGTGTAGAGGACGGCGGTGGCGCCGGGGCCGAGGGCGATGGAGCCGGAGGCGTGGATCCAGCCGCCGGTGCCGAGCGGCGGGCCAGTGGGTTCGTCGGCCCGGGAGACCGTGCCGTTCTCGTCCCGGACCAGGATCGGCAGGTGGCCCGCGGAGGCGTAGACCAGGCGGCCCTCGTTGGGGTCGTGCACGGCGTAGACGCAGGTGGCGATCTGGTTGGCGTCGATCTCGGCGGCCAGGCCGTCGAGCAGCTGCAGGACCTCGTGCGGAGGCAGGTCGAGGCGGGCGTAGGCCCGCACGGCCGTCCTCAGCTGGCCCATCACCGCGGCGGCGCGCACCCCACGGCCCATGACGTCGCCGATGACGAGGGCCGTGCGGCCGCCGCCGAGGGTGATCACGTCGTACCAGTCGCCGCCGACCGCGGTCTCGGTGCCGCCGGGGTGGTAGGTGGCGGCGATGCGCAGGTCGTCGGGTTCTTCCAGTTCCTGTGGGAGGAGGGAGCGCTGGAGGGTGACGGCGGTCTCGCGCTGGCGGCGCTCGCTGGCGCGCAGGCGTTCGGCGGCCTCGGCGTGGTCGGTGACGTCGGTCGCGAAGACGAGCACGGAGCCGCCGCCGTCGCGGTCGCCGTCCTCGGCGGCGGGGGTGCAGGTGAAGGTGTACGAGCGGCCGTCGACGGCCTTGCGGGACTTCAGCGTGCGGGGCTTGCCGCTGCGCAGGACCTGGTCGAGGAGCGGAAGCAGGCCCAGTTCGGCGAGTTCGGGCAGGGCCTCGCGGGCGGGTGCTCCCGGCGGCCGGGCGCCGAAGGCCGCCGTGTACGCGTCGTTGACGTACGCGATGCGGTGGTCCGGGCCGTGCACGAGCGCGACGAGGGCCGGAACCCGGTCGAGGACGTCGCGCGCGGGCAGTTCGTCGACGGCCGGCACCGCCGGGGTGCCGCCGGCCGGCTGCCCGGCGCGGGCCGCGGGCACCGAGCCTTCTCCCCGCCGGTCCGGGGGGACCGGGGTCTCGGTCCGCGCGGCGGCGCGGCGCTGCGTTCCGGGGAGCCGGGCGCTCCAGCGCGTGAAGTTCACAGTGGGGAAGGCCTCATGGGTGCTGTGGGCGGGCGGACGGCCCGTCCGCGGACGTGGGGCAGTCTGGCAGGGTCTTGCCGGCGGGCCGCGGCGACATCCGTCAGACGCCGTAGCGGGCCGTGGAGTTCCTGGAAGCGGTCAGGACGACCCCTTCGGGTCGTCCGAGGGGTCGTGAGGAGGCTTTCCACCGGCCGCCAGTTCGAACTCCGCTCGGGGATGTTCGAGCGAACCGAGCGAGACGATCTCCCGTTTGAAGAGCCCGGCGAGGGTCCATTCCGCCAGCACCCGGGCCTTTCGGTTGACGGTGGGCACCCTGCTGAGGTGGTAGACGCGGTGCATGAACCAGGCAGGGTAGCCCTTAAGCCTGCGTCCGTAGACCTGGGCGACACCCTTGTGGAACCCGAGGGAGGCGACCGAGCCGACGTAGCGGTGAGCGTACGTCTCCAGGGGTTCGCCGCGCAGTGCGTGGGCGATGTTGTCGCCGAGGGTGCGGGCCTGGCGGACGGCGTGCTGGGCGTTGGGGGCGGTCTCGGTGCCGGGTTCGGCGGCGGTGACATCGGGGACGGCGGCCGCGTCCCCGGCGCCCCACGCGTGCGCCACGCCTTCCACCGCCAGCTCGGCCGTGCACTTGAGGCGGCCGCGCTCGGTGAGCGGCAGGTCGGTGGCGGCGAGGACGGGGTGCGGTTTGACGCCGGCGGTCCATACGACGGTACGGGTCGGGAAGCGCTGGCCGTCGCTGAGGACGGCGACGCGGTCGGCGCAGGAGTCCAGGCGGGTTTCGAGCAGCACCTGGATGTTGCGGCGGCGCAGCTGGGTGACGGTGTAGCGGCCCAGTTCCGCGCCGACCTCGGGCAGGATGCGGTCGGAGGCCTCCACGAGGATCCACTTCATGTCCTCGGGGCGGACGTTGTGGTAGTAGCGCGCTGCGTAGCGGGCCATGTCCTCCAGTTCGGCGAGCGCTTCGACGCCCGCGTAGCCGCCGCCGACGAAGACGAAGGTCAGGGCTGCGTCGCGGATCGCGGGGTCGCGGGTGGAGGAGGCGATGTCCAGCTGTTCGAGGACGTGGTTGCGCAGGCCGATGGCCTCTTGGACGGTCTTGAAGCCGATGCCGTGTTCGGCGAGGCCGGGGACGGGCAGCGCGCGGGAGACGGAGCCGGGCGCGAGGACGAGTTCGTCGTAACCGAAGAGGTCTGCCGCCCTGCCTTCCTCGGTGGTGGCGAGCGTGGCGACCGCGGCGGTGCGCACCGCGTGGTCGACGGAGGTCACCTCGCCGATGACGACGTGGCACTGGGGCAGAACGCGGCGCAGCGGTACGACGACATGGCGGGGGGAGATCGAACCGGCGGCCGCCTCGGGAAGGAACGGCTGGTACGTCATGTAGGGGTCGGGCGTGACGACGGTGATCTCTGCATCACCTCGCCTGAGCTCGGCCTTCAGCTTCCGCTGGAGACGCAGGGCCGTGTACATCCCGACGTAGCCGCCGCCGACAACCAGAATGCGCGCACGTTCCTTCACCATCCCATGACGCACCCGGCGCTGTTGTTTGTCCACAGCCCCGGCAATTTGTGTGACCGGCGGGCGGGTGTGCGGCGGGTCGGACGCGGTCGTCGGGGTGGGGACAAGGGGCAGGTCAGCGGGGGCGGACAACCGTGGGCGAAGGTGCTGAAGGGGGGCGGATGGGAGGCGTACTCCGATCGGGGTGCGCAGTGTGCGGAACCTGCCCCTTCTGAATTGACTGCCTCTCAACTATGTTCGTGTGACGACGGGGTGGAGGGAATGTGGTCGAACGGGACGCGCGACGGGCGGACCCGGTCGAGACCGAGGCCGTTTCCGCACACTCCGGATTCAGTGGCGGGGAGTCTCCGGGGGGAGACGTCATTTACCGGGGGAAACACATGCATGTTCAGGACACGCATTGGTCATCGGCAACCGCGGCCGCCATCGCACCCGGCGGCCGGTCGGTGAGCGCGGCGGTGGGCAACGGGCGCGCGGACAGGGCGCGGACGGCACCGCTGCGCGTGGACGCACAGCGCAATCTGGAGCACGTGCTGCGTGCGGCGCGCGAGGTCTTCGGTGAGCTGGGCTACGGCGCGCCGATGGAGGATGTGGCACGGCGCGCGCGGGTCGGTGTCGGCACGGTGTACCGGCGCTTTCCCAGCAAGGACGTGCTGGTGCGGCGCATAGCCGAGGAGGAGACGGCCCGTCTGACCGAGCAGGCGCGCACGGCGCTCGGGCAGGAGGACGAGCCGTGGTCGGCGCTGTCGCGCTTCCTGCGGACGTCGGTGGCGTCGGGGGCGGGGCGGCTGCTGCCGCCGCAGGTGCTCAGCGGCTCGGCCGGGTCGGCCGGGTCGGAGGGCTCCGGTGCGGCCGCGGTCGAGGAGCCTCGGGTGCCGCAGCAGCGGGTTCAGCCGGGCAGCGGTGAGCTGCGGCTGGTGTCCGGGGAGTCGGGTGGGGCCGCGGGGTCCTCCGGGGCTTCCGAGTCCGCCGGCAGTGGGGTCGCAGCGCTGCTCGACGTGGTCGGGCAGTTGGTCGAGCGGGCGCGGGACGCGGGTGAGCTGCGGGCGGACGTGTCCGTGGCGGACGTGCTGCTGGTGATCGCCACGGCGGCGCCGTCCCTGCCGGACGCGGCGCAGCAGGCGGCCGCGTCGGCCCGGTTGCTGGACATCCTGCTGGAGGGGCTCCGGTCGCGACCGGCGTAGAGCGCTTGTGTGGGGCCACCCCGTGCCTGCCCGTGATCGCTTCACGGGCAGGCACGGGCGCGTACTGACCCGTTCAGGCGGTGAGGGCGGGCTGCGCTGGCAAGAACCCACGGACGGGTGACCGCACTTGGTCGGGGTACTTGAACAAAAGACAATGTGGCACTCTGTGCCGGTGACGGATGGGGCTGGGCCGGTGTCGGGGGCTTTCCGCGATGGGCGTTGAGGGGCAGGACGAGTCACGGGGTGACGACGCGGGCGCGGAGGCCGCGGAGGTCACCGGGCCACCGCCCCAGGTGCCGAGCCAGGGCCGGCGCGCCGCCGCCGGGAGCGTGCCCGCCCAGCGCGGGGGAAGCGTGCTGCCGCCGCACCGCGGGATGCCGCCCGGCGACGCCGAGCTGATCGAGCGGATGCGCGGGGGCGACGACTCCGCGTACGAGGAGCTGTACCGGCGGCACGCCGACGCCGTACGGCGCTATGCGCGGACCTGCTGCCGGGACGGGCACACCGCCGACGACCTCACCGCCGAGGTCTTCGCCCGGATGCTGCAGGCCGTGCGCGGCGGGTCCGGGCCCGAGCACGCCACGCGCGCGTATCTGCTCACCTCCGTACGACGCGTCGCCGCGCACTGGACCAGGTCCGCCCGGCGCGAGCATCTCGTCGACGACTTCGCCGTCTTCGCCCAGCAGGCCGCCCGCTCGTCCGAGGTGCCGGACGACGACACGATGGACCTGGGCGCCGACGTGCGCGCCCTGCACGAGGCCGAGCGGTCCATGGCCGTGCGGGCCTTCCGCTCGCTGCCCGAGCGCTGGCAGGCCGTGCTGTGGCACACCGAGGTGGAGGACGAGTCCCCGAGCGACGTGGCCGTGCTGTTCGGGCTGGACGCCAACGGCACCCGGGTGCTCGCCAGCCGCGCGCGCGAAGGACTGAAGCAGGCCTATCTCCAGGCCCACGTCAGCGCCACCCTCACCGGCGACGAGGAGTGCGCCCGCTACGCCGACCAGCTCGGCACCTACGCCCGCCGCAAGCTGCGCGTCCGGGCCGAGCGGGGCCTGCGCAAGCACCTGGAGGAGTGCGCCAGGTGCCGGCTGGCCGCCGCGCAGATCGAAGAGGTCGCGAGCGGCATCCCCGGTGTCGTGCCGGTCGCGGTCATCGGCTGGTTCGGCGCCGCCGGGTACGCCAAGGCGCTCGGCATCGTGGCCGGCAGCGCCTCGGCCGGGGCCGCCGGTGTCGCCGCCGGGGCCACCGGGTCGTCCGGCGGGGCGGGCGGCGTCGGCGGGGCCGCGGCGTCGGAGGGACTGGGAGCTCCGGTCAAGGCGGGCATCGCGGCGGGTGTCGTCGCGGTGGCGGCCGCGGCGGTGGCGCTGGCCCTGGTCAACGACAGCCATCCGCCGGCCAAGGAGGTCGCCGGGCCGGCGCCGTCCGCCCCGGTCCTGAGGCCCCCGGCGCCGACGCCGACACCGAGGCCGACGGAGCGTCAGCCGGGCCCGGCGCCGCTGGTGCCCGCGGCCGAACCGGCCCTGACGCCGACCTCCACCCCGAAGCCCACGTCCAGGCCGCACCCCAACCCCACGCCGGCCCCGACACCTCCGCCGAGGCCCACGCCCACTCCCACTCCCACGCCGGCCCCGACCCCGACGCCCACCCCGCCGGCGCCCACCGTCTACCAGATGAACGAGCTGAGCTACGACGCCGACGGCGACGGCACCCGGCCCGAGATCCGGCTCGGCGAGAGCAGCTGGGTGTGGCAGCGCTACGGCATGTCGGTCGGCGGCACGCGGTACGCGCGCGGGGTGACCGTGCGCGGCGAGTCCTCCGTCACCGTCGCGCTGAACCGGCAGTGCACCGCGTACGACGCGCAGGCCGGCGTGGACGACATGACGCTCGGCCTCGGCAAGGTGACGTTCTCCGTCTACGCCGACGGGGTTCGGCTGTGGCGGTCGGGCACGGTCGAGGGGCGCGACCAGTCCGTCCCGGTCCACGTGGACCTGACCGGGCGCACGACCGTACGGCTCGTCGTGGAGCCGCACAGCGACGTCTTCGCCCAGGCCGCGCTCGCGGACTGGGCGGAGTCGCGGTTCACCTGCCGGTAGCCGGCGCGGCCGCCCCTCGGATGCCGGACGCGCCCCGGTCGTCGGACGCCTCTGGGCGGTCGGTTGGCGTGGCCGTCAGTCGTCTTGCGCTGCCGGGGTCCATGTGTCCAGCTCGCGCAGCACCTCGGCCACGCCGAAGGAGGCGCCCCGAGCGCGCTCGGCCGCATAGCGGTCGGGGGGCAGGGCCGCGCGGGCGCCGGCGTGCACGCGGGCGGCTTCGGTGCGCTCCGGCTCGGCGCGCGGGACACCGTCGCGCCAGTGGTCCGCGGCGGCGTACAGCCTGAGCGCGCTCGGCAGGGCGCCGTGCCGGGCCAGCAGACCGGCGGCGACGTCCGTCAGGCCCGCGGTGATCATCTCGGCGCAGCGCTGGGCCACGGCCTCCCGCAACGCCTCGGCGAGGAGCGGCAGCCCGTGCGCGAGACCCGACTCGTCCGCGACCAGCAACGCCTCGATCATGCGCAGCCACGCCTCGAACTGCGGTGGCGGGGTGTGCCCGCGCGCCGCCCCCCGGCTCGCCTCGTACAGCTCGCGGGCGCGGGCCGTCTGCCCCTCACGCAGGACGATCTGCGCGCGCATCAGCAGCACGAAGGCCTTCGGCTCCCGCACCGCGTACCGGTCGGCGGCCGCTTCGGCCTCGTCCAGAGCGGCCAGCGCGCTCTCCTGGTCGCCGGCGCGGTAGGCGATCTCGGCGAGCCGCGCCATCAGGAACGGGGCCTCGGCGTGGGCGCCCACCTCGTGGGCGAGGCGCAACGCTTCCCCGTACTCGGCGCGGGCCTCCTCGAACCGGCCGCGCGCCATGGCCGCCTCGCCCGCCGCGCTGCACACCTGGGCCCGCATCCAGCGGTCGCCGACGCGGCGGCTGATCGCCCGCAGCTCGGCCAGGTCCTCGTCCACGCCCCGCAGGTTGCCAGGGGAGTCGACGGCCACGTGGGTGCGGTACATCAGGGCCACGCCGACCTCCCAGTCGCCGCCGTGCTTGCGGCAGTTGGCGACGGCGGCGGCCATGTCCGGGCCCATCTCGGCGGGTCCGGCCAGGTGGTGGGCGGTCAGCGGCCAGATGATGCCGGGAAGGCGGGCCGCCTGCGGGCCGCCGTGCTCGTAGGCGGCCCGCAGGCGCGCGACGTACCGCGGGCCGCGGGAGTCCGCCGCGAGGTGGTCCGCGCCCGACTCTGAGGTCAGGAACAGGTGGAGCATCCGCAGGTCCGTGCGCAGCTCGCGCAGCGGATGCCCGGCCTCGCCGTCCGGGGCGGCGAGGAAGGCCCCGATGGGGTCGGCGACCTCGATCAGCGCCGCCAGCCCGCCGCCCGTGCGCAGGGCGTCCGACATGCCGGACGCGGCCAGGGTGTCCAGGGCCACGCCCAGCCGCAGGACCAGGTCGATCCGGGCGATGGCCTCATGGCGGTGGTTGCGCAGCCACCAGAACCAGCCCATGGCGAGGGCGATCGCGCCCGCCTCCGCCTCGTCGCCGGCGCGCACCGCGCGGTCCAGCGCCGCCCGGATGTTGTCCAGCTCGGTCTCCAGGCGGGAGATCCACGGCAGTTGGGCCACCGAGCGCAGGCGCGGTTCCGCCTCCTCGACCAGCGCACGGACCCACGCGCGGTGCCGGCGCTCGGCGGCGGCGCGCAGTCCGGGGACCTCGGCGGCGCGCTCGGTGGCGTACTCGTGGATGGTCTCCAGCATGTGGTATCGCATGCCGCCGGAGCCGTCGGGGCCGGTGGGCGCGGCCACGACGAGGGACTTGTCCACGAGAGCACCCGTCAGGTCGGCCGCCGGGCCCGTGCACACCGCCTCGGCCGCCGCGAGGTCCCAGCCGCCGGCGAACACGGAGGCCTCGCGCAGCACCGTGCGCTCGCGCTCGTCCAGCAGGTCCCAGGACCAGTCGACGACCGCGCGCAGGGTCTGCTGGCGGGGCAGGACCGTACGGCTTCCGGAGGTGAGCAGGCGGAAGCGGTCGTCGAGCCGGTCGGCGATCTGCCGCGGGGTCAGCAGCCTGAGCCGGGCCGCGGCCAGCTCGATGGCGAGCGGCAGCCCGTCCAGCCGGCGGCAGATCTCCGCCACGGCCTCGGTGTCGGCGAGCACCGCGTCGGCGTCGGGACGGACGGCCCGCGCGCGCTCGGCGAAGAGGCGGTGCGCCTGGTCGGGGACGAGGGGCTCGACCGGGCGCACCGACTCACCGGGGACGCCCAGGGGTTCACGGCTGGTCGCGAGGATCGTGAGCCCGGGGCAGTGGGTGAGGAGGGTCTCGGCGAGGTCCGCTGCCGCGCCGATGACATGCTCGCAGTTGTCAAGGATCAGGAGTCGGCCGCGCTGCGCGCAGTACTCGATCAGCAGGGCGACAGGGTCGGCCTGCGGGGTCGCCAGCTCGTTGGTCAGCAGCACGGTCTCGCGCAGACCGAGGGCGCTGACCACCGCGCCGGGCACCGCCTCGGGGTGGTCGAGCGGGGCCAGCTCGACCAGCCATGCCTGCGGAAGCCCTGCGGCGGCCTCCTCGGCGAGGCGGGTCTTTCCCGAACCGCCCGGTCCGGTGAGCGTGACCAGGCGGGCCCTGTGCAGATCGGAACGAATGGCTTCGAGTTCTGGTTCCCGCCCCACGAAAGACGTCAGGCGGGGACGGAGATTGCCGGTGCGCTCGGGGGGCCCGGCGGGGGACGGGGACCTGGGCGGCGGTGGCTGCGACGGCTCCTGCTGCTGGAGCAGCGACGCGTGCAGGGCCTGGAGTTCCGGGCCCGGGTCGGTACCGAGCGTGTCGGCGAGGGCGCGGCGGGCGGTGTCGTACGCGGCGAGGGCGTCGGCGGGGCGGCCGGTGTCGCGCAGGGCGCGGATGAGGAGGGCGTGCAGGGGCTCGTCGAGCGGGTGGGCGGTGGTGAGTTCCGTGAGCTCCGGTACGACGTCCGGGGCGCGGCCGAGATCGAGGGCGGCGGCGGCGCGGGCGCGGATCGCCGCCAGGCGGTGCGCCTCCTGGCGGGTCGCCGCGGTGGGGTCGGGGAGGTCGGCGAGGGCGGGGCCTTGCCAGAGGGCGAGGGCCTCGCCGAGGGTGCGGTGGGCGGTGGCCGGGTCGCCCGCGGCGAGGGCCTGGATGCCGGTGCGGGTGAGGCGCTCGAAGACGTACAGGTCGACGTCGTCCTCGGTGGCTCGGAGGCGGTAGCCGCCCGGGGTGGAGGCGATGGTGTCGCGGCCGAGGGCACGGCGGAGGCGCCCGACGAGGGCCTGGAGGGCGGCCGGGGCGTCCTGGGGCGGGTCGTCGGCCCAGATCTCGTCGATCAGGACCTCGGGGGTGACCGTGCGGGCGGGCCGGAGGGCGAGCGCGGTGAGCAGCGTGCGCAGCCGCTGGCCGCCGATGGGTACGGGGGTGCCCTGGTCGTCTTCTGCTTGGGTTACGCCCAGGATTCTGTACCGCATCCGGCCATTGTCGCGGGGGGTGGAGATCGGAGCACGAGGGTTTCGGCCGAGCGCCCGGAAGGGCCGCTGGGGTCCGCCCAGTGCCGGGGCGAGGCACGGGGGCGCCTGGTGTCCCGACCGTGCGCGGGGCCACCGACCGGTCGGAAGGGGCACGGGGAATCGCGCGAACGGCCACGGCGGTCAGGCGCGGGTGGGGTACGGCGGGAAGCACCCCGGTGGAACGCCGCGCGAAAGCGGCTTTCGGCGGGAGCCACGGGGCGGGAGCTGTCCTGAACAGGAGCTGCCCCCGGCGGAAGCTGTCCCGACGGGAGTTGTCCCGAACAGGAGCCACACCGCCGAGGCTGTCCGACGGGGGCTGCGCCGGAGCCGCCCCGGTGGGAGATCCGGGACAGTCCCGGTAGGAGCCTCGGGCGGCCCGCCGCAGCAGGGACCCGGCGGACCGGCCCCTCCGGCCGGAATCCGGGAGACGGGAAACCGTTCCGGCAGGCATCAGAAGGCGTAAGCCCTCCCGCCGTGCATCGGAGAACGTGAGCCATACGGGCAGGGATCCAAGGAACCGCACCCGACCCGGCAGGAGTACGGGAGCGGCAGGTCCTCACGGGGCGGGGGCCGACGGGTTGGGCTCGCTCAGGCGCCCGAGGCCAGCGCGTCTCTTCTCGGCTGGATCCCGGAGGGCACCGCACGCGCGCGTGCCGGTGTTCCCGTCCAGCAGGTGCCTCGGCGGGCGAGCAGGCGGCGGAGCCAGAGTTCCAGGGAGATCAGGTCGGCCAGCCCGTCCAGGGGGAGCGGGTCGCCGGCCGCCGCGGAGTGCAGGGCCTCGCGGACCACGCGGGCCTCGACCAGGCCCGCGTCGGCGAGGAGCGGGGTCGCGAAGAGGTCCAGCAGGGGATCGGCCGCTACCCGCAGCCCCGCGCGCGCGGCCGCCGCCGAGGAGCCGTGGGAGGGGGCGCCCCAGCCGGGCGGGAGGTCGGTGACCCCGGCGCCCTCCAGGACCGTACGCAGGATCGAGGAGCGGGCGCCCGGCTGGACGCGGAGGGCCTCGGGGAGGGCGCGGCAGGCGCGGACGACCTGGTTGTCGAGAAAGGGCGAGTGCAGGCGCTGGGAGCGGACTTCGGCGGCCTGCTCCAGGGCCCGCAGGTCGGCGGCGGTGCGGGCGAGCGCGGCACGCGCGCGGTACTCGCCGGGACGCTGGCCGGGACCGACGGCCGAACGGTCCGCTTCCGACTGGAGCAGAACCGATACTTCGGCCAGCGCCTCCCCCGTCAGCCAGCGGGCGGCGGGGCCCGGTCTGGCCCAGGCCAGCGCGGCGAGGGACGCGCCGACCGCCCCCTTGGGCTCGTCGAAGCGGCGCCGCATCAGCCGCTCGGCCAGCGCCTCCAGCCCGGCCCGGTAGGGCGTACGGGCGAGGCGGCGGGCGGCGCCGTACACGCGCGCGGGGACCATCACCGAACCGTCGGCCTTGGCGAGCGCGGCCACCGGCCGGACCAGATGGCGCCGTTGGCGGTCCATGAGGAGGTCGGCGAGGCGGGCCGGGTGGGCGTCCAGGACCTGGCGGGCGCCGTGGCCGGTGAAGTGGTCGGCGCTGCCGGAGGCGAGGCGGGCGCGGTGCCGGGCGGCCGTGACCAGGGAGGGCGCCGGTTCGTCGGTGAGGGGGCCGTCGAGGTCGGCGTACGGCAGGGTCTCCGCACCGCCGGTGACCACCACGTGGTGCAGGCGGGGGTTGGCCGCGAGGGCTCCCGCGCGTTCCAGCTCGGCCTCCCGGCCGCCCACGGCCAGGTCGTTGAAGGTGACGGCGACGAGCCGTTCGCCCGCGCCCGTGCCGTGGCCGAGGAGCGTGCCGGGCCGGCCGGGCAGCCCGGCGGCCAGCAGGGCGAGCGTGCCGGAGGCCGGTCCGCCGGAGAGGTCGGCGCCGATGCCGGGCACGGGCATCCCGCGCCGCGCCCGCCGGTCGGCCGGTCCCATGCCGGGCACCGGCCCGGGGTCGAGGTCGGGCACGTGCCGCGCTGCCGACAGGCGCGCGCGTACCGCCTCGACGAGGGCGTCGCGTACGGCGTCGACGGCGTGGCCGGGGTCGGCGGGGGGCGCGGCGACCGCGAGCGAGGCGACCGGCTCGTACCCGGCGATCTCGCGTGCTCCGGCGCGCAGCACGAGCGCGTGCCCCGGCGGAACGCGCCGTACACCCTCGTACGGGGTGGTGTCGCGCAGCGCGGCGGGGACGTCGGGGGCGGCGAGCAGGGCGGCGAGGTGGCCGAAGTCGAGATTGGCCTCGATGAGGTCGGCGAGGGGGAGCGCGGCGGTGGCGTAGGCGGTGCCGCCGGCCCAGGGGGTGTGGAAGACCGGGCGCGCGCCCGCGAGATCGCCGCAGACGGTGATGCGCCGGCCCACCTGGACGACGGCCGTGTAGCTGCCGGACCAGGCGGTCAGATGGCGCAGCGCGCCCCCGCGCGCGGTGAACAGCGCGCGCCGCAGCTCCTCGTCGGAGGCGCCGCAGATGCCGAGGACGGCGATGCGGTTGTCCGCGTCGGCCTTGACCACACGCACCTCGTCCGGGCGCCAGTCGCCGACGGCCCACAGCGGATCCGGGTCTCCCCACAGGAGTTGGGAGCCGACGGGGTGCAGGGTCTCGCCCTCGTACCCGGTGGCGCCCGCGGAGCCGATCCCGGCGATGCCCGGGGCGGTGCTGCTCCAACCCACCAACCACCGCATCGCCGCCTCCACAGGCTGTGGACAACCAGTGCACCGTACGAACCGGTCCCCATGCTGCCATGAAGGACGCGCTGTGGAGGGGCGGCGGCACCGCCTTCGATCGGGGGAACCGCGCGCTGAGTTCACGCGGGGCCGGGAGGAGGGGCGAGGACCGGGGGCGATGAGCGCGACTCGAATGCGCCCCCTGTACGCTCCCTCAAAACGCCCTTCGCGCCCTCAAGTTTCGTGGTCGGAGCGGATGTCAACCGCCATGTGCTGGGTCGATTTTCAGCCAAATACACAGAGCGAGATCGAAGTTGAGCACGCTCCGTACAGGCCTGCGAAAGGCGCGGCGACGCGGGAACGCGCACAGTCCGGGAGGCGGGCATCGCCTCCCGGACCGGTCCGCCACCCGCGGGGATGAAGGTGGCGGTGTCCCCCAGCCCACTGGATCCAGTACAGCGGGCCGACCCACGCAAGAGCCATGGAACCGCTCCCCCGGTGGCCGGAGAAGAGCGCACGGACGGGCGCACGGCCACACGAGCGGGGGCACGCGGCGACAGGCCGTGCACGGTGCGTACAGGACCGCGCTTCCGTACGGACCACAATCCCGCCATCCGGAACAATGCCCCTTAACGCTTGGGATGCGGCGAACTACGCTGGGTTTACGAATGCCGCGTGGTTATGCCAGCGCGACAGCCGTCTGTGTCGAGGGGTGGCGCATGTCCAGGGAGCAACGCGGGCCGAACGAAAAGCTCGGCGCCGTTCTCGCCCTCGCGGGAATCAGCAACGCAGGACTCGCCCGGCGCGTCAACGACCTTGGTGCCCAGCGCGGGTTGACTCTTCGCTACGACAAGACGTCGGTGGCGCGCTGGGTGTCGAAGGGCATGGTGCCCCAGGGCGCCGCGCCGCACCTCATCGCGGCCGCCATCGCGCAGAAGCTCGGCCGGCCGGTGCCGCTCCACGAGATCGGCCTGGCGGACGCGGACCCCGCACCCGAGGTCGGCCTCGCCTTCCCCCGGGACGTGGCACAGGCGGTGAAGTCGGCGACGGAGCTGTACCGCCTCGACCTCGCCGGGCGCCGGGCCGGCTCCGGCGGCATCTGGCAGTCCCTCGCCGGGTCGTTCGCAGTGAGCGCGTACGCAACGCCTGCCTCACGATGGCTGATAACCCCCGCCGACAGCTCGGTCGCGCGCGAGGCGAGTTCCGCCGAGGGCTCCGGCGCACCGATCAAAGTCGGCCACAGCGATGTGCGCAAGCTGCGGGAGGCCGCCGAGGACGCCCGGCGGTGGGACTCCAAGTACGGGGGCGGGGACTGGCGTTCCTCGATGGTGCCGGAGTGCCTTCGGGTGGAGGCGGCGCCCCTGCTGCTGGGCTCCTACTCCGACGAAGTGGGCCGCGCACTGTTCGGCGCCTCCGCCGAACTCACCCGCCTCGCCGGCTGGATGGCCTTCGACACGGGCCAGCAGGAGGCCGCCCAGCGGTACTACATCCAGGCGCTGCGCCTCGCGCGCGCGGCGGCGGACGTCCCTCTCGGGGGCTACGTCCTCGCCTCCATGTCGCTGCAGGCGACGTACCGGGGCTTCGGGGACGAGGGCGTCGACCTGGCGCAGGCCGCCCTGGAGCGCAACCGGGGGCTGGCGACCGCGCGGACGATGAGCTTCTTCAGGCTGGTCGAGGCGCGGGCCCACGCGCGCGCGGGAGACGCGCAGGCGGCCGGGGCGGCGCTGAAGGCGGCGGAGGGCTGGCTGGAGCGGTCCCGGGAGGGCGACAACGACCCGACATGGCTTGGTTTCTACGGATACGACCGTTTCGCGGCGGACGCGGCCGAATGCTACCGGGACCTGAAGGCGCCCCGGCAGGTGCGCCGGTTCACCGAGCAGGCGCTGTCGAAGCCGACGGAGGAGTTCGTGCGGTCGCACGGGCTGCGCCTGGTGGTCTCGGCGGTCGCCGAGCTGGAGTCCGGGAACCTCGACGCGGCGTGCGAGGCCGGGGCGCGGGCCGTGGAGGTGGCCGGGCGGATCTCCTCGGCGCGGACGACGGAGTACGTGAAGGACCTGCTGCACCGGCTGGAGCCCTACGGGGACGAGCCGCGGGTGGTCGAGCTGCGGGAGCGGGCACGGCCGCTGCTCATGGCTCCGGCCTGAGGTGACGGCTCCGGCCCGAGCCGCGAACGGCCGGCACCCGGCGCGTCCGGCGTTTGAAGGCGTTGTCAGTGGCGCAGTGCACTATCGAGGTGGGAGGTGGTGCAGGTGCCGGTCGGTGCGTTCGACTGTGATGTGCTCGTGGTCGGCGGGGGGATCGTCGGGCTGTCGACGGCGTACGCGATCACGCGGGCCGCGCCGGGGACGCGCGTCACCGTGCTGGAGAAGGAGCCGGGGCCGGCCCGGCACCAGACGGGGCGCAACAGCGGCGTGATCCACAGCGGGATCTACTACCGCCCCGGCTCGCTCAAGGCCCGGTACGCGGTGCGGGGCGCGGCCGAGATGGTGAAGTTCTGCGCCGAGTACGGCATCGCCCACGCCGTCACCGGAAAGCTGATCGTCGCCACCGAGCGCGAGGAGCTGCCGCGGCTGCACGCGCTGGTGCAGCGCGGCCGGGAGAACGGGATCCCGGTCCGGGAGCTGGGGCCCGCGCAGATCAGCGCGTACGAGCCGGAGGTGCGGGGGCTCGCCGCCATACACGTCGGGACGACCGGTGTCTGCGACTTCGTGGACGTCGCCCGGCAGCTGGCGCGGGCCTCGGGGGCGGAGATCCGGTACGGGGCGCGGGTCGTCCGGGTGGACCGGCGGCCGGAGCGGGGCGTGGCCGTGCTCACCGCGGCCGGTGACGTCGTACGGGCGCGGGTGCTGGTGAACTGCGCCGGACTGCACTGCGACGAGCTGGCCCGGCTGACCGGGGACGAGCCCGGGATGCGGATCGTGCCGTTCCGCGGGGAGTACTACGAGCTGGCGCGGCCGGAGCTGGTGCGCGGGCTGGTGTATCCGGTGCCGGATCCCGCCTTCCCGTTCCTCGGTGTGCATCTCACCCGCGGCATCGACGGCGGCGTGCACATCGGGCCGAACGCGGTGCCGGCGCTGGCCCGGGAGGGGTACGGCTGGTGGGTCGTACGGCCCCGGGAGCTGGCCGGGACCGTGGCGTGGCCGGGGTCCTGGGCGATCGCCCGGCGGCACTGGAGATACGGCGCCGGGGAGTTGCGGCGCTCGGTGTCCAAGGGGGCGTTCCTGGAGGCGGTGCGCCGGCTGTTGCCGGGGGTGGAGCCGGACGACCTGGTGCGGGCCCCCGCCGGGGTGCGGGCGCAGGCGGTGCTGCGCGACGGGACGCTGGTGGACGACTTCCTCATCCGTGAGGGGGAGCGGGCCGTGCATGTGCTGAACGCGCCCTCGCCCGCGGCGACCGCTTCGCTGCCGATCGGCCGGGAGGTGGGGCGCCGGGTACTGGCGATGCTCGGCCCGCTGTAGCGCCGTAGCAGCCGTTGCAGGGGCAGCGCCAGCCGGAAGCCGCGTTCGCCCGCCGATCCTCCGCCCCCCGGAGCCCGCCGCCCGGAGGCAGGTCTCGGGGAGTGGTTCTCGGGCGCCGTAAAATTGGTGGCACTGTGTCTGACTCCCTCAACACCCCCGACGCCCCCGCCCCGGTTCCGCACGTCCCCGGTGTGTCCGTTCGGCACACCCGGGCCAAGGGCGAGCCGCGGTTTCCCGACGGGCCCAAGGCGGATCCCGCCGGGTCGCACTTCGAGCGGCGGATCAGGAGCTTTCAGCCGCGGCGCAGCCGGGTGACGGCCGGGCAGGCCGACGCGCTCCAGCGGCTGTGGCCCGCGTGGGGGCTCGACATCGACGGACAGCGGGTCATCGACCTCGGCGAGCTGTTCGGGAACGACAGGCCCGTGGTGCTGGAGATCGGGTTCGGCATGGGCGAGGCCACCGCGCAGATGGCCGCCGGGGACCCGGACACCAACATCCTCGCCGTGGACGTCCACACCCCCGGCCAGGGAAATCTGCTGAACCTCGCCGACCGCGACGGACTGGACAACGTCCGGGTGGCCAACGGGGACGCGATCATCCTGCTCAGGGAGATGCTCACACCCGACTCGCTCGACGGGCTGCGCGTGTACTTCCCGGACCCCTGGCCCAAGAAGCGGCACCACAAGCGGCGGCTGATCCAGCCCGAGTTCCTCACGCTCGCCGCCACCCGGCTGCGCCCCGGCGCGCTGGTGCACTGCGCGACGGACTGGGAGCCGTACGCCGAGCAGATGCTGGAGGTGCTCACCGCGCACCCCGACTTCGAGAACACGCAGGCCGACGGCGGTTTCGCCCCGCGCCCGGCGTTCCGGCCGCTGACCCGTTTCGAGGGGCAGGGGCTGGACAAGGGTCATGTCGTGAACGATCTGCTCTTCCGGCGCCGTTGACCGGAACCGGGCCGGGCACCGGGACCTCCGGGCACCCGGCCCGGCCCCTTCCCGCACCGCCGGGTCCGCCAGGGCGCCGGGGCCGGTAATCCGCTCCAGCCCCTCGTCCCGTCACCGTTAGGGTCGATGCCGTGGCCACCAGTCCGACCAGTCCTCCGTATCCGGCGTATCCGCCCCACCCCGGGGGCCCTGGGCTCCGCCATCCGCACTGGTGGCAGCGCGGATGGGTGCGCTACGGGGCGCTGATCACACTGCTCGCCCTGTCCGGGCTGGTGATCCTGGCGCTGGTGCGCCGGCAGACCGGCACCGAGGGGTTCCTCGTCGGGATCGGGCTGGCCATGCTGCCCGTGCCGTGGCTCATAGCGGCCTTCCGGTGGCTGGACCGGGTGGCACCCGGCCCCTGGCGGAACCTGGTCTTCGCGTTCGCCTGGGGAGCCTGCGCGGCGGCCCTCATAGCCATCGTCGCCAACAGCTTCGCCACCAGGTGGATAGCCACCGCCGACCCGGCCAGTGCGGACACCCTGGGCGCCACGGTGATAGCGCCCATCGTGGAGGAATCCGCCAAGGCCGCCGCCGTACTGCTCGTCTTCCTCTTCCGCAGACGCGACTTCACCGGGATCGTCGACGGGGTGGTGATAGCGGGCATCACCGCCACCGGGTTCGCGTTCACCGAGAACATCCTCTACCTCGGTACGGCCTTCGGGACCGATCAGCTCACCGGCGACAGCGGCATCGCCTCCGTCACCGCCGCCACCTTCTTCGTGCGCATCGTGATGTCGCCGTTCGCGCACCCCCTCTTCACCACCATGACCGGCATCGGCTTCGGCATCGCCGCGCTCTGCGCCGACCGCCAGCGCGCACGCCGGGTGCTGCTGCCGCTCGCCGGTCTGCTGCTCGCGATGGGCATGCACGCTTTCTGGAACGGCTCCTCGACCTTCGGCCGGCTCGGCTTCTTCGCCGTCTACGGCTGCTTCATGGTGCCGGTGTTCGGGCTGCTGACCTGGCTGGCGATCTGGACGCGGCAGCGGGAGCTGAGGACCGTGCGCGCGGAGCTGCCCGCCTACGTACTGGCCGGGTGGCTCGGGCCGGCCGAGCCGTTCGCGCTGGGCTCGATGCGGGCGCGCCGGGCGGCCCGGGACTACGCCCGGCACCACGGCGGCAAACCGGTGGCGCGGGAGGTGGCGCGCTACGAGGCGTACGCCACGGATCTCGCGCTGCTGCGGCACCGGGGGCGCGCGGGGAAGGCCGGGGCCGACTTCGTCGTACGGGAGCGGGAGCTGCTGGACGAGCTGTGGAGGCGCAAGGACGCGGCGCGGCCGGCTCTGGAGTACGGCGCGAGGGCGGCCGCCCCGGCCCCGGTGCGCTGGGCTCCTCCCCCGTACGGGTACGGCCAGGGGCCGGGGTACGGGTATCCGGCGGTGCCGAACCCCGCGTCCCCCACGTCCCCCGCGTACAACCCGTACTACCCGTACCGGTCGTAGCGCGTTACGCCGACGCCGCCGTCAGCTTCGCCAGTTCGTCCTGCGTCAGCTTCAGGTCCGCCACCCCCAGCAGCGCGGGCAGCTGTTCCACCGTGCGGGCCGAGGCGATCGGGGCGGTGACCGTGGGCTGGGCCGCGAGCCAGGCCAGGGCGACCGTGGCGTGCGGGGCCTCGTGGGCGGCGGCGATCTCGTCCAGGGCGGCGAGGACCTTCTGGCCGCGCTCGGACTCGGCGTACCCCTGGGCCCGGTCGGCGCGGGCGCTGTCGACCTTGGTGCCCGGGCGGTACTTGCCGGTCAGGAAGCCCGCGGCGAGGGAGAAGTACGGCACCGCGGACAGGTTCTCCTTGGCGGCCAGGTCCTGCAGCTCGCCCTCGTAGGTGTCGCGGGAGACCAGGTTGTAGTGCGGTTGGAGGGCGACGTAGCGGGCCAGGCCCTCGCGCTCGGAGAAGTCGAGGGAGGCCTGAAGGCGCTCGGGGCTGATGTTGGAGGCGGCGATGTGCCGGACCTTGCCCGCCCGCACCAGCTCGTCGAGGGCGCCGATGATCTCCTCGACCGGGATCTCGGGCTTGTCGAAGTGCGTGTAGTAGAGGTCGATGTGGTCGGTGCCCAGGCGGCTCAGGGACGCGTCGGCGGCCGCCTTGATGTTGGCGGCGGACAGGCCCTGGAACTTCGGGTGCTGGCTGACCTTGGTGGCGATGACGACGTCGTCGCGGTTGCCGCGGGCCTTGAGCCACTTGCCGATGACCGTCTCGGACTCGCCGCCCTCGTTGCCCTCGACCCAGGCGGAGTAGGCGTCGGCGGTGTCGATGAAGTTGCCGCCCGCGGCCGTGTAGGCGTCGAGCACGGCGAAGGAGGTCTCCTCGTCGGCGGTCCAGCCGAAGACGTTGCCGCCGAGGGAGAGGGGGAAGACCTGGAGGTCCGAGGAACCGAGTGTGCGCAAGGAAGTCATGCTCTACGTCAACACCGGCGGCAGATGATCGCATTCCGCCGCCGGTGTGAATTTCCGCGCCGGACCGGTCAGGGGTTGAGGCCCTTGTCCCGCAGCCACGCCGCCGGGTCGATGCCGGTGGGCTGGCCGCCCGGGTGGACCTCCAGGTGCAGGTGCGGGCCGGTGACGTTGCCGGTGGCGCCGATGCGGCCGATGACGTCGCCGGTGGAGACCTTCTGGCCGACCGAGACGTTGATCGAGGACTGGTGGCAGAACCACAGCTCGGTGCCGTCGTCCAGCGTCAGGACGGTGCGGTAGCCGTAGGCGCCGGCCCAGCCCGCCTCGGTGATCGTGCCACCGTGGACGGCCTTGATCAGGGTGCCGGTGGGGGCGGCGAAGTCGAGGCCGGTGTGGTAGCCGGAGGACCACATCGCGCCGGGCTGACCGAAGGTGCCGGTGATCGTGTACGACACGACGGGCAACTGGTACTGCTTGGCCAGCTCGGCCAGCCGCGCGGTCTCGGCGGCCTTCTCGGCGTCGGCCTGCGCCTTGTCCTTGGCGGCCGCCGCCTTGGCGGCGGCGTCCTTCTCGGCCTTGGCGGCGGCGTCGGCGGTCTGCTTCTCGGCGGCGGCGAGCGCGGCGGCGGTGGCCTTGCTGTCGGCCCTGCTCTGCTGGTGCTCGGCCTGGGCCATGATCCGGTTGCGCAGGGCCTCCCCCGCGTCGCCGGCCTTGCCGCTGTCGGTGGTCGCGCCGACGTCGGAGAGCCCGGTGGCGGTGGTCTTCGACGCCTCCGAGGAGCCGCCGCCGTCGAAGAGGTGGCTCACGGAGTCTGGCAGGGAGATGGAGACCGGGGGCTTGCCGGTGTGGGCACTGGCCATGCCGCCCGCGCCGACGGCGGCCATGACGCCGACGCCGAGGACGGTGGAGCTGCGGGCGAAGCCGCCGCGCTGCTTGGCGACACGGTGCCGGCCACGGACCCGGTCGACGGAGTCCTCGGTGGGGTTCCACTCCTCCCAGGGGCCCTCTTCGGCGCGGTAGGAGCCGTAGGCGAAGGCCTCGGGCTCGGCGGACGCCGGTATGTACGGGGCTTCTGGGGCAGGCCGGTTGGACGCCACGCGGGCGTACTCCTTTCCTTCCGTCGCCTACCGGGTTAGCTGACGGGTTCGGAGCAGGAAGGTCTCCTACGCGCGTATACCGGGCGGTATCCGCGTGATTCACCCCAAGGTGGTGGTTCCCCGGTTCCCTTGCGGGATTCGGCGCGTGCGCACGGAGCCGCCTCTTGTGGCGGCTGGGACGACCGCGCTGCGTTATCGAACGTTAATAGACTTGCGAGTCACTTTCCAAGCCGTTGGGCTTGATCGTTAACGTTCCCGGCCGGGACTTATCATCCACGAACCCTGCAAAACGGATGGGTTGGCGAGGGTTCAGGAGTCACGGCAGTTTTGATGGTGTCTCAGGTGTCATGCGGACGGCGGTCACCCGGTCACCATCCGTGAACCCCGGGAACCCCTGCGGGTGCCGTACGGCGAGCAGCGCCATGTCGTCGGCCATCCCGCCGCCGGAGTGCCGCCGCACCTCCTCGGCGAGCGCGTCGACCAGGTCCGCCGGGTCGCGGAAGAGGCGCCCCGCGAGCCGCCGTTCGGGGTCGAAGAACCGGCCGTGGCGGTTGCGGGCCTCGGACAGCCCGTCGGTGTACAGCAGCAGGGTGGAGCCGTCCGGGAAGGGTGCCTCGATGGCCCGGTCCGGCCACATCCCCAGGTCGCTCATGCCGAGCGGCAGCGCGGCCTCGGCGGCCGCCAGGGTGTGCGGCGCGCCGTCGGCGGACAGCAGCAGCGGGGGCGGATGACCCCGGTTGACGATGCGTACGAGCCCGTCGCCGTGCGGGAGTTCGGCGAGGACGGCGGTGGTGAAGCCCTCGAAGGCGTCGATGCCGTCGCGCCGGGTGCCCTCGCGGGCCAGTGCGCGCTCCAGCCGCTGGGCCACCGCCTCCAGCGTGTCCTCCTGCTCGGCGGCCTCCCGGAACGCGCCGATCACCACGGCGACGGCGGCCACCGCGCCCATGCCCTTGCCGCGCACGTCCCCGACGATCAGCCGGACGCCGTGCGGGCTGTCCTGCACCGCGTACAGGTCGCCGCCGATGAACGCGTCCTGCCGGGCCGCCTCGTAACGGGCGGCGATCTCGAAGCCGCCGATCCGCGCGGCGGGCTCCGGCAGTACGGCCCGCTGGGCGGCCTCGGCGATCTCCCGGGCGGAGGCCAGCCGCCGGTCGCCGATCCGCACCACCCGGTTGATCGCCACCGCCAGCAGGGCGACGCTGGTCACGGTGACGACGTCCGTGACGACGCCGACGGCCGGGTGCTCGCCGCCCTGGGCCCGCACCGCGAACATCGCGGCGACGGCCGCGACGCCGGTCAGCACGGTGGTGCGCAGCGCGGACAGGGGCGCGGCGATCAGCGGGGCGGCGGTGAAGAACGGAACGGCGGTGAACTCCCTCGGCGTGAGCAGGCCGTACAGCACCCCGCCGGCGATCAGCAGCGCGGGCAGGGCGCGGGCCGGCCGGCGGAGGGGGAAGCGGTGCGGGCGCGGGGGCGCCGGCTCGTCGCCGAGCCCCGGGTCGGGCACGGGGTCGCCGGGAAGCCTGCCCCCCGCCCTGGCATACGGGCTCTCCTCCACCTCTCCAGGGCCCACCGCGCGTCTCCCACGTGTCCGACGTACGACCAGCCTGACGGCCCGCGGCCCGCCGGGCGACCTCGGTGGGCCGAGCGGATGACGGGCTCCGGGGGCGTCTTGATCAGCCGATGTGCAAAGTGCCGCGCGGATGGCGTACAGTAGTGAACACAACGACGCGGGGTGGAGCAGCTCGGTAGCTCGCTGGGCTCATAACCCAGAGGTCGCAGGTTCAAATCCTGTCCCCGCTACTGAAGACTCAGGGCCCGGAATCCATCGGATTCCGGGCCCTGAGTGCTGTCGGGGCTCTTTCGGGTGCGGCGGGGGCGCCCCGGGCAGCGGCGGGGGCGCCCGTGGGGTGACTTACGCCACCAGATGCCTGTTCGGCGCCTTGGCCCGCTCCTCGTACTCCCCCAGTACGACGACCTCGGCTCCCCCCTTGGCCAGCACGCCGGTCCCGTCGGCCGCCGCCACGAACGTGTCCGGTTCGCGCCACGCGGTGACCACCCGCCGCACCCCCGCCCGAAGGATCAGCTCGGAGCACGGCGCCGGCCGCGACGCGCGCCGGGCGCACGGCTCCAGGCTGCTGTAGACCGTGGCCCCGGGCAGCCGCGGCTCGGCCGGGTCGATCTTCGCCAGCGCGGCCTCCTCCGCGTGGACCACCGGGTCGTCGCCCTCGCGGGAGTGGCCGCGGGCCAGCTCCGTGCCGTCGGCCGCGACCACCACCGCGCCGACGCTGAACGCCGTCTCGGAGGGCGGGCACAGCGCGGCGAGGTCGCAGGCGGTGCGCAGCCAGTGGCGGTCGGCGGCGGTGGGCGCGGGTCCGGTGCCGGGGGCGGTGGGCTCGTAGCGCATGAGGACCACGTCCTCGATCCGGCGGGTCTCGGTCAGGCGCAGCCGGCCCGCCTGGTACGCACCGGGGCCGAACAGGCGCGGGGCCGCCGGGTCGCCGACGAGGAGCGGGGCGAGGACCAGCTGGAGCTCGTCGGCGAGGCCCTGCTGGAGCAGCTGGGTGTGGACCGTGCCGCCGCCCTCCACCATCAGGCGCCGCACACCGCGCACGGCGTGCAGGTGCTCCAGCAGGGCCCGCCAGTCGAGGCCGGGGCCGAGCGGTACGACGTCGGCGGTGCCGCCGAGGAGGCGGCCGGCGCGCTCGGCGCCTGCGTCGGTGGTGTAGACGACCTTCTCGCCGCCGGTGTGCCAGAAGTGGGCGGCCGGATCGAGGTCGCCGGAGGCGGTGACGGTCACCTTCAGGGGGTAGGCGGGCTTGCCCTCGCTCACCCGGGCGGCACGGCGCTCGGCGGAGTTGACCAGCAGGCGCGGGTTGTCCGCGCGGATCGTGCCGGCGCCGACGAGGATGGCGTCGGACGCGGCCCGTACCGCGTCGACCCGGTCGAAGTCGGCCGGGCTGGACAGCAGCAGGCGCTCGGGGCCGGTGTCGTCCAGGTAGCCGTCGAGGGAGACGGCGGCGGACAGCAGCACGTACGGGTACGACATCGGCGTGTTCTCCCTGAGACGGTGAGCTGCATTGTTGGTTCAAGTTTGAAACAAACTTACACTGACTGTATGACGACCCGCTGGCTCAGCCCCGAGGAGCAGCGCGCCTGGCGCGCGTACATGGCCGCGACCCACCTCCTGGAGGACGTGCTCGACCGGCAGCTCCAGCAGGACGCCGGTATGCCCCACCTGTTCTACTCGGTCCTGGCGAACCTCTCCGACGCCCCGGACCGGCGCCTGCGCATGACCGATCTCGCCGAGTCGCTGAAGATCACGCGCAGCAGGCTGACGTACGCCGTGACCCGGCTGGAACGGGACGGTCTGGTGCGCCGGGAGAACTGCCGGTGGGACAAGCGCAGCAGTCTCGCCGTACTGACGGACGAGGGCATGGCCGTGCTGGAGCGGACGGCGCCGGGTCATGTCGAGACCGTGCGCGCCACCCTCTTCGACCGGCTGACGCCCGAGCAGGTGGGACAGCTGGAGGAGATCTTCACGGGGGTCGTACGGGGACTTCAGGGGGAGGACGCCGAGGCCGGGGCGGGGGCGGGGGACGTGCCGTGGCGCCGGCGTTCGTCCTGCCCGTCCTCGGCACCGCCCTCGTGACCGCGGCCACCCTCGCCCCCTCCCCGTCGTCGCTGTGGTCGCCCCCCGCCGCCCATGCCCTCACGAGTCGGACCGGAAACCAATTGCTTTAACTTTTAAGCATGGGGTAGGGTCCCTCACGTACCGCTGCTTCAAATCTGAAGCAACTGTCTCCGGAGGGACCCGCATGCCCGACACCCCCGCCGCCACGCCGCGCGCCCGCGTCCGGGTACCGCTGCGCTTCCACGACGGCTACGGCGTGGACGCCGAACTCGTCACCTTCCACGGCCTCGCCGACGGCCAGGAGCATGTCGCCGTCGTCCTCGGCGACCCCGCCCCGGGCTCGGTCCCGCTGGTGCGGCTGCACTCCGAGTGCCTCACCGGCGACGTCTTCGGCTCGGCCCGCTGCGACTGCGGTCCCCAGCTGCGCGAGGCCGTGGAGCGCATCGCCGTGCGCGGCGGTGTCCTGCTCTACCTGCGCCAGGAGGGCCGCGGCATCGGCCTCTACAACAAGCTCGACGCCTACGCCCTCCAGGACCAGGGCCTCGACACGTACGAGGCGAACGCCGCGCTCGGCCTGCCGGAGGACGCCCGCGACTACACCGCCGCCGCGCAGATGCTCGCCGCCCTCGGCATCGGCAAGCTGGACCTGCTGTCCAACAACCCCGACAAGGCCGAGCAGTTGCGGGCGCTCGGAGCCGTCGTACGGGACCGGGTCCCGACCGGCGTCTTCACCACCGCCCACAACGTCCGCTACCTGCGCGCCAAGGTCCTCCAGACCCAGCACACGCTGCCCCTGGCCGAACTGACGGACCAACCGGAACTCGCCGGCCTCACGGACCTCCGCGAGCGCACAGCGGGCTGAGGCGGCGTTGGGTGGATGGGCGGTGGGGAGTGGGGGGTGGGGGGTGGGAGGGCGTCTCCCGGATCGACGTGGCGGGTGAGCGCGAGTGTCCGGGCCGGGGGCGGAGGTTGAGCGTGTTGCCGGTCCGGGGGCGGGGAGCGAGCCCGTTACCCGGCGGGGGCGGGGATCGAGCGGGTGTTGCCGGACCGGAGGCGGCGAGTGAGCGCGGAGCCGGACCGAGGGCGAGGAGCGAGCGCGTGTCGCCGGACCGAGCGCGAGGGACGAGCGCGTTGCCGGGCCGATGTACGGGCGGGGAGAGCCCCTTGTCCGCGCCAAGGGACCGGGAGCGCGGGTTACAGGCCGAGGGCAGGGAACGAGCACCTGGTACCCGGATCGATGTACAAGCGGGGAGCGCCCCTTGCCCGCGCCGAGAGGCCGGGCGCGAGCGCCTGTTGCAGGGTCGAGGGTGGGGCGAGACGGCCTTGTCCCGACCGACGGCAGGCAGGGCGGGCCTCGGCGGAGCCGCCCTGGGCCGAGGCGGACTTCCCACGGAGCCACCCCGCCCCAGGCGGGCTCCCCGCTGAACCGACCCTGGGCTGAAGCGGGATCTCCGCCGAGCCACTCCTGCCCCGAGGCAGGCTCCCCACGGAGCCACCCCGCCCCCAGGCGGGCTCCCCGCTGAACCGACCTGGGCTGAAGCGGGATCTCCGCCGAGCCACTCCTGCCCCGAGGCAGGCTCCCCACGGAGCCACCCCTGCCCCGAGGCAGACTCCGCGCTGAACCCCCCTGCCCCGAGGCAGACTCCGCGCTGAACCCCCCTCGCCCAAGGCGGACTCCCCGCTGAGCCGACCCTGGGCTGGGTGGGGCCGGAGGAGGCGGCGGTGAGCGGGGGCGCGGGATCCGGAGGAGGCGGCGGGGTGAGATGACGTGGCCCGAGCCCCGCGCGGGGGCGGTGCGGGGCGCAGGCCGGGTGACCGCGTCAAGCAGGCCTCGGTCGTCCGATCGCACGAGCTGGGCCGCCGCAGCCGGCCCGCCCCAGGAGGTGAGCCTGCCGCAGTCGGGCCCACGGCAGGCTGAACGGGCCCCGGCGGAGCCGACGGCGGCGGGGCAGGGGTCACGTGGAGCGGTGGCGCCCGGGGAGGCGTAGGGCGGGGAGGGCGGAGAGGGCCAGCAGGGTCGCCGCCACCGCGTAGGCGATGCGGAAGCCGGCCGGGTGCTGGCCCGCAGCGCCCAGGACCACCGAGAGCACCGCCGTACCCACCGACGCCCCGAGCTGGGAGTTGATGCTGAGCGCGGTGCTCGCCGCGGGCATCCGGTCCACGGGCAGGTCCCGGCTCGCGGTCGTCATCGCCGGCATCAGGACCATGCCGACACCGGCGCCCAGCACCATGGCCGAGACGACGAACCGCCAGGCTGCGACCCCGGGCGCGCCCGTCTGCCAGGCGAGCAGCGCCATTCCGAGGGCGGCCAGCGCGATGCCGGCCGTGACCAGCCGGCGCGGCGGCACCCTGTCGACCCACCGCGCCGCGACCTGCATCGCCGTACCGACGACGAGCCCGGTCGGAGCGCCCAGCAGGCCGGCCGCCGTCGCGCTCAGGCCCCGCTGCTGCTGCCAGTACAGCGGGCCGAGCAGCATCGCGCCGAAGTAGCCGCAGGTGAACAGGGCGAGGGTGGCGACGCCGGCGGCGAACGTACGGTCCCGCAGGAGCCGTAGATCCAGAAGTGGCTCGGGCACGGTCAGCGCCCGGCGGACGAAGGCGACCACCAGTGCGACGCCCGCGAGCGTCGGCACGAGGGCGCCGGGAGCCGCGAAGTCGCCGCGCTCGCCGCCCCGGGCCAGGCCGTAGAGCAGCAGGGCGAGCCCGGGCGAGAGCATCAGCAGACCGGGGACGTCCAGGCGGGCGCGGCCGCCGCGGCCGCCATCGGCCGCACCGGCGAGCGTGACCGGTGTGGTCGGCCCGTCGTGGGGCAGCAGCCGTAGCGCCAGCGCCAGGGCGAGCAGGCCCACCGGCAGGTTCACCAGGAAGATCCAGTGCCAGGACGCGGCGTCGACCAGCCAGCCGCCGAGCACCGGGCCGACGACCGGGCCCACCAGGATGGGCAGCCCGCCCACGGCCATCGCACGGCCGAGCCGGCGCCGGTCCGCGACCCGCATCACCATCGTCATCCCGACCGGCTGGAGCAGCCCGCCGCCCAGGCCCTGCACCACGCGGAAGGCGATGAGGCTGCCCGCGTCCCAGGCGCAGGCGGCGAGCAGGGAGCCGAGCGTGAACAGGACGAGTGCGGTGGCGTACGTACGCCGGGCGCCGATCCGGGCCATCGCCCAGGCGGCGACCGGGATGACCGCGGCGAGCGCGAGCGTGTACGCCGTAGCCGTCCACTGGATGGTCTGCAGCGGGGCGCCGAAGGACTCCGCGAGGGAACGCATCGCGACGTTCACGATCGTCATGTCGAGCACGGCCATCACCGAGCCGGTGACGGTGACGGCGAGCGTGCGCCGCAGGACGGCGGCCGGCTCCGGCATCGGACGGCGGCGCACCGGCGCCGCGACGGACTGGGTACCGCTGCTCACGTCCGTCCCCTCCCTCAGCCCGCGTAGGGGCGCTCGGCACGCGCTGCCCGCAACGCCCGTCCCCACCAGTCGAGTTGGCCGAGCATGCCCTTGGCGGCGCCCGCGCAGACGTCGGCGTCCCGAGGGATGCCGCCCTCGGCGAGGCCGGACCAGGGCCCGTGCAGGCTGACCGAGTCGCGCACGGTCATGGCGTGCAGCTCGGCGAAGACCAGCCGGAGTTGCTCCACCGCGCGCAGACCGCCGCCGAGACCGCCGTACGACACGAAGCCGACCGGCTTGGCCTGCCACTGGGTGTAGTGCCAGTCGATGAAGTTCTTCAGGGACGCCGGGAAGCTGTGGTTGTACTCGGGCGTGACGACGACGAACGCGTCGGCGGCCGCGAGGCGCGGGGAGACCTCGCGCAGCACGGCGGCCGCCCCGGGGTCGGCCTTGCCGCCCCAGCCGGGCAGGACGAGCGGCAGGTCCACCTCGGCCAGGTCGATGACGTCCAGGTCCAGGCCGGGGTCGGTGGCGGCGGTGCCGAGGAACCAGTCGGCCACGGCCCGGCCCTGCCGCCCCTCCCGGACGCTTCCGACGACGACGGCGACCCGCAGCGGTGCCTCGCCGGTGGATTCCTTGCTGGTGACGGACACAGGTGTCCCCCTTCTCGCGTTCTCGCGTACTCGCGGGGGCCGGCCGCCGGTCGCGGGGATCCCCCGCAGAGCAAATTACAACGCCCGTTGTAGAAATTACAACGCCCGTTGTAAGTCCGCTAGAGTGACTGGTCACAAAAGGAGGCGGGTGTGAGCGAAACGAACAGGTCCCGACTGGAACGGGCACGGCGCGAGGTCTCACCGCGCAAGCTGGAGAAGCAGATCGCCATCGCGAGCGCGTCCTGCACCGTCTTCGGCCGCGAGGGCTACGCGCGCGCCTCGGTGGACGCGCTCGCCGCCGAGGCCGGCGTCTCCACCCGGACGCTCTACAACCACTTCCCCGGCGGCAAGGCACAGCTCTTCCAGACCGTGGTGACCTGGACGTCCGGCGAGGTCCGCGACGCCCAGCTGACGAAGCTCCGCGAGGCTCTGGACCCGCGGCGCCCCCCGCGTCCCGAGGAGCTGGAGCGCGACCTGGTCGGCCTGGCCCGCGCGTTCGTCGGCCTCATGACCGAGCACCCGGACCACTTCGCCCTCGTCCGGCACATCCACGCCGAGGCCGACCACGTACCCCCGGAGGTGCTCACCGCCTGGCACGAGGAGGGCCCGGCACCGGTCGGCCGGGCCGTCGCCGAGTCGATGACCCACCTCGACCGCGCCGGCCTGCTCGACGTGCACGGCGACCCGGACATGGCCGCCGCCCACTTCCTGGCCCTGACCACGCACACGATCACCCAGTTCAGCCACTACGGCGTCCTGCCCCTGCCGCCGGCCGACACGGACCGCCTGATCAGGGGCGGGGTCGCGGCGTTCCTACGGTCCTACGGACGGCCCACCCCCACGGAATAGTCCACTCCCGCTATATTCACGGAATGCAATTTCCTGCTCACCCACATTTTCCCCGGCCGGTTCATTGCTTCATTGCTTGATACGACCCGCCGGGCACACTTTCGAGCTACAGAAATACCCGAATGCCCGACACCCGCGCAGCGCAAGGGGCTCGTTAGGCGGTCGTGACACGCATCGAAAGGCACGCAGCCGGAAACCTTCACGGGATCATCACATTCCAGCTGGACGCCGGCGAAGGCGAGGGGTTCATCCACAGCTGTTCAGATCTTCTTGATGATTTTCTGAGAAGAATCAGCCAGCTGGAGAACGAGTACCTGCGGGCGATGGTGGGGCTGTAGGACTTATCCGATGGACAGTATTCACAATGAAGACATCTTCACCGACACCGAGTTCAGCACGATCGAGATGCAGTGGGACCCGGTCGAAGAGCTGGCTCAGATACTGTCCGGCGCGGCCGCCGCGACGGCCGACCCGGCGCCGCCGTCCGGCCGGTCCAGCCATCGCAAGAACCGGCGGCGGGTCCATGCGGAAGCCCGCTGGATGCGGGAGAACCAGCGGGGCGTCCCCGTCACGATCCTGATCGCGACGATTTCGGTGTGCGCGGTGTGCATGTTGGGCTGGTCTTTTTCCTATTCCTATGCTCAGCTCCGCGCCACGGCGTCCTCGGTATTGCCGATGCGTCTGGCACAGTGGTGGCCGTTGACAGTGTACGGACCGTGGCTGGTCGCGGCACTTTCCATTCTGCGAGCCACCGTGCAGAACCGGAGCGCGCGGCGATCCTGGTGCGTTCTGCTCGGCGCCTCCGCCATGGCGGTCGCCCTGTGCGTCAGCCATTCGTCCCATTCACTGCTCTCACTGGTCATCTTCGGGATTCCGCCGATCACCGCACTGGTGTGTTTCTGGGAGATCGTCGGCCAGGTCTCGTCCAAGGTGACCAGACCCCGGCACGCCGCCCACGACCGGCGCAACGTCAAACCGCAGGGACCGTACGACGTCCTGTGAGCAGCCTGTGAGCAGCCGTCCCCTGCCGGGGCCGGCCCCGTGCCGGTCTAACGGTGACGGTGCCGGTGGGGGTGGCCGTCCCCGGCGCCGGGCGCGCGGCACAGCGCGATGACCGCCGCGTCGTCGTCGAGGCGGCCGCCGGCGTGCGCGAGGAGGTCGCGGCGCAGCGCGTGCACCAGCGTCTCGGGAGTCCTGCCGACCCAGTGGGCGGCCCGCTCGGCGAGCGGATAGAAGGTTCCGGAGGCGTCCCGGGCCTCGATGACGCCGTCGGTGTGGAGCAGGAGTGTGTCGCCGGGTTCGAAGGAGAACACGTCGACGGTGTACGTGGTCGGCCCCAGGCCGCCGAGCCCCAGCAGGGGCGCCGGGTGCAGGGGGACGGTGACCGCGCTGTCCGGGCCGAGCAGCAGCGGTGGCGGGTGGCCGCAGCTGATGAGCCGCGTGACGCCGTCGTCGTCGGGTACCTCCACCAGCAGCGCGGTGGCGAACTGCTCGCCGGTCTCGCCGGCGGGGGCCAGCTGGGCCAGGTTCCGGCTCACGCTCTGTTCCAGTGCTGCGGCCAGTCCGGGCAGGCCGGCGTGCTGGTGGGCGGCCTCCCGGAAGGCCCCGATGAGCACGGCGGCCTCGCCGATGGCCGGCAGCCCCTTGCCGCGCACGTCCCCGATCAGGACCCTGGCGCCGCCGTCCGTGGCGGCGGCCGCGTACAGGTCACCGCCGATCTGCGCCTCGTCCTCGGCCGCCAGATACAGCACGACGACCCGCACGCACCCCAGCTGCTCGGGCAGCGGCCACAGCAGCACGTGCTGGGTGGCCTCGGCGACCGTACGCACCCGGGCCAGCTGACGACGGTGCCGCGCACGCACCACGCAGAAGGCCACGACCAGGGCCGACAGCACCGCCAGGGCGAGGATCTGCACCAGCACGTTGCGCGAGAGCAGCACGCCGAAGTGCCAGCCGATGTACGCCTGCGCCGCCATGGCCCAGCAGCCCGACCAGCGCGGTCAGCCGGGGACCGGCGAAATAGGCGGTGATGGCGGGGGCGAGGACCAGCAGCGGGCCGAGGTGGACGTCCTGCGGGACGAGTTGGTCCACCACCGTGATCACCACGATGAGCGCGACCGGCACCGTCAGCAGCGCGTACCTCGCCCCCCACGGCCACCGCACGCCGGGCCGCTCCTGCCGGAGATCCATGTATCCACTGCACCGTGCCGACGGCCCTGACGAGCCGGCACCGTTCCCGGCCCCCCTCGGCAGCCCAGGGCGCCGGTCTGGCGTGTGGCCTTTCTCCTCGCGCCGGCCAGGGATGTCCGGCGCCAAGGAGCAGACCGCCGCCGAGCGCGCCCGCTGGTCCGTGCCAGGTGCGAGCCGCCCCTGTTGATTCGACACCAGACCGTCGCGGACGACGCCCTCGACTGGCCCCCGCGGGTACGACGACCCGTCAGCCACTGGCCGCGCCCACGCACACGCTCGAAAACGACTCGGCGCCCGGGCCGGCCGAAGCCGACCCGGGCGCCGCGTAACAGGCCAGGGGCCATATCCCCCGCCTACCAGCCGTAGGCCCTGTGGGACTCGAACCCACAACCAATGGATTAAAAGTCCTGGCCAAGGCATGACGGCAGGTTCCGGACGCTGCTCCGGGGTCCAGAACCACCAGGTCAGGGCATGTGCGCTGTGATACGCGGTGCGGATCGTGGCGGCTCGTGCCGCACCATCCGCTCACGCATCGCTCACGCGCGGGGCAGCGACCAGCACGGCGGTACATCGGCGGGAATCACTGACGTGACCCTGTGCCGCGCGGGCGCGGTCACGGTCCTACGGAACTGAACAGCGACGAACGCCCGCACGACGCACGATGTACACAACGGCCGTTGTGGTGAGTGCGCCGGGGCCGCAACCGAACGGGGGATTTGGGTTGCGACCCCGGCGCGCGCGGCCTCCGGAAGCGGAGGCGGTCTTCATACCTGGCCGACGTGGGCAGCACCAGGTCCGAGGGTCCAGCGCGGGCCCTGCGGGCTGTCCTCGATGACGAGACCCGACTGGTTGAGCTGGTCGCGGATGGCGTCGGCCGTCGCCCAGTCCTTGCGGGCACGGGCGGACTCGCGCTGGTCGAGGACCAGGCGGACGAGGCTGTCGACCACGCCGTTCAGGTCCCCGCTCTGCTCCGACTCCCCCGCCCAGAACTCGTCCAGCGGGTCGAGACCGAGGACGCCGAGCATGGCCCGCACCTCGGCGAGCCGGGCCACGGCGGCCTCCTTGTCGTCGGCGGCCAGCGCGCTGTTTCCCTGCCGGACCGTGGTGTGCACCACCGCCAGGGCCTGCGGCACACCCAGGTCGTCGTCCATCGCCTCGGCGAAGGCGGGCGGGACCTCGGCGGCCGGCTCGACGCTCTCGCCGGTCAGCTCGGTGACCCGCTGCACGAAACCCTCGATCCGGGCGAACGCCGACTCGGCCTCGCGCAGCGACTCCTCGCTGTACTCGATCATCGACCGGTAGTGCGGCGTACCGAGGTAGTAACGCAGCACGATCGGCCGCCAGCGCCTGACCATCTCCGACACCAGCACACTGTTGCCGAGCGACTTGGACATCTTGTCACCGGCCATGGTCACCCAGGCGTTGTGCACCCAGTACCGGGCGAACTCGTCACCGTAGGCCTTGGCCTGGGCGATCTCGTTCTCGTGGTGCGGGAAGATCAGGTCCAGCCCGCCGCCGTGCACGTCGAAGGCGGAGCCCAGGTACTTGTGCGCCATCGCCGAGCACTCCAGGTGCCAGCCCGGCCGGCCCTCCCCCCACGGCGTCGGCCACGTCGGCTCGCCGGGCTTGGCCGCCTTCCACATGGCGAAGTCCCGCGGATCCCGCTTGCCCGTCTCGCCCTCCCCGGACGGCTGCAGCAGATTGTCCAGCTCCTGCCGGGACAGCTCCAGGTACCGCGGGAAGGACCGCACGTCGAAGTAGACGTTGCCGTCGGCCGCGTAGGCGTGCCCGCGCTCGATCAGGCGCCGCATCATCTCGACCATCTCGGTGACGTGGCCGGTGGCACGCGGCTCGTAGGTCGGGGGCAGGCAACCCAGCACCGTGTAGCCCTCGTTGAACGCGCGCTCGTTCTCGTACCCGATCGACCACCACGGCCGGCCCTGCTCACGGGCCTTGGCGATGATCTTGTCGTCGATGTCCGTGACGTTCCGGACGAACGTCACGTCATAGCCGCGGTACGTGAACCAGCGGCGCATGATGTCGAAGTTGAGACCCGAGCGGATGTGCCCGATGTGCGGTGCCGCCTGCACCGTGGCGCCACACAGGTAGATCGAGACACAACCCGGCTTGAGCGGGGTGAAGTCACGGATCTGCCGGGCGCTGGTGTCGTACAGGCGAACAGTCACAGGACTCCGTCCGGGCGGGTGAAGGTGCGGGTGTGGAGCCGGGCGCTCCTGTATGCACAGGAGCGCCCGAAGCGTCTCGCTGGAAGCGGACTTGCTTACTTGGAGATGTGGCAGCCCTGGGTGCACACGCTCGTGGTGCAGCCCGCGGCGGAGACGCAGCCCGGGGTGCACAGCGACCAGCTGGTGATGTGCGGCTGCATCTCGCCGGCCTCGGTGTTCACAACCTTGGCGTCGAGGTCGAAGTCAGACATCTCTTTTCCTTTCGACAGGTACCCATGCCGGGTCGGCGGCGAGCGGTCGGCCCGTTCGCCGAGAACAAGCCTGCCAAGCTCCGTTCACACGCCGATCACACAGATGTCACACGAGAAAAGAGAATTATGTCCGATATAGGACGAAGGTGACGATGCTCGCGTTCGACACTCCCGGCGGCCCACTCCGGAATGTGAGGTGCGCTATACCGGTTGACTACGGAGCTATGTGCGATAGCGTGTAGCAGGCACATAGGGCGCCCGTCGGGGGACGTAGCTGACGCCTACACACAGCCTTTCCTCCGGGCGCTTGTCGTGACTGCATACGGGGGAGTGAGAAATGCGCGATACGGCATTGCCTGACCAAGCGCTGCCGCATTTCGATTTCGACGCACAACTGAGGGTGGCCCTGCCCGTCAGGTCGCAAATCAGCGTCTTAGGACGCTTCGAAGTCGGCGGTCGGCCGGTCACCAGCAGCAAGACGATGGAATTCATCACCGCGCTGGCGGCGGCTGGCGGGGCCATGACCCGCGACGGTCTGCACCACCGCATCTACGAACGGGACGTGTCAACGTCGACGCTGCCCACCCTGGCGTACCGGGCCCGCAAGCTGGGTGTGGCCGTACGCTACGAGGCGCTGGGCCGCCGCTACGTACTGGACCAGCCGGTCACGGTCGACGCATTGACCGTCCTGTCCCTGGTCAAAGCGCGCAGACCGGCCGACGCCCTGCTGCTCTACCAGGGCCCCTGCCTGCCGGACTGCGACAGCCCGTTCGCCGTGTCGCTGCGCCAGACCGTCGAGGACCGACTGGTGAAGGCCGTACTGGACTCGGGCGATCAGGAATTGGTCAGGGCGACCAGCCGGCTAATCGATCACTGGGAACTGGCGGAACCGGCTGCCACCGGGGACGATCCGTTCTCGGCGGTCCTGTCGGACTCCTATCTGCGAAGCATGGGATTGTCCCCGGTGGGTCAGTGATGAAGCTTTCACTGCTCATGCCGATGGTCCCCGCGACGGTCGAGCAGGCGGTGCCGTTCGCCCGCCACGTGGCCCACGACTCCCAGCTCACCCGCCTCTGGCAGGGGCAGAGTTATGGGCTGGAGCCCGCCGCGACCTTCGCCTACTTGGCTGGAGCTGGATACAGGGTCCCGGTGGGAACATCGGTCCTGGTCACACCGTTGCGCCATGCCGCACAAGCGGCGCTGGAGGCACGGACCCTGGCTGCGGTCACCGGCCATCCGGTCGTCGCCGGATACGGGCCGGGCAGCCGGGCGGTGCAACAGGCCCGGCTCGGCGCGGCCTACGACGATCCCGTCACGGCCTGCACGGAGTTCCTGCGCGCCACCCGGCACTGCCTGGCCCAGCCGTGGGACCCACCCCCGGGGAACATCTCGGAACACCGGTACCACCGTGTGGGAGAGGCCCTGACCCCGGTGGCGCACCCCCGCGTCCAACTCGGCCTGGGCGTCCTGCGGCGCCGCATGGCCCTGGCCGCGGGAGAGGTCGCCGACGCGGCAATCACCTGGCTGGCACCCGCCGACTACGTCCGCCGGGTTGTGGCGCCGGCGGTGGCCGAGGGTGCGGACGGCGCGCGCAGGCCCCGCCCCCATGTCATCGCGGCGGTCCCCGTGGCGGTCGCCCGGCGCGGGCGCCAGCCGGAGGGACTGGCCCACCTGGCCGCCGGCGGACACCTCATCCTGCCGCACTACGCGGACATGCTGGCCCGCGCAGGCGTCGACGTGTCGACGACCGATCCCTCCGCCGCCGCTCGAGCCCTGGTGGCCGGCGGGGGATTCCTCTACGGCTCCGCCTCCGACATCGCCGCGGACCTGGCCGCATACGCCGCGGCCGGCGCGGACGAGGTGATCCTCAACCTGACCGGTGTGCAGTCCTGGTACGGCACGGACGAAACGCTTCTGGACCTCAACGAGATTCTGGCCGCAACGGCCTCACTGCATTGGTGACGCATACTTCTCATGACACATTCTGAATATCGAATATCGGATCACGTCCTGGTCCGGTCCCCCGTCCGTGCCACGGACTTCTATCCTGACCGGCCGGCCGATCACGAACCGCTCGACGGAATTCAGCGACTGTGGGCTGACCCTGTCTTCCGCGAGGCCGTTTGCGTGGCAAGTTCCGTTCTCGCGGACCAGGTCGACGCCTTGCTGTCCGAAGAAATCGAAAAGATAGAAGGCGGTAAGAAGGCACATTCAATCTATCGGGCCCTACTGAAATACGCGATTCGCATCTCCACCCGCACCACACCCTTCGGTGTCTTCGGAGGAACGGCGGTCGTCGGTCTCGGTGCCGACCCACTGGTGCTGGGCCGAGGCGAAGAGCACCGCAAGCACGCCCGGGTCGGCTTCAGGTACCTCAAGGAACTCACTGCGCAGGCCGTCGCCGATCTCGGCACCCGGCTGCGTGTGGTGTCCAACCCGACCGTGTACCTCGCCGGTGACCGCATCGCGGTGATGGTGAACCCTCAGGCGGGCGAGGGGAAGGTCGACGAGACCTCCAGCGTCCGCTGCACCGCGCCGGTACGGCATGTCCTCGGCATGGCCCAGCGACCCGTCACGCTGCTGGCCGTCCGCGAGAGCCTGGCCGAGGCGTTCCCGGACGCCGACGGCGAGGTGCTGGCAGGTTTTGTCGAACAGCTGCTCCGTCACGGCATCCTGATCCACGAGTTGACGCCGTCGGCGTTCGACACCGATCCCCTGGCCCGCTGGATCCACGCCACGGGACACGGCGAGAGTCCGCTGGCCCGGCGCCTCCGCGCGGCACAGGATGCCCTCGCCGCCTACCGCGCCACCGCCGTCGGCGAGGGCACCCGTGAACTCCGTTCCGTCTACGCCACTTTGCGGACCGACGACAACGCGGCGCAGGAGCAGCTTCAGGTCGACCTCTCCCTGGCTCTGGTGGGACAAGTGCCCCACCAGGTCGCGTCCAGGGTCGAGGCCGCGGTGGGCGCACTGATGCGCATGCAGCTGCTGTCCCCCGCGTTCCCTGAACTCCGGAGCCACACCGAACGGTTCACGGATACCTTCGGTCAGACCCTCGTACCGTTGCACCGCCTGTTCGACCCCGTGCGCGGCATCGGCGCCCCGGCCGGGTACCCGTCCTCGCCGCACCGGCCCGGTGCGCAACCACAGAACGCCGACGAGTCCTTCCTTGCGGGCCGCCGGCTGCGGGCCGAGCTGGTCGATCGCGCCCGACGCACCGGCCGCACGACCGTGACGATCACACCGGACGACCTCGCCGCGTTTCCGCCCCCGGCCGGGACGCCGCCGACCAGCTATGAGGTGTTCTTCCAGCTCGACGAGGCAGAGGATGCGGACATCCGGATCACCCTGTCCCCCGTCGGCGTGGCGGTGCCCGCGGGCAAGGCGGGCGGCAGGTTCGCCTACGACGACGCGGCCGTCGAGGCGCACGTCCGCGAGGTGATCGGCGCTGACAAGGCCCTGCACCGCGAGACGCTGCTGTGCGAGCTGGACTACATCAGCAACCGGTCGCGGGTCAACAACGTGGCGGTCGCGCCCAGCATGTACGACGTCCAACTGAAGGTGACGACAGGCCCCTTCGGCGACGCCGACGGAGCGACGGGACCGCGGCAGATCGCGTTCGCCGATCTGCTGGTCGGCGTGGAGGGCGGCCGTTTCCACCTGGTGCACGGTCCTACGGGCAGGCCGGTGGAGATCCGTACGGCGAACCTGGTCAACCCTGAGACCGCCACCGGTGTCGTGCGGTTCCTGCAGGAGGTCGCTTTGGACGGCACCATCAGACCGGCCTGGACCTGGGGTGAACTGGAGCCGCTGGCGGCTTTCCTGCCCGGTGTGGAGTTCGGTGGGGTGACACTCTCCTCGCCCAGGTGGCGCCTGCCGGCGCTAACCGGCACTCCCGGCGAACAGGACGAGCAGTTGCTGCGCTGGGCAGCCGACGTGGGGCTGCCGGACCACGTCTACGTCGGGACGTTCGACAACCGGCTCCTGCTGCATCTGGCCGACCGGATACACCGTGATCTGCTGCGCCGGGAGGCAGCGGACGGCGCGGAGTTTGTTGTGGCGGCTCCCAAGCCGAGCCGGATGGGCATCGTGCGGGACCACGACGGCCGCAGGTACGCGAGCGAAGGCGTGTTCTCGGCGGTCGCCCGCCGCCCGGCCCTCGCCGCGCCACCCGTACGCGTGCCCCACTTCGACCTGACGGCCGATTGGGTGCGCACCCTGCCGCCGGGGCAGGAGTGGTGGTACCTGCGCGTCTACGGCGACCGAGAGCGCCAGAACGAGATTCTGTCCCGACTGGCGGCCACCGGTGCCGGATTCGCGGACTCCTGGTTCTACATCCGCTATGCCGACCCCGCCGATCACCTGCGCGTCAGGGTCCGCTCGGACAAAGTGCCCTTCGATCGGGTACGGGAGGTGATCGGCGGATGCGTGAAGGACGGGCTCGCCCACCGCTTCTCGGTCGACACCTACGTACGCGAACTCGAACGCTACGGCGGAGCCCATGCGATGGGAGCCGCGGAACGGATCTTCTGCACCGAGTCCCGGATCCTGTCCGGCAACACCCATCTGTGTGTGGCCCCGGATCTGATGCGGGCGGTACACACCCTTGAGGACAGGGAGACCTTGGACGGGCCCCTGGGCTCGCTCCTCAGGGACGCCGCCCATCTGATGGACCAGTACGTCTCGGCCCTGGAGCTCACTGACGAAGAAATCGGTGGCCTTCTTACGATCATCAACGACGGCTACCGGACCGAGTTCTCCTCGACGAGCCCCGAACTGCGGCGTGTCGTACGCCCATTGGTGCGTCTGCAGCCCTCGGAGGCCGCCCTCGCGATGGGGTCGCTGCTTCGCGACGCCCTACTGCCCGGCACGCGGGCCCTGAACGGCGCGCTCGCCAAGGACGACAAACCCTGGCGAACCCGGGTGATGACCCTGCAGAGCCTTCTGCATATGTTCGCCAACCGGATGGGCCTGCCCCGGCACCGCGAGTACCAAGCGCTCTTTCTCCTCAGCGTCATCAGGCGCGCCCAGGCTCACAGGGAAGGACAGTTCGGCCGTGACCGTGCATGACAAGACACAGCTGGCGGCGGCACCGCTCGACGAGCGGGCGCGGAAGAAGGCGGCGGACAGCGGCTGGGAGATCCTGGACCGGATGCGGGACTACCGCGGTGACCTGACCGATCTGAAGGTCCCGGATCCGTTCACGGGCGAACCGATCGCGGCATGGCACCCGCTCAGCACCGATCCGGGCGACCTCGGCATGGCCCTGGCCTATGCGGCCGCGGACGAGCTGTGCCCCGACGACGGCTGGGACCGGCCGGCTTTCGACCACGCCAGGCGCCTGGTGGAGCACTACACCCACACCGCGGACCTGGGGGTCGGCCTGTTCAGTGGGTCGGCGGCCGTCGCCTACGCGCTGCGCGCCCTATCGCGGGGCGGTACGCGCTACCGCCAGGCCCTCCACGACGTGGAGGCCACCCTGCTCGCACGGACCGAGGACAGGCTCGCCGCACTCCCGCCCTCCGGTGGACTGGCCAGCGAGGACTACGACGTGATCTCGGGACTCGCCGGGACCGGAATGTACCTTCTCGCCGCCGGCGACGCCGACGAGCGCCGACGTGAGGTCGCCGATCGCATCGTGGACCACCTGTGCCGGCTGGCCCTGGTGCCGCCGCCGCTGGGGCTGTGGACACCCTCGGGCAAGATCACCGAAGTGGAGCGGAGGAACTCGCCCCATCTGCACGGCGGCTATCTCAACCTCGGTTTCGCCCACGGGATCTGCGGTGTGGCCTCCCTTTTGGGCACGGCGGCGGCCCGCGGCCCGGTCTCGCTGACGCTGAGGCAGGCGGTGACCGTACTGGGAGAGCTGATCACCGACTCTGTCGTGGACACGCGTTACGGCCCTGATCTGCCCTACTTCAAGCTGCCTCCGGAACGGCAGCGCGGGCAGCAGGGGCTGGCACGGTCCGCCTGGTGCTACGGAAACCTCGGCGGAGCCGTGGCGCTTGCGCACTGCGCGAGCGTGGACGAGCGGTTCCTGGACACCGCCCTCGGCCTGCTGGAGTCCGTCGAGCGGCGTCCGGTCGAACTGCGGCACATCGACAACCCCTCCCTGTGCCACGGGATCGCCGGTCAGATCACGGTCCAGCGTCACATCGCTGCGGTCGCCGCGTCGTATGGGCGTCGGTGGACCGGTCCGGCACAGGAGACGCTGGACCGACTGCTGGACATGGCCGATCCGAGCGCCGTGTTCGGCCTGCGTAACGACAACGTGCCAGGGGCGCAGACCGACTCGCCCGGTTTCCTCTCCGGTTCGGGCGGTGCCGCCGTCGCCCTCATCTCGCTGGGCGCCGACCGCATCACCACGGCGGAGGCCATGCTGTGCGGAGGCAGGACGTGCTGAGCGTGCAGAGGGTCTCCATGTCGTACCGCAAGGCTGAGCGCCCCGTCTTCGCCGACGTGGAGTTCACCGTTCCCGAGGGCCACCTCGTGCCGCTGCTCGGGGCGAACGGGGCGGGCAAGACGACGCTGCTAAGGATCCTGTGCGGCCTGATCGTCCCCACCACGGGCTCGGTGCGCATTGCGGGCCAGGACATCGTGCGCCGTCCGACGACGGCGCGAGGGCACCTCGGGGTCTCCCTGTATCCGGAGCGCAGCTTCTACTTCCGGCTCACCTGCGCCCAGAACCTGCGCTACTACGCCTCTTTGCGTAATCTCTTCGGCGCCCGCGCCAAACGTGAGGTGGCGGATGTCCTGCACCGCGTGGGCCTGTCGGAGCAGGCCGACACCCCATTCATGCGGTTGTCCCTGGGACAGCGCAAACGGCTCGGTCTGGCCCGCGCGCTGTTGGGCGGTCCGTCGCTGCTGCTGCTCGACGAACCCACGGCGAACCTGGACAGCGCGAACGTGGCACGGTTCCACGAGATCCTCGCCGGCCATGCCGCGGAGGGAGGCAGCGCTCTGTTCTCCACCCACAACGAGGAGGACCTGGCGACGGCCACGGACCGTGCGCTCCGCATCGACGGAGGATGCGTCGCCCATGTCCCGGCCCTCCGCCCGCCCACGCCGGTGACCCTGCAGGAGGCACAGTGAACGTCGTACGACAGTTCGGGGTTCACATGTTGCGGATCTACTGGGAGCGCCGCTCGTACCGGACCGCCATCGCCCTAGGCACCGTCACATCTCTGGTGTCCCTGGTCCAGTTCCTCCTCATGGGCAAGTTCCTCCAGGAGGGGAACACATTCACCGGCATCCAGGGGTACGGCGGCAACATCATCAGCTTCCTGATGTCCGGATCGGTGTTCACCGGGTTCGTCGCCGTCAGTCTCGGCGCCTTCAGCAACCATCTGGAGATCGAGCAGCGGACCGGCACCCTGGAGTCCGTGGTCGTGATGCCGGTGCCGCTGACCCGGGTCATGCTGTACTCCGGCTGCGGCGGCCTGATCGGCACCACGCTCGGCTCCGTGGTCATGTTCGGTGTTTTCGGGGCGGTCTTCGACGTCCCGGTCTCGGTCAACCTGCTAGCGACGGTCGCCGTGCTGGCTCTGCTGGTGATCACCCTGGGCAGTTTCGGACTGGCAGGCTGCGGCGTGCTGCTCATCACCAAGCGGGGTGATCCGGTGCGCTGGGGCATCACGACCCTGACGACGCTGCTCTCCGGCGTCATGTATCCGGTGTCGTTCCTGCCCGGCTGGCTGCAAACCGTAGCGCGCGCGTTGCCGACCACCCAGGCGCTGGACGGGATACGCAAGTCGCTCCTGGTCGACGCCGACCTGGCGCAGGTGGCGCCGTCGCTGGCACGCATGGCCCTCTGGGCAGGCGTCATGCTGCCCGTCGGGGTGGCCACCTTCGCCGCTGGGATGTCCCGGGCCCGGCGCGACGGGTCGATCGGCGAGTACTGAAAGGCATGTCAGGAAATCCTATGTCGCCCGAAAAAGCGAACTGCTATCATCTGTAGCATGTCATTGGGTGGGGATGCAGGGCGCCAGGGTCTGGCGGCTCACTTCGGGTCGCTGGAGCTGGCGATCTTGAACGTCATGTGGGCGAAGGGCGAGCTGGACGTCGCCGGGTGCGCCCGGCACCTCGACGGCGGCCAGGCGTACACGACCGTGAAGACGGTGATGGAGCGTCTCGTGGTCAAGGGCCTGCTCGACCGGCGCAAGGAAGGCCGCCAGTACGTCTACTGGCCGCGGCAGTCCCGGCGCGAGGTCGAGCAGCGCGTGGCCGCCGAACAGGTGCGCCAGGTGGTGGACGGGTTCGGCGATCTCGCCGTGGCGAACTTCGTCCGCGCGGTGAGCGGCGACGCCGAGCAGCTCGCGCAGGTGCGTGCCCTCCTGGCCGGCATCACCGACCCTCCCGCCGGTGCCGGCACACCGGCGGACCCGCAGGAGGGAACCGCATGAACCCGAGCTGGCTCGGCTACCCGCAGGTGATGCTCGCCGCATGGTGCCCCCTGGTCACCGTCGGCCTGTGGCACCTGCTGCGCCGCCTCACCGTACGGTTACCTGCGCGGGAACGGTTCGTCCTGGCGGTGGGAGTGGCCCTGACCCCTATGCTGGCCATGACCGTTCCCTACCTGCCGCACAGCCCGTTGCGCCAGGCGCTGCCCTGGCGGGCGCCGATCGCCTGGGGCATCAGCAACGGCATCACGAATGCCGACCCCGCACAGGTTCTGTCGGCCGTCGGCGCCCAGCTGATGCTCGCCGCCTCGATCGTGCCACTGGCGTCCCTGGCCGTGTCCTTCGGGTCCGGCGCGGTGCATGTGGCGCGCACCGCACGTACGGTCACACTGCTGGCCCCCCGCCAGTGCGGTGACATCTGGATCGTGGGCGACGAGGACCAGGCCGCACAGAACCTGGCGAGCACCGTTGGACTGGCACGTCCCCGGATCATCCTCTCCTCCTCCGTGGCGGAGTCCGCCGAAGCGTCGTCGATCATCCGCCACGAACGCGCCCACGCCCGGGCGCGTCACCCCCTGTGGATCTTCCTTGCCACCTGCGCCCTGCGGGCGTGGTGGTGGATTCCCGGCCGGAAGGCCATCCTCGGCGAGATGCGGCTCGCGGCGGAGCTCTGGGCCGACCAGGACGCCCGCGCGGCCGACGGAGCCGCGGCCGTGGCGCGGGCCCTCTGTGCGCAGATCGATGCCCAGGCCCGGATGGCCGGGCACGACCTCGCGTCCGTCGGCGGTGGCATCGGCTTCCTCGACCCCGGTGTCGAACTCGCCCATCGCGCCAGAGCACTGGCGGACCCGCCTCGGGTACTGCCGGCCTGGCAGGCATGGGCCGTCCGCTCGGTGGTCGTGGCGGCCGTCGGCGCCGCGGCCGTCCTCCTCTGAGTCTCCCGGGGACGTTCCTCCGGACGCACCCCAAATCGTCCTCCTCCCTCTGACGGGCCCACCCCTACCCAAAATTGCTACGCGGCGTAGCAGAAAGGAGTGCCATGCAACCGACACCCGTTCCGCAGCCCACGGGAGACCTGCCGGTGCCACCGGTGATCGAGACCCGGAGCCTGTCCAAGGTTTTCCGCCGCCAGGCCGCCGTCGACTCGGCCGACCTCGTCGTACGGCCCGGCCGGATCTACGGCCTGCTCGGTCCCAACGGCGCGGGAAAGTCCACCACGCTCAAGATGATCCTGGGCCTGCTCCCCCCGACCAAGGGAGAGGTGCGGCTGTTCGGCCAGCCGTGGGACCGCAGTGCCCTGTCCCGCATCGGAGCGAGCATCAACGGGCCGAGTTTCTATGGCCATTTGTCCGCCCGGCAGAACCTGATGGTGCACGCCCATCTGCTCGGACTGTCCGAGACGGAGGTCGACCGGGCACTGGACGCGGTCGAACTAAACGGCTCCGACCGGAAAAAGGCGAAGAGCTTCTCCACCGGCATGAAGGGACGCCTGGCACTGGCCATCGCCATGCTGGGCAGCCCCGAACTCCTCATCCTGGACGAGCCGCAGAACGGCCTTGATCCGGAGGGCATCGCCGCACTGCGTACCATGATGCGCCGCTTCACCGACACCGGCCGCACCATCGTGCTCTCCAGCCATCTGCTGGGCGAGGTCGCCGCGGTCGCCGACGACATCGGCCTGATCGCACAGGGACGCCTGCGCTACCAGGGAAGCCTGAACGATCTGGCGCCGGACGGGGACCTCGAGCGCGCCTACTTCACGCTGACCGGCACCGCCGGCGAAGCCCGGACGGCGGCACGATGACCACCGCCGCACCCATGACACCGCTCGTCGGCCTGCCCGCGACCCTGCGGGCCGAGCACGCCGTCTGGCGTCGCAGCACCGTGGCGTACCTGCCCCTGGGCGGACTGGCCTTCGCGGTCGCCGACAGCGCGATGTTCCTCGCCACCGGCCCCGGCAAGACCTGGAGGGACGTCCTCGGCTACCAGAACCTGTGGGCGATGTTCGTCGGCCCGATGCTCACCGTACTGCTGGCGGTCACCGCGGCCCGCATCGACCGCGGCGCCCGGGGCGGCGGCACCTGGTACCGGCCCGTGCGCCCGGGGTACCGGCACCTGAGCCGGTTCGCCGTACTGGCCGCGCGGTCCTTTCTGCTGAATGTGCTCGGCGCCGGCACGCCCCTGCTGGTGCTCGGGCTGCTGTCCAGCGCTCAGCGGGTCCCCGCCAGCCGCGCAATCGAGGCCGTCCTGGTCCCGTGGATCTCTCAACTCGGCCTGTTGGCCCTGACGCTGTGGCTGGCCCGGCAACTGCCTGCCGTGGCGGCTCTGGCCGCCGGGTTCGCATGGACGGTGCTGGGCGTGGTGAACGCGGAGTCGACCGCCTGGGCAGTCCTGCCGTTCGCCTGGCTGGACCGCGGGTCTCTGCCGGTGCTCGGCACACACGCCAACGGTGTCGCCCTGGAGACCCACTCCGCGCTGGCCGATGCCTCCCCTTGGTTGCCCGCACTCCTGGGCGCCCTGCTCGCGATTCCGTTCCTGCTGGTGCCACGGCTGCGACTGTCCGGTACCCGGACCGCCCTGCACCGGACGACAGCCGGGCGGCCGGGCTTCGAACCGGGCGCCACGGCGATCCTGGGCACGGTGACGGAGCCCGCCCCACACCTGCTGCCGGGCCGGCCCCGGGTGGTCGCCGCCGTGCTCGGCATGCTCCGCGGCACCGCACTGACCTGGCTGTGCCCCGGCGCTGTCGCACTGATCGCGCTGTGGCTGTCCTGGCACGACCCGAACGCCAGTGTCCAGCTGTTCACGCTGCTGGTCCTGCCCATCGGCACCCTGGTCCTGGGCCTGGTGGTCTGGAGCGCCGCCGGTCAGGGCTGGCGGGCGGTCGCCTCCCGCGCCACCGGAACCACCGGTCCGGCGCTCGCCCTCACGGGCGTCACGGTCGCCATCGCCGTGGCCGTGTCCCTGATCACCGCTCTCCTCTACCTGACGGCCGGCATCCCGGCCGGGCATGCCTGGCCGCTCGCGCTCACCAGCGCAACGGTCGGTGCGATGCTCACCGCCCTCACCCTGTGGCTGGCGATCCGTACCTCGCAGGCCGTCGCGGCGATCGTCGGAATCATCGGCATCCTCTTCGGCGTGCTCGTCGGCGGAACCGCCATGCAGCGGACGCTGTGGCCGTTGATCCCCTACTCGTGGGCCAACTACCTCGACCTGCACCGCATGTCCGTGACGGTCCCGGTGAGCGTCGCGGCGACGGCCCTCTTCACTCTCGCCATCACGCACGCGACCCGAAAGGCGGCGGAGAACTCATGACCACCTCCCAACGCATGCACCAGCGCACCCACCCGCGCACGGCGCGAGCCGGCTTACTGCTCGGCACAGCCGCCGGTCTGGCCCTGCCACTGATCCTTTCCGGCTGCTCGTCCCAGGAAGGCGACGCCCTCACAAAATGGCCGGCCGCGACGCACAACCCGCAGCACATCACCGCCGACCAGCTCGGCTCCGCCTGGCCGGTGAAACCCCAGGAGGGCGACGTCCGCTGCGACACGACCCCCTACAACGGCTTCGCCATCACCTTCACGACACCCGACGGCAAGGTCTACGCGCTCAACAACGTCGCCCATGACGAGAAGGGCTATCCAAGCGCCGACACCATCCAGAAGCCTTCCTCGAAGACGATGTGGCGGCTGCGGTCGTTCGGGATGCAGGTGTGCAGCGTCTACCGGGCGAAGCACATGAAGCAGACACCAACGCCTCCCAAGTCCCCCTGAGGCCGACAGGTCCTTGGCGCGCAAGCCTCCGCCGATGAGTCAGCGCCCGAGCCGACCGAAGCCGGCTCGGGCGCTGCGCAGCAGGGCGGAGAGGGCGACGCCTCCCTGCCATAAACATCGCGGTGCTGCCATCCAGTACGCGGCAGGTCCCAACTGCCCGGCGTCTTCGGTGCCCCTCAACCAGCTAGGCTTGTGCGGCTCGCGCCCCGGGCAGAGAGAACGCATGGGTGACCTGATCGAGGGATGGGCGACGCGGGTAGCGGAAGCCGAGCTCAGCGCAGTGCTCCCGCGTCGATGGGCGCACACGCGAGGAGTGGCGGAACGCGCGACCGAGGTCGGTCCAGTCCTCGGAAAAGACGCCGGCCTCCTGGTCGCCGCCGCCACGCTCCACGACGTCGGGTACGCCCCTCGGCTGGCCGTGACCGGGTTCCACCCGCTGGACGGGGCAAGGTTCCTCCGTGACGAGCATGGGGCCGACGAGCGGCTGGTGCGGCTGGTCGCGAACCACTCTTTTGCCCTGCTGGAGGCTGAGGAGCGCGGGCTGCGGGACGAGTTGGCGTCGGAGTTTCCGTTGCTGGAGGAGCCGCTGCTGATGGACGCTCTCGTGTACTGCGACATGACGACGACGCCCGATGGTGCCCGGACCAGTGCGCGGGAGCGGATCGCGGAGATCATCAGTCGGTATGGCGCGGACAGTGTGGTCGGCCGGTTCATCCGCCGTGCGGCCCCTGAGATCCTCTCTTCTGTGCAGAGGGCGGAGACGGCGCTGGCGGCTCAGCCGAGGTAGGGATAGGTGCCGGCCAGGTAGTCTCCGATCTGCTGGCGCATGCTCGGGTGGATGTCGTACTGGTCGAGGTCGGCCGGCTGGACGAAGCGCACCCCGGAGGAACGCCTTTGAAGGGCTCCACCTACCGCCGCTGCTCCTGCCGCGACCCGAAGACCGGCAAGGAACTCGGCTCCTCCTGCCCGAAGCGCAAGAGCCGCAAGCACGGTTACTACTCCATACGCCAGGAGCTACCAGCCCGCGAGGACGGCACCCGTCGCTCCTTCAGCCGCGCTGGCTATGAGTCCCTGAAGGACGCTCAGGCGGACCTCGACCACGTTCGCTCCTTGCTCGCCCTGGAGGACAAGGACGACCCTGACAGCCTCCAGCGCCTCGTCACCATGCTGGAGGAGGTCGCAGCCGAGAAGGCCCCGCTGCCGGCCATCGAGGAGACCCGACGCCGTCTCAGGGCGGGCCTGGCTCTCCGTGGCAGCCTCACCGTCGGCGAGTGGCTCGACCAGTGGTTCGCCGCGAAGAAGCGCCGCAAGACCACGCTCAACGGCTACGCCTCCCACATCCGCGTCCACCTGAAGCCGCGCATCGGGCATGTACGCCTCGACCGGCTCAATGTCGGCCACCTCGTGGAGATGTTCGACGCGATCGCCGACGAGAACGAGGTGATCGCGGCCGAGAACGAGGCCCGCCGCGAGCAGATCGCCCGCTGCAAGCCGAGCAAACCCGGGCGACCCGTAGGAGCCGAGCGGAAGCTGCTCGCGACCGAGCGGGCCAAACTGGCGGAGATGAAGCCGTTCCGGAAGATCACCGGCCCGGCCACCCGGCAGGCGATCCGCCGCACCCTGCGCGCGGCGCTGAACTCCGCGATCGCCCAGCAGTTCATCACCTTCAACCCGGCCTCCCACGTCGAGCTGGAGTCCGGCAGGCGCCCCAAGCCCCTCCTCTGGACCGAGGAGCGGGTCCGGCGCTGGCGCGAGACGGGCGAGATCCCCGGCCCGGTCATGGTGTGGACTCCACAGCAGTTCGGCGCCTTCCTCGACGCAGCCGAGGGCGACCGGCTGTACGCGATCTTCCACCTGATGGGGACCCGCGGTCTCCGGCGCGGCGAGGCGGTCGGCCAGGATTGGCATGAGATCGATCTCAACGCCCGTCTCATCACCCCCGCCAAGGAGATCGTGGTGGACGGTTGGGACCTCTACGAGTCCGAGCCGAAGACGGACGGCAGCGCAAACACGATCGCGCTCGACAGCATGAACATCGCGGTGCTGCGCGACCACAAGGCTCGCCAGGACAAGGAGCGGGCCCAGTGGGGCACCGCTTGGCAGGACACGGGCAAGGTCTTCACGAAGGAGGACGGCTCCTGGCTCCACCCGGAGACGGTCTCGGAGACCTTCCGCCGCATCCTCGCCACAACCGACCTGCCGCCCATCACCCTGCGGGACCTGCGCCACGTGGCCGCGACGCTCACGCACGGAGGCGGCGGGGACATCCACACGGTGAAGGAGACGCTGCGGCACTCCACCATCACGCTGACCTCGGACACGTACACGAGCCTGCTCCCCGAGCTGGACCGTGAGATCGCCGAGAAGGCGGCGAAGCTGATCCCCCGGTCTCGTCCGGCAGCTGCCGAACCGTCCGGCTCGGTCCCTGCCGACCCGCAGGACGCAGGCGCGTCCGCTCACGCATCGCTCACGCAAGAGCCGGAAAACGAAGCAGCGCGCGAGTCGACCGAAGCCGACCCGAGCGCTGCGTAGCAGGTCAGAGGGGGTATTCCCTCCCCTGCAGCCGTAGGCCCTGTGGGACTCGAACCCACAACCAATGGATTAAAAGTCCACTGCTCTGCCAATTGAGCTAAGGGCCCAGGGCGATGTTGCCTGTCCGAGCATAGCCGGACGCGGCCGTGTCTCCGATCGGGTATCGGTGGACCGGCCGCGTCGGCGGAGCAGGATGGGGCCGGATGGTCACTTTTCGGCCGTCTGCGGGGCGGGGGCGCGGTCCGGGGTGAGGAACCAGTGGCGGGCCGAGACCAGCCACCAGGTCGCGGCGAAGCCGAGGACCACCAGGACGGCGACGGGGGCGTAGTTGAAGGTCTTCCAGGTGACCGGGGAGACCTGCGGAAGCATGAAGAGGACCGTGATCGCCACGACCCACAGGACCGAGACGACTCCGATCGCCCCCGACCAGCGGCCCAGGTGCCAGGGGCCGCGTTCGAAGGCGGCGCCCTTGCGCACGCGCAGGAAGGTCGGGACGACGTACGCGATGTACAGGCCGATCACCGCGATCGACGTCACCGCCGCGTACGCCGTCGAGTTGATCAGGTAGGGCAGGCCGAGCACCAGGGCGCTCAGGGCGGCCAGCCAGACCGCCGCCACAGGGGTGCGGGTGCGCGGGCTGACCGTGTGCCAGACGCGCGAGAAGGGCAGCGCGCCGTCGCGCGAGAAGGCGTAGATCATGCGGCTGTTGGCGGTCACCGAGGCCATCCCGCAGAAGAGCTGGGCGCCGATGACGACCAGCAGCAGGAGCTTGCCCGTGGTGGCTCCGAGGGCGTCGAGGAGGATCTGGGCCGGCGGCGCGCCGGTCGGGGACGCCAGCTCCTTGCCGTACGACTGGATCGCGAACGTGAAGCCCAGGAGCAGGACGAAGCCGGCGATCCAGGACGTCCAGATGGAGCGGACGATGCCCTTGGGCCCGGCCGTGGACGCGTCCCGGGTCTCCTCCGTCATGTGCGCGGAGGCGTCGTAGCCCGTGAAGGTGTACTGGGCCATCAGCAGGCCGAGGAGGACCACGTACGGGCCGCTGCCCCAGCCCGTCTCGTTGACGAACTTCGTGAAGACGAACGTCGCCGACTGGTGGTGGTCGGGGACGACGGCGAGCGCGCCGACGATGACGGCGACGCCGAGGACGTGCCACCACACGCTCACGTCGTTCAGGAACGCGACGATCCGCACGCCGAAGGTGTTCAGCAGGCCGTGCAGGACGAGGATCGCGGCGAACAGCAGGACGGTGCGGACCGGTGTCACCGCGAAGCCGAACTGGAGGTTCAGGTACGCGCCCAGGAACGAGGCCGCGCCGAAGTCGATGCCGGCCGTCACCGCGACCTGGCCCAGCACGTTGAACCACCCCGTGAACCACGCCCAGGCCGCCGCCGAGCGCGGTGGCGCGAGGCGGTGGGCCCAGAAGTACAGGCCCGCCGACGTGGGGTACGCCGAGCAGATCTCCGCCATCGACAGGCCCACGAACAGCGTCATCAGGCCGACCGCCACCCAGCCCCAGGTGATCACCGCGGGGCCGCCGGTGGTCATGCCGAAGAGGTACAGGGTCAGACAGCCGGACAGCACCGAGATGATCGTGAAGGAGACGGCGTAGTTCGAGAACGCCGACATCCTGCGGGCGAGGACCTGGGTGTAGCCGAGCTGGGCCAGCCGTTCCTCGTCCGACAGGCCGTGCGCCGCACTCGCTCTCGCGTCTTCTGTCATGCCCCCAGCAATTCCCTGCGCGGGGGCGTGACATGCGTCACGCTATGGCCAAAAAGGGCCCGTACGACGTGGTCGTACGGGCCCTTCTCAGATCACGCGGCCAGGCTCACGCGGCGTCAGCCGTTGCGCTTCCAGCGGGGCTTGTCCTCGCGGCGGCCGAAGGAACCGGTGCCGCGGTGGTCGTCACGACGGCCGTAGGGGCGGTCGTGACTACCGGAGCGGAAGCCCGGGCGGTCGTCGCGGCGGTCGCGGTTGAACGGGCGGTCGCTGCCCCGGTGCCCGCCGCGCTCGTCCCGGCGGAAGCCGCCGCGCTCGTCCCGACGCTCGAAACCACGGCCCCCGCGGTCACCG
>NZ_JBVJMF010000007.1:53071-113673 GCF_055584345.1 Streptomyces sp. NPDC104106
TCCGCCACGGTCACGCTCGTTGCGGTCACGGTCGAACGGACGACGCTCGTCCCGACGCTCGAAACCACGGCCACCACGGTCGTCCCGACGCTCGAACCCACGGCCGCCGCGGTCACCGCCACGGTCACGCTCGTTGCGGTCACGGTCGAACGGACGACGCTCGTCCCGACGCTCGAAACCACGGCCACCACGGTCGTCCCGACGCTCGAAACCACGGCCGCCACGGTCACGCTCGTTGCGGTCACGGTCGAACGGACGACGCTCGAAACCACGCTCGCCACGGTCGCGGTCGAACCCACGCTCGCCACGGTCGCGGTCGAAGCCACGGCCGCCCCGCTCGTCGCGGTCCCGGTCGAAGCCGCGCCGCTCCCGGCGCTCGTACGGCGCCGGGGCCGCCGGACGCTCCTCGCGCTCGGCCTGCTGTGCGGCGGCAGCGGCCGCCTCGGCGACCGCCAGTTCCTCCGCCGCCGTCGCCTGGGCCTCGGCCACCGCGGCCTCCGGGTCCTCGCCGCGCTCGCGGGCGACCCGGGCGACCAGCCGGTCGGACTCGTCGCGCAGCTCGGCCGCGCGACGCTGGGCGCGCTCGAGCTGCTTGGCGAGCTGGGCGACCTCGCGCTCGGCCTGCTGCGCGGCGTTGGCCGCGGACTCGGCCTGGACCTCGGTCATGGAGCGGGCGCCGGTGATCTCGGCGACTTCCGGGTCGAAGGCGGCGCCGCCCTGGATGATGTGGCGGGCCGCGTCGACGCCGGCGTCCTCCATGAGGCGGAAGATCTGGCGCCGCTGGTGCGGCAGGGACAGGGAGACGACGGTGCCGGTGCGACCCGCGCGGGCGGTACGGCCGGCGCGGTGCAGGTAGTCCTTGTGGTCGCCGGCCGGGTCCACGTTCAGGACCAGGTCGATGCCGTCGACGTGGATGCCGCGGGCGGCGACGTCGGTGGCGACCAGGACGTTGACGTAGCCGTCCTTGAAGTCGGCCAGGGTGCGGGTGCGGGCGCCCTGGGTCATGCCGCCGTGCAGCGCGTCCGCCTTCACGCCCGCGTCACGCAGCTGCTCGGCGACGCGGTCGGCGCCCAGCTGGGTGCGGACGAAGATGATCGTGCGGCCCTTGCGGGACGCGATCGCGGCGGTGACCGGCGCCTTGTCCTTGGGCTTCACGATGAGGATGTGGTGCGACATGGTCGTCACCGCGCCCTGGGCCGCGTCCACCTCGTGGGAGACGGGCTCGTTCAGGTAGCGGTCGACCAGGGTCTGGATCTCGTTCTCCATCGTGGCGGAGAAGAGCATGCGCTGACCGCCCGCCGGGACCTGGTCGAGCAGCTCGGTGACCTCGGGCAGGAAGCCCAGGTCGGACATCTGGTCGGCCTCGTCCAGGACGGCGATCTGCACGTCCTCCAGCGAGCAGGCGCCGCGGTTGATGATGTCGCGCAGCCGGCCCGGGGTGGCGACGAGGATGTCGACGCCGCGCTCCAGGGCGTAGATCTGGTTGCCCATCGAGGTGCCGCCGCAGACGACCTTCATCTTCAGGCCGAGGACGTCGCCGTACGGCTGGAGGGCATCGGCGACCTGCATGGCCAGCTCACGGGTCGGGGTGAGGATGACCGCGCGGGGCCGCTTCTTCTCGGTGCGGCCGCCGGCCAGCGACGCCAGGGTCGGCAGACCGAAGGAGAGGGTCTTGCCGGAGCCGGTGCGGCCACGGCCGAGGATGTCCTTGCCGACCAGGGCGTCCGGGATGGTCGCGGCCTGGATCGGGAAGGGGGTCGTCACGCCGTTCTGCGCGAGCTTGCGCACGATGCCCTCGGGCAGGCCGAGGTCGGCGAAGGTGATCTCGGGGGTCTTGCTGGTGGTCTGGGGGGTGTCAGCGGCCTCGGGGGCCTCGGTGACCTCGGCCGTCGCGTCGGCGAGTTCCTGGTCGAGCTGGTTGAACTCGTCGAACTCGTTCTCGGACACGACGAACTGGTCAGTACTGGACACGGACATGCGAATGCGAAACCTTCCGGAGTCTCTTCGGCACGCGCCCGTCAACTCCGTGATTCGCTCACGACCGCCTCGATGCGGTCCGCCACGGCAAAGGAGAGTACGCGCCACACGGCGCGCTCTGTAGTGGCGCCGGGCAAATGGGATCAAACGATCTGCCACCATACGCACCTACCACCCCTGAAGGCAAACCGAGCCTCGAAGTCGCAGGTCGGCGGCTACGCAGCCGCTCGGCCGCCCGGGCCCCGCGCAGCTCCGGCCGCTCGTCCGGTCAGGCCGGTACGCCCGCCCTGGGCGCCGGCTCGCGCTGCACCAGCTGCGGGCCGGTCCCCTGGTGCGCGGAGGAGGACGGTTCGGCCGACGGAGGCTCGGAGGTGGCCGCAGGCGGGGTGGAGGCCGGGGGCGGGGGCGGCGCGGAGGCGGCCGGCGGGGTCGGCGGCGCCTGGGTGGGCCCCGGGCCCCCGGGCCCCGTCGTCTTGCCCGGCTTCCCGGCCTTGGCCGGCTTGCCGGGCTGCGAGGGGCTCGCCGACGCGCTGCCGGAGCCGTCGGACGAGGTGGCCGACGCGCCGGGCGACACGCCGGGCGCCGCCTTGCCGCCGTTGCCGTGCTTGCCGTCGCCCGCCGCCTTCCCGCGCTGCCGGCCGTCGAGGCCGTTCACCGGGCCGCCGTCGGGCGCCTCGCCGCCGTGCTGCCCCGCCGAGTGCGAGGGCCGGGCCCGGCCGGCGTCGTCACCCACGTTCACACAGCCGGCCGCGGTGGCGGTGACGGCCAGCACGGTGACGGCGAGCCGGACGGGTACGTACAAGGGGCGCACAGCGGCCACCTCCGGGGCGAGGGAAGGAGTCAACCTCCCCAACTCCCGCCGCCCGCAAGAGGACACGCGCCCCGCGCGCTTCACCGCCGGACCATGGGCCACGGCACCGCGTCACCGCCGGGACCGGACACGCCCCGGCGTCAGCCGTAGCCGAGAGTGTGCAGACGCGAGTCGTCGATGCCGAAGTGGTGGGCGATCTCGTGCACGACCGTCACCTCGGTCTCCGCGACGACGTCCTCGCGTGTCTCGCACATCCTGAGCGTCGGCCCCCGGTAGACCGTGATCCGGTCCGGCAGCACGCCCGCGTACCACTCGCCCCGGTCGGTCAGCGGGGTGCCCTCGTACAGGCCGAGCAGCCCCGGGTCGTCGGCGGGCGGTTCGTCCTCCACGAACACCGCCACGTTGTCCATGAGCCGTGTCAGCTCCGGCGGGATCCGGTCGAGCGCCTCGGCGACCAGTTCCTCGAACTCCTCGCGCGTCATCTCCAGCACAGGGTCATTGTCCGGTACGGCGGCTTGGGGGGAGAGGCCCGTACGACAGCGGTGCGGCGCCGCATATCCGCACCCGGGCATGGGCATACGGGACCAATGGTCCGCGTCTCCGTCGCCGCCCTCCGCACGCTGACGAACCGCGTACGCCCGCGCCCCGCCCGCCTCCGATCCCGCTCCGCTCCCCGTCCCAGGCCGGGCCTCGGGCCGCGCCTGCGGCCCCGCTCGGCGACCGGCCGGCCCCCGGCACCGGAAGCGGCCGCCCGGCCGGGCCGCCCCTGGCTGAGCGCGCTCGGGCTCGGCGCCGTCGTCCTCGCCGGCGCCTGGCTGGGCCTGCTGATCGTCGGCAGCGTACGCACCCCGGTCGGTCCGGTGAACACGACGATGGCGCTGCGCCCCTCGCTCAGCGGCGGCACCAGGATCAACATCTCCCCGCTGGGCGCGCTCACCCTGGACAGCCATGTCGCCCCGGTCCGCCTCGACGTCAACGTCGACCAGCTCGACCCGCCGCGCTCCCAGGCCCTCGTCGACCATCCCGAGCGGATCTCGGGACTGCAGGAGGAGGTCGTCAGGGACGTCGAACACGGCACGCTGGACCTGGCCGTGCGCTCCTGTGTCGCGGTCGTCGCCGGCGCCACCGCCCTCGGCCTCGTCGTCTACCGCCGCCCGCGCCGGGCCCTCGCGGCCGGCGGACTGGCCCTGACGCTGCTCGCCGCCTCGGGCGCGTCGGCGTACGCCACCTGGAACCCGAAGTCGGTGCTGGAGCCGAGGTACTCGGGGCTGCTGTCCTCGGCGCCGTCCGTGGTCGGCACCGCGCGCAGCATCGTCACCGACTTCGACGTCTACCAGAAGGAGCTGGCCCGCCTGGTGACGAACGTGACGAAGCTCTACGACGTCACCTCCACGCTCCCGGCCTACCAGCCGGACCCCTCCACGATCCGGGTCCTGCACGTGTCGGACATCCACCTCAACCCGGCGAGCTGGAAGATCATCGCCTCCCTGGTGGAGCAGTACAAGGTGAACGTGATCGTCGACTCCGGCGACACGATGGACCACGGCATCGCGGCCGAGAACGGCTTCCTGGACCCGGTCAGGGACCTGGGCGTGCCGTACGTCTGGGTGCGCGGCAACCACGACTCCCGGACCACCCAGCGCTATCTGGAGCGCATGAAGAACGTGCACGTCCTGGACGACGGCCGGGCCCAGACGGTCGCGGGGCTGCGCTTCGCGGGCATGGGCGATCCCCAGTTCACCCCGGACCGCGCGGCGGTGCCGGGCGGCGACGCGTCGGAGCAGCTGGCCGGTGACCGGCTGGCCAGCGCCCTGCGCGACCAGAAGGCCCGGCACACCCCGGTCGACGTGGCCGTCGTCCACGAACCGGCGGCGGCCCGCGAGACGGACGGCGAGGTGCCCCTGGTGCTGTGCGGGCACCTGCACCACGAGGGGGACGAGATGCTCCCGTACGGGACCCGGCTGCGGATGGAGGGCTCCACCGGGGGCAGCGGGCTGCGGGCGGTGGAGGGCAAGTACCCGGCCCCCATCGAGGCCTCGATCCTCTACTTCGACCGGGACAGCCGCCGCCTCCAGGCCTGGGACGCGATCAGGCTGGGCGGACTGGGCGAGACGACGGCCGAGGTCAGCCGCCATCTGGCCACCCCGGTCAGGCCCGGCGCCGGCCCCGCCCCCGCCGGCTCGTCCTCGGCTGCCGCCCCCTCGCCGTAAACCGTTTTGGCGATACCCCTCGCCATCCCATATGCTTCTCACGTCCCCGACGCGCTGAGAAGCGCCCAGGCGGGCCGATAGCCCTCATCGTCTAGCGGCCTAGGACGCCGCCCTTTCAAGGCGGTAGCACGGGTTCGAATCCCGTTGGGGGCACGCAAGATCGTGTGCGACACTGTTGCACGCACAAGCTTGGTCCTGTGGAGCAGTTTGGAGTGCTCGCCACCCTGTCAAGGTGGAGGCCGCGGGTTCAAATCCCGTCAGGACCGCTGGTGTTTCACGTGAAACACCGTGGCTGGGTAGCTCAGTTGGTACGAGCGTCCGCCTGAAAAGCGGAAGGTCGCCGGTTCGACCCCGGCCCCAGCCACAGCCAGAAGGCCCCGTTCGTCGAACGGGGCCTTCGTCGTAGCGGGGACCGCGGGGGGACGGGGAGATGAGCCAGGACCAGGTCGCTGCCATAACGGCGGACGCCCAGGTGGAGAAGACCCGGGCACGGTACGGACTGCTCGCGATCGTCGCCAGCAACCTCGCGATCGTCATCGTCGCGATCGTGGGTGTGTGGCGGCTCGACGGGGACAGATCCGTGATCGTCGGCATCCTGACCGCCGCCTTCACCGCCGTGAGCAGCACGACCACGGCCTATCTGGGGATCAAGGCCATCTCCAACACGGCGAAGTCGCTCGCGCAGCAGGCTCAGTCGGCCTCCGCGGCATCGGCCCCCACGACGTCCGTCCCCGCGACCCCGGCTCCTGCGGCACCCACCCCCGCCGCACCGGTCCAGCGCGCCGGCTAGGCAGCGCGGGCAAATCATTCGCGTGATTTTCGGCCGGGATGAGATCCTGGACCGCGTATGTCTACGCATCCCGCCCCCGCCCTCGGCACCCTCGCCCCCCGTCTGACCGAGCTGTCGCTGCGTGACGCGCACCGGCTCGGGCGGCGGCTCGAGGGCGCGCGCAAGATCCGTAAGCCGGAGGCCCGCGCCGCCGTCCTCGCCGAGATCGAGGCGGAGATCGGCAAGGCCGAGGCACGGATCGGTGAACGGCGCGCCCGTGTGCCCGCCGTCACCTACCCCGAACAGCTGCCCGTCAGCCAGAAGAAGGACGAGATCGCGGACGCCATCCGCGATCACCAGGTCGTCATCGTCGCCGGTGAGACCGGCTCCGGAAAGACCACGCAGATCCCCAAGATCTGCATGGAGCTGGGCCGGGGCGTGCGCGGCATGATCGGGCACACCCAGCCCCGTCGTATCGCCGCGCGCACCGTCGCCGAGCGGGTCGCGGAGGAGCTGAAGACGCCCCTCGGCGAGGCCGTCGGCTGGAAGGTCCGCTTCACCGACCAGGTGAACCCGGACGCCACCTTCGTCAAGCTCATGACGGACGGCATCCTGCTCGCCGAGATCCAGACCGACCGCGAGCTGCGCGCCTACGACACGATCATCATCGACGAGGCCCATGAGCGGTCCCTCAACATCGACTTCCTGCTCGGGTACCTGGCCCAGCTGCTGCCGAAGCGGCCGGACCTGAAGGTCGTCATCACCTCCGCCACCATCGACCCCGAGCGCTTCTCACGGCACTTCGGCGACGCCCCGATCGTCGAGGTCAGCGGGCGGACGTATCCGGTCGAGGTGCGCTACCGGCCGCTCCTGGAGGAGGACGCCGAGGACGCCGACCGGGACCAGATCACCGCGATCTGCGACGCCGTCGAGGAGCTGATGGCCGAGGGGCAGGGCGACATCCTCGTCTTCCTCTCCGGCGAGCGCGAGATCCGGGACACCGCGGACGCGCTGGAGAAGAAGAAGTACAGATTCACCGAGGTGCTCCCCCTCTACGCCCGGCTGTCGCACGCCGAGCAGCACCGGGTCTTCCAGCCGCACACCGGGCGCAGGATCGTGCTCGCGACCAACGTCGCCGAGACCTCCCTGACCGTCCCGGGCATCAAGTACGTCATCGACCCCGGCTTCGCCCGGATCAGCCGCTACAGCCACCGCACCAAGGTCCAGCGGCTGCCCATCGAGCCCGTGTCGCAGGCCAGCGCCAACCAGCGCAAGGGCCGCTGCGGCCGTACGTCCGACGGCATCTGCGTCCGCCTCTACAGCGAGGACGACTTCCTAGCCCGCCCGGAGTTCACGGACGCGGAGATCCTGCGGACCAACCTGGCCTCCGTCATCCTGCAGATGACCGCCGCCGGCCTCGGTGACATCGAGAAGTTCCCGTTCATCGACCCGCCGGACCACCGCAACATCCGCGACGGCGTGCAACTGCTGCAGGAGCTGGGCGCGCTCGACCCGGCGCAGAAGGACCCGCGCAAGCGGCTCACCGACACCGGCCGCAAGCTGGCCCAGCTGCCCGTGGACCCGCGTCTGGCCCGCATGGTGCTGGAGGCCGACAAGAACGGCTGCGTCCGCGAGGTCATGGTCATCGCGGCGGCCCTGTCCATCCAGGACCCGCGCGAGCGCCCGGCCGACAAGCAGGCCCAGGCCGACCAGCAGCACGCCCGCTTCAAGGACGAGACCAGCGACTTCCTCGCCTATCTGAACCTGTGGCGGTACGTCCGCGAACAGCAGAGGGAGCGTGGGTCGTCCTCCTTCCGCCGGATGTGCAAGCAGGAGTACCTGAACTTCCTGCGCATCCGCGAGTGGCAGGACATCTACACCCAGCTGCGGACGGTCGCCAAGCAGATGGGCATCCACCTCAACGAGGACGATGCGCCGGGCGACCGCATCCACACCTCCCTCCTCGCCGGCCTGCTGTCCCACATCGGGATGAAGGACGTGAAGGACGGCAACAAGAACGAGTACCTGGGCGCCCGCAGCGCCAAGTTCGCGATCTTCCCGGGCTCGTCGCTGTTCAGGAAGCAGCCGAAGTTCGTGATGTCGGCCGAGCTGGTCGAGACGAGCCGGCTCTGGGCGCGGGTCAACGCCAAGATCGAGCCGGAGTGGGTCGAGCCGCTCGCCGGGCACCTGCTGAAGCGGACGTACAGCGAACCGCACTGGGAGAAGGACCAGGCGGCCGTGATGGCGTACGAGAAGGTCACGCTGTACGGCGTCCCGATCGTCGCCCAGCGGAAGGTCAACTACGGCCGGATCGACCCGGAGGCGAGCCGCGAGCTGTTCATCCGCAACGCGCTCGTGGAGGGCGACTGGCGCACGCACCACAAGTTCTTCGCCGACAACCGCAGACTCCTCAGCGAGGTCGAGGAGTTGGAGAACCGGGCCCGGCGCCGGGACATCGTGGTCGACGACGACACGCTCTACGACTTCTACGACCAGCGCGTGCCCGAGCACGTGGTGTCGGGCGCCCACTTCGACTCCTGGTGGAAGCACAAGCGGCACGAGCAGCCGGACTTCCTGGACTTCGAGCGGGAGATGCTCATCCGGGAGTCGGCGGAGGCGGTCACCAAGGCCGACTATCCGGACTCCTGGCGGCAGGGGCAGCTGAAGTTCCGGGTGACGTACCAGTTCGAGCCGGGTGCGGACGCCGACGGCGTCACGGTCCACATCCCCCTCCAGGTGCTCAACCAGGTCACGGACGAGGGCTTCGACTGGCAGATCCCGGGCCTGCGCGAGGAGGTCGTGACGGAGCTGATCCGCTCCCTGCCCAAGCCCATCCGCCGCAATTACGTCCCCGCCCCGAACTACGCGAAGGCGTTCCTTGAGAAGGCGGTGCCCCTCCAGGAGCCACTGACGCTGACGATGGCGCGCGAGCTGAAGCGGATGGTCGGCGTCCCCTTCGAGGCGGAGGACTTCGACTGGACGAAGGTCCCCGACCACCTGAGGATCACCTTCCGGATCGTCGACGAGCGGCGCCGGAAGCTGGCCGAGGACAAGGATCTTCAGGCGCTGAAGCTCACGCTGAAACCGAAGGCGCGCAAGGCCCTGTCCCAGGCGGCCGCCGCCACGGCCTCCCGGGAGGGCGGCGAGTCCCTGGAGCGCAAGGGCCTGACCGACTGGACGATCGGCACGCTGACCCGGGTCTTCGAGACCCGCCGGGCCGGCCAGCCGGTGAAGGCGTACCCGGCACTGGTGGACGACGGCGACACGGTCTCGGTACGGCTCTTCGACACGGAGGCCGAGCAGACGGAGGCCATGTGGAAGGGCACCCGGCGCCTGATCCTGCGCAACATCCCGGTGAACCCGGCGAAGTTCGCCTCGGAGAAGCTGACGAACGCCCAGAAGCTCGCCCTGTCGGCGAACCCGCACGGCTCGATCCAGGCCCTCTTCGACGACTGCGCGATGGCCGCGGCGGATAAGCTGATCGCGGACTTCGGCGGGCCGGTGTGGGACGAGGAGTCGTACCGGAAGCTGTACGACAAGGTCCGCGCCGAGATCGTGGACACGACGGTCCGCACGGTGGCCCAGGTGCAGCAGGTCCTCGCGGCGTGGCAGGCCGCTGAACGCCGTCTGAAGGCCGTGCGGAGCCCGGCGCTGCTGGCGAACCTGACGGACGTCCGCGGACAGCTGGACGCCCTCGTGAAGCCGGGCTTCGTGACGTGGGCCGGGATACGCCGGCTGCCGGACCTGATGCGCTACCTGGTGGCCGTGGACCGGCGCCTGCAGCAGATGCCGACGAACGTCCAGCGGGACACCACCCGCATGGAGAAGGTCCACGAGATGCGGGACGAGTACGCCTGGCTCCTGGAACAGCTCCCGAAGGGCCGCCCCGTCCCCCAGGCCGTCCTGGACATCCGCTGGATGCTGGAGGAGCTGAGGGTCAGCTATTTCGCGCACGCCCTCGGCACCGCGTACCCGATCTCCGACAAGCGGATCGTGAAGGCGATCGACGCGGCCGTGCCGTGATCGAGCGCGTACAGGGAGTGAGTTCGACCAGGCGGCCCCACCTCCTGTACAGTCTCATCTCGCAGCGCAAAGCACGGAGCCAAGCGCCGCGAGACCTGGTCCTGTGGAGCAGTTTGGAGTGCTCGCCACCCTGTCAAGGTGGAGGCCGCGGGTTCAAATCCCGTCAGGACCGCATCGAAGAAGGGCCCGCATCCCAGCAGGGATGCGGGCCCTTCGGCGTACCCGCCACCACAGCAGCCACCCCAGCGCCGCAGGCGCCGCGCCCGCGCGCATGGAGCAGCCGCGCCCAGGGAAGGCGGGCGCGGTCCCGTGCGGCGGTCGGCCGGGCCTCGCCAGGGCGGGCCGGTGGGGGCGGCTGCATCCCTTGACGGCGTCACATTCCGTCTGTACCCAGAAGACAGGGCCTGCCGTGCGGCAGGGCCTGTGGAGGTGGCGTATGGGGGCAACGGCCCGGCATGAGACACGGGCGCTGTTGAGGGCGCATCTGGCGGCCGCCTCGTCCTACCGGCACCTCACCCGCCACTGTCCCGTCTGCCATCACCTCCTGCGGCTGGCGATGGACGCCGGGCCGCGAGCGCGGGAGACGGACGAGGAGGAGGACGACGTCGTCGACGGCGCCGACGGCGTGGAGGGCGGGGACTGCCCGCACGGGGTCCCGGACCGTAGCAGCCGGCTCGGGTGAGCGACGCCGACTCCAACGCCCCATCTCCCGTGGGACGCTGGGACATGACGTTCCATTAGCGCACACATGCCGTCGGCAACAACCACCCGCGCATGTGACGGGAGTCACCGCATGAGTTTTTGAAAGAGCGGTACTTACCCACGCCCTACAACAGGTCAATTTAATATGTGCAATTGCACCTACCCCAGAGGCCACGCACAGCCGATCCGACAGCCCTCCCCAGAGTCCGACAAGGCCGCTCACAGAAGCGCCCCCGAGGTCCGACCAGCGCACAAAAAAGATCGCGCTGGACCCGGCGGAGTCCAGCGCGATCCACGACGCACCCTGTGTCGCTGCCGACAACGGTCTGTCCGGCTTGGGCGTGGGTCCTGTTGGGGCAGGTCCCGCGTCGGTTGGAGCTAGCGTCCCGGGCTTCCCGGCATGTTGGGGGACCTGCCGTTTCGCCCGGTTATGCGGTTGTTCAGGCCTCGCTGCGCTGCTGCGGGATGCCCGCGAGCAGAGCGCGGACCTCGGCCTCGCGGTAGCGGCGATGCCCGCCGAGCGTGCGAATCGAAGTGAGCTTGCCGGCCTTCGCCCACCGCGTGACCGTCTTGGGGTCGACACGGAACATGGTGGCGACCTCAGCCGGGGTCAGCAGCGGCTCGGCATCAGGGGTGCGAGCGGTCATGAGCGGCCTCCTCGGGAGAACCGAACCTTCTCGGTTCTTTCCTCTAAATTCTGCACCTTGACCCGCGTTGCCCGAAATGGCGGACGCGAGTCGAGTCGGTTATAGGACGAACGGCTTGTCCTCGGCACTACAACTACACCATCTGTCCAGCCGCGTCGGCCAAACCGATGGAATTGCCCTCCCAGGTGTTCATCAGCGACGGAAGCCGATGGACCATGCCATAGCGGACAGTCACGCCACTGTGACGATCAGTCACAGGACGATCAGGAGTCATCAGACCCCCCAAAGCGTGCAATGCTGAGATTCCGCCCACAGCGGTACACAGTTGGGCGGACAGAGTCCTCCCCGGACTCCTTGTCCTATTTTGGCATGAGGAGTGGCAAGAGACGCAAGGGCCCTGTACGTGCGATCCATCACGCTTAGGCCATCCTTGACACAAACGCCCGGATCGGGACCAACGTCCCGTCAGGTCGTCAAGTGCGGTAGACCGTATGCCGTTCCACGGCGCTTTGGGGCGTGACGTGCATCACTCAGTTCGCCGAGCGCCGGTCCCGTACCGACCGCCAGCGCTCCACGAGCCGCGCGTACGCCTCCCCGGCCGCCGCGCCGTCGCCCCGGCGCAGCGCCTGGATGCCGTCGGCCACGTCCGCCGCCGAGTGGTCGCCCTCCAGCTCACCGGCCGACAGCACGTGCACCAGGCCGCCGTAGTCCAGTTCCACCACCGAGCGCGGGTGGAACTCCTCCAGCCAGCGGCCGACGTCCACCAGCCCGTCGATCAGCGGGCTCTCCTCGACGGTGTCCCTCAGGGTGCGCAGCGCCCGCGCGACCCGGCGCCGGGCCTGCACCATCGGCGTGCGGTACCGCAGCAGCGGGGGCACCTCGGCGGTGCCCTTGTCGTAGCGCCGCTCCTCGTCCGAGACCAGCACGAACCAGTTCAGCGGCACCTGCCAGGTGGCGGTGCGGATCCACGGCCGGGCGTCCGGATTGCGGGCGAGCCAGCGCTCGTAGTCCTGCGCCGCCTGCCGGCGCACGACCGGGGGCAGCACCGCGTCCAGCACCGGCGCGGGCAGTTCCTCCGCCAACTCGCCGAGCGCCTGCCAGCCGCGCAGCCGGGTCCGCCACGGGCACACGCAGACGACCCCGTCCGCCTCCAGCACGAAGGCGTCGCTGCTCTCGTGCACCGGCACCGCGACCGGCGGGGTGGGCAGCAAGTCGGCGAGGGAGCGGCGCAGCTCGTCCTGGTAGGTGGGGCGCTCGGGACGACGGGCGTAGCCCGCCCAGTGGCTGCGCTCCGGCTCCGGGAAGGCGCCCAGCGGCTCGTACACGCGCAGGTACGCGGCATAGGGGACGACCACGGAGGACACCTTCGGCACGCCTGCTCCCTCCCCATCGGGCCCGGCTCGAAAACCGCTGCAAAACCACTGCAAATCGTCCCACGGACATGCGTGCGCGAGGGGCACGCGAGAGTGATCCTGAACACTGCACGGATGGTGGTCGTGCCGAGGCTCTACGCTCATGCCACGGCACCCCGCCACCCGTACGGGGCCCGACCCCACTCGCCGCTCTTTACACAGGAGTCACCACAGTGACCGACGTAATTGGCGCACCTGCTGATGTCCTGCAGACCCTGTTCCACTCGGAGCAGGGGGGTCATGAGCAGGTCGTGCTCTGCCAGGACCGCGCCAGCGGCCTCAAGGCCGTGATCGCCATCCACTCCACCGCCCTGGGCCCGGCCCTCGGCGGCACGCGCTTCTACCCCTACGCCACCGAGGCCGAGGCCGTCGCCGACGCCCTCAACCTCGCGCGCGGTATGTCGTACAAGAACGCCATGGCCGGCCTCGACCACGGCGGCGGGAAGGCCGTGATCATCGGCGACCCGGGGCGCGACAAGACCGAGGAACTGCTGCTCGCCTACGGCCGCATGGTCGCCTCGCTCGGCGGGCGCTACGTCACCGCGTGCGACGTCGGCACCTACGTCGCCGACATGGACGTCGTCGCCCGCGAGTGCCGCTGGACCACCGGCCGCTCCCCCGAGAACGGCGGCGCCGGCGACTCCTCCGTGCTCACCTCCTTCGGCGTCTACCAGGGCATGCGCGCCTCCGCCCAGCACCTGTGGGGCGACCCCTCGCTGCGCGGCCGCAAGGTCGGCATCGCCGGCGTCGGCAAGGTGGGCCACCACCTGGTCCGGCACCTGCGGGACGAGGGCGCCGAGGTCGTGATCACGGACGTGCGCGCGGACGCCGTCCGGCGGATCCTCGACCAGTACCCCGAGGGCGTGACGGCGGTCGCCGACACCGAGGAGCTGATCCGGGTCGAGGGGCTCGACGTCTACGCCCCCTGCGCGCTCGGCGGCGCCCTGAACGACGCCTCCGTCCCGGTGCTCACCGCCTCGGTGGTGTGCGGCGCGGCCAACAACCAGCTCGCGCACCCGGGTGTGGAGAAGGACCTCGCCGATCGCGGGATCCTCTACGCACCGGACTACGTGGTGAACGCCGGCGGGGTCATCCAGGTCGCCGACGAGCTGCACGGGTTCGACTTCGACCGGTGCAAGGCGAAGGCGGCGAAGATCTTCGACACCACGCTCGCCATCTTCGCACGTGCGAAGGATGACGGTATTCCGCCGGCCGCCGCGGCCGACCGGATCGCCGAGCAGCGGATGGCGGAGGCCCGCGCGGGACACGCGGCGCACTGACCCGGTCGCACAGGTGAGCGGTACCCGTCGGCGCGAACTTGGAGAGAACTCTCACTTCCACCGGCGGGTCGTTCCCCGATAAGTGGTTAAAATCGCCACTGACCAGCGAGGACGGGGCGCCTCGAAGGTCCTGTGCACACGCGCGTGCTGCGGGCGACGTACCGTATGGGCGCGGGCTCAGGTACCGTGGAAGCCCTACGGACCGGCCTCTCTGCGGAGAGTCCGTTCCAGATCATGAACGCGTGTCAGACTCTGGGGCCGTCGAGCCCCGTCGTTGAGGGGGTCGAGCCATGGGGCGCGGCCGGGCCAAGGCCAAGCAGACGAAGGTCGCCCGCCAGCTGAAGTACAACAGCGGCGGGACGGATCTCTCACGCCTGGCCGAGGAGCTGGGCGCATCGACGTCGAACCAGTCGCCGAACGGCGACCGCTTCGAGGACGCCGATGAGCATGACGACGACGATCTGTACTCTCGGTACGCCGACCTCTATGAGGACGACGACGAGGACGAGGACGAGGGTCCTCGGCAGCAGCACCGTCGCGGAGCTTGACCTTGCATTGACCAGTCCGGTCGGTGGCAGTGCCACCGACCGGTTTCTGTGCTTGTCCCATGGTCATGGAGGCAAGGGACCGGGCGGCGGGTCAGGCCGCGGCGTTCTCCTTGGAGCCGCGCGCGTCCCGGCCCGTCAGTCCGCGTAGGTCCCGACCAGCTCGGCGCCCGTCGCCTTCGTGCCACGCTCGGTGATCTCGCCGGCCACCCAGGCGTCGACCCCCCGGTCGGCCAGGGTCGCGAGGGCCACCTCGGTGGACTCCGCGGGGACGACCGCCATCATGCCGACGCCCATGTTGAGGGTCTTCTCCAGCTCCAGCAGCTCGACGTTCCCGGTCTTCCCGACCAGGTCGAAGATCGCGCCCGGGGTCCAGGTGGAGCGGTCGACGGTGGCGTGCAGCCCGTCCGGGATCACGCGGGCCAGGTTGGCCGCGAGGCCGCCGCCGGTGATGTGCGAGAAGGCGTGCACATCGGTGGTGCGCAGCAGCGCCAGGCAGTCCAGCGAGTAGATCTTCGTCGGCTCCAGCAGCTCCTCGCCGAGGGTGCGGCCGAGTTCGGCGACCTCCGCCTCCAGCGCGAGACCGGCGCGGTCCAGCAGCACGTGGCGGACCAGGGAGTACCCGTTCGAGTGAAGCCCGGAGGACGCCATGGCGATCACCGCGTCACCCGTACGGATACGATCGGCGCCGAGCAGCCGGTCGGCCTCCACGACGCCCGTACCGGCGCCGGCGACGTCGAAGTCGTCCTCGCCCAGCAGACCCGGGTGTTCGGCCGTCTCACCGCCCACCAGGGCGCATCCGGCGAGCACACAGCCCTCCGCGATGCCCTTCACGATGGCCGCGACGCGCTCGGGGTGCACCTTGCCGACGCAGATGTAGTCCGTCATGAACAGCGGCTCGGCACCGCACACCACGATGTCGTCCATGACCATGGCCACCAGGTCGTGGCCGATCGTGTCGTAGACGCCGAGCCGGCGTGCGATGTCGACCTTCGTGCCGACGCCGTCCGTGGCGGAGGCGAGCAGCGGACGCTCGTAGCGCTTGAGGGCGGAGGCGTCGAAGAGGCCGGCGAAGCCGCCGAGGCCGCCGAGGACCTCGGGGCGCCGGGTCTTCTTCACCCACTCCTTCATCAGCTCGACCGCGCGGTCGCCCGCCTCGATGTCGACACCGGCAGCCGCGTAGGAAGCACCGGACTGGCTCTCAGACATTGCCTGGGTCTTTCGGGTTGGGATGACGGGGCTTACGGGCGACGGATGGCGTCGGCCGCGGCCGTGGCGGCGGGACCGGCCGCCAGCTCGGTCTCCAGCAGCTGCTTGCCCAGCAGCTCGGGGTCCGGCAGCTCCATCGGGTACTCGCCGTCGAAGCAGGCGCGGCACAGGTTCGGCTTGGCGATGGTGGTCGCCTCGATCATGCCGTCGATGGAGATGTAGGCGAGCGAGTCGGCGCCGAGGCTGGTGCCGATCTCCTCGATGGACATGCCGTTGGCGATCAGCTCCGCGCGCGTGGCGAAGTCGATGCCGAAGAAGCAGGGCCACTTCACGGGCGGCGAGGAGATCCGGATGTGGACCTCGGCGGCGCCGGCCTCGCGCAGCATGCGGACCAGGGCGCGCTGGGTGTTGCCGCGCACGATCGAGTCGTCGACGACGACCAGGCGCTTGCCCTTGATGACTTCCTTCAGCGGGTTCAGCTTCAGGCGGATGCCCAGCTGGCGGATGGTCTGCGAGGGCTGGATGAAGGTCCGGCCCACGTAGGCGTTCTTCACGAGACCCGCGCCGAAGGGGATACCGGAGGCCTCCGCGTAGCCGATGGCGGCCGGGGTGCCGGATTCCGGGGTCGCTATGACCAGGTCGGCCTCGACGGGTGCTTCCTTGGCGAGCCGGCGGCCCATCTCGACCCGGGAGAGGTACACGTTCCGGCCGGCGATGTCGGTGTCCGGGCGGGCCAGGTACACGTACTCGAAGACACAGCCCTTGGGCTTTGCTTCCGCGAATCGCGAGGCGCGCAGACCGTTCTCGTCGATGGCGACGAACTCGCCCGGCTCGATCTCCCGCACGAAGCTCGCGCCGGTGATGTCGAGGGCGGCGGTCTCGGAGGCGACCACCCAGCCGCGCTCCAGCCTGCCGAGGACCAGCGGGCGGATGCCCTGCGGGTCACGGGCGGCGTAGAGGGTGTGCTCGTCCATGAAGACGAGCGAGAAGGCACCGCGCACCTTCGGGAGCACCGCGTGGGCGGCCTCCTCGATGGTCAGCGGCTTGCCGTCCTCGTCGACCTGGGCGGCGAGCAGCGCCGTCAGCAGGTCGGTGTCGTTGGTGGCCGCGACCCGGGTGGAGCGGCTGTTGTTGTCGTTCGGCAGCTCGGCGACCATCTCGGCGAGCTGGGCCGTGTTGACCAGGTTGCCGTTGTGGCCGAGCGCGATCGAGCCGTGCGCGGTGGCGCGGAACGTCGGCTGGGCGTTCTCCCACACGGAGGCGCCGGTGGTCGAGTAGCGGGCGTGTCCGACCGCGATATGACCCTGGAGCGAACCGAGCGAGGTCTCGTCGAAGACCTGGGAGACCAGGCCCATGTCCTTGAAGACGAGGATCTGGGAGCCGTTGCTGACCGCGATTCCCGCGGATTCCTGACCCCGGTGCTGGAGGGCGTAGAGCCCGAAGTACGTGAGCTTTGCGACCTCTTCGCCCGGAGCCCAGACACCGAAGACGCCACACGCGTCCTGGGGGCCTTTCTCACCGGGGAGCAGATCGTGATTGAGTCGACCGTCACCACGTGGCACGCCACCGAGTGTAGGCGAGGTCGACCACTGGTCCGAATTGGGGAATGCCTGCTCTGTGCCGACGTACCGGATCGGCGAGTCCGGATCACCTTGTCGCTTTCTCTGTTTACGCAGGTCAGCGGGGCGCTGTCGGGAGCCGGCCGACCGTCGTGCGGCTGCGGGACGGCCCTGCCGGCCGTAGCTGCCGGATGCGCGAGTGAGGTGTCGCACATCATCCGGAGGTGTGACGGCTGAGGTTGATGAGGTCGCCGTTGCCGTCGGTGAGCGTCAGCTTCCCGTCGTCGGTCCTGGCGACGAGCGTGCCGGTGGTCAGCGCGCGGGCGAGGGCGCGCTCGAAGTCCATCCGGTCCGGGGCGCAGGCCATGCGGGTCGTACGCAGGTCGCCGAGGGTGATCCGGTCGCCGCGGACGGTGGCCCGGGCGCTGAACTGGTTGCAGCCGAGATTGCCGGCCGCCTTGCCGTCGGCGTCGACGCGCAGCCGGGCGACGGCGGGCGCGTGGCGGGTCGTACCGCCGGTGGTGAGGCTGTCGACCCGCCACTCGACGCCGGTGACCGCTTGTCGTGAACTCACGGCACCACTGTCCGCCTGCGAACTGCCGCACGCCACCAGCAGGGCCGCTGCCGCCAGGGGGATGCACTGCTTGTACCGGTTCATACGGGTTGGACGGGCGGCCGGTACGAGGGGTTCCGCTCGCGGTACGCCCGAGGTCACGACATGAGCGGCAGCAGTCCCCCGATGTCCGCCCGCTCCCCGCCGGCGCGCACCTCGGCCTGCTCCAGGGCGTCCTTCCAGCCCACGCGGCCGGTGGCGAGCCGGATCCAGGTGAGCGGGTCGGTCTCCACGACGTTCGGCGGGGTGCCCCGGGTGTGCCTCGGCCCCTGCACGCACTGCACGACGGCGTACGGCGGTACCCGCACCTCGGTGGAGCCGCCGGGCGCCTTCACGGCGAGGGCGTCGGCGAGCAGCCGGGTGCAGGCGGCCAGGGCCTGGCGGTCGTAGGGGACGTCGAGGCCCGGCACGGCGGCGTTGAGGTCGTCGGTGTGGACGACGAGTTCGACGGTACGGGTGACCAGGTAGTCGTCCAGCGGCAGCGCGCCCGCGTTCGTCGCCAGCAGCCGGCCGCCGGGGTGCTCGGCGAGCAGCGTGCGCAGGGACGCGTCGACGTCGGCGAGGTAGGCGTCGAGGTCGGGGTGCTGGGCGGTGAGGTCGCGGGTGAACGCGTCGATGGCGGAGGAGTTGGCCGCGGTGGCAAAGGCCCACTGCACGAGGGTCACGTCCTGCCGCGGCGGAGCCGGGTTGCCGAGGGCGCGGTGCACGGCGGTGACCGCCATGCCGATGTGCACGACCAGTTCCCGCACGGTCCACTCACCGAGCCGGGTCGGCAGCGCCAACTGCTCGCCCGTCAGCCCGCGCACGGCCTGCCGTACGTTTCCGAGCTGGGCGAGCACAGCGGCACGCGTCTTGACGGGATCGTACGTACGGGCACGCTTCTTGGCCGGAGGCATGACGGTGAGCCTATGCGGCCCTCAGCTCTGACGGCGAGCGAAATGGGGGCGTCCGGGCCGGGGGTGCGGCTCCCGGCGAGGGCTGTGGGCCGTGCGAGGTGGGGCCTGCCGGGAGCGGCGGGTGGAATCGGGCGGGGTGGCGGGCGTGCCCGTCGGGGGTGCCGGTCAGGAGCCGGCGGGGGCGCACGTGCGGGCCGGGGTCCGTGCCGGAGCGGGGCGCGAGAGCGCGTTCAGGCAGCCTGGCCCTGCCTCCGGGCCCGGGGCGACGCGTACGGACCGCCGGGCATCCGATCTACGCCCGCGTCCCGAGCTGCCAGCGGCCCGGCCGCGCGGGCGCCTGGGCCGCCCCCGACCGCGGCCCGACCGCGTGCACGCCTGCCTGTGGCGGCTGCGGACGGCCCTGGCGATGCCCCTGTGCGGGGCCGCGATCGGGAGCGCTGTCCGTGGCGCACGCGGAGGGCCCCGCCCGGTGTCCCGGACGGGGCCCTCCGGCTGACCGCTTACGCCAGCAGCGCCGGGATCGTGTCCTCGTGCGCCGTGCGCAGTTCCTCCAGGGACAGCTCGAACTCGCCTTGGACCTCGACCGTTTCACCGTCCACGACGCCGATCCGCGTGGCCGGCAGGCCCCGGGCGGCGCACATGTCGGTGAAGCGCAGCTCCTCCGAGCGCGGCACGGCGACGATCGCGCGGCCGGCCGACTCGGAGAACAGGAAGGTGAAGGCGTCCAGGCCGTCCGGGACGACCAGGCGCGCGCCCTTGCCGCCCAGCAGGGCCGACTCGACGACGGCCTGGACCAGACCGCCGTCGGACAGGTCGTGCGCGGAGTCGATCATGCCGTCGCGGGAGGCGGAGATCAGGATCTCGGCCAGCAGCCGCTCGCGCTCCAGGTCGACCTTCGGGGGCAGGCCGCCGAGGTGGTCGTGGACCACCTGGGACCAGGCCGAGCCGCCGAACTCCTCGCGGGTGTCGCCGAGGAGGTAGACCAGCTGGCCCTCCTCCTGGAAGGCGACCGGCGTGCGGCGGGCCACGTCGTCGATGACGCCCAGGACCGCCACGACCGGGGTCGGGTGGATGGCCGCCTCGCCCGTCTGGTTGTAGAGCGAGACGTTGCCGCCGGTCACCGGGGTGCCGAGCTGCAGGCAGGCGTCCGCGAGACCGCGCACCGCCTCCGCGAACTGCCACATGACCGCCGGGTCCTCGGGCGAGCCGAAGTTCAGGCAGTCGGAGACGGCGAGGGGCTTGGCGCCGGTGGTCGCCACGTTCCGGTAGGCCTCGGCCAGCGCCAGCTGCGCGCCCGTGTACGGGTCGAGCTTGGCGTACCGGCCGTTGCCGTCGGTCGCGATGGCGACGCCGAGGCCGCTCTCCTCGTCGATGCGGATCATGCCCGAGTCCTCGGGCTGGGCCAGCACCGTGTTGCCCTGGACGAAGTGGTCGTACTGCTGGGTGATCCACTTCTTGGACGCCTGGTTCGGGGACGCGACCAGCTTCAGGACCTGGGCCCGCAGCTCCTGCGGCGTCCGCGGGCGCGGCAGCTTGTTCGCGTCGTCCGCCTGGAGGGTGTCCTGCCAGTCCGGGCGGGCGTACGGGCGCTCGTACGTCGGTCCCTCGTGCGCGACCGTGCGCGGGTCGACGTCCACGATCTTCTCGCCGTGCCAGAAGATCTCCAGCCGGTCGCCGTCGGTCACCTCGCCGATGTCGGTGGCGATGACGTCCCACTTCTCGCAGATCTCCAGGAAGCGGCCGACCTTCTCCGGCTCGACGACCGCGCACATGCGCTCCTGCGACTCGCTCATGAGGATCTCCTCGGGCGAGAGCGTGGAGTCGCGCAGCGGTACGTCGTCCAGGGTCACGCGCATGCCGCCGGAGCCGTTCGACGCCAGCTCGCTGGTCGCGCAGGACAGGCCCGCCGCGCCCAGGTCCTGGATGCCGACGACCAGCTTCTCCCGGAAGGCCTCCAGGGTGCACTCGATGAGGAGCTTCTCCTGGAAGGGGTCGCCGACCTGGACGGCGGGACGCTTGGAGGGCTTGGCGTCGTCGAAGGTCTCGCTCGCCAGGATCGAGGCGCCGCCGATGCCGTCGCCGCCGGTCCGGGCGCCGTACAGGATGACCCTGTTGCCCGCGCCGGAGGCCTTCGCGAGGTGGATGTCCTCGTGCCGCATCACGCCGATGGCGCCGGCGTTGACCAGCGGGTTGCCCTGGTAGCAGGCGTCGAAGACGACCTCGCCGCCGATGTTGGGCAGGCCCAGGCAGTTGCCGTAGCCGCCGATGCCGGCGACGACGCCGGGCAGGACGCGCTTGGTGTCGGGGTGGTCGGCCGCGCCGAAACGCAGCGGGTCGACCACCGCGACCGGGCGGGCGCCCATCGCGATGATGTCGCGGACGATGCCGCCGACACCGGTCGCGGCGCCCTGGTACGGCTCCACGTACGACGGGTGGTTGTGGGACTCGACCTTGAACGTGACCGCGTAGCCCTGGCCGACGTCCACCACGCCCGCGTTCTCGCCGATGCCGACGAGCAGGGCGTCGCTCTGCGGCGCCTTCTCGCCGAACTGGCGCAGGTGGACCTTGGAGGACTTGTACGAGCAGTGCTCGGACCACATGACCGAGTACATGGCGAGTTCGGCGCCGGTCGGGCGGCGGCCGAGGATCTCCACCACCCGCTCGTACTCGTCCTTCTTCAGGCCGAGTTCGGCCCAGGGCAGCTCGACGTCGGGGGTCGCGGCCGCGTGCTCGACCGTGTCCAGAGGCGTCCGGCTCATGCTTTGACCAGCTTCTTGAGGATCGAGGTGAAGAAGGGGAGCCCGTCGGTACGGCCGGTACCGACCAGCGGCTCGACGGCGTGCTCGGGGTGCGGCATCAGGCCGACGACGTTGCCCGCCTCGTTGGTGATGCCGGCGATGTCCCGCAGCGACCCGTTGGGGTTGAAGTCGAGGTACCGGAAGACGACCCGGCCCTCCGCCTCCAGCTTGTCGAGCGTGTACTCGTCGGCGACGTACCGGCCGTCCATGTTCTTCAGCGGGATGTGGATCTCCTGGCCCGCGCGGTAGTCGCTGGTCCAGGCGGTCTCGGCGTTCTCCACCCGCAGCTTCTGGTCACGGCAGATGAAGTGGAGGTGGTCGTTGCCGAGCATCCCGCCCGGCAGGAGGTGGGCCTCGGTGAGGACCTGGAAGCCGTTGCAGATGCCGAGGACCGGCAGGCCGGCCCTCGCCTGCTCGATGACGGTCTCCATCACCGGCGAGAACCGGGAGATGGCACCGGCCCGCAGATAGTCGCCGTAGGAGAAGCCGCCGGGCAGGACCACGGCGTCGACCTGGTGGAGGTCCTTGTCCTTGTGCCACAGGGCGACCGGCTCGGCGCCCGCGAGACGGATCGCGCGCTGCGTGTCCCGGTCGTCCAGGCTCCCGGGGAAAGTGACGACGCCAATACGAGCGGTCACTTGGCCGCCTCCGCGACTTCCGCGGCCTCTTCCACCTTGACGGTGAAGTCCTCGATCACGGTGTTGGCGAGGAAGGATTCCGCAAGATCGTGGATGCGGGCGAGCACGGCCTCGTCGACCGGCCCGTCAACTTCCAGTTCGAAACGCTTTCCCTGACGTACGTCCGAGATGCCTTCGAATCCCAGGCGCGGCAGCGCACGCTGGACCGCCTGGCCCTGGGGGTCGAGGATCTCCGGCTTGAGCATGACGTCGACTACGACGCGTGCCACTGGCACTCCCGGTGTGTGGTGCTGAGCAGGTCCCTTCAGACTACCCGCACAAAATTTCTACGCGAGTAGAGTTGGATGAAACTACGTGAGCCGCATCACGATCGGGTGTCGAAGCCGCGCGGTCGCGAAAAGTTCTGGGAAAGTTCCACAGTCCGCCCGCCCCCGCCTATTGCTCCGGGACACGCAGGCGGATTTAGTCGGGCTTCACTTTGCATTGCCGGGCACTGTACAAATGAATTGGCAATAGCCGATACTCGGCATGTCGGCGGCGTGAGCTGTATCGACATGCCGCACGAAGGGACCGATATTCGTGGCGCAAAAGGTCGTGGTCACTCTCTTTGACGACATCGACGGCTCGGAAGCGGCGGAAACGATCGCCTTCGGACTCGACGGCAAGTCGTACGAGATCGACCTCAACGCATCCAACGCAAGGAAACTGCGCAAGGCGCTCGCGCCCTACGTCGAGGCCGGCCGCAAGCGGTCGCGGTCCGGCAAGGCGTACAAGCAGACGGAGGTCGCCCCCGACCCGGCGGCCGTCCGCGCCTGGGCCCAGGCCAACAAGATGGACGTGCCGGCCCGCGGGCGCATCCCCAAGAAGGTCTACGAGGCCTTCAGCGCCGCGCAGTGAGCCCGCGAAGGGGCAGCCCCCAGGGCCCGTCAGCAGGCCCTGGGGACCGTGCGCTCGGGCCTGCGCGGGGCCCGTACGCGCGCCGCCGCGGGGGCCCCGCCGGAGGGGTCCGGGGGAGCCCGCAGGAGCCGACTTGCGCAACCCCCCTGTTGATCAGCTAATGTCTGCAGCACGCCGAGGGGCGAGGCCGAAAAGCCGGAACCCCGAGGATCGTGCGGGTGTAGTTCAGTAGCAGAACATCCCCCTTCCAGGGGGAAGGCGCAGTGTGCGATTCCTGTCACCCGCTCTGGCACCGGTCAGAACCACCCTTGTGGATCAGGTAGGCTGGTGCTCGCACCGATCGGTGGGAGCCGGTCGGGGGCAGTGCGGACGTAGCTCAGTTGGTAGAGCGCAACCTTGCCAAGGTTGAGGTCGCGAGTTCGAGCCTCGTCGTCCGCTCGGGAATGAGACCCCGGTCCTTCTGGGCCGGGGTCTTTTCGCGCCCCGGGTTCGCGAGTTCCGCTTGGCCCTCTGACATTTGTCACGGCGAGCGATGACACCGCGCACTGCCGAACCGCCTCCGCCGCCGGGACGCTGGCATCATGAACGACGAACACGAACACGTGATCGAGGTCACCGATCTCCAGCGTGTCTACGGGGGCGGGTTCGAGGCCGTACGCGGAATCTCCTTCTCCGTGGCTCGCGGGGAGGTCTTCGCCCTCCTGGGGACCAACGGCGCGGGCAAGACCTCGACGGTCGAACTGCTGGAAGGACTCGCCGCGCCGGCCGGGGGCCGGGTCCGGGTGCTCGGGCACGATCCGTACCGCGAACGCGCCGCCGTACGGCCGCGCACCGGCGTGATGCTCCAGGAGGGCGGCTTCCCGTCCGAGCTGAGCGTCGCCGAGACCGCCCGCATGTGGGCCGGGTGCACCAGCGGGGCGCGGCCGGAGGGCGAGGTCCTCGAGCTGGTGGGGCTCGCGGGCAAACACGGCGTACGGGTCAAGCAGCTCTCCGGCGGGGAGCGCAGGCGGCTGGACCTCGCGCTCGCGCTGCTCGGCGATCCCGAGGTGCTCTTCCTCGACGAACCGACGACCGGGCTCGACGCCGAAGGCCGCCGGGACACCTGGGAGTTGGTGCGCGCGCTGCGCGACGCGGGCACGACCGTGCTGCTCACCACGCACTACCTGGAGGAGGCCGAGGGCCTCGCGGACCGGCTCGCCATCCTGCACGAGGGCCGGATCGCCGCCTGCGGCACCCCGGCCGAGGTGACCGCCGGCCGGCCCTCCCGGATGTCCTTCGAACTGCCCGAGGGCTACTTCCTCGGCGACCTGCCACCGCTGGCCGACCTCGGTGTCAGCGGCCACGAGACCGACGGCCGGATGGTGCGGCTGCGCACGACGCGGTTGCAGCGGACGGCGACCGGTGTGCTGACCTGGGCCGAGCGGGCCGGGGTCGAGCTGCGCGGCCTGGACGTGCGCTCCGCCTCGCTGGAGGAGGCGTTCCTCGGCATCGCGCGCGAACAGGGACGGTCGCGGGAGGTGGCCGCGTGAGCGGGATCGCGTGGGCGCCGGCGAGCCGCCGGCTGCGGGCGCTGGGGCGGGCGGAGCTGGCGCTGCTCGGCCGCAACCGGGGGGTCGTGGTCACGGCGCTGGCCGTACCGCTGCTGCTGCCGTTCAGCGTGCGGCCGGCGCTGCACCAGGTCGATCTGAGGAAGCACGGGCTGACCATCGGCACGACCATGCTGACGGCCGCGATCGGCTTCTCCTTCCTCTTCGCCGTCTACACCTCCCTGGTCAACGCCTACGTCGCCCGCCGCGAGGAACTCGTCCTGAAGCGGCTGCGCACCGGGGAACTCTCCGACGGCGAGATCCTCGCCGGCACCGCGCTGCCCGCGGTCGGCATCGGGCTCGCCCAGGCGGTGTTGCTGTGCGCCGGGTGCGCGGCGCTGCTGCACACCGGCGCGCCCAGGGCGCCCTACCTGCTGCTGCCGGGGCTGGCGGCCGGGCTCGTGATCAGCGCCGGGCTCGCCGCGCTCACCGCGTCCTACACCCGGACCGTGGAGAGCGGGCAGGTCACCGCGCTGCCGCTGATGCTCGTGACGATGGCCGGCTCCGGGCTCATGGTCCCGACCGAGGTCATGCCCCATCGGCTCGCCGTCGTCTGCGAGTTGCTCCCGCTGTCCCCCGCGATCCGGCTCGTCCGGGGCGGCTGGACCGGGCAGTTGAGCGGGTACGAGGCCCTCGGCGCCCTGGCGACCGCGGTGGCCTGGGCGATCCTGGCGGTGTTTGCTGGACGCCGGTGGTTCCGCTGGGAACCGCGACGGTGAGAGATCTGACGTACGGGGGAGCGGATGACGGGCCGGATACGGCGCTGGCGGCAGCGGCACTGGGGAGAGCGGAGCAAGGTCGAGCGGGTCGAGCTGTACAGCGTCATCACCTGGCACTGCTCGATCTGGTTCATCGCCGGCTGCTGGGTGCTCCTGCCCCTGCCCGCCGGGCTGGCCCACCGGCCCGCCGCGATCGTCTTCGGGTCCGTCCTCGTCCTCGTGTCGGTCGTGCAGTGTGCGACAGCGAGCGCGCTCATGAGGACCGCGCTCGACGCCTGTCTGGGCCGCGCCGAACTGCCGCCCGGCACCCACCGCTTCCCGGCCGCCCTGCTGGGAATCGGGTTCGCGGTCCTCGTGACGCTCGCCGCGCTGGACGCGGCCAAGCCGGTACCGGTCCGGATGGCGATCGGCGGCCTGCTGATGCCGTTCGGGCTGCTCTACGGACTCGCCGTGCCGGTCCGCACTTTTCTGCTCAGGTCGGCACTGCTCACCGTCCTGCTCGCCGCCGCCTTCGGCTGGGCCGACCACAGCGCCGTCGGCCTGGTGGCGACCGTCGTGACAACCGTCTTCCAGTCGCTCTTCGCCTTGCTCGCGGGCCGCTGCGGCGCCTGGACCCTCTCCGTGATGTGGGAGGCGGACCGCGCCCGGGAGACCGAGGCCCGGCTCGCCGTCGCCGAGGAGCGCCTCAGGTTCGGGCGGGATCTGCACGACGTCATCGGCCGGAATCTGTCCGTGATCTCGCTCAAGAGCGAGCTGGCCGTCCAACTCGCCCGGCGCGGACGGCCCGAGGCGGTGGAGCAGATGATCGAGGTGCACCGCGTCGCGCAGGAGTCCCAGCGCGAGGTGCGGGCCGTCGTCCGCGGCTACCGGGAGGCCGACCTCGGGACGGAACTCGCGGGCGCACAAGGCGTGTTGGCGGCAGCGGGGATCGAGTGCGAGGTCGGCGCGCAGACCGCGGGGCTGCCCGCCGAGGTGCAGTCCGTGCTGGGCTGGGTGGTCCGCGAGGCGACCACCAACGTGCTGCGGCACGGCGACGCGGGCCACTGCTCCCTGCGGCTGCGGATACTGCGGGGGCGTGTGGTGCTGACGGTGGAGAACGACGGAGTGGCCGGGACCCCCGACCGGGACGGGGGTTCCGGTCTGGCCGGGCTGCGGGAGCGGCTGGGCGCCGTGGGCGGGACGCTCCGGGCCGGCCGGGTCGGGACCGACCGGTTCCAGCTGGCGGCCGAGGTGCCGCTGACACAGGAGGCGAAAGAAGTGAGCGGAGTCACATCGTGAGCGGTCCGGTACGGCTGTTGCTCGCCGACGACGAGCATCTGATCCGGGGCGCCCTCGCCGCACTGCTGTCGCTGGAGGACGACCTCCTCGTCGTCGCGGAGGCGGCCACCGGGCCCGAGGCCCTCGCCATGGCCCGCGCCCACGCCCCTGATGTGGCCGTGCTGGACCTGCAGATGCCGGGCGCCGACGGTGTGAAGGTCGCCACATCCCTGCGCACCGAACTACCCGGCTGCCAGGTGCTGATCGTCACCGGTCACGGCCGCCCGGGCCATCTCAAACGGGCCCTCACGGCGGGTGTGCGCGGCTTCGTCCCGAAGACCGTCAGCGCCCAGCGGCTCGCCGAGATCATCCGCACCGTGCACGCGGGAAACCGCTACGTCGACCCCGAGTTGGCGGCCGACGCGATCTCCGCCGGGGACTCCCCGCTGACCGCCCGGGAGGCCGAGGTGCTGGAGCTGGCGGCCGACGGGGCACCGGTCGCGGAGATCGCCGAGCGGGCCGCGCTGTCCCCGGGGACCGTGCGGAACTACCTGTCCGCGGCCGTCACGAAGCTCGGCGCCGAGAACCGTCATGCGGCGGTGCGTCTCGCACGCGAGCGAGGTTGGGTATAGTGGCTCTCACGCCACGGCGCAACGCGGACGTAGCTCAGTTGGTAGAGCGCAACCTTGCCAAGGTTGAGGTCGCGAGTTCGAGCCTCGTCGTCCGCTCCAGTAAAGGCCCCCGGTCCTCCGGGGGCCTTTTGCGTCACACCCAGCTCAGTCCCGTCAGGCGCTCGTACGCCTCGATGTACTTCTGCCGGGTCCGCTGGACGACCTCGTCCGGCAGCGGCGGCGGAGGCTGCTCGCTCTTGCGGTCCCAGCCCGACGCGGCCGAGGTCAGCCAGTCGCGCACGAACTGCTTGTCGAACGACGGCTGCGCGCGGCCCGGCTGCCACTCGTCGGCCGGCCAGAAGCGGGAGGAGTCCGGGGTGAGGACCTCGTCGGCCAGGACGAGCGTGTCACCGTCGAAGCCGAACTCGAACTTGGTGTCGGCCAGGATGATGCCGCGGTCGCGGGCGATGTCCCGGGCGCGGGAGTACACGGCGAGGGTGGCCTGGCGCAGCTGGGCGGCGGTCTCGGCGCCGGTCTGGCGGGCGACCTCCTCGTAGGGCACGTTCTCGTCGTGCTCGCCGACCTCGGCCTTGGTGGCCGGGGTGAAGATCGGGGCGGGCAGCTCGGAGCCGTCGACGAGGCCCTCGGGCAGGGCGAGGCCGCAGACCGTGCGGGACTCGTTGTACTCCAGCAGGCCCGAGCCGGTGAGGTAGCCGCGGGCCACGCACTCGACCGGGACCATCTTCAGGGACTTGCAGACCAGCGTGCGGCCCGCCCAGTCGGCGGGGGCGCCGTCGGGCAGCTCCGTGCTGATCACATGGTTGACGGCGATGTCCCGCAGCTGGTCGAACCACCACAGGGAGAGCTGGGTGAGGACGCGGCCCTTGTCGGGGATCTCCGTGGGCAGCACCCAGTCGTAGGCGGACATGCGGTCGCTGGCGACCATCACGAGGTCGCCCGCCTCGTTCTGGTACAGCTCGCGCACCTTTCCGGTGTGCAGGTGCACCAGGCCCGGAACCTGGATCGGCTCGGGCTTTTCTACGAATCCGGACACGGTTCCTCCCCGTGGTTCTGTCCAATGACCTCGATTCTCCCTTATGGGGACGATCGGTTTCGGTCAGGGGGCGGTGGCGGGTCCGGCGGCCGGCCGCCGGGGTCAGTCGCGCTTGCAGATGCGGTCCAGCAGGTTCGCCGTGGCGCGCTGGATGCGGGCGTCCACGTGGCCGGGGCGGTCCAGGGCCGGGGACCAGGCGAAGGTGCCGGAGGCGAAGACCCAGGCGCCGGAGGGGGCGTGGTAGAGGGAGGTCTCCTGGTGGCGCAGAACGCCGTCGTTGTCGGTGTAGGGCGAGTGGGCGAGCAGGATGCGCTCCTCGTGCTCGGGCAGCGGCGTGCGCGGGAAGTACCGGTCGGCCTCCCCGGCGACCAGTCCCGCGATCTCGTCGCCCTCGTGCGCGCCGGTCGCCTCCCACAGCCAGTGACCGGCGTTGCGGACGATCAGCGGGGCAGGCTCGGGCACCCGGCCCGCGTACTGGATGCCGACGACCTGCTGCTCGGGCCGGTCGATCTCCCGCCACAGCACCGGCTTCCCGGGGCCCTTGCGCTTGCGGCAGGTCAGCAGCCGGTCCGCGTCGCCGGCCGGGGAGGGCCCCAACTCCACCTGCCAGTACATGGTGTTGGCGGACAGGAAGACGAGCGAGGTGCCCCGGTCGCGGGCGTCCTCGACCGCTCGGCGCATCGGCACCGACCAGTACTCGTCGTGCCCCGGGAAGACCAGGCCCCGGTAGCGGGTGGGGTCGACACGGCCGGCGTGCAGATCGCGGGCGTCGGCGTAGCCGAGGTCGTAGCCGTAGCGCTCGGCCCAGCGGATGAAGTCGTAGGCGTGGCCGACGTGGAGCGGCAGGCCGGCGCCCGCGTACGGGCGGTCGAAGGAGACCGTGGTCGCCGCGTCGGCCTCGCCGAGCAGCCGGCCCCGCTCGTCCCAGGCGTGGTAGAGGCTGGCGCCGGTGTGGCCGTCCTCCGGGTAGAGGTTGTACGCCTGCCAGGTGACGTCCGGCAGCAGCAGGAGCAGGTCGGCGGGGTGGTCGTCGCGGACGGTGAAGGGCACGTGGGAGCGGTAGCCGTCGGCGGTGGTCAGGACGGCCACGTAGGCGCCGATGTGCCAGTGGGCGGGCACCTGCAGGCGCCAGGAGAGCCACCAGTGGTGACAGGAGACCGTACGGTCGGCGGTCAGTGGCGCGGGCTGGACGATGCCGGACAGCCGCGGACTGGTGGTGATCTTGGCGGCGCCGTCGCCGCCGTAGTGGCCGATCCGGTAGATGTCGACGCTGAACTCCTGGGGCGGGTCGACCGTGATGCGGAAGTCGATCGCCTCGCCGGGCGCGACCGCGCCGGTGGAGGCGAAGCCCTTGATCTGGCGGTGCACGTCGTCGGCCGAGCGGGGGCCGCCGGGGGACACGCGCGGCGCGGGAACCCGCGCGGCTCCCGTGGTGCCGCTGTGCTGCTGGGTACTGGCGTCGACGTACCAGGGCACCACGTGGCCGGTGTCGTCGAAGTACGTCTCGCTGCCCCGCAGCCAGGGCACCGGGCCCTGGCCGAAGGGGTCCGTGACGGCGTGCGCGAGCGCTCCGGACTCCCAGCGACGGATGTGGTCCGAGGCCATGATCGCTCCCCTCCCTCAGGTCCCCCGTGTCGGCCCTGTCTCGGTGGTGCTCGCTGTTCTCGGTGGTGCTCGGCGTGCTCAGCGGTGCCCGGTGGTGCTCCGCGTGCTCGGCCGTGCTGTCGTATGTCGCACGCGTTTGCCAGGTGCGTGGTCGCTCCCAGCACATCACATAACGCACGTGCTCGGTCACTAGTCGTTGCGAATTGACCTGAAGTGGAAGACAGGGCTCCCTTTGGCCGATTTTCGTCAGACGAGCCGTACGGGCTTCTCGGGGCGTATCCCGGTGGCGGTCAGCCAGTCGCGCAGCGGGCCCGGGTCTCCCTCCTCGATCAGAGTGAGCACTCTGGGCGTGAGGTCGCCGGCCCGCTCACCGTCCAGCAGCAGCGCCGGGCCGTCCAGCCAGTCCAGGCCCGGGACCGCGCCGGCGGTGTCGACGGCCGCGCAGCACACCATCGCCGTGACGTGGTCGGCGAGGAGGTCGCGGCCGCTGCGCGGGGGTTGCAGCGGGAAGAGCGACAGCGCGCCGTCGTCCCACAGGGCGCTGTCCGGACTCCGGTCCGCGGGGCTCGCGCCGCTCGGCGCGCCGGCTTCCTCGCGGGCCAGCTCGGCGCTCAGCCGGGCGGCCACGGCGGTGCTGCGCTCCGTGCCGGCCTCGGTGTCCTCGTCGTCGGCGGGCTCGCCGGCGCTGCGGAGGGCCCGGTGCTGCACAGCGCCGGCGGGGTCCGTGAGGTGGTCCAGGACGCGGGCCAGGGTGGGGCCGCCGGGGTCGGGAGCCGCCGGGTCGACGGCGGGGCGCACGCCGAGCGCGTCCAGCACGCGGTGCAGCCGGGCCGCCTCGGCGCGCCAGGTGCGGTCCACGACCTCCTCCGGATACGCCTGCCAGTCCACCGGCGCCCAGTCCGGGCCCGGCTCGGCGGGGCCGCCGTGGAAGAGGCGGGCGGCGAGCAGCGAGGCGGCCTCGTCCACCGCGCCGGGCTCCTCCAGCAGGTCACAGGCGGGACGCTCGCCGAGGCGGGTGGTGAAGCCCTCCGCCAGCCGGTCGCGCCGGGACAGCTCGGTCAGTGCCGCGACCACGCCCGCGTCCAGTCCGGAGGGCCAGCGACCCATGCGCCAGGCGGGCAGCGCGACCCTGGTCAGGAGCCGGTCCCAGCCGGCGTAGGCGAGGCCGACCTGCTCCTGGGCGACGATCCTGAGGCCGTAGTCGACCGCCTGGGCGCGCTCGGCCGCCGCCGCGGCGACCCCGCGCTCCATCTGCGTCGCGTGCTCGCGGCAGCCGCGCAACAGCGCCCCGGCCACCCAGCCGAGCGCCACGCAGCCGGTCCGGGCCAGCGGGCCGCGGCCGGGCGCCGCGGCGACCGCGAGCGCCGCGTCCAGACCGCGGACGAAGCGGCGGGCGGCCGCTATGTCGGGGTGCGCCGAAGGACCCGTGCCGGCGATGACCGGGGCGAGGACCGCGCGCAGCTCGCCGACGCGCATCCACCACAGGAACGGGGAGCCGATCACCAGGACCGGCGCGAGCGGCGCACGGCGGTGGGCGCGGGAGCCGTGGGGGCCCGCTATCTCGTCGGGCGCGGAGGGGACCGGCGGGCCGTGCGCGCTGTGCGTGCGGTCCTCCAGCCAGCTGTCGCAGTCCGGGGTGAGCGCGACGGCCGACGGGGCCGGCACGTCCAGCCGGTCGGCGAGGTCGCGCACCATCCGGTACAGATCCGGGGCCGACGCCTCCGGGACCGGCACCGTGGGCGCCATGGCGGGGCGGGCGCGGGCCACGACCAGGGCGATGCCGGCGGCGGCCAGCAGCACCAGCAGGGCGAGGGCGCTCACCGCCACCCGCGCGGCGTCCCAACCGGGGCCGACCAGGTGGCCGGTGGAGCCGCCGGTCAGCAGGATCACCGCGGCGCCCGCGGGCAACAGGGCCACGGCCAGCGCCCGGCCCCGGACCCGCAGGACGGCGAGGGCCCGGGAACGCGCGGCCTGCGCGCCCGCCTCCACACCGATTCCGCTCACGTGCCGACCTCACCCCCTCGCTGCCGTCGCCGTGCTTGCCTGGTGGTGCTCACTCCCCCACTGTGGCACCCGCCACTGACATCGCAATGCCGGTGGGCCAAGTGCCGGAACGTCCGGAAGGCTTGCGCGGCACCCTAGTTGGGGCCCCGGCCCCCGTCAGCCGTATGGACGATTGCTCACTCGATGGAATGGCTTTGGTCAGAGGTGGGCGACAGACAGCAAGGATCAGGCCCCGGATCGGGGATCCGGGGCCTGTGCACGTCTCGGGTGACGGCAGGGCAGGTCAGGCGCCCGCCGCCGGGGTCGCCTGGGCGTCCCGCGCCGCCTTCGCGGCGATGTCGGTGCGGTGCTGCGAGCCGGCCAGCCGGACCCGGCCCACCGCCCGGTACGCCCGCTCCCGCGCCTCGGTCAGATCCGCGCCGGTGGCCGTGACGGACAGCACCCGCCCGCCCGCGCTGACGACGTCGTCCCCGTCCCGCCTGGTCCCGGCGTGCAGCACGTACGCGTGCGGGGCGTCCTCGGCGGCCACCTCGTCCAGGCCGGTGATCGGGTCGCCGGTGCGGGGCGTGCCGGGGTAGTTGTGCGAGGCGACGACGACCGTGACGGCGGCGTCCTCGCTCCAGCGCAGGGGCGGCAGGTCGGCGAGGGTGCCGGTGGCGGCGGCCAGCAGGAGGCCGGCCAGCGGGGTCTTCAGCCGGGCCAGCACGACCTGCGTCTCGGGGTCGCCGAAACGGGCGTTGAACTCGATGACCCGCACGCCGCGGCTGGTGATCGCCAGGCCGGCGTAGAGCAGACCGGAGAACGGCGTGCCGCGGCGGCGCAGTTCGTCCACGGTCGGCTGCAGAACCGTCCGCAGCACCTCGTCGACCAGCTTCGGATCGGCCCACGGCAGCGGCGAGTACGCGCCCATGCCGCCGGTGTTCGGACCCTGGTCGCCGTCCAGCGCGCGCTTGAAGTCCTGGGCGGGCTGCAGCGGTACGACGCTCTCGCCGTCGGTGACGGCGAACAGGGAGACCTCGGGGCCGTCGAGGAACTCCTCGACGACCACGCGCTCGCAGCCGGCGGCGTGCGCCTTGGCCGCCTCGACGTCCTCGGTGACGACGACGCCCTTGCCGGCGGCGAGGCCGTCGTCCTTGACGACATAGGGGGCGCCGAAGGCGTCCAGGGCCGCGGCGACCTCCTCGGCGGTCGCGCAGACGTAGGAGCGGGCGGTCGGCACCCCGGCCGCCGCCATGACGTCCTTGGCGAAGGCCTTGGACCCCTCCAGCCGGGCGGCCTTCTCCGACGGTCCGAAGACGGGGATGCCCGCCTCACGGACGGCGTCGGCGACCCCGGCGACCAGCGGGGCCTCCGGGCCGACGACGACCAGCTCGGCGCCGAGGCCCGCGGCCAGCTCGGCCACCGCCTTGCCGTCGAGCGCGTCGACCGGGTGCAGCTCGGCGACCTCGGCGATGCCGGCGTTGCCGGGGGCGCAGTGCAGCGCCGTGACGTCGGGGTCGAGGGACAGGGAGCGGCACAGGGCGTGTTCGCGGGCGCCGCTGCCGATGACGAGGACCTTCACGGGGTCAGCCTAATGGCAAGGTCGCCGAAGCCGGGGCGCCGGGTTTGTCGGAGCTTCCTCCAAAGAGGCGTCCAGGGCGCGCCGCACGGAGGGGCTCCTCGACGGCGGGCTACTCGTTCGAGAACTCCTCCACCACCGTCGCGCCCAGCTCCCGGACGATCAGTTCGTGGCCGGAGAGGGCCGACTCGTCCAGGTCGGGGTCGTCGTCCTCCGGGACGTCGTCCTCGGGGGCGACGGGGGGCGGCTCCGGGGCCGGGTCGGGCCGGGACGGAGCCGCGGCGGGCGCGGCGGCCGCGGGACCGGACTGCGTCGACGCCTGCGGGGACGGCTGGGGGGGCGCGGGCCGGGGGGCGGCCGGGGCGCCGTACCCACCGCCACCACCGCCGGCGGGAGCGCCGCCGCCGTAGCCGCCGCCTCCGCCGAAGCCGGGGGCGCCGGGAGACGCGGGGGCGGAGCCGCCGGACGGGTCGACGACGGCCTCGATCTTCCACTGCACGTTGAACTGCTCGGCCAGCGCCTGGCGCAGCACGTCCTCGCTGCCGCTGCCGGCGAAGTTGTCCCGGGCGCCGGCGTTGACGAAGCCGAGCTGGAGGGTGGTGCCGTCGAAGCCGGTCACCTGGGCGTTCTGGCTGAGCAGGATCCAGGTGAAGCGGCGGCGGTTCTTGACGGCCTCCAGGATGTTCGGCCAGAGCATGCGCGGGTCGAGGCCACCGGCCGGGGCGGGAGCGGCAGGGGGTGCCGCGGCGGCTGCCGCCGGGGCCGTCGACGCGGGGGCGGACCGCTGCTGCGGCTGGGCCGGGGCACGGCCGGGGACCTGGCCCTGCGGGGCAGCGCCCGCCGGTGCCGCGGCCGTGGGCCAGCCACCGGGACGCCGGCCGCCTCCGACGGCAGCGGCGGTGGGCCAGGCACCGGGGGCGGCGGAGGCGGCGGCAGGGGCAGCGCCGGGCGCCTCCGCCGGAGCCGGAGCCGGGGCGGCCGGGGCGGGCGCAGGCGCCGTCGTCGCGGGGGGCGCCGCGGGGTCCGTCGGCGCGGGGTCCGTCGGCGCGGGGGCGACAGGAGCCGGACCGCCGGCACCCGGAGCAGCCGCAGCACCCGCGGCAGCCGGAGCACTTGGGGCGACGGGAGCACCGGATCCGGGGCCACCCGGGCCGCCGGGGCCGTTGGACGCTCGTACGGCCGCGCGGGCCGCGGCGGGGCCGCCGCCGGGCGGCACGGGGGGGCCGGCCGGTGCGGGAGCGCCGCTGCCGGCCGCGAAGGCGCCGGCATGGGCCTCGGGGCCGGGGACGTACCCCATGGCGGGCGCGCCGGCGCCACCAGAGAAGCTCACGCCGCGCTCCAGGCGGTCGAGGCGGGCCATCACCGAGCGCTCGTCGCCGTAGGCGGCCGGGAGCAGCACGCGCGCGCAGATCAGCTCCAGCTGGAGGCGGGGCGAGGTGGCGCCGCGCATCTCGGTCAGGCCGGCGTTGACCAGGTCGGCGGCGCGGCTCAGCTCGGCGGCGCCGAACGTGGAGGCCTGGGCCTGCATCCGCTCCAGGACATCGGCGGGGGCGTCGAAGAGCCCCTTCTCCACCGCGTCCGGCACGGCCGCGAGGATCACGAGGTCCCGCAGCCGCTCCAGCAGGTCGGCGACGAAGCGGCGCGGGTCGTTTCCGCCCTCGATGACGCGGTCGACGACCTCGAAGGCCGCGGCCCCGTCCCCGGTGGCGAAGGCCTCGACGACGGAGTCGAGGAGCGAGCCGTCGGTGTACCCGAGCAGGGAGGTGGCCATGGCGTACGTCACACCGTCGGCGCCGGCACCCGCGAGGAGCTGGTCCATGACGGACATCGAGTCACGCACGGACCCGGCGCCCGCGCGCACGACGAGCGGGAGCACGCCGTCCTCGACCGGGATGTCCTCCTTCTGGCACACCTCGCCGAGGTAGTCGCGCAGGGTGCCCGGCGGGACGAGCCGGAAGGGGTAGTGATGCGTACGCGACCGGATGGTCCCGATGACCTTCTCGGGCTCGGTCGTCGCGAAGATGAACTTGAGGTGCTCCGGCGGCTCCTCGACGACCTTCAGCAGCGCGTTGAAACCGGCCGACGTGACCATGTGGGCCTCGTCGATGATGTAGATCTTGTACCGGCTGGCGGCCGGCCCGAAGAAGGCCTTTTCCCGCAGCTCACGGGCGTCGTCCACACCACCGTGCGAGGCCGCGTCGATCTCGATGACGTCGATCGAGCCCGGACCGTTGCGCGCGAGGTCCCGGCAGGACTGGCACTCCCCGCACGGGGTCGGGGTGGGACCTTGCTCACAGTTGAGACAGCGGGCGAGGATGCGCGCGCTCGTCGTCTTGCCGCAGCCGCGCGGACCGCTGAACAGGTACGCGTGATTGACCCGGTTGTTCCGCAGCGCCTGCTGCAGCGGGTCGGTGACATGCTCCTGCCCGATGACCTCGGCAAAGGTCTCCGGGCGATAGCGGCGGTACAGCGCGAGAGACGACACGCTTACGAGGTTATAGGCGCCCACTGACAACCCGGGAAAGCAAGCGCCCCCCACGCACCCGCCAGAGCCGACCTACCCTTGCTGCCTTCCGGCCCTGGGGGAGTTCAGTCAGATAGCGCCGCGTGAGGGGCTGTGCCCCACAGTACCCGATGGCGGCCCCCGGTCAGTACCGCGTCCCCGGCCGCGGCCACCCCCGATCCGGGCCTGCGGGAACGGGTTCGCGAGCACTCCCCTCGGTCATGTAATGTTTCCGGCGGAGGATTCGCCTAGAGGCCTAGGGCGCACGCTTGGAAAGCGTGTTGGGGGCAACCCCTCACGAGTTCGAATCTCGTATCCTCCGCCAGTGCCTCACCGGGCACGATGTCGAAGGGCCCCACTGTTCGCAGTGGGGCCCTTCGACGTTGTCCGTCTCAGTTTCCGTCTCAGTCGGATTTTTCTTCGGTGCCGGGCAGCACCCAGAGCGCGTCTCCGACTTGCTGAGCGACCTTGCGGAGCATGGTCCCGGTCACATGCATGTACCGGGCGCGCATCCGCGCCGCTCCCCCAGGTTCCCAACCCGTGATCGCGTCGATCACGACGTCCGGGACTCCGAGGATCAGGAGAACAGTCGCAGCGGTGTGACGAGCGTCATGGAGGCGACCGTCTCGTACGCCCGCACCCCGGAGAAGCCGCTACCAGACGTGAAAGTCGGTGTTCGGGCTCAACGGCCCGCCGGTCGGCGAGGCGAAGACGTACCCTTTGCCCTCCCAGTCCGCACCGGCGGCGAGCCGCTCCCGATCCTGTACCTCCTGGTGCTGGCGAAGAATCTTGATCAGCGGGTGTGCCGTGGTGCGCCGCCCCGCGCGTGACTTGGTCGACTTGTGCTCGCGCCGGATCTGCTCCCGCTTGGGGCAGTAGCCCGCCTTCCTGTCACACGGATCCACACCGCAGCCGTGCGCGTACTTGGGCCGCAGCCGGTTCTTGCGGATACGGACATACCCTGCGGCCAGGTCGACGTCCTCCCAGTGCAGCCCGAGCGCCTCCCCTCGGCGGAGGCCGAGGGCCAGGGCGACGACCCAGCGCGCGCTGCAGCTTGGCCGCCTCGACCAGCAGGCTCTGAACCTCTTCGATCGTGTACGGCTCGATGTCCTCTTCTTCGAGGCGGGGTGCCTTGGCGATCTCGGCCACGTTGGTGGGGACGTGCCCGCGCCGAACGGCCTCACGAGGGTGACCCGGACCGTGCGATGGACGTGGTGGGCGGTGCCGGCCGCGCTCCCCGCCTGCCGCATCTTCCGGTAGAAGCGCTCCAGGTGCTCCGGCTCCAGGCGGTCGAGCTTGTGCGCGCCGAGGCCGGGCACGAGGTGAACGCGAACGTCGACCTCGTACCCGTCGTACGTGTTCTCAGAGACGTACGGCTTCGCGATGTTCTCGACCCAGTGCTCCAGCCACGCCTGGACGGTCCAGCCCTGGCCCGCCTTCCTGAGCTTCTTCTCATCCCGCGCCCGCTCCATCTCGCGGACGGCCTTGGTCACCTCGGCCTTGGACTTCCGCTCGATGTGGCGTCGGTCGGGCTTGCCGTCATCACGGACGCCGACCGCCACTCGTCCGTGCCATTTGCCATCCTTGCCGAGGTAGATCGAGGAGGCACCGTTGGGCTGGCGAGTGCGCTTCTGCTCTGCCATGTCGCTCCCTCTCAGGCCGCTTCGGCGGGTCGGTGGCGCAGCTTGGCCACGTAGGCGGGCACGGCGCCGACCGGGACTCGACGGAGTCGCCCGACGGGGACCGACTCGATCTCACCGGCGAGGACGAGCCGGAAGCACGTCATACGGCCGGTACGGAGCCGCCGAGCCGCCTCCTCTACGGTCAGGAGCGCCAGCGTGGGATCGGCCGTCTCCGGCGGGGCAACAGTCGGTCGGGGCTCAACCATGGGTCGGTTCTCCTTCCGTTCCGGGGGCTGGTTCGAGCGAGGCGACGAGCCAGGATTCGGCGGTACTGAGGCCGGTTGCGGCGAAGACCCAGTGAGCGAGGACGAGCGTGGTTTCGCCGTCCAGCGGCACAGGCGGTGCGGCTTGGGCGCGGCGCCAGTCGGCACGGGCGTCGCGGAGGGCACCGAGGGTGGTGGAGTAGCGGCGGGACTTGGTGGAGAAGTGGCCGCGGAATCCGAGCATGTGCGCCCAGGCCCGGAGCCGGAGGTCTGCACACGGCGAGTGCTCTCCCTTCTTCAGGCATGGCGGGGTAGGGACTTGGCGCGGAAGGGCCGCGCCGGCCGTTGGGCGGGGTGGGTTATCCGGTGACCGGGCGAGGGGCGGTGACCGGCCCGGCGTCCTCCACGGGCACGGGTGGGACGTAAGGCCGGAAAGGCGTCAGCGCCGGTACGTCGGGGGCGAGGTGCGCGGACTCTCGGCAGGTGGCCGCAGCGTCGGCGAGGGACAGATACGGGGTACGGATGCGGGACCAGCCGCCGGAGCTGTCGCCCGCCACGGCCAGGCCGGGCCGTTCCGCGGCGATGGCGCAGGCGGCGAAGGCCCCGCTCCACGAAGTGTGGGTCGACGGTGTACGGGATGGGAGCTGGGGAGAGTGGTGGGGTGAGGAGGTACACACTGTCAGCGCCCGCCAGACGCAGCTACCGAGGAACCGGCTTTGCGGCGCGGTCGGTCTCGTCCTGCACGAGCAGGGAAAGCAGGGCGGCGACGGACAGGCCGGCTTCTGCCGGGTGGCGCAACACCTTGTCCGGCTCTATGCGGTAGGTGTTCGTGCGCCCGTCACGGGTGTGGGAGAGGTAACCCTCCTGTTCAAGGTCGGAAATGATGCGCTGGACGGCGCGCTCCGTGAGCCGGCAGCGGGCAGCCATGTCGCGGATCCGGACGTTCGGATTGTCGGCGATGGCTGCCAGTACCCGTGCGTGGCTAGTGATGAACGTCCATCCGCTGTGAGGTTCCGGCACTCCAACCATGGCCGGCATTTTAAGGGGCCACCGTTGCCGAACCCGGATGCATGACATACTTTTCCGGTAACCGCTGACGTGGTCCGCGCTGAAGCGCCGCGGAAGGAGACCCCGAAGGTGTCCAGGGATGAGGCCGTCGTGCCAGAACTCATGAGCAACGCCGGCGAGGAGCAGAACGCGGACCAAGCCACAGACCATGCCCCGGAAGCCGACTCGGACCAGTACGAATGGCGCGGCAGCTGGGTCGTCGCCGCCCACGGCTCCTACGACATGCACTCGATCCAGCCTCTGGCGGACGCCCTGAACGCCGCCGCCAGGAAGCATCCCAAGGTGATCCTGGACGCCTCCGGTGTGGACTTCGCGGACTCCACGTTCCTCAATCTGTTGATCGTCATCCACCGAACGGGCACCCTGCGCGTGGCCGCGCCGCCGGAGCAGCTTCAGCGACTGTTCGCCATCACCGGAGCCGACACCGTCCTGGAGATCCGAGAGACTGTGCACGACGCCGCTGCCTCCTGAGCCCCTCCACTGAAGAGCCTGGACGCTAGCCATCCCATGCAGCGCCATGGTGGAAAGTTGCGGATCACCCATGCAAGAGCGCTCTGACCTCGACCGCGAGAATCGCGACCTGCGGAAGCAGATCGAGCAGCTGACGCAGGCGATCGACTCCCACGCCGTCATCGACCAGGCGATCGGCGTCGTGATCGCCTACAGCGGCGTGCAACCCCCGCAAGGGTGGACAGTCCTCAAGGAAGTCTCACAGCACACCAACGTCAAGCTGCGAGAAGTAGCAGTGCACGTCGTGCAGTGGCCGCAGTGCCAGCGGCTTCCCCCGGAGATCCGCAGGGCCCTGGATGCTTCACTGGAACGCCAACGACTCTCTCGCCTTCCATCACCCCACCCGCCCGAGGACGGCTCATAGAGGCTTCAGCTCCGGTCTGATAAGGATGAACACCGGCCTCAGAGCTTTGGCCTCGCGGGGGCACTGTCCCTGTCGGCCGGCGGTCCGCCTTCACCAAGGTCACTCGGCACAGTGCTAGTAGTTCCTCCGACGCAGGCGTTGCGCAAAGAGCAGGACCGACACCAGCAGGAGGGCCCCTTCAACGGCCAGACTGACCAGCCCGAGCGGTTCCGTCCAGTTGCCGACGTCGTCGCTGTAGTCGGGCAGTCCCGGGCCCCTGGAAAGGATGTATCCCAGCAGGGGGCCCACGGCGACCCCGGCCGCCAGCAGCCACCCCGGTCGGACGAGACCGACGAGAAGCAGCGCAGCAGCGACGACGGCAGCGATCTCCAGGACGTGATAGGCCACACCGATGTAGTGAGGCTCCCTCGTCGTCGTGACGCCGCCTTGATCTTTGACATGGATGACGGCCACCGCGAGGCACAGCAGAGCTCCCGCCAGCCTGGCCGCCCAGGTGGCCCCCGGCCCCCTCGCAGTGTGCTGTGACATGGGGGCACCCTTTCCCTCCGTCAGCAATGTGTGTCTGTGGCGCCGCGTTTCCGACATGGGGTCGGGCTTACGGACCGACATCGCGCCCCCCTGGTGTCACCTCCAGCCTCGGCGGACTACTGCTCGCCGTCGCCCCCGACAGCGCAGACGAGTGACGCGGAAGGGGCACATCGCGGACGGCGCTCCTTAACCAGGCGAACAAAACCGCACAAGCCCACGTCGGTGCAGGTCGATGGCGTCGTATGCGGCGGGTCAGCCACGATCAGTGGGGACCTACGGTCCAGCTTCGCCTCACCAGGTCTCGAACCACCAGGTCAGCGGCATGGAGCGGTTGTTCCCGTCCGGATCTGTGCCGACGGCCACAGCGAACGGGTATAGACGTAGGCTCATACTGAGTCATGACAAAGCCTGCTGCGCCGAAGCGTCATCTGCCTACCAGCCCCTTCAAGGCTCCGGTCACACCGGCTCCCAAGCACTTCGCCGTGGGCGACCAGGTCACACACGACATGTACGGCCTCGGCCGAGTCATCGGCATCGAGGACGGAGTCGCGGCGCTCGTGGACTTCCGCTCGGCGCAAATGCGGATCTTGAGCCCGTACGCGAAGATGACCAGACTGTAGGACCGCTGTGCCCGGTCACGGCACACCAGGCCCCTTCAGGGACCTGTACCGAAAGAGAGTCCCCTCATCGATCTGACGTCGCTGTTTTCCGCCCTGGAAGGGCAACCTCGCTGCTCCACTGCGGCATCGCCGCCTCCGACGACCAACCCCTTCCAGGCCCCTGACTTCGGGGAAGACGAGACCTTGCCGCTCGAGGACGCACAGGAGCCTGCCTCGGGCCTACGTACGGCGCGGCCCAAGGCGGCTTAGCTCCACCAATGACGGTGGCTCCGGCAACTGGCCGCGGCCGTCTCACGTGCTCCCGTGAAGAGTACGGCCGTCTCAGTTTCCGTCTCGTTCAGCCCCGTTCACCGTCGTTCGGACGAGACCGTATGCCAGGTCCTTCCCGTAGCCAGGCCACCCATGAACGCAGGTGAACGGCCCTGTACGCGCTCCGGCTAGGCGCCAACAGACTTGGAAGGCGTGTTGGGGGCAACCCCTCACGAGTTCGAATCTCGTATCCTCCGCCTGTGAAGAAGGCCCGTGCTGAGCGATCGGCGCGGGCCTTCTTCTCGTTCGCCGTCGGTGTCGGAGGGGAGCGCATGGGCTGGGTGGAGTGTGAGGTGGAGCACGCGGGAGTGCGGCTCGTGTGCCGGGACTGGGGTGGGGGCGGAGACGGGCCGCCCGTCGTGCTGCTGCACGGGCTGGCTCGGCACGCGGGAGAGTGGGACGGCCTGGCGGGAGCCCTGAGCACCGGCCACCGGGTCGTCGCCGTCGACCAGCGGGGGCACGGTGCCTCCGAGCGGCGGCCGGGGGACGTCAGCCGCGCCGCGTACGTCGCCGATGTCGTCACCGTGATCGAACGGCTCGGTCTGCGCCGGCCCGTCCTGGTCGGCCAGTCGCTCGGCGGCCACACCGCTCTGCTCGCGGCCGCCGCCCGTCCCACCGTGGTCCGCGGACTCGTGCTGATCGAGGCGGGTCCCGGTGAGGCGGCCCCCGGCACCGCCGACCGGATCGACAGGATGCTCGCCGCCTGGCCGGTGCCGTTCCCGTCCCGGACGGCGGCGGTGGAGTTCTTCGGCGGCGGGCCCGTCGGCGAGGCGTGGGCGGCCGGCCTGGAGGAGCGGGACGACGGCTGGTGGCCCCGTTTCGACCGGGACGTGATGGTCGCCTCGCTCACCGACGGTGCCGGCCGCTCCTCCTGGGACGAGTGGGCGGGCATCGACTGTCCCGTGCTCGCCGTGTGGGGCGAGCGGGGAATCGTTTCGGCGCGGGAGATCGACGGCATGTTCCGGCGCCGGCCGGAGACGACCGGCGTGAGCGTGCCCGGCACCGGACACGACGTGCACCTGGCACGGCCCGCCGTCGTGGAGCGGCTGGTGCGGCGGTTCCTCGCCGACCTCACCGAACCCGGCGGGCCGGGCGGGATCGCGGACGACGGCGCGCGGTCCTCCGGCCGCGGCTGACCTACCGCACCACCCGCACCGGTGCCGAGACCGTCACCTGGTCCAGTTCGGAGACGCGGATGGTCGCCTTCATCGTCCAGGTGCCCGGCAGGGGAAGGGTGAAGGAGTCGGCCGACCAGTAGCCGCCCCGGTCCGTGAGCCTGGTGTCGAGGGGGCCGATGCGCTGGGCGGGGAGGGTGAGGGTGACACGGAGTCCGGGGACGGTGGACAGGCCGCCGTCGGGGCCGTAGACCACTGCCTGGACCGAGGAGGTGCCGACCCGGCCGGGGTCCAGGGTGACCTGGATCCTGCCCCGGACGCCCGAGGTGCCGGTGTCGAAGGGGATGGTCGTCACCGATGCCGTCGCGATGCCCGACTCCGCCGCCGTGGACCGCTCCGCCTCCGTGGCCGTGCGCCCGGGGACCGTGCCGGTCAGGAGGGTCGTCAGGGCCAGGACCACCGCCGCCACGGCCGCCTCGGCCAGCACGGAGCGGCGCAGGAGGTGGAAGGGGAGGGACGGCGGGGGCGGGGGCGGCGTGGGAGGGGACGGTTCCTCGGGGAACGGGGGACCCGCCGCCGGTTCGGGGACGCGGGCCCGGACGGCGGGGACGGTGGCGGTCACGGTGGCGAGCGCGGGGGCGGGGGAGGGTTGGGTGCGTGCGCGCGTCGTGCGGGCCGTCCAGGTGCGGGAGCAGGCCGCCGCCAGCAGGAGGGCGGCGACCGCCGCCAGTTTCGCAAGCAGGGTGCGGCCGTACGTCGTGTCCGTGAGCGCCTGCCAGGAGCCGAGGCCCCGCCAGGACTGGTACACGCCGGTCGCCACCAGGACCGTCACCGAGCCGAGGGCCAGGCGGGAGAAGCGGGCCGGGACCGACAGCGGGAGCGCCGGGGTGCGGGACATGGTCCGCAGGAGCGCGGCCAGGCCGCCCAGCCAGACGCCCATGGCCAGCAGGTGGAGGGTGGCGGAGGTGATCGCGAGGGGGACCTGGATGCCCGCCGAGGCGTGTTCGGCCGCCGACCAGGTCAGGGCGAGGGGCACCGAGACCGCCGCCGCCACCGTCAGGGTGGCGCGGCGCGGAAGGCGTGTGCGGCGGGCCCGCAGCACCAGCACGACCGCCGCGGCCAGCAGCAGCAACGCCAGCCGCGCGAGCAGGAGTTGACCCGGACGGGTCGCCGCCGCGTGGAGAACGGCGCTGAGCGAGAGCGCCCGCGCCGGGGACGTGCCCTCCTCGTACGGGGTGCGCAGGAGGAACAGGACCGCCGTCGATCCGACGAGGGTCCAGGCGGCCGCCAGGACGGGCGTGCGCAGCGGGGCCGCCTTCGGGGGGCGGCAGTACGCCACGAACGCGGCCGTGCCGAGGAGGAGGGCCAAAGCGAGGTACGCGAGGTAGCGCGCGATGTTGTACAGGGCCGCGGTGACCGGGTTCTCCGTGGTGTCGGGTGCCGGGCTCACGGCCGTCGCGGTGCGGCGGCCGACCGAGAACGTCAGCGCTCCGGACACCGGGTGGCTGTCCGCCGACACCACGCGCCAGGCCACCGTGTAGGTGCCCTGGGCGAGCCTGGCGGGCAGCGGCACGCGGGCGGTGTCCGAGCGGCCGGGGGCGTGGTCGGCGGGTCCGGTGCGCACGCGGTGGTTGGCCGGGTCGTAGACCCGGAAGGAGTCGGTGAGCAGCCCGACCGACTCGGTGAAGGTCAGCGTCACCTGCCGGGGCGAGGCGCGCAGGACGGTCCCGTCGGCGGGGGCCGTCGTCCGCAGGGCCGCGTGGGCCGAGGCGGGGGCGGCCCCCGCGAACAGCACGAGGAGGAGGCTCGTAGCCAGCAGCACCAGCCGCCGTGGCCATCGCCGGGAGGCGGGGTGCGAAGCTCCTCGCGCCTCCCGCCGTGCCTCTCGCCCTGTCTCCCGTCGCGCCCCCCGTCGTGGTCCTCGGTGTCGGTCGCGCAGCTGCACCTTGTCCCCTCCGTCGGCCCGCCGTCCGCAGCTCCCACAGGTTCTGCAGGTACCTATGGGTGTCCCCTATAGGTACGGAGGGATCGGCGCCGTCGCTCACCCGTGGGGCGGGCCGAGACACCCCCGGCCACGACCAGGTCGTGGCCGGTGATCCGGGCCGCGAGCGGCGGGGCCAGGAAGACGCAGGCGTCGGCCAGGTCGTCGCCGGCCGCCCAGGCGGCCGGCGGGGACGGCGGTGAGCCGGCGCCGTACGCCGTCCGGCCATGCCTCGGCCAGGCCTTCCCGGTCGATCAGTCCGGGCGGGACCGTGTTGACGCGGATGCCGTCGGGCCGTACTCCAGGGCCGTACGACGGCCTGTCCGCCCGACTCCCGGACGCGTGCCGCGACGTCGCCGGCCGTCTCCACCGCCGTACGGCAGTGCAGCGCCACCGCCGCGCCCTGCTGGGCGAAGCGCGGGGCGACGGCGCGGCCGATGCCGCCGCCCGCTCCGGTCACGAGGGCGGTTGCCCGCGAGCAGGCTCGTGCTCGCCGTCCCGGTTCCGGTCCCGGTTCTGCCGCCGGTTCCCTCTCCGTTCCTGTCCGTGGGCGTGTTCATGGGCGGCACAGTTCCGTGATGCGGGCGGCCTCGGCCGGGTAACGCGCCGTCAGGTGGGCGGCCTCGCCGTGTTCGTAGTCCGCTTCGGTGAATCCGGGGGCCATCGTGGTGCCGAAGAGCGTCCACGCGCCGCCCGGGGCGACCCGCGCGCCCATCCAAGTGCGGGCGGGCACGGTCAGCTGGACGTGCCGGCCGGACAGCGGGGCGGAGCCGAGGACGGCGGTGCCGGTGGTGCCGTCGGGCGCGAGGAGCAGGAGGCGGAGCGGGTCGCCGAGGTAGAAGTGCCAGATCTCGTCGGTGGGGAGCCGGTGCAGGGCGCAGTAGTCGTCAGCGGTGAGCAGGGCGACGATGGCGGTGCCCTGGGGGCGGCCGTCGGGGCGGGCGGGTCCGGCCCAGGTCTGCCGGTACAGGCCGCCTTCACGGGGGATGGGTTCGAGGCCGTAGTGGGCGATCAGCGCGTCCGGTGTCGGCCTGGGCTCTGCGGGCGTCGTCACAGCCGGAAGGCTAGTCACCCCGAACAGTCCACGACCCGTATGACGAGAGGGGGGACCCCGCCTGTCGAAACGGGACCCCCCCGTCTGGCGGAAGAGCGACCCCGTCCGCCGAGGCGAAGGCGGGGCGGCCCTGGCTGCGCCCGGCGCGCGGCGGAGCGATCATCGAGCCATGGACGTCACCCTGCACCTCGCCCAGGACCCCGAGGCCGACGCGCTGCTCGGTCGCTCCCCGCTCGCCGCGCTGGTGGGCATGCTGCTCGACCAGCAGGTCCCGATGGAGTGGGCGTTCAAGGGACCGCGCACCATCGCCGACCGGCTCGGCGCCGGGGCCGACGGGGACCTCGACGCGCACGAGATCGCCGCGATGGACCCGGAGGCCTTCGCCGCGCTGCTGTCCGAGAAGCCGGCCGTGCACCGCTATCCCGGCTCGATGGCCAAGCGGGTGCAGCAGCTGTGCCAGTACCTGGTCGAGCACTACGACGGGGACGCCGAGGCCGTGTGGCGGGGCGTCGGCAGCGGGGCCGAGCTGCTGAAGCGGCTGGAGGACCTGCCCGGGTTCGGCAAGCAGAAGGCCCAGATCTTCCTCGCCCTGCTCGGCAAGCAGCTCGGGGTCACGCCGAAGGGGTGGCGGGAGGCGGCCGGCGCGTACGGCGAGCCGAAGGCCCATCGGTCCGTCGCCGACATCACCGGGCCGGAGTCGCTGACCAAGGTGCGGGCGCACAAGCAGGAGATGAAGGCCGCGGCCAAGGCGGCGAAGGCCTCCGGCGCATAGCGGAGAGCGGAGAGGACCGGACGGGCCGGACGGGCCGGGCAGGCCGGGCAGGCCGGGCAGGCCGGGCAGGCCGGGCAGGCCGGGCAGGCCGGGCAGGCCGCTCCACCCGAGCCGACCGCTCCACCCAAGCAAGCCGCTCCACCCGAGCCGCCCCCCCTCCACCCAAGCCGACCGCTCCGCCCAAGCAAAGCCGCTCCACCCGGTCGGGCGTGCTTCACCCGGACGGCCCTCCCTGATGGCAGCGCCCGCCACGCCGATCACAGCATGAACCATGACCGAGGCACCGAGCGGCGGCCCGAACCCGGGGCCCGAGTACGACGACCGGAACGTCCACGCGGCCCGGCAGGCGGCGGGACGCCACGAGCCCGAACCGCCTTTCGAGGGGCCGTTGCACGCGCTGTCCCGGGCCGCCTGGCAGGTGGTCCTGGTCACCGGGGTCGCCTCGCTGGTCCTCGGGATCCTGGTCCTGCTCTGGCCCCGCGCCTCCCTCCTCGCGATCGGCGTCCTGTTCGGCCTCTACCTCGTGATCAGCGGCGTCTTCCAGCTGGTGGCCGCCTTCGGCACGCACCGGGCGACCTCGCTGCGGGTACTGGCCTTCATCAGCGGCGCCCTGTCGATCCTGCTCGGCCTGTTCTGCTTCCGCGGGCCCATGCAGTCGATCCTGCTGCTCGCCCTGTGGATCGGCATCGGCTGGCTGATCCGCGGCATCACCCAGACGCTGGCCGCCGCCTCCGATCCCCGGATGCCCGCCCGGGGCTGGCAGGCCTTCCTCGGCGTCCTCACCTTCATCGCCGGCATCGTGCTCATCGACTCCCCGTTCCGGTCGGTCGCCGTACTGACCCTCGTCGGCGGCGTCTGGCTGGTCGTCGTGGGGATCACCGAGATCGTCACCGCGCTCGGCATCCGCGGCCGGGCCAGGCAGGTCCCGCGGACCGTCTGAGCCGCCACAGACGTCAACCCCGCACCCCTCCCGTCCCCCGACCGGGCGGATCCGCGGCCTGCGGTGCTGCACCTGCCGCCCGGCCTGGGGAAACACCCTTCGTGAGCAGGAGCGCGCGTACCCCGCGCAGCCGTACCTGGCTGCGGGTGCTCGTGCTGCTCCTCGCCCTGTGGGTGCCCGGCGCACCCGCACAGGCCCGGACGGCCCCGGTGTACGGCGCGTCGGCCGAGACCTCCGGGCACCCCGGCGCCGGCGACCTCACCGATCCTTCCGACGCCGTAGACGTGCCGGACGTGCCGGACGTCCCCGATGTCGCCGTACGGCCCGCCGCCCGCGCCGTGCACCGCGCCGACGTCCCCGAGCGCCCCGCGCCCCTGCCCGGCCCGGCCCCCGCGGACGGCCGCCCGTCCCCCGCCGCGGCCACGGCGCCGTACACCGCTCCCCCGCTGCGCACGGTGGTCCTGCGCTGCTGACGGACCCGTGTCCTCACGCACACGCAAGGTCAGTCGGCTCGACGCGAGGAGCACAGCCATGTCCGAGGATCCGTACGCCGTCCTGCGCGCGCTGCTGCGCGCGGAGGCGAGGCGCGCCGCGGCGCCCAGACCGGAGCAGCATGAGGAAGTGGAGGCGGAAGAGCGGCCCGAGGAACGGGACGGCCGCTGAACCGGACCCGGTGGGGGGCGGCCCACCCCCCACCGGCCCACCGCCCTTCCCGGTCCGCCGATTCGCGGTCCACAGGCTGTGTACAACGGCGATCGCAGGCCCACCGACCCCGATAACATCCCTTTTGTCTGCTTCACTCCATCTTTTCAAGGCTTTCCAAGGAGCGCACTCCGCCGCCATGGCTGCGCCCGGAACGTCTAGACCGGTAGGCTTTCCGTGTGATCTTCAAGCGCATCGGAAACGGCCGGCCGTACCCCGACCACGGCCGGGAGAGCACCCGGCAGTGGGCGGACGTCGCGCCGCGCCCGGTCCGCCTCGATCAGCTCGTGACCACCAAGCAGCAGCTCGACCTCGAGACCCTGCTGGCGGAGGACTCGACCTTCTACGGCGACCTCTTCGCGCACGTCGTGAAGTGGCAGGGCGACCTCTATCTGGAGGACGGGCTGCACCGCGCGGTCCGCGCCGCCCTCCAGCAGCGCCAGGTGCTGCACGCGCGCGTGCTCGAACTCGACTGACCCGGTGCGGCGCGGCCGTTGCCCCTTTCGGGTTCCGTCGGCGGCATCCGAGCGGCATCGACTGATCATCTGATAGGCATCGTCGCTCCGGCGCACTACGCTGCGCCCATGAGCATGCTGACTCCCCCCGGCATGGGCGGCCAGTACCGGATCACGGGAGACAAGTACCCCCGCATGCGTCCGCCGCGCCGGCGAGCGAGGCTCGTCGCCGCCGTGGTGGCGTCCGTCTGCGCCCTCGGCCTCATCGGCTGGGGCACCCTGCAGCTCATCGACGTCTTCTCGGGCGGCCACAAGAAGAAGACGGCGGCCGGCCCGGCGACCGCCTGCCGCCCGAAGGGCACCGCGGCCACCCCGGCCGCCCAGGCGAAGTCACTGCCGAAGCCCGGCCAGATCACCGTGAACGTCTACAACGCCACCGCCCGCAGCGGCCTCGCCAAGTCCACCGCCGACGAACTGAAGAAGCGCGGCTTCAGGATCGGCGACGTGGGCAACGCCGCCAAGGACTACGACAAGAAGGTCAAGGGCACCGGGATACTGCTCGGTCCCGTCGCCGCCCAGAACACCTCGCTGCCGGTGCTGGCGACCGAGCTGGCCGGCGCCGAGCGCCGCACCGACGCCAGCCGCAAGGGCGCCGACCTGGACCTCATCCTGGGGGACGGCTTCACGGGCCTGGCCAGGCCGGCGGACGCGCAGCAGGCGCTGACGGCCCTGACGGCGCCGGCGTCGACCTCGTCCTCGAAGAAGGGCTGCTGAGCGGCAGCCCAGCGGCCGAACAGCCCGGCAGCCATGGACGCGAGGCGTCCCGGCAGCCGCGAAGGGCCCGGCGGGGGGGGGCTATTCGGCCGCGCCGTACAGCCGGTCCCCGGCGTCGCCCAGGCCCGGCACGATGTACCCCTGCTCGTTGAGGTGGTCGTCCACCGCCGCCGTCACGACCGTCACCGGCGTGCCCGCCAGCTCGCGCTCCATGACCGCGACGCCCTCGGGCGCGGCGAGCAGCACCACGGCGGTCACGTCGTCCGCGCCGCGCTTGATCAGCTCCTGGATCGCGGCGACCAGCGTGCCGCCGGTGGCCAGCATCGGGTCCAGGACGTAGACCTGGCGGCCGGAGAGGTCCTCCGGCATGCGCGAGGCGTACGTGGACGCCTGGAGGGTCTCCTCGTTGCGGATCATGCCCAGGAAGCCCACCTCGGCGGTCGGCAGCAGCCGGACCATGCCGTCCAGCATGCCGAGGCCCGCGCGCAGGATCGGCACGACCAGCGGGCGCGGACGGGCGAGCTTGACGCCGGTGGTCCGCGCGACCGGGGTGTTGATGTCGACGGCCTCGGTGCGCACGTCCCGCGTGGCCTCGTAGGCCAGCAGGGTGACCAGCTCGTCGGCCAGCCGGCGGAAGGTCGCGGAGTCGGTGCGCTGGTCGCGCAGCGTGGTGAGCTTGTGGGCGACCAGGGGGTGGTCGACGACGTGGAGACGCATGCCCATAACGGTACCCGCGACCGAACGCCCTCCGGCCCTGGCGTCGAAGCGGCCGTACGGGGGAAAGTGGGAGGGACGGAACCGGGGTGGTGTGACGTGCCTGACCTGCCTGACCTTCCACAGAACGCGGCCGAGCGCGCCGGGGACACCGGGGGCGCGAAGGGCACCGCGGAGCCCGCGATACGCGCGGCCGCCGCGCGGGGCGCGGACGGCGAGACCGACGCCGAGCGGCGGCGCCGGCGCGCCCAGTTCCTGCGCGATCTCGCCGAGGCCCGCGCGCTGCGCGCCCGCGTCCAGCCCCGGCGCGCCAAGGCCGCCCGGCTCCGCCATGCCATGCGCATGCGGACATTCCGCTGGTAGACCGCCCGACGAGCCACGCACCGCGCGACCGGCGGCGCGGTGGGCCGTCCGGGGTCCGCTGATAGCCCGGTCGGGTCCGCGGATAGCCCGGACGTGGTCCGCTCGTCGGCCCGTCCGGCAGGGAGGAGGCCCCTGGAGCGAGGCCCGGTGAGAAAGTTCTCGGTGAGGAAGATCCACGTCCGCGGCGGTGTTTGCGCGGTGGGCGTGCGTGAGCGCTTGGAAAAGCCGCGTACGATCCGCAGGTGGCCGGCAAGACACAGGGAGCCGAAGACGTCCCCTGAACGCCTTGTTTCTGCCACGATTCCGAGTGGGTGGGGCTCGGAGCCCAGCTCTTCCCGCCCACGTACCTCCGCCGGGGGGACCCCCAACCGGCACACCTATGACCAGTGGGAGAGTCACGGTGTACTTCGCCGCACTGCTCGCGCGCACCGAAGACGGGTGGGAAGCGAGCGACACAGAGCTCGACAATGTGGAGACCCTGTCGGATCTGGCCGACCTGGCCCGGGAAGCCTCTCCCGACGAGGACACGGTGCTCGTCCTGATCGAGCAGGAGGACGCCTGGTTCGGCGTCGTCCGCGTCGACGGCGAGGACGACCCCCGCATCTACGTCTCGGACGCGGCCGCCGCCCAGCGCAGCGCGTACGGCGAGCTGCTGCTCACCGACGAGCTGCTCGGCCGGGAGCCGGGCTCGGACGACGGCCCCGACCTGGACTCCCTGGACCTGGACGGCACGGAGGACGGCGAGACGGACGAGGACGACGAGGAAGGCGGCGACGCCGACTCCGTCCCGCACAGCCCGGTGGGCGACAGCGAGATCCTCGACGACCTCGGCATCAGCGAGAAGGAACTGCGCGCCCTGGACGCCGAGGACGCGCTCGGCGCGATCGCCGAGGCCCTGGGCGCCGCGGAGGTCCTGGAGACCGTCCGCTGACCGCACCACAGGACGCGGACGCCGCGGAAGACCCGCGCAGCACGCGGCACACCCAGGACCCGTACGGCGGCGTGGACCCGGCAGGCCCTGAGGACGGCCGCGTCCCGGCGGACCCGGTGCGCGACCGCTGGCGCGGTGCGATGCGACTCGCCCTGGACGAGGCCGGGCTGGCCGTCCGGGGCGGAGACGTGCCCGTCGGCGCCGTCGTGCTGTCCCCGGACGGTACGACGGTGCTCGGCGCCGGGCACAACGAACGCGAGGCCACCGGCGATCCCACGGCCCATGCGGAGGTCCTCGCGATCCGGCGGGCCGCCGCCCGGCTCGGGGAGTGGCGGCTGAGCGGATGCACGCTCGTGGTCACGCTGGAACCGTGCACGATGTGCGCCGGCGCCCTCGTCCAGTCCCGCGTCGACCGGGTCGTCTACGGCGCCCGGGACGACAAGGCGGGCGCGGCGGGCTCGCTGTGGGACGTGATCCGCGACCGCCGGCTCAACCACCGGCCCGAGGTCATCGAGGGCGTCCTCGCGACGGAGTGCGCCCAGCTGCTCACGGAGTTCTTCCGGAGCCGGTGAGTACCGATTTCGAACCACGCTCCCCTGTGCTGTAAGGTCTCCCTCGGTAGCGTGTCCGAGCGGCCGAAGGAGCTCGCCTCGAAAGCGAGTGTGGCGCAAGTCACCGAGGGTTCAAATCCCTCCGCTACCGCTCGAAGAAGGGCCCCGTCTTGAGGACGGGGCCCTTCTCGTCGTAGGGGACCTCTCCGCGCAAATGCCGCCGGGCGGCGGGCCGTTGGTCCGCAAAAGGGGCGTGAAGGTTACACTCGCGGCCGGCAGCAGGGGCCCACAGGGGACAGGCACAGGGGAGGCCGCGGTGGCGGTGAACGCCAAGAAGATCGCCGTGTACGTGCTCGTGGTCTTCGCGCTGTACGTGATCATCACGGACCCGCCCAGGGCGGCGCACTACGTCCAGATAGTCTTCGAGGGCATATCGGAGGCGGCCAAGTCGGTGGGCGACTTCATGACATGGCTCGCCAACGGAGGAAAGAACTGAGGTACATCCCATGATCCGCCATCTGGTCCTCTTCAAGCTCAACGAGGGCGTCGAGCGCGACGATCCGCGGGTCGTGGCAGGCGTGGAGGCCTTCAGGGCACTGGGCGACCAGATCGGGGAACTGCGGTTCTGGGAGTGCGCCTGGAACATCACCGACCGGCCCGTCGCCTACGACTTCGCGATCAACTCGGCGGTCGAGGACACCGACGCCCTGGGGCGCTACCTGGAGCACCCGGCCCACCAGGCGGGCGTCGCGCTGTGGCGGGAGTTCGCCACGTGGGTGATCGCCGACTACGAGTTCTGAGCCCGTCCGGCCGAGCCCTCCGCCTGAACGGCGGAGGGCTTTCGTGCGTCGCGGCACCCTTCACCCGCTCTCAACTTGTAGAAATCTGAACACAACACGGCGTTATGCGGTGCTTGCACACAGTGCACATGTCTTGTGATGCTATGACCGCTTTTGACGGGTGACTGATCGCGGATGATTGAGCGACGAAGAGGTGGCGTTGACCGTGTCGGCCAGTACTGCGCCGCCCCAGGAAGAGGCGGCCGCTCCCGCCTCCGCTCCCGACTCCGCCCCAGACCCAGCCGCCACTGCCGAACCCGACCCCGCCGCCGATCTCGCCCCCGATGCCGAACCCGCTCCCGCGAGCCCCGAGAAGCGGCGCAGCGCCGACACCCGGGCCCTCACCCAGGTGCTCTTCGCCGAGCTGAAGCAGCTCACGCCGGGCACTGCGGAGCACAACCGCGTGCGCGGGGCGCTGATCGAGGCGAACCTCCCGCTCGTGCGCTACGCGGCCGCCCGCTTCCGCTCCCGCAACGAGCCGATGGAGGACGTCGTCCAGGTCGGCACCATCGGCCTGATCAACGCCATCGACCGCTTCGACCCCGACCGGGGCGTGCAGTTCCCGACCTTCGCGATGCCGACCGTCGTCGGCGAGATCAAGCGCTACTTCCGGGACAACGTCCGCACGGTGCACGTACCGCGCCGGCTGCACGAGCTGTGGGTGCAGGTCAACAGCGCCACCGAGGACCTCACCACGCTCTACGGCCGTTCCCCGTCCACCGCCGAGATCGCCGAGCGGCTCAGGATCAGCGAGGACGAGGTGCTGAGCTGCATCGAGGCGGGACGGTCGTACCACGCCACCTCCCTGGAGGCCGCGCAGGAGGGCGACGGGCTGCCCGGCCTGCTCGACCGGATCGGCTACGAGGACCCGGCACTCGACGGCGTGGAGCACCGCGACCTCGTCCGGCACCTGCTCGTCCAACTCCCCGAACGCGAGCAGCGCATCCTCCTGCTGCGCTACTACAGCAATCTCACCCAGTCGCAGATCAGCGCGGAACTCGGCGTCTCGCAGATGCACGTCTCGCGCCTGCTCGCCCGCAGCTTCCAGCGCCTGCGCTCCGCGAATCGCATCGACGCATAAGGGCCCGTAACGGCCCCCTTATGAAGCACAGCGGGCGCACGGAAGCACGCCTCAAGCGGTTCTGCATCGCATACCCGAGCGAGCGGTAACCGTCCCGAGCGAATTCGCTCACCTGCGTCGATGCCGACAGTTGGGACCCGAAATAGCGTCAGACCCCTTCTCTCCAGGGCCGTTTCGGATCTCACATGTCGACATGTCACTACAGCGTGTTGCCGACATGTGACATTCTGCGGGAGACGCGTTTGCCGGGCCTCCGGCTCCGGTATTCAGGTGAAGGCTGCGTTGCTCGAAAGGCGGCGCCGCCACGACCGTCCCGCGACCCAAAGGGGGTGGCATGTCCGCAGACCAGGGCAGCTCGAAGGTGCTGACGCCCGCGCCGAGCGCGGCAGCGCCCAAGGAGCTCGACGCTCTCGACGTCCTCGACGGAATCGAGGCCGTCACGGCCCTCGACGCCGTGCCGTCCCCGCCCGCCCAGGAGGCGCACGTCCCGGCCCTGCCGGCCACGGGGGACATCGACACCCGCACCTTGTCCCGCTCGCTGTTCCTGCGGCTCGCCGCGCTCGACGAGCACAGCCCCGAACGGGCCTACGTCCGGGACACCCTGATCGAGCTGAACCTGCCGCTGGTCCGCTACGCGGCCGCGCGCTTCCGCTCCCGCAACGAGCCGATGGAGGACATCGTCCAGGTCGGCACCATCGGGCTGATCAAGGCGATCGACCGTTTCGACTGCGAACGGGGCGTGGAGTTCCCGACGTTCGCGATGCCGACGGTCGTCGGTGAGATCAAGCGCTTCTTCCGGGACACCTCGTGGTCGGTGCGCGTCCCGCGCCGCCTCCAGGAGCTGCGCCTGGCCCTCACCAAGGCGAGCGACGAACTCTCCCAGAAGCTCGACCGCTCCCCGACGGTGACGGAACTGGCCGCCGTGCTGGGCGTCTCCGAGGAGGACGTGGTCGACGGCCTCGCGGTCGGCAACGCCTACACCGCCTCCTCCCTCGACTCCCCCGCCCCCGAGGACGACGGCGGCGAGGGCTCCCTGGCCGACCGACTCGGCTACGAGGACACGGCGCTGGAGGGTGTGGAGTACCGCGAGTCCCTCAAGCCCCTCCTGGCCAAACTCCCGCCCCGCGAGCGCCGGATCATCATGCTCCGGTTCTTCGCCAACATGACCCAGTCCCAGATCGGCGAGGAGGTCGGCATCTCCCAGATGCACGTCTCCCGGCTGCTGACGCGGACGCTGGCGCAGCTACGGGAAGGACTCATCTCCGACTGAGGGTTCTTTTCTGACGCCCCGTCAGTCACACTGGCCCGATGCTGCGCGCGACAGGGCCGGACGACACCGCTCGAACCATCCGTGCGACATGGACACGTGGCCGCCGAGGCGCCGTTGTGGCAGCGTCGGCGGCCGTCGTCGTCCTGGGCGGGGTACTCACGGTGTGCGGGGACCACGGCCCGGGCGGCGGCTACGTCGCGGTCGGCACGGTCGGCGGCCCGGAAGGCGGCGGTACGGCCGCGGCCGGCCCGACGGGCTCGGTGTCGTTGACCCCGCTCGACGGGACCGTGCGGACGGACACACCCGCCACGCCACGGCCGTCGGCGCCCGCACGGCCGACGTCACCGCCACAGACTCCGTCGCCGTCACCGTCACAGCCGGCCGGCGGCGGACCGGCCGTCCCCGGCGGACCCGAGCGGACCGCGCCGGGGACCACCAGCCCTCCGGGCGGCCCGGGCACCCCGTCCGCCGGTGCGACACCCACGTCGTCCACCACGGCTCCGGCCCCCGGCACGACCGCGGGCCCGGCCATGCTCTCCTGGGACGCGCCGGCGACGCGGGACACCGATCAGCGCTGGTGCCAGAAGGTGACCGTGGCGCTGCGCAACTCCGGCGGTACGGCGGTGCGGTCGGGCACGGTGACGTTCGGGACGCACGTCATCGGCGCGCTGGGCATCGACTGGGGGACGGTCGACTCGGCGGCCGGCCTCCCGGTGCCGATCGCGCCGGGCGCGCAGGTGAAGCCCACCTGGACGGTCTGCGTCGATGTCTGGCGGGTGCCGCTCGGCATGCACATCGAGACGCGGGACGTCCTGGTCCGCTGGACGTGAGAGGCGTGGCGCGGTTCTCGACCGAGGTCTGCTCCTCGCTCTGCCGGCCGGTGAGGGCCGCGGCCGGCGCTCCCGTGGAGCGGGCGTGCAGATCGGCCTGGCTCTCGGCCGAGGGCGCCGCCGCCACCGGTGCGCGCACCCTGACCCGGCGGCCCGGCACCGGTCAGGAGAAGGCCGGCGCCGCGTACGGGTGCGCGGCCAGGGCCCGGCCCTCGCGGCATCGCGGGGGCGACCGTTACTTGAGCGCCAGCCAGGCCACGCCCGCCACCACGGCGAGGGCCACGATGACACCGATGATCACGCCGACGCGGGGACCGGAAGAGGGCGCGGCAGCCTGCGCCTGGCGCCCCTGCGGGGCCTCGTCGACGAACGCGCGGAACATCTGGGTGCTGCCGGCGGGGTCGTAATTGCCCTGGGGGCCCTGGGTGTTAGCCATGGCCCGAGACCTTAGCGAAGACGGGCCCGGCCGCCCAAGTGGGGGCCGCCGGGAGCCCATCGGGACAGACAGGGGCACGCCACCCGCCGTCACCTGCATATTTACGACAGCAATGCTTGCCTTTGCCAAGTTTTTGCATGCGCGGCTCCCTGGCTTGTTTGCTTGGAGCAACCAATCACCGCTATGGTTGCCCCAAGCAACGAATACGGGAGGTGTGATGGCCGAGCAGGCGCAGTTCGAAGAGCTGGCACGTCAGCTCAGTGCCGTCGGAGCCGTGAAACGGGACATGGCGCGGATCCTGCCGCACGACTGCCCCGCCGGCTCGGCCGCCGTGCTGACCCTGCTGGGCCGCCACGGCGACATGCGCATGAGCAAGCTCGCGGAGCTTCTCGCGGTGGACATGTCGGTCACCAGCCGGCATGTCGCGCACGTCGCGGCACGCGGCTGGATCGAGCGGCTGCCGGACCCCGCGGACAAGCGCTCGCGGATCCTGCGGCTGACGCCCTCGGGGCTGGAACAGCTCGACGAGCTGTCCCGGCGGACCACGCGTCTGCTGGCCGAGCGGCTCGACGACTGGACCGACGACGAGGTCGGCCAGCTCATCCGGCTGATGACCCGGCTGCGCGACTCGTTCGGCGACTGCCGGTCCCCCTCCTCGGCGGTCCGGCTCCCCGCCCCCGTGTTCGAAGAGACCACCCGTACACCCGCAAGCACGTAAGCAAAGGAAGCCCATGGCAACGACCACACCAGCCGGTGTGCGGGCTCACGCCAAGCACGGGGGAGGCTCCGCAGCGGAGCACGCCCCCATGACACACCGGCAGATCATGGAGGCGCTGTCCGGCCTGCTCCTGGGCCTGTTCGCCGCCATCCTCTCCTCGACGATCGTCACCAACGCACTGCCGACGATCATCAAGAGCATCGGCGGCGGCCAGTCCGCCTACACCTGGGTCGTCACGGCGGCACTGCTCGCCATGACCGCCTCCGTGCCGCTGTGGGGCAAGCTCGCCGACCTGGTCAGCAAGAAGGCGCTCGTCCAGATATCCCTGGTCATCTACGTCATCGGCTCGGTCGTCGCCGGTCTCGCGCAGAACCCGGCGATGCTGATCGGCGCCCGTGTCATCCAGGGCCTCGGCGCCGGCGGTCTGTCCGCCCTGGTGCAGGTCATCATGGCCGCGATGATCTCCCCGCGGGAGCGCGGCCGGTACTCCGGCTACACCGGTGCCACCTTCGCCGTCGCCACCGTCGGCGGCCCGCTGCTCGGCGGTGTCATCACCGACACCTCCTGGCTCGGCTGGCGCTACTGCCTCTTCGTCGGTATCCCCTTCGCGCTGATCGCGCTGGTCGTGCTGCAGAAGACGCTGCACCTGCCGGTCGCCAAGCGCAAGGTCAAGGTCGACTGGACCGGCGCCTTCTTCATCACCGCGGCCGCCTCGCTGCTGCTGATCTGGGTCACCTTCGCCAACGACAAGTACAGCTGGCTGTCCTGGCAGACGTACACGATGGTGGGCGGCACGATCGTGCTCGCGCTGCTGTTCGTGTTCACCGAGACCAGGGCCGCCGAGCCGATCATCCCGCTGCGCCTGTTCCGCAACCGCACCATCACGCTGGCCTCGCTGGCCTCGCTGTTCGTCGGTGTCGGCATGTACTCGGGCACCGTGTTCTTCTCGCAGTACTTCCAGCTGGCCCGCGACAAGTCCCCGACGATGTCCGGCGTCATGACCATCCCGATGATCGGCGGTCTGTTCGTCGCGTCCATGGTCTCCGGCCGGTTCATCACCAGCACCGGCCGCTGGAAGGGCTGGCTGGTCGGCGGCGGTGTCTCCCTCACCGCGGGCCTCGCCCTGCTGGGCCTGATGCGCTACGACACCCCGTACTGGGAGCTGTCGATCTACATGGCGCTGCTCGGCATCGGCGTCGGCACGATGATGCAGAACCTGGTGCTGTCCACGCAGAACCAGGTCGCCCCGCAGGACCTCGGCTCCGCCTCCTCCACGGTGAGCTTCTTCCGCTCCCTCGGCGGTGCGGTCGGCGTCGGCGTGCTCGGCTCGGTCATGTCCGAGCGCATCACCCACCACGCCAAGGACACCATCACCGAGCTGAGCCCGAAGGCGCAGGAGGCCGCGGCCAAGGCCGTCGGCAGCAGCAACCTGCCCGACATGAACGCGCTGCCGGCCCCGGTGCGCCACTGGCTGGAGGGCGCCTACGGCCACGGCATCGCGGACGTCTTCCTCTACGCCGCACCGTTCGCGCTGATCGCGTTCATCACGGTGCTGTTCATCAAGGAGGTCCCGCTGCGGACGTCCGGTGCGCTGGCCCAGGCCGCGCAGGAGAAGAGCGGGGCGCAGGCCCCCGTACAGACCACTGTGGAGAGCATCGTGCAGGAATCCGTCCAGGAGCCCGCGCAGCCGAAGGTGCCCAGCTGGGCCACGCCCGTCGTGTCGGACACCTCGGCCCCGTCCCCGGCCGCGGCCACGGCCGCCGCGCCGGCGGCGACCGCCGTCGCCACGCTCGCCGAACCCGGCTCGGGCGGTCCCGGCGGCACCCCGGTGCACGGCTTCGTCCGCGGCGCCGAGAGCGCCCCGGTCCCGCAGGCCGCGGTCACCCTGATCTCGCTGTCCGGGCGCCAGCTCGGCCGCGCGGTCGCCCAGGCCGACGGCTCCTACGCGGTCGACGCCCCGGGCACGGGTTCGTACGTCCTGATCGCCTCCGCCGACGGCTACCAGCCGCAGGCCTCCACCATCGTGGTGGGCCAGGAGCCGGTGTCGTACGACATCCTGCTCAGCGGCACCAGCGGGCTGACCGGTGTGGTGCGGGCCGCGGGCAGCGCGCTGCCGGTCAAGGACGCCATGGTGATCGTCACCGACGTCCGCGGCGACCTGCTGGCCACGGCCGCCACCGGTGAGCAGGGCCAGTTCGCCTTCACCGACCTGGTGCCGGGCACGGTCACCCTGGCCGTCAACGCCGGCGGGTTCCGGCCGCGCGCGCTGCCGGTCGAGGTCGGCCACACCGGGATCACCCGGATCGAGATCGACCTGGACGCCGGCGCCCAGCTCCAGGGTGTCGTCCGGGCCCCGCACGGCCCGCTGGCCGACGCCCGGGTGACCCTGGTCGACCAGGCCGGCAACGTGGTCGGCACCGCCACCACCGGTGCGGACGGCGCGTACGCCTTCACGGACCTGGACAGCGGCGACTACACCGTCATCGCGACGGGTTACCCGCCGGTCGCGACGGCACTGACCGTCTCCGGCGCCGGAGTCGACGGCCACGAGATCGAACTCGCTCACCCCGGCGAGTAGTTCCGCCCCGGCCCGTGGCACACGTACGGTCGTGCGTGGGCCACGGGCCGGTTCACTGAGACCATTTTGTAAGGCTTTGCAGGGAGAAAACGGGATGGGACTGACCGCGAAGATCCGTACGCGGGACGGGTGGGCCGTGTCGCACGCGGTCGTCACGGTGACCGACATGACCGGTACGCAGGTGCTGCGCGCCGAGACGGATGCCGAGGGGGCCGTACGGGACACCACCGAGCTGGCGCCGGGGGCGTACACGGTGATCGTGACGGCGGTGGGGTACGCGCCCGCGGCCTCCTCCGCGATCGTCACGGCGAGCGGCCGGGCCGAGGTCGGCACGGTCACGCTGGCCCGGCAGGGCGGCACCGAGCTGCCGCCGCCCGGCCCCTGGACGATCGACCCGGTGCACTCCTCCGTCGCCGCGGTCGCCCAGCACCTGGGCATCTCCAGCGTGCACGGCCGGTTCACGGAGTTCGGCGGCACGATCGAGATCGCGCCCGACGACGTCACCAAGTCCCGCGTGGAGGCGGTGATCAAGGCGGCGTCCGTCGACACCGGCAACGGCATGCGCGACGGGCACCTGAAGTCCGCGGACTTCCTCGACGTCGAGCAGCACCCGGAGATCACCTACCACTCCACCGGCCTGACACCGGCGGGCTCCGACCGCTGGACGGTCCACGGGGAGCTGTCCATGCACGGGATCGTGCGGCCGGTCGACCTGGCCCTGGCCTACCTCGGCACCGGCGCCGACCCGTGGGGCGGCACGCGGGCCGCGTTCCGCGCGGCGGCGGAGCTGCGGCGGGAGGACTTCGCCATGAACTACAACCAGGTCCTCCAGGCCGGCATCGCCGCGATCGGCACGACCCTCAAGGTCGAGCTGGACATCCAGGCGGTGCAGGGGGATTCCCTCCCCCAGGCGTAGGCACGGCAGGGTCAGCCACGGGGGCGGTCATTGCCCCTAGGCTGCCTGTCCATGGCACCGAACATCGCTACCAACACCCGCGTATCGCTGGACGAGCTGCTGGACTTCGTACGGCCCCGTCATCGCGCGCTGCTCATCACGCGCCGCGCCGATGGCGGGCCGCAGGCGTCTCCGCTGACCTGCGGGGTCGACGACGCGGGCCGGATCGTCGTCTCCACCTACCCCGAGCGCGCCAAGACCCGTAACGCGAGGCGCGACCCGCGCGTCAGCCTCGTCGTCCTCAGCGACGACTGGAACGGCCCCTGGGTGCAGATCGACGGCACCGCCGAGATCATCGACACCCCCGACTCCGTCGAACCACTGGTCGAGTACTACCGCAACATCGCCGGCGAACATCCCGACTGGGACGAATATC
>NZ_JBVJMF010000007.1:113771-374575 GCF_055584345.1 Streptomyces sp. NPDC104106
TCGCGCCGCCATGGTCAAACAGGGCAAGTCCATCATCCGCCTCACCCCCGAACGCTGGGGCCCCCTGGCCACCGGAGGCTTTCCCGCCCGGCTCGTCACCAACGACTGACGACACCGCCCCACGACAACCGACGGACGGAGTCCGGCGCCGCGTCCCGAAGCCTGCGAAGCAGTGCGAGGGACGCAGACAAAGGGGGCTCGCGCCGCCATGGTCAAACAGGGCAAGTCCATCATCCGCCTCACCCCCGAACGCTGGGGCCCCCTGGCCACCGGAGGCTTTCCCGCCCGGCTCGTGGTCGGGGAGTAGGGGCGGCGGGGGCGTCAGCCCCGGTCGACCATGGCTTCGATGCCGGCGATCAGGAGGTCCAGGGCGAAGTCGAAGTCGCGGTCCATCATCTCGGCGACCGTGTCACCGCCGCGGGCCTCCATGATCACCTTGGATTCCTGGACGTAGTGCCCGGCCTCGGCGTCCTGCTCCGCCGAGGCCATGGCCTGCTGGAAGTAGTCGTCCGGTGTCAGTCCGGAGTCCGCGATCCGGGACATGAACTGCGCCTCCAGCGTGCCGTAGCCGTACACGAACTGGAAGACGGCCGAGATGCCGCCCATCACGCGGTGCGTCGGCAGACCGGTGCGGCGGATGACGCGCTGGACGGTGCGGGAGAAGGCGAGCGAGGTGGGGCCGATGTTCAGGTACCGGCCGGCCAGCGGCGAGAGCCAGCGGTGGCGCACCAGCAGCGCCCGGTACTCCGCGGCCAGCCGCCGCAACTGCTCGCGCCAGTCCGCCCGCTCGTCCTCCGGGTCGGGCAGCCGCAGCTCGCCGTAGGCGGCGTCCAGGGCGAGTTCGAGCAGGTCGTCCTTGGTGTCGACGTACCAGTACAGGGACATCGCGGTGACGTTCAGCTCGGCGGCCAGCCGCCGCATGGAGAACTTCGCCAGCCCTTCGGTGTCCAGCAGCCGTACGGACGCCTCGGTGATCCGCTTCCGGTCGAGCCCGGAGGGCTGGGCGCTGCGTCCGCTGCGCTGTGCCTTCACCTCCCGCAGCCACACACTGTCCCGCGCCGACCGCGCACCTTGCTCCGCCATCGGCGCCTCCCTTTACGGTTCCGGCCAAGTGGTCCAACTCTAAGCCGCGGGGCCTGCGCCGGCCCCGGCCCCTCGGGCGGCCTGCCGCTCCGCCCGCCGCAGCAGCCCGGCCGCGACCGACCCCCCGGCCAGCACGGCGACCGCCCCCACCAACTGACCGGCGCCCAGACCGGACGACAGGGACGCGCCCGACGCCACGGAGGAGCTGAGGACGGCGCCCAGCACGGCCACCCCGAGCCCGTTGCCGAACTCGCCGAGCGTGCCGTTGATCCCGGCCCCCACCCCCGCCTTCTCCGGCGGGATCGCGCTCATGATGGCGTGTGCCATCGCCGGGTTGGCGATCGCGCAGCCCACGCCGATCAGCAGCAGGCCGAGCAGCGTACCGGCGTAGCCGTTCGTGTCGATCTCGGCGATGGCGGCCAGGCCCGCCGACATCAAGGCCATGCCGAGGGCGACCGACCCGGGCGTCCCGAGCCTCGTGGACCACCTCGCCGCGACACCGGTGGAGTTGAGCAGGACGACCGTCAGCGCCAGCGGAGCGGTGCGCAGGCCGGCCTCCAGCGGCTCGTAGCCGAGCACGAACTGCAGGTGCTGGGTGAGCAGGAACAGCGAACCGGTCATGCCGAAGGTGATGAGCACGACCCCCGCGACCGCGCCCGTGAAGCGCCGGTCTCGGAAGAAGTGCGGGTCGAGCATCGGCTCCGTGGCCCGGCCCTCCCACCAGGCGAACGCCGCGAGGACCAGCACCGCGACGGCCGCCGTGACCAGCACCCGCGGCGAGGCCCAGCCATGGTGCGGGCCGGAGACGATCGCGAAGACGACCGCGGTCATGCCGATGGTGGACAGCAGCGCCCCGAGCAGGTCCGGACGGTCGCCCCGGGGGTCCTTCGACTCCGGTACCAGGGCCACGACGGCGACCAGGGCCAGCGCCGCGACCGGGATGTTGACCAGGAACATCGAGCCCCACCAGAAGTGGCCCAGCAGGAAGCCGCCGATCAGCGGGCCGGCCGCGAAGCCGAGGGCGTTGACCGCGCTCCAGATCCCGATCGCCTTCGGCTGCTCCTCGGGTGTGAAGATCTGCATCGCCACCGCCAGCGTGGTGGTCACCAGCAGCGCGCCGCCGATGCCCATGCCGGCCCGCGCGGCGATCAACTGACCGGTGGAGTGGGCGAGTCCGGCCACGAGCGAGCCGATGCCGAACAGGGCGAGCCCGGCCGTCAGCATCTTCCTGCGGCCGTAGCGGTCGGCGGCGCTGCCCGCGGTGAGCAGCAGTCCCGACTGCACCAGCGAGTAGGCGTTGATCATCCACTGGATGTCGGCGGTCGCCGCGTGCAGCTCGCGGGTCAGCGAGGGGATGGCCACGTTCAGGACCGTGTTGTCGAGCACCACGGTGAGCTGGGCCAGGCATATGACGCCGAGGATCAGCCAGCGCTGGGGATGGCCTGGGGAAGCGGTCATGTTGTACACCGTATAGCCGTAACTATACGGTGTACAACGCACATCCTGGCCGTCGGGCTCGCCGTCTCCTTCGCTCAGCCGCCGTTCTTCCGGGTGAGGTCGTAGAAGGTGGCCGAACCGACCGTCACCTTCTTGAAGGTGCTCTGGACCCACGAGCTGATCTGGGAGGCGGTGCCGCCGCTGCTGCCGCCCATGCCGCCGCCGGCGATGAAGTAGTGGATCCTTCCTTCCGCCACGTACTTCTTGAACTGGGCCGGCGTCGGGGACGGGTCGGTGCCGTTGAAGCCGCCGATCGCCATGACGGGGTCACCGGTGGCGAGCTGGTAGCTGGCCGCGTTCTGGGAGCCGGCGGACGCGGCGACCCAGGTGTACAGGGAGGCGTCCTTCGCCAGCAGCCGCTTGGCGGCGGCGGAGACGTTCGCGCCGTTCAGCAGGCCGCCGGCGCCACCGCCGCCGCCCATGCCGCCCTCGCCCGTCCGGCCCGCGCCGGGGAAACCGTTGCCCGGCTGCCCCTGGCCCTGCGTGCCGCCGTTGCCGTTCTGCGGCGTCTGGTGCTGGTGCTGGTTCTGCCGGCTCTGGCCCGGCGCACCGCCGCCGAACCCGCCACCACCCGGGAAGCCGTTGCCGTTCTGCCCCTGGCCCTGCCGGCCGGGCATCGCGCCGCCGAAGCCGCCGCGCATGCCGCCCCTGCCGCCGCCCGGACCGCCGCCGAAGCCCCTCACGCTCGCGCCCGCCGGACCGGCCGTCGGGATGGAGCCGGTGTGCGCGGAGTCCACCGTGCTGAGGCTGTACGCCGTGGGACCGGCGAGCGCGGCCACCAGGCCCACGGCCGCCGCCCCGAGGGCCGGTTGCCGGGAGATCCGGCCCGTGAAGACCAGGCCCAGCGCGGCCGCCAGACCGCCGATCAGCACCAGCCACCGCAGCCAGGGCAGGTAGTCGGGCGTGCGGTCGAGCAGGACGTAGCCCCAGGCCGCCGCCGCGACCACGGAGGTGGCGAGGGTGCTCGACGCCCACAACTCCCGTCGCCTCTCCCACAGCAGCCCGGCGCCCATGCCGGTCACGGCCGCGAGGTACGGGGAGAGGGCCACCGTGTAGTACTGGTGGAAGATGCCCGCCATGTAGCTGAAGATCACCAGCGTGATCAGCAGCGAGCCGCCCCACACCAGGAACGAGGCGCGGGTGGCGGACGTCCGCTTCAGCTCCCTGGTCGCCACGAGCCCGGCGGCCAGCAGGATCAGCGCGGCCGGGAGCAGCCAGGAGATCTGGCTGCCGATCTCGGAGTTGAACATCCGGTTCCAGCCGGTGGCGCCCCACATCCCGCCCCCGCCGTTGGTGCCGTTGCCACCGGGGACGACGCTGCCGGTCTCGTCGCCGTTGATCCGGCCGAGCCCGTTGTAGCCGAAGGTCAGCTCCAGGAAGCTGTTGTTCTGCGAACCGCCGATGTAGGGGCGCGAGGAGGCCGGCCACAGTTCGACGATCGCGACCCACCAGCCGCCCGCGACGACGAGCGCGAGGGTCGCGGCGGCCAGCTGGCCGAGCCGCTTCCGCACCGGCACGGGAGCGCACACCGCGTACACGACCGCGAGCGGCGGCAGGATCAGGAACGCCTGGAGCGTCTTGGCGAGGAAGGCGAAACCGATCGCGGCCCCGGCCCACACCAGCCACCTGGTCCGGCCGTCCTCCACCGCCCGCACGACGAAGTAGCAGGCCAGCGCCATCAGCAGGGCCAGCATCGCGTCCGGGTTGTTGAAGCGGAACATCAGCGCGGCGACGGGGGTGAGCGCGAGCACCGCGCCCGCGATCAGACCGGCGGCCGGGCCGAACCGGCGGCGCACGGACGCGTGGACGACCGCCACCGTGCCCACGCCCATCAGCACCTCGGGCGTGAGGATCGCCCACGAGTTCAGGCCGAAGACGCGGACCGACAGCTCCATGGGCCACAGGAAGGCGGACGGCTTGTCGACGGTGATGGCGTTGCCCGCGTCCAGCGAGCCGAAGAAGAACGCCTTCCAGGACGTGCTGCCGGCCTGAACGGCCGCCGAGTAGAAGGAGTTGGCGTAGCCGGAGGCGCTGAGGTCGTACAGGTAGAGGACGAGGGTGGCGGCCAGCAGGCCGAGGAGGGCGGGGCGCGCCCAGCGCGGGTCCTCGGGCCGGCCGCGCCACAGTCCGCGCAGGCCCGTCTGCCCGGGCTCACCGGTCGCGGGGGCCCGCGGGGGAGCGGTCGGGGGCGCCCCCCAGACGGTCGTACCGCTCTGCTGGTCGGTGGTCATCGGGGGTCCCCCGGATCGGTGTCATGAGGGCGCACCGGCTGCAACCGCATGGTGGCGTCCCTCCAGCTGCCGTCCGCGGCTTCACCGGCGCGGACCTGAGTGGTCCGGTGCGGCTGCCCGTACGACTGCTGGTGCGGCAGCCGGCGCTGCGGCAGCGGCACGTACGGGGCCGTGCTCGGGGCGTACGGCGCGGTGGCCGGGGCCGTGCTCGCGCCGTGCGCCGGGGTGGCGTCGCCGCGGTCCGGGAAGACCCAGGCGCGCAAGAGCAGGAAGCGCAGCACGGTCGCGGCGAGGTTGGCGGCGACCAGCACCGCCAGCTCGGTGGAGTGCGCCGGGCTGGGGCTGGCCGCGTTCAGGGCGGCCAGCGAGCCGCTGGTCAGGGCGAGTCCGATACCGAAGACGACCAGGCCCTGCGCCTGGTGCCGGACGGCGCCGCCCCGGCCGCGCACCCCGAAGGTGAGCCGGCGGTTGGCGGCCGTGTTGGCGACCGCCGAGACCAGCAGGGCGAGCGCGTTGGCGACCTGGGAGCCGGAGAACTGCCGGAAGAGGCTGTACAGCACCAGGTAGAAGAGGGTGGACAGGACGCCCACGGCGGTGAAGCCGACGAGCTGACGTGCCAGTCCCTTGGGCACGTCCTGGATGTCGCGGTCGCGCGGGTCGTCACCGAACGGGCGGGCGAGGCGGTCCAGCGGCAGCGAACCGGTGGTGAGCGCCTTGCCGACCCGCCAGACGCCCTTGAGGTCGTCGGTCGCGGTCTTCACGATGTGCACGGTGGAGTCCGGGTCGTCGACCCAGTCGACCGGCACCTCGTGGATCCTCAGGCCCGCGCGCTCGGCGAGCACCAGCATCTCGGTGTCGAAGAACCAGCCGGTGTCCTCCACCAGCGGCAGCAGCACCTGCGCCACATCGCGCCGGATGGCCTTGAAGCCGCACTGCGCGTCCGAGAAGCGCGCCTGGAGCGAGCCGCGCAGGATCAGGTTGTACGTGCGGCTGATGAACTCCCGCTTGGGTCCGCGCACGACCCGCGAGGTCCGGGCCAGCCGGGAGCCGATCGCGAGGTCGGAGTGGCCCGAGACCAGCGGCGCCACCAGCGGCAGCAGGGCGTTGAGGTCGGTGGACAGATCGACGTCCATGTAGGCGAGGATCGGCGCGTCGGACGCGGCCCACACGGTACGCAGGGCCCGGCCGCGGCCCTTCTGCTCCAGGCGGAAGTTGGTGACCTCGGGGATCTCCTGCTCCAGCCGCGCCGCCACCTGGGGGGTGGTGTCCGTCGAGGCGTTGTCCGCGATGGTGATGCGGAAGGCGTACGGGAAGGTGCGCGTGAGGTGGTCGTGCAGTCTGCGCACGCACGGCTGGAGGTCCTTCTCCTCGTTGTAGACGGGGATCACTACGTCCAGGACAGGCGTACCGGCGGCTGCGGCCGGGAGGTGCTCCCGCGCCGGCAGCGTGCCGGGAGAAGAGTCGGTTCGCATGGAACCGACTCAACTCAAGCGCCCTGTCGCACCCATGTGGTGGCACTGTGCTGCGCCTGTGAGTGCGCTCGCCGGTCGGCCTCGGGGGCGGGAGCGGGGTGCGCGACGGCCTGGGCGAGCGCGGGCAGGTGCACGGTGAACACCGTGCGGCCCGGGACGCTGTCCACGGTCACGGCGCCGCCGTGCGCGGTCGCCACGGCCTGCACGATGGCGAGGCCGAGCCCGGTCGACCCGGTGGCCCGCGAGCGCGCCGAGTCACCGCGCGCGAACCGCTCGAAGACGTGCGGCAGCAACTCGGGGGGAATGCCCGGCCCGTTGTCCTCCACCTCGACGCACGTCCACGGCCCCCGGCGCTGCACGCGCGCGGTGACGGTCGTACCGGGTGGTGTGTGCTTGCGCGCGTTGCCGAGCAGATTGACCAGCACCTGCTGGACCCGGGCCGCGTCCGCCGAGACGAGCGCGGGCTCGTCGGGCAGGTCGAGCCGCCAGTTGTGGTCCATGCCGGCCGCGCGGGAGTCGCTGACGGTGTCCACGACGAGCGGGATGAGATCGGTCTGCTCGAACTGCAGCGGCCGCCCGGCGTCGAGCCGGGCGAGGAGGAGGAGGTCCTCGACGAGGAGGGTCATGCGGCCGGCCTCGGACTCGATACGGCCGAGGGCGTGCCGCGTGTCGGGCCCGACCTGCTCGCGCCCGCGCCGCGTCAGCTCCGCGTAGCCCCGGATCGAGGCGAGCGGCGTGCGCAGCTCGTGGCTCGCGTCGGCGACGAACTGCCGTACCCGCATCTCGCTCTGCTGCCGGGCGTGCAGGGCGCCGTGCACATGGTCGAGCATGCGGTTGAGCGCGGCGCCGACCTGGCCGACCTCGGTGTGCGGATCGCACTCGGACTCCGGTACCCGCTCGCTGAGGTTCACCTCGCCGGTGTGCAGCGGGAGTTCGGAGACCCGGGTGGCGGTGGTGGCGACCTTGCGCAGGGGGCGGGTGGCGACGCCGACGAGCACGTACCCGGCGATGCCGGCGGCCACGAGACCGGCCACGGTGACGCTGACCTCGATCAGGATCAGGGCGTTGATGTTGTCGTCGACGGCCTGGGTCGGGATGGCCACGTAGTAGGTGCCGTTGGGTCCGGTGACGTACTGCGCGCGGTAGCTGCCCAGGCCGGGGAGGTCCACGGTGTGCGTGCCGTCGTCGCGGGGCACGGCGCCGAGCGCCGCGAGCTGCGCCTTGGTCAGCGACTTGGCGCTCATGGAGAAGTCGTCGGCGGACTTGTGACCGACCCTGCCCTCGCTCGCCGTGCCGCTCCGCACCATGGCCACGACCGTGCTCTGCGACGGCTGCGGGCCCCGGCTGACGAACTGGTCGAGGTCGACCCGGTGGCCGCTCTGCCGGCCGTCCGGCCGACCGCCGGGCAGCGTCTCGTCCTTGCCCTGGCCGGGCGGGCCGAACTGGCCGGACGCCCGTTTCCCGACCTCGCGCAGCTGACCGTCGAGCTGGACGTACAGATGGGAGCACAGCGCCAGCGTCGTCACCGTGCCGATCACCGCGCACACCACCGCGATCAGCGTCACCGACGCGACGACGAGCCGGGTCCGCAGCGTACGCGGCCGGCCCGCCCGTCGCTTCCGCCGCTTCTGCCGTTGCGGCAGACCCGACCGCCGCCGCCCGCTCATGACACGGCGGGCTTGATCAGGTAACCGGCCCCGCGCCGCGTGTGGATCATCGGCTCGCGCCCGGCGTCGATCTTCCGCCGCAGATACGAGATGTACAGCTCGACCACGTTGGCCTGCCCGCCGAAGTCGTACGACCACACGCGGTCCAGGATCTGCGCCTTGCTGAGCACGCGCCGCGGATTGCGCATGAGGAAGCGCAGCAGCTCGAACTCGGTGGCGGTCAGGTGGATGTTCTCGCCGCCCCGCGACACCTCGTGGCTGTCCTCGTCGAGGGTCAGGTCCCCGACGACGAGCACGGAGTCCGACCTCCGGTCGGCGGCCCCGGACCTGCGGATGAGCCCGCGCAGCCGCGCGACGACCTCCTCCAGGCTGAACGGCTTGGTGACGTAGTCGTCCCCGCCGGCGGTGAGTCCGGCGATACGGTCCTCGACGGCGTCCTTGGCGGTCAGGAACAGCACGGGCACGTCCGGCAGTTCCCGGCGCAGCCGGCCGAGGACGGCGAGCCCGTCCATGTCGGGCAGCATCATGTCCAGCACGACGGCGTCGGGCCGGAACTCCCGCGCGGTCTGTATGGCGCCCTGTCCGTCCCCCGCACTCCTGATCTGCCAGCCCTCGTAACGAAGAGCCATGCTCAGGAGTTCGGTGATCGACAGCTCGTCGTCCACCACAAGCACTCGGACGGGGCTCCCGTCCGGCCTCAGCAGTTCGGTGCGCCCCTGGGGCGAGGTCGTGGTCATGGTGCACACCCTGTCCGGGTCCTCTGAGAAGACGCTTTCCGCAATCTGTGATTTCCCTGAGAAACTCACAGGCGGCTCCCAGGCAGGACCTGGGCGAGCGCTCCCCCCCGCTCACTCGCGCGTGAAGCCGTACGCGTGCTCGACCTTGGCGATGTGCACGGCGTACCGCTCGTACCACCGCTCCCGTCCGCGCCGCTTGGCCTGAAGGTGCTCGGGGTGCCGCCGCCACTGCTCGATCCCCTCGAGATCGCGGAAGTAGGCGACGGAGATGGCGAGCCCGTCCGGCCCCGGCCCACGGGCGAAGTCCTCGCCGAGGAACCCGGGGACGTCCCGGACGAGACGGGAGAGACGGGCGGCGGTCCGCTGGTACGCGTCCTCGTCGCCGGCCCGGCGCAGGGAGGTGAACACGACGGCGTAGTAAGGGGGTTCGTGGTCTGTCCGCTCGGTCATGGCACGACTCTCGCGGGCGCGCCGGCCTGGCGTCGACAGACCTTGCAGAAGGGGATCCGTCCGGGATCCATTTCTTTACGTCCGCTTCTTCGCGCCCGCTTCCTCACGTCCGCGTCCGCACCCGTGGTGAATGTCCGCCCCGTTCAGAAGAGGCCGTCCTGCGCGGCCCGGAACTCCCGTACGGGAAGGTCGAGTCGGTGGGATGGCGGGCCCGCCGGGGGCACCAGGTCCCAGCCGGTCATCAGCCGCGTGTCGAGCACGACGGCCCCGCGCCCGCCGGCCGCCAGATGAAGATCGGGCCCGGCGGCCGCGACCAGCTCGCCGCCGACGGCTCCGCCCGGCACCAGCTCGGTGACCTCACCGGACGCGGCCGCCGCGCGGTCGAGCCCGAACGCCGTCAGGTGATCGACGACGTGGCACGCGGCGGGCCGCAGGGACTCCGGCCACGCCGGGAGCGCCACGGCCCGGGCATGCAGCTCCCGCACCTCGGCGGCCCGCTCGTCCCCGGTCCGCGGCAGCGCCGAGCGCACCGCCCGCTTCTGCGCGTACGGAATCCGGTCCGGCACCCTCAAAGCCGCCCGCAACAGCTCCTCGGTCCGCCGGGCGGCCATCAGCGGGCCGGTACCGAGCCAGCTGAAGCAGACGGCTCCCTGCTCCAGCAGCCGGGCGTCCCCCCGCTCGGCCGCGGTGATCCCGACCTTGGCCATCCCGGGCCCGAACCACGCCAGGTACACCCGGTACGGCCGGGGGTCGTCGGCGATCGTGTCGGCGGCCACGGAGTGCGCCCGGTCCAGTCGCGCGCACTCCTCGCACCGGGCCCCCGTGCTCCTGCCCGACACCGCGGCCCGCACCGGACAGCCGTGCCCCCGCGCCCCGACGCAACGGCGCCCCCCGTCCTCCGGCACGGCGAAGGCGATCCGCTTCCCCCACGGCAGCGCACTGCGCCGCCCGCCGTCCCAGACCAGCACCGGACCGTCCGACGACCAGCGCACCCCCGAGCATCTCCATTCGCGTGCCATCACTCGCGAGCGTAGAGGGTGGGTCTGACAGTGGGCCGTGGTTCACCCGGGCCTCGGGCCTCGCGCACGAGTACCTGGAGAAGCCGCACCGGAACGACCCGGACGAGGAGTGCTGAAGCGGCGAAGCCCGCCGCGACGACGGCCCCCGTCCGCGACTTGTCCAGACACCTTTTCTCCACGCGCCGGTCCGCCACTGTTCGCGCCGACGCCCTTCCGGCCGTACCCGCGAGTACCTAGAGTCTGTCGCGCTGTCATGTACGCGCCCCCAACCCCTCAGGAGAGCGCATGGTCCCGCGTCGTACCGCCACCACCCTCACCGCCGCCGCGGCTGCCCTGCTGCTCGGGGCCGGCGGCTACACGGCCCCCGCCGCGAGCGCGGCCACCGGCACCGGCCTGTCGGTGTTCGCCTGGAACGTCGACCTCGGCACCCCGATCGTCGACACGACCCAGAACGAGAAGGCGGCCCAGCGCACCCCGGTGATCGAGTCGGTCATCCGCCGGCACAGCGCGGACGTGGTGGTGCTCGACGAGGACTTCAACAACACCTCGACCGCCGACATCACCGGCAAGCTCGCCGACCTGTACCCGTACCACACGCCCGTGGTCGGCCAGGTCTGCTCCGGCGGCGGCTGGACGGGGATCAGCGGCGACTGCTCCAACTCGCCGTTCGTCATCAACGGCGGCACGATGATCCTCTCCAAGTACCCGATCACCGCCCAGTACGCCCACGTCTTCAGCAACTCGACCACCGGCACCTGGGACTACCAGGCCAACAAGGGCGCGGCGCTGGCGCAGATCGACAAGAACGGGGTGAAGAGCTGGGTGGTCGGCACCCACCTCCAGGCCGACCAGTCCGGCACGTCCACCGACACCACCCAGTCCACCCGACTCGCCCAGCTCGGTGAGATCCGCAACTGGGTGGACGGCGTCGCCGGCCCGAGCGGGCCGGTGCTGATCGGCGGCGACATGAACATCGAGTACTACGGCGGCCAGGCGCGCGGCGACCACGCCAACGCCCAGAGCGCGGTGAACGGCGTCCTCGGCACCCCGGCCACCGACCCCGGCCAGGCCCTGCGGACCATGGACTGCCCAGTCTCCGCCTGGTGCCAGTACATGTCCGGCGTCGAGTCCTTCCCGAAGGACTACCGCGACGACCTCGACTACATCGGCTACCTCGACGCCCCGGGCCGCCCGGTCCCGGCCGCGACGTCCGCCGTCAAGGTCGACTTCGACCCCCAGTCCGGCTGGAGCACCGGCCAGACCGACACCGACGCCCCCAGCGACCACTACCCGGTCGAGACGACCTTCCAGCTGAACTGACGTCCGTCACGCGTGTCACGCGTCCTCCAGAGCCTCCCCGAACTCACGCAGCACCTTGCCGTGGCGGCTGCGGGCCAGTTCGTGCCCGACACCTATGGCGAGGGCGACCGGCCATTCGATGAGTTCGAGTGCGGTCAGTACGCCGAGGCCCGCGAGGAACGCCAGCTGGTCCCTGGGCGGCAGCTCCAGCCGCACGCCGCCCAGGCGGAGGGTCACCGCATCGCCGGCGACGACGTGCTCAGCCGCAGCGCGGGGCCCGTGAGACCGCACGAGGGAAACCGGCGCACCGGAAGCCGCCGCCTCGGAACCTGTCGTGCGTGCGTGAGTGGTCATGGCTCACCCCGTTCGATCGGCCGACGCCGGGCATCTGCCCGACGCCCCCCTCTTCCACGCTAGCCCGATATGCCCCGTTTGCCGCACAAACGCACGAGGCCCCTGATCTCTCCGGGGCCTCGTGAGTGTCCGCCGTCGGCGTCTCAGGGGTAGCGGCTGACGACGACGCAGAAGTCGATGTGGCTGAGGTCCGCGTACTTGCCGCTCGGGTTGATGGGGGTGTGGAGCGATCCGTCGGCCGCAATGCCGGCGGGGAAACCGGTCGAACTGTCGTAGGTGTAGACGTTGGCCCCGCCGGCTCCGCCCTTCGCGGTGACCTTGACCGCCGCGCGGTGGTCATTCGGGGGGATGTTGAAGCCGAACACCTGTCCCTGGGGGGTGTTGGTGACAGTGAGCTGGAAGGTTCCGTCACCGGGGATCGAGACGGTGCCTGTCGCGGGATTGTCGACCCTGAATCCCGTCGCGCCCGTGGGGCAGGACACAGGCGGGTTGTCCGCCACCTGCACGGGCTGCACGCCTGCATCGCTCGCGGGACCGGCTTGGGCCAACGCGGGGCCGGCGGCGATGCCGAGTGCCACGGTCGTGGTCAGGCCGACGCCGACGAGCCGGGCGCTCCGGCCCGGCCGTCGCGACTGCGTCTTTGCTTGGGCAGCTACTCGCATAACGAGTACTCCTCCTGGTTGCTCGGTAGGAACCTTCGGGTACCTGATCCGGCCCTTGCGGACTCTCGCGCCATTTCGCCTGGCATTTCGAGCCTGGAACTCCGTCCGAGGGCCGAGCGTCTCAACATTCGCATGGTCGGACTTTCATTTAGGTTCACGACTCCCTTTCCTCGGCCATTCGAGTTCCAGGGTGGGTATCGATGGTCCGTGGCCTGTCGGCGCAGTTCAGGCGTTGCCGGTACCGGTGATCGCGCCGTAAGGGCGAGTCAACGGGCAGTTCGGTTCCTGCCGAGTGCACACAAACCGACGGCCCCGCAGATGTCCGGGGCCGTCGGTGTTTACGGGGCGGGGAACGGTCTACTTCCGCTCGTCGCGGTCGGCGGCGACGAAGAGCAGGCCCTTCGGGCTGGAGACGGCGTTGCCGAAGGCGGTGACCGCGCCGGTCTTCAGGCTGAGGGTGCCGAGACCGCCCTTCGCGGAGACGAACGCCTCGCCCTTGGCGAAGTGGCCGGTGACGGCGATGACCTCGCCCTTGGCGCTGTCCACCACGTAGAGCGTGCCCTCGGTGGAGGTCGCGAAGGCGGTGTCGTCGACCTGCTGGCTCAGCGGCAGGACGCCGGCGTGCTGCTTCTTCGTCCCCCAGTTCTTGACGAAGACCGCCTGCTGGTCGCCCTGGCCGTCGAGCAGCAGGCTGCCGCCGAGGCCGGGCACGCCGCGGGGGACGAAGGTGCTGGCGTCCGGGTCGGTCAGGTTGAGCGCGCCGGGCTTGCCGGTCACCAGGTTGGTGGCGGTGATGTTGTCGTCGAAGACGGGGGTGGTCTTGGCGGTGGTGCCGTGGAAGGTGACCTTGTAGAGCGCGGGGCGGCCGGCGGTGCTGCCCTTGGCGTCCGCGGTCGGGTTGGAGGCGACGATGTAGACGACGCCGTGCCGGACACTGACGTTGTCGGTGCCGCCGCCGTGCGGCAGCGAGCTGAAGCGGTAGTGCTTGACGGCGTGGTGCCTGCTGTCCGGGTCGATGGTGTAAGCGCTGCTGTTGCCGTCCTCGTTGACCGTGGCGATGACCTGCCCGGTGCGCTTGTCGGCGCCGAGACCGTCGACCTTGCCGGCCACGTCCCAGTGCGCGACCTCCTTGCCGTGCTTGTCGAACTCCACCACGGTGCTGTTCCTGGTGCCGTCGGCAGCGGGCTCGCCCTGGGAGCCGACGCCGTTCTGGTAACCGACGAAGAGCTTGCCGCCGAGCCGAGCGATGTCGTCCGCCCCGGTCAGCTTTCCCCCGGCATGGGCGAACACGGTCGTGGAGAAGCCCGCGGGCACGGTCGCCGGGGTCGTCGCGGCACTCGCCGACGCGGAGTAGCCGAGCCCGGTGACGGCCGCAGCCGCGACGGTTCCCGCGCAGATGCGGACGAACTTGGTGGACGCCTTTGCCATGACATTCCTTAAGCCGTGAGGGTGGGGGGCTCGTGCCCGACCCTCCGCGGAACGCATGGCGCACGTGTGGCCCGGAACAAGCCCACAGGCAACACGCGGATTAACGTCTACATTCATGTAGACGTTAGTGGTCGCACCATGAGCCCAGGTGATACCCCGGGAAGTGACGGATCCGGAGCCGCTGCGTGCGGTGCATCGGCAGTTGATCGCCCTGCGCCGGACGGACGAACCGCAGCTAGCGGCTGTCCTTGCAGCCCGTGGCTGACGGCATGTCACGGCACAGCCGGTCCTGGTGGGCCTGCGCCGCAGCCCCACCGGAGAGGATGACGCAGATCAGGGCGGCCATGACGGCCTGGGTGACGACCGTTACGGCGGCCCGGGCCCGCGCGGCGAGCGCGGCCGCCGCGATGGCGAGGGCTCCGACCCCGCCGGCGGCGGCCAGGTAGTCCCACAACGCGTCGGTCGTGACGGTCCTGCCCGGGTCGAGGTCCAACCCGGACAGGAACCAGAGTCCAAAGATGACCGCCAAGGCGATCAGCTCCAGGAACACCAGACCGCACCCGGCTCCGATGTCGGCGCCCCGGTCGGCACGCCGGTGCGGTCCAGGGCCGGTGGTCGCGTCGAAGGCCGGCGGGGCGACGGGTAAGTTCATGCGCGCCATCTTGCTCGTGCGAGCGAGGCGGACGCATGAGTAGCAGTACCCAGCAAAGCCAGAGGCCCTGTGGATCACTCCACAGGGCCTCTGGTCTGTTGTGCACTCGGCAGGATTCGAACCTGCAACCTTCTGATCCGTAGGCGCGTTCACCCTGGAAGCATGAGGCGCCAACCAGCCGTTCAGCGCCGTCAGTCCGGAGGGTGGACCGATACTGCTCCGTTGTTGTGTGCTGGTGTGCACGGCTGTTGATGTCAGGCGTTGATGTCAGCGTGACGGCGCGTCTTCACTGGTCAAGCCGTCGTTGGCCATTGGTTTCGCCCTGACTCCCACTCGCCGAGCGGGGCCTCCGGTGGTTTCGCGCCTTCGCGCTGACATCCTGTCGGCCACGAAGGCGGTCGAGCACAGCTAGGGCAGCGGACGTCTGGCGGGACTCTTGGAGCAGACGAGCCGGACAGACCACGGACCTGGACGCGATCAGCCCACCGGACACCAGGAGTTCAACCTGAATAACGGTGCACCCATCCATCTGACTTTCAATCTCTGTCAGCCCTGCGACAGGCCTGACGTCTCCAGATGCGGTCAAGCGCGAGACGTGCAACGCTAGGAGGTGGCACGCAAATTGGCTGCCCGGACGGTGGATTTACTTCCTCTTCTGCTCAGTCCGTTCTTGGTGCGATGCCCCAAGGTCATCCCCATAGGACGTTGACACCTCTACTCACAAGGTAGCTCGATGGCTACCGGTGATGCGTCACAGAGAGAGATCGACCATGCCACTCGTGACTGAACGTTACAGCCTGAAGAACGAGAAGGTCTCGGTGAACTACACTGTGTCTCACCGCATTTCAGATGGCGGTATCGAACCCGACATCGTTCCCGCACCAAAGCTGACTGTCGATGTGGGGCAAGGGCCCAAGGAATACAGCGGTGACAAAATTTCGGTCTCGCAAATTTCCAACCCCAAAGCATTGGCCTTGACTGTAACTCTCAAGCGTACGCTTGATGCGGGCTCAACTCTCTTCACGGTCGAGTTGCCCGAATTCTCCGAGATGGACGACAACCCGTCCGCAATGGATGCACGCATCGACGGGGTTGCATTTGACACCGTCATGCATATGCCGCCAACGAATATTACCCAGGAGTACACAGATCTCTGTGTACTGAAGGGGGATTACAAGCGCTCGGTGAGTAAGTAGCTCACCTGCACTGGACCTCAGGCGCATTAGGAGCATTGCTTCTCAGCCTGGGGGTATGGCGGCTGGCGGAGCATGACGCGCTGTCGTCACAACCCTTCGGTTCGCCCCATGGGCTCAAGTCGCAGGAGAATCCATGAGCCAGAACAGGCGTACACGACGAGCGATAGCTGCGGCTTCGGCAGTAATCCTCTCTGGAGCTGGCGGCCTGATCTCACCAGCCGTAGCGGCCGTTCCAAAGACGACCGAGCAGGCGCCATGCTACTTCATGCCGTCCGGCTTGATCGGTGATACGTGGAAAGAGGGTGGAAATATTGGGGTCATGGGCGGGAACAAAACAGTAGTGTTCGATGACAGGCTCAAGTGCCCCATCAACCTTGAGCGTAATGTCCCGAATCGCAATGGACGGATCCAGGACTTCGAGAATGGCCAAATGGCTTGGTCCCCCGATCAAGCGCCAAAAATGACGATCTGGACCATCAAGAAGAAGAATCGCATCCACGTTCACTGGAACACCAACAGTGACTATAGGTATGACTACTTCATCATCCGCTGGGACAAGGACGGCCAAAATAGGGGCCAGATGGATATTTCCGGCAATACTGAAGGTTGGTGGACATTTGCTCTGAACGAACCTGGATGGTGGTCCTTCGTCGTGGAAGGATGCGACACCCGACCCGTTGGTCCCAACCGCTGCTGGCATGGTTGGACGATTCCGGTGGGCGAAAGGATCGATCCGGGGGACATCTCGCCTCCGCCGCCACCCCCGACTCGTCCTCGCCTAGCGGTGTCAACAAGCGGATCCGGGGCCAGCAGTATATTTTACGTGACGGGATCTGGATACCGGAGTGGCGCAGATGTGACGATCCGGCTAGCAAGGATTGGACCTGACTACATCGGTGGACCTCGCGTCTATCACCTCTATTACTGGCGGCCGATCAAAGCCCGAAACGATGGCACGGTAACCGCCGGTCTCCAGATCCCATGCGTTTCGCGCGACGTTAATATCAGTTTCTCTGCCAACGACGGCCGACGTGACCCGAGCGACCTCACCGGCCTTCTCTGGAGCAACACGGTCGACCGTATCTGCCCCTGACAGTCAATTAATGTCCCGTAACTCTGCGCGACAGCATTTCGTGCAGCGCTTGCCACACGGGCTCCGTAGGCGAGAGGCAGGCTGAGGAAGCATTCCGGCAGAGCTTTGAGGGCGGCACAGGGAAGACCCCCCGATCGCGTTTCCACATTCGGGGGGCGCTCGCGCGACAGCGGAAGGGCTGAGACGTCATCCTCGCTGATGCGGCACCTGGGAGTCAGCAGTAAGCGACCCGCTCTGGCTCCCAACGTTCGGGAAGACGGGCAAGAGGTCATCGGGCATGACTAGTTCACCCGCGGGCCGCTGAGCAAGCCACCCTGACCGCCGGTGCGCCGGCGACTCCGTGCGGACGTGGCGAAAGCCAAGCCCCTCGTAATAGGCGTGCAGCCCGGTATTCGTACGCCAGGTGTCGATGCGCACCCAGCTTCGCCCTTCCAGAGCGGCAAGGCGGGACATCCAGTCGATGAGACGCGTTCCGAGTTGTTGGCCGGACGCTTCACGAGCGACGATCAGCTTGTAGAGGTACAGCGCTGTTTCGGGACGATCGGCATCGGTCCAGAAGTCCCGGTCGACAGGGCCACGGCTCACGGTGGCAAGCACTTGGTCACTTGCGCCGACGATAACCCATGCCCGTCCCTCGTCTATGCTCGCGCGCCACTTCGAGATGGCGCGCTCGCCAGTCTCCGGGTCGCTCCATTGGTCGGTCCCTTTGGTCCGTAGCCACCCTTCGGCTTCTGCTCGAAGGGCCAGAAGGGCGGGTACGTCCTCCGCCGCTGCGGGGCGAAGGTACTCAGTCCGTACTGACTTCATAGAGGATCTTGTGCCTGTCTCCGGGGAGGATGGTAACCATGCAGCGGAGGGGGCGGTCATCCGCGTCATAGCCCGTTCGGGTGTGCTCTGCGACTGGAGTAGCTGCGGGAAGGCCAAGTTGCTCCGCTTCCTGATGAGTCGGCATACGGACTGAGATTTCGTCCACGTACTTGGCTTGCACGAGTCCTACGGACGCGAGGATGCCGCCGGGTGCGGAGACGTCTCGGGGCTCCATCAGGGGGGTGCCGACCACCAGTTCCTGAGGGAAGTACGAGTCGGCGAGTGCATAGGGCCGGTTGTCTATGAACCGGACACGCTTGCGAGCCACAGCCAACCCGCCCTCAGAGAGTCCAAGTCGCTCTCGAACGTGGGGTGGGGGCACGACGATGGACACCGAGATCTCTTGGCGGGGAGCGTTTCCGTTCTCTGCGATTGCGCTCGCCCACTGGTCGCCAGCCGTGCGGCCCTCAACCGCGTTGGCGTGCCGGCTTCGACTCTCGAGTGTCGTCCAGTTCCACACGACAGGGGGGTAGTCCTCGCGGACGTACTTGCCCTGTCCCTGTCCGGTGACGACCAAGCCTTCCTCGATCAGGAGGCGTACGCCGGCGCGGATGGTCTCGCGGCTGTAGCCGTACTGGCCCATCATCTTGGACTCACTCGGCAGGGCCTCACCCCCCGCCAGCGCGCCGGACAGGATCTGTTCGCGCAGGTCATAGGCGATTTCCTGCGCCTTCGTCATACCGCGTCGCACCACTAAGACGTCTCCTCCGCTCCGACTCCTCCGTACAAGTTAGACCAGGGGGCTTGACTCTCCAAGTAAGACTCGTGCAATCTCATGCCAGCGGCACTCCTCCAGACAAGGCGGACGAGGTAGCCCGTACGGCTCTGCTGTACAAGATGCCGCCCGGAGGAAAGCCCGTCAGGGGTGAGTACGAAGGAAGCGTCAGTTACTTGAGAATTCAACAGTGTGTCGAATCGACGGGGTTCGAGTCCCCGTCCCCGCAACGGCCCGGGTGACGGCCGCCGGCGGCCACTTCGTGACAGGTGAACGTGTCCTGTCCCGCGTATCGGCTCTGGAGAACAGCCCTGGGGACCATCCCTTCATTGCGTGGAGGCCAGCCTCAGGGGTGCCACCCGGTACGCGCCGCCCTGCTGGCGTCAGAACAGTGACGATGACGCGCCCGACTTTCCCGGCTCGGGACCGGTGTTGCCGTGGCAACGGTGCGCCGGTGAAGCCGTGTCCCTGCGATCTCGCGGGAGGTCGGTGTGAACCGACGACATACCTAGCGCCGCCGGTCCGTGGACCGGCCGGCGGCGCCCGGTCCGCTCCCTGGTCTCGCAGCGTCTGCCGCTGCGGCCGGCTGCCTCTCCCGCCCGTCCGGCCGCTTCGGCGGTGCCGTACGGACAGGAGTGCGGGGAGTCGGAGCACCACTCCGCGCCCGGTCTCCATTCCCGACCCGAGAGGACGCGCGCATGCGACGGAGGATCACCAACCCCAAGCACCCGAACGTGGACCAGGTCGGCACGGACGTCCAGTACGAGGGCGAGTGGCACCGGATCACGGACGTCGGGGGCAGCTACTTCAAGCTCGTCCGTCACCGCGACGGCTACGGCAGGAACGTCAAGATCCGCGACGTCAACGGCCGCTAGCTCCTCTAACGCCCACCCATCTGAAACGGCGCGCGGCTCCCGGGGTGCCTCCCGGGAGCCGCTGTTCGGGCCGTTCACCTGTGAGAGGAATCCACGACCCAATGGAGCACATCGTCACTGTTCAGGACGCTGTTACTGCGTTCGCCGACTTCATGGAGCCGACGAACGCGGAGCTGGACGCGATCGAGCAGGAACTCCCCCTGATCCTGGCGGAGGTCGACCTGTTGGACGCGCAGATCACCACCCTGGACCGCACGCCGAGCGAGCTGGACGCACGCCGCCTGCGCCGGGCCCGCCGCCGGGTCCTGGCTGAGCGGGCGGCGCTGGCCAACCGCACGGCCACGGCGATCCTGCCGGGCGGTGCGGCATGAACGAGTTCCCCGTACGCCCGGACGGCCTGCCCGACGGGGCCGTGGCATTGCTGCGGGCGGTCCACGACGCGCTGAACATCCCCCTTCCGGGCCTGAGCGACGGCGACGAACGCGCGTACACCACCCTGATTGAGCGCCGGGTGTCCGACGTGCGGGTCATCCTCGCCGGTGTCCTGGACGAAAACCACGGTCTCACCGGCGCCGCCGAATCGCTGCGTACGTGGACGGCGCAACGGCCGCTCACCTACACCCCCTGGCCCGATGACGGGGGTTCGGCATGAAGGCCAAGACCGCGCTGCCCGCCGTCGCGATGACGGCGGTGTCCATGGTCCTCACGCTGGCCGTGGTCGTGATGTGGCTGGGCACTGCGGTGCCGTGGCCCATCGCGCTCATCGTCGGTCTGGGGATCGACGGCGGATGGCTGGCCACCCTCGCCTACGAGCGCCGTCTCGCCGCCCAAGGCGACCACAGCAACGTCGTCACTGGCGTCGGCTGGTCCTTCGGCGTCATCGCGACCGGCGTCCTGGTCGCCCACGCGCTCACCGCCGGCTACGCCGCCGCGTGGCTGGCCGTGGCCTGGTTCCCGCTCGCGGCCAAGGCGCTCTGGCTGGTACACGCGCTGTGGGAGCGCACCGCGCTCACCCCGACCGCCCTGGCACAGATCCGGGGAATCCAGCAGGAAGCCCGCGACAGGGCGGCCGTCGACCGCGCCCGGCTGCGGGCGGAAGCCGTCACCGAGGAGACCCGGCTGACGGCGGTGACCGGCGCCGGCGCCCGCGTCGCCCGCGTCCAGGCCACCACCGCCACGACCCTTGCCGGGGCGTGGTCGAAGCTGGAGAAGTCGCGTGCCCGTGAGGACACCGGCCGGGCCCTGGCCAGCGTCACGAGCCGTCCCGCACCCGATGTCGCACCGTCCTGGGCTCTTCCGGTGTGGGGCCCGATCGAGCCGGTTCCGGCGCCCCCGCTCGGCTCGATCGACCCGCCCGATACTACGACCGTGAATGCGGAGGATTCGTCCCAGACCGAGAGGTTTCGGTCTACGGCTGACCTGCCGGAATCGACCCCGCCCGTGGTCACGCTGACCCGGCTTGCGGTGCCCGATCCGGTCCCGGCCGATGCGGGGAAGTCGAGTCTCCCCCTCAAGCCGCTCCCGGCCCTCGCGCCCTCGATCGGATCGACCCCGGCGGGGCCGGCTCGATCGGGTCGGCCGGTTGCGGCCGAGTCGGCCCGCCCGGTGGTGCGGGCCACGTTCCGGGTGCCGGAAGCCGCGAAGACGCCCCGCGTCAGGCGCACGGAGGAACAGCTCCTTGCTGAGGCGCGGACCCTGACGGCCGACTGGCCTCAGTCCCACCTCACCGGGGAGCGCATCCGCCGGGAGCTGCGTGTCTCCCCGGCCCGTGCCCGCGTGCTGCGGGATGCGCTGCTCGCTGAGCGGGCCGCGTGATGGCGGCGCTGCCGGTGTTCCGGTGGCGCCTCGCCCCGGACGGCTACGCCACCTACCGCCAACTGAGGGTGCAAGGGCTGCGGCCCGGCGGTCAGCCGGTGGCCGCCCAGCTCGAACGTCCCCGCCGCCGGCGTGGCCCGCTCGTCGCCTACCTCTACCGCGTCGACCTGGCCCAGCCCGTACGCCCCATGACGGCGGCGAAGTGGGCGGCCCTGGCCAAGGCCAACACCGCGCGCCGCACGTGCCCGGAGTGCCGGCGGGATGCCGGGTACGTCATCCCGCGCTCGCTCGGCACGTGCGTGCCCTGTGCCTTCCCCGGACCCTCCCCAGCCGCAAGGAGTGCCTGACCGTGAGCAAGTCCGACATCCGCCGCCTGGACAAGGCGATCCAGCAGACCGAACGCAAGCTCCAGGCCGTGCGCAACCAGGAAATGTGGCCGCTGGAGGGCCACGAGCGCCGGGCGATCCTGCGGGCCGCCGCCGGCGGCGCCTACAGCCTGCACCGGGGCAACGGCACCGCCCGCGCGGACAACCGCATCGACAACCTGTTCAGCTCGGCCGAGACCCGGCTCGTCACCGAGATCGCCGCGCTCAAGACCGAGCGGCAGCGGCTCGTGACCGAGGAAGCGCAGGCCAAGGCCGCCAAGAAGTCCGCCGGGTGGTGGTGACCACGTTCCCACCGCGCGTTCTCCCCGCCGGGTGACGCGTGGCCCGTACGTCCTGGCTGCCGGGGCGGCCGTCCCTGCCACGGACCCGACCGCCCCGGCACCCCTTCCTTCTTCAACTCCCGCCCCTGCTCGGGGTAGTCAGGAGCCATGCCAGCATGACCGAGAACGTCGTCCACCTGCACAAGAACACCGACCCGATCTCCGATGAGGCGAGCGTGACCACGCTGACCGTGGTCCCCGACCCCGCACCGCCGGCACCCGTGCCGTTGTGGGTCCGCTCCGGCCGCGCCATCAAGGGCTTCGTCACTCACGAGACCACCAAGGCCACCGGCCGCGCCCTCGCCCGGCACACCCTCTACGTCGCCGGCGGCGCCCGGATCGCGGCCCGGCGTACCTGGGACGGCCGCACCGCCGCCCGCTACGAGCGGATGCTCCGCGCGGCCGAAGCCGCGGGCAACCACGAGGCGGCTGCCGAGTGGGAAGAGCGCGGGCAGCGCTACCGCGAGGCCCGCCACCGCCGCCGCATGGACCTGCTGCACTCGCCCCTGGACGCGGCCAAGGGCGCGGCCGTCAGCGCCGGTATGGGCATCGGCGGCCTGGTCCTGCTCGGGATCGCCATGGCGATCGCCACGAAGGACCCCACGGAGGTCGTCACGCCGCTGATGGCGGTCATCAAGTTCATCAACCTGATGGTCACCATCGTGCGCGTGGTGTGGGGACCGGCGCTCACGCTCGGCCCGTTCCTCGCGCTGCTCGCGCTGTGGTCGGTCGGCGCCCACCAGCACGCCGCACCCCAGTGGGCCCTTCCCGACCGCGTCCGCAACGGTGAAGGGGAGCCGATCACCCCGTCCATCGTGGTCAAGGCCCTGCGCGACCTCGGCGTCCCCGCGCTGCGCAAGGTCATCACAGAGATGGGCGACGCCGGCGCCTCGATGCTGTCCCCGATCACCATCGCCGGGTGCGGGGTCGAGGTCGACGTCACCCTGCCCTCAGGGGTGGCGACGAACGAGGTTCAACAGCGACGCCGGAAGCTGGCGGAGAACCTGTCCCGGCATGAGCACGAGGTGTTCATCACGATCCCCGAGGCAGCCCGCACGGTCCGCCTGTGGATCGCCGATTCCGGTGCGCTGGACGAGCCGATCGGCCCGTCCCCACTGGTCACCGACGAGACCATGACGGCGAACTACAAGACCGGCAAGGCCCCGTGGGGACAGGACCTGCGCGGGGATGCGGCCGAACTGAGCGTGTACCAGCGCCACATGCTCATCACCGGCCGCTCGAACCAGGGCAAGACCGCATCCCTGCGCGCGGTCGCCCTGTGGCTGGCCCTGGACCGGTCGGTGAAGTTCTGGGTCGCCGACCTCAAGGGCGTCGGGGACTGGCGCATGTTCTACGGCATCGCGGACGTCCTGATCGAGGGCCCGTCCGATGACCACGTGATCCAGGCGACCGAGATGGTTGAGGACGCTGTCGCGGAGATGAACCGGCGGATCGAGGTGCGCCGCACCGACCCGAACGCCGTCTTCCCGCCCCTGATCGTCCTTGTGGACGAGGCACAGAAGGCGTTCATGTGCCCGGCCGTGGACGAGAACAGGCGGCCCTACGGCGGCAGGAAGGCAACGTCCCGGTACTTCATGGCCGTCCGCGAGATTCACAACCAGGGCCGCGCCGTGGACGTGCTGATGTGGCAGGGCACCCAGGACCCCACCGACGAGAACCTTCCCAAGCTGGTCCGCGAGGGCGCCCACACCCGCGCCTCCCTCGTACTGGGCACCGAATCCCAGTCGAAGATGGCGCTCGGGGACAAGGCGGTCGAGGACGGGGCCGCCCCCCACATGCTGCGCCAGGGACTGGACAAGGGAACCCTGGTGGTGACGACCGACGGCATGACCATGCCGAAGGGACAGTCGTTCATCACGGTCCGGACCCATTTCATCGACGACGAGCCGGCCGAGGCCATCGCCGAGCGCGCCCGTGCGCTGCGGACCGGCGTGACCACCCTGCGCGCCGTCGAGCGGGACGACGCCGAGCGTGACCCGCTCGCCGACATCGCGGCCGTTCTCGGCGACGCGGACCGCACGCTCACGCGGGACATCCTCAAGCGGCTCGACGCCCTGAACCACGATGCCTACGGCGACTGGACGTTCGGCGACCTCAAGGAGGTGCTGGAGGCGGCCGGCGTCGAGGCGTACAAGTCGCACGGCCTGATGAACGTCCGCCGCGACGACGTCCTCCGCGCCCTCGCCGAACGCGACGACGAGGGTTCCGCTTCCGCCGCCGGATGACGGGGAGGCGCACCCGCCCGGCGCGGGGAGGCGGGGAGAACTCCCCAACCGCCTCCCCCACCCCGCCTCCCCCACGCTGATCAGCGAAAACATCATTTCGGGGAGACGGGGAGGCGCCCAGCTCACACCCCCGAAAACCCCCTCCACACGGCACCCCCAAAGGGGTGCCGCCGCCTCCCCGACGACGCATCGGAAGGGATTCCGCATGACCTCCGACACCACCCCCGCAACCGCCCCAGTGGCCGCCGCGATGAGCGAGGACGAGGCCGCCGTCGAGGCCCGCCGGATCATCACCGAGGCCTACCGGCCCGCGCCCGTGGTGCCCACCGCGCACCGCGACACCACCCCGCTGCCCGCCTACGGCCCCACCCCGCCCGTCGCCCAGCCCGGCCGGCCCCCGATGAGCCAGGGCGCCACCGACGCCAGCGTCCTGATGCTGTCCGGCGGCGCCGCCGTCTCCATGACCGGCCTCACCGCCGCCGTCGTCATGTACGCCTCCCAGACCGCCAACCCCCTGGTGTGCGCGATCGTCTTCGGCGCCCCCACCACCTTCCTCCTCGCCCTCGCCAAGCTCGCCAAGCGCGCCAAGCCCGCCCCGGACACCCACCACCACTACACCGGCCCCGTCTACCAGGACCAGCGCAACGTCCACACCACCACGCGCGGCGTGTGGGCCAAAACCAACAACCACCAGTAGCAACGCCAAGGGTGGCCCCCGTCTCGCCAAAGTCCGGGGCCGCCCTTGTTCCACCCATCCAACTGAACAGTGGAGGTCACCCAGCATGACCCATCCGACCGACATCGGGCGAGTGCTCGCCCCGACCAGCCACCTGCGCATCGCGCTGGACCTCGCGAAGGCGGGCGTGCCGGTACTGCCCCTGCGGGCGGGGAAGGTGCCGTTCGGCAACTGCCCGGCATGCGTCAAGAACGCGTGCGGCGGCCGACCGAACATGAAGACTCCGGGCCCCTGCGCCTGCCCGGCGCCCTGCCACGCCTGGGCCGCCGCCACCACCGACCCCGACGTCATCAACTCGGCCCGGTGGGCGCTGGCGTGGCGCGAGGCTGCAGCCGTTGCCTACCACCCCGGCGGCGCTGGCCTCACCGTCGTGGACCTCGACAACCCGGCCGCCGTCGCCTGGGCACGCGAGGCCCTGCCACCCACCCAGACCGTAGCCACCACGCGCGGAGAACACTGGATCTACCGGGGCACCATGCAGTCCGCCAACGGCGTACGCGACGGCGTCGACATCAAGTCCACGATGGCCTACGCCCGCTGGCGAGGCCCCGGCACCGGCACCATCACGGCGCTGCCGGGAGTCGTGCGCGCGCTGGCCGTGAAGGAACCCGCCGTGGTCCGGCCGGCGCTGCATTCCATCGCTGTGCCCGTCCAGGCCGGGGGCGGGGAGTGCCGTCATCGGACGCCCGCCTACCTGGAACGTGGGATCGCCATGGCCGAGCAGCGCATCACCGAGGCCCGCAGCGCGATCCACACCACCGTGTACCGCACGTTCCTCGCGGTGCTGTCCGCCCACGGCCGGTGCGGCTGCCTCACTGGCGCCCATGTCGCGCGGTTGTTCACCGCTGCGCAGGCCAAGGGCGAATCCCTGCGGCACTGCACCGACGCGTGGACCAACGCCCGCACCCGGTTGGGACTGTGACCATGGCCGACGACGAGAAGAACCCCGCCCGCGAGGTCATCGCCGACTACGCGCAGGCGCACTTCCGGTACTTCCGCACCGCCGACGGCACCGTGTACGCGCAGAAGAACGGCCACCCCGTCGCCCGCCCGATGCGCTCCCAGGGAACCTCGGGCAGCCACCGCCAGGAACTCATGGTCGGCATGTTCAAGGACGGCATCGGCGTGTTCAACGGAACCGCGCTCAAGGAAGCGTTGGACTTGATCGAAGCACTGGCGATGACGGAGGACGTGCAGCCCGTCCACATCCGCGTCGCTCCCGGATTCGACGGCGCAACCTGGCTGGACCTGGGCCGCGACGACGGCAAGTCCGTCCGTATCCACCCCACCGGCTGGGACATCACCGTCCCCGACCCGCGCGAGGTCTGCTGGCGACGCACCCAGCTCACCGGCGAACTCCCCCTGCCGGCCAAGGACACCGACGGCAAGGGCATCGATCTGCTGCTGCGGTTGTGCAACTTCGCCAACGCCGAGACCGAGTGCCTGGCCATCGCCTGGCTGATCGGCTGTCTCGGGCCGTCCGTGCCCGTCCCCGCGCCGTTCCTCACCGGCCCGCAGGGCGCCGGCAAGTCCACCGGCGGGCGGATGCTCGTCAGGGTCATCGAGGGCATGAGCGGCGACCTGCGCCGCGCCCCCAAGGACGAGGAGAACCTGACTGCGGCCGTGGCCGCCGGATGGGTCACCGCCCTGGACAACCTCTCCCACATGAGCCCGGACCTGTCCGACGCCATGTGCTGCATTGTCACCGGCGCCGAGAACGTCAAGCGCGCCCTGTTCACCGACGGGGACGTGTTCCGTGTCGGCTACCGCCGCCCCCTGCTGCTGACCGGTATCGACGTCGGAGTCATCCGACCCGACCTCGCCGAACGGCTCCTGCCGCTCCGTCTGGAGCGGCCCCGCGTCCGGCGCACCGAGGCGGAACTGTGGGCGGAGTACGAACAGGTGCTGCCCGTCGTCCTCGGGTCCCTGCTCGATCTCACGGTCAGGGTCCGTGCAGCTGAGGCGGAGACCCCTACCGACCTGCGGATGGCGGACTTCGCCCACCTGTGCGCGCAGCTCGACGCGGCGACCGGTCTCGGAGCGCTCACCGCCTACCGGGCCAGCCTGGACGACCTCAACGACGACGTGATCGAGGGCGATCTCCTCGCCCAGACCGTTCTCAGGCACGCCGACGGCATCGAGCCGGGCGCGGCGCAACGGATGACCTCCACCGAGTGGCTGCACTGCCTCAGCCGCCTCTACAGCGGCGAGGAACTGCGGGCACTGCCCAAGGGCTGGCCGACCACGGGAAAGGTCCTCTCCGACCGTCTCAAGCGTCTCCAGCCGACCCTGGCCGCCCGCGGCGTCCTCATCGACACGGGCCGCACCAGCGAGGGCCGCTACCTCGAAATGACCCGCACCGCCGCCCGCGCCCTACACCAGCACAAACCGATGTTCTGACCGCGCTCGCACGCTCGGCCCGGACAAGCAAGAAGAGCACCAGGCGGCAGAGGGGTGCTCCTCTTGCTGTTCGGCGGAACGCCGCCCAAAGGTCGCGCCGCGCAGCGGCTCCTTCTTCACGCTCTGAGGCGCACCGAACTACAACAGCCACCCCCTCTTTTGTCCTAAGAGGGAAAACGCTGCGTCATCTGCGTCATGGAGGCCGAAAAACTGCCCCTGACCTGCGGCTTACGGCATGACGCAGACGGCGGGCCCTGCGTCATCCTGCGTCATCTGCGTCATGCGATGACGCAGCCCATGACGCACCGATGACGCAGCCCCGAACCGCTGCGTCACGCAAAACAGCAGGTCAGAGGCCCGAATGACGCTGATGACGCAATGACGCAGAAATCCGCACCTCGGACAGCCACGGGCTCCCGAGGTCCGTAGAACCAACCCCCTTCGCAGGCCCCACCCCCAAACCGGAGGTAGCCGCGTGCTCACGCTCGTCCCCGACGACGAAGTCCCCACCGCTTGGACCGTCCCGGAGGTCATGACCCACCTGCGCATGAGCCGCAGCAAGGTCTACGACCTCATCCGCTCCCGCCGGCTCCCCTCCTACACGGAAGGCCGAAGCCGACGCATCCCCGTAGCAGCCGTCCGTCAGTACATGAACGACCGTATGGAGGAAGCCGCGTAATGGCCAAGCGTCGCGCCAACGGCGAAGGAACGATCACCAAGCGGGCAGACGGCCGTTACCAGGCGGCTGCCTACGTCTACCGCCCTGACGGGACCCGCACCCGGAAGTTCGTCTACGGCAAGACCCGCACGGAAGTAGCCGAGAAGCTCACCCAGTTGCAGGAGAAGACCCGTCAGGGCATTCCGGCCGCCGAGTCCACCATGGCCTTCGGCGACTACCTCACCTACTGGCTCGCCACCATCGCGCCGCAGCGGCTCAAGCCGTCCACGCTGAACAGCTACGAGGGGCTTACCCGCCTGTACATCCGACCCGCTCTCGGCAAGAAGCGGCTGAACCGGTTGTCGCCGGCGGACGTGCGCCGGTTCCTGGCGGAGTTCAAGGACTCCTGCCTGTGCTGCCTGCGGGGCGCGGACGCGGAGCGCCCGGAGGGCAAGCGCTCGTGCTGCGCCGTGGGCCGCTGCTGTGAACGTCGCCCCTCCGCCCGGACCGTTCAGTACATCCATGCCGTCCTCCGGTCCTCGCTTCAGCAGGCGATCCGAGAGGAGCTGATCGCGCGGAACGTCGCACGGATCGTGGAGACCCCGACCGTCACCCGCAAGGAGGTGCATCCGCTCGACGCCGCCGAGGCTCGCCTCATGCTCAAAACCGCCCGCTCCCACCGCCTCTACGCCCTGTGGCTGCTGCTCGTATCCACGGGCCTGCGGCGTGGCGAAGCGCTCGCCCTCACCTGGGCAGACGTCGACCTCACGAACGGACAGCTGCGCGTCCGCCGGAACGTACAGCGCATCCGACGTGAGCTGATCTTCGGCAGCCCCAAGACCATGCGCTCCATCCGCACGGTGTCTCTGCCGAAGCACTGCATGCGGGCACTCGCGCAGCACCGGGCCCAGCAGGAGCGGGAACGCAAGGTCGCCGGGAAGAAGTGGCAACCCGCGCCGAGCCAGCCGGACGGTCTGATCTTCACCACGACGACCGGCCGCGTCACGGACCCCCGCAGCCTGAACCGGATGCTCACCATCCTGTGTCGGGACGCTGGCGTACGACGGGTGCGAGTGCACGATCTCCGGCACACGTGCGCCTCACTCCTGCTCGCCCAGGGCGTGGACGCTCGCACGATCATGGAAACCCTCGGGCACAGCACGATCACGATGACGCTCGACACCTACGCGCATGTGATGAGCACGACGCTCAAGGCCGCCGCCGATCGGATGGACGACGCTCTGGGACTGGATGATCCGGGCGAAGGATCAGGGGGCGAGCAAGAGTCGGCCACCGAGGAGTGATCGGCACTTCTGGTCGCGTTGATGTCAGTGGTTGATGTCAAAGGCCCCCTGGGATCATCCCAGGGGGCCTTTGACCTGTGTGCACTCGGCAGGATTCGAACCTGCAACCTTCTGATCCGTAGTCAGATGCTCTATCCGTTAAGCTACGAGTGCTTGTTCTTTTGTTCTCGTCTCCGTTTCGGTCCTTTCGGCCCGTCCCGGCGACAGGAAGAACATTACATGACTGCCGCCGTCATGTGAAATCCGATCCCCAAACCCACTCTGACCTGCGGAAACGCCGTCAGGGGGGCGTGCGCAGGTGCCTGGGAACGCCGAAGCCCCGGTCCAGTGGACCGGGGCTTCGGGATCAGGGCGGAGGCGGAGGGATTTGAACCCTCGATGGGCTTTAAGGCCCAAACCGCATTAGCAGTGCGGCGCCATAGACCGGACTAGGCGACGCCTCCAGCACAACCGCTCACGCGAGCGCGCGAGTGGTGCGTGCAGATGATGACACAGCCGAGTGCCCTGTCACCAATCGGCCTCCACGGTACTAGGCACTCGGCCGGCAAAGCAAAGGGCTTCCGCCAGGTAGGGCGCGGCGTCCGGGGTGCGCAACGTCTGGTGGGCGGCGGCGTTGGGCAGGGCATGGTCTTTCTCTCCCCGCGGCGGGCGGCGCGTCTCCTCGGTACGCCCGCTCTCGCCGCCGTGTCCGCCGTGTCCGCCCTGGCGTCCCTCGCCGCCGTACCCGCCGTCGCGGCGCCCGCCGCGCCGCCGCCCGCCCGGCCCGAGGACGGGGCCGGGGACCGTCTGACCGTCGTCGTGGAGCACGCCGGGTCCGGGAAGGACGGGAGGTACGAGCTGTTCTGTCATCCGGACGGTGGAAACCATCCGGACCCGGCCGGGGCCTGCCGGGCGCTGGACGGGCGGACGCAGTGGGGGCGGGGCACCTTCGCCCCGGTGCCGCCCGGCTCCACCTGCACCATGCTCTACGGCGGCCCGGCCACCGCCCATGTCACCGGAAGGTGGGCCGGCCGGCCGGTCGACGCCGACTACAACCGAAGCAACGGGTGCGAGATCGGGCGGTGGGACCGGCTGGTGCCGCTGCTCCCCGCCCCGGGACCGGCCGCCCCGGGACCGGCCGCCTGACCGCGCCCCTGGCACCGCGCCCCTGGCCGGTCATCGGGCCAGTCACCCGACCGGGGGCGCAGGCGGGGGCGACGGGGCGCGTCGCCCCCGTATCACCCGGGCCGTAAAGGTCCCGCGAAGGTCTTGCGGAGCCGGGGGCGGGGCAGGAGCCGAGGTCAGGGGGTCGGTCACGGGTTCGGTGTCACTTCCCCGTGGGACCTCCCTCTCATCCGGCGTCCCGAGCGCAACGCGTGCGCATAGACTCCCTCGCGTGACACGTCGCGGGCCGGTTGGCAAGATGGCCCGGGCGGTCGGCAAGGTGCGGTAACAGGGAGGAAGGCGTCTCGTGAGCAGCAGGCCATCCCGAGGCGCTGCTCGCCTCGCAGCCATACTCGACGCTCTGCCGGACGCGTTGGTCCTGGTCAACGCCAACGGAACCGTCGTCAACGCCAACACCATCGCGCTCGAGGCATTCGAGGCGCCGGGTACGGCTCTCGTGGGGCGCGGGCTGCTCGATCTGCTGCCCGAGTTCGACTCGCGGCTGATCCCCGGCTCGATGCGGCGGCCCGACCACATGGACCCCCGGGGCCGGACGAAGCCGACCCGGATGATCGCGCGGCGGACCGACGGGTCCTCGTTCCCCGTCGAGGTGACGAGCGCGAACCTGGAGAACGGGCAGCAGGCGTACGACGGTTACGGCTACACGGGCGACGAGCTGCTGATGATCGTCGTACGGGACCTGTCCGGGACCGTGGACACCGAGGCGGAGCTGGCCCGTTCACAGCGGCAGACCGAGATGATCCTGCGGGCCGCGGCCGAGGGTGTCGTCGGCACCGACACCGACGGACGGATCGTGCTCGTCAATCCGGCCGCCGCGCAGATACTGGGCTACCGGGCCGGCGAGCTGGGCGGCAAGGAACTGCACGCCCTCGTGCTGCACTCGCGCGCCGACGGCTCGCCCTTCCCCTACGAGGAGTCCCCGCTCGCCGACACCCTGCGCTCCGGGCGCAAGCACCGGGTGCGCGGGCAGGTGCTGTGGTCCAAGGGCGACCAGCAGGTCTCCGTCGACCTCACGACCGCGCCGGTGCGCGACGGGGACCAGCTCGTCGGCGCGGTGATGACCTTCACCGACCGGCGGCCGTACGAGGCTCTCGCCGAGGAGAAGGCCGCGCAGGAGAAGGCGCACGCCGAGGAGCTGGAGAAGCTCTCCGAGGAGCACGCCTCCGACCTGACCGCGCTGCGTCAGCAGCACGTCACCGAGGTCGAGGAGCTGCGCGAGAAGCACGCCGAGGATGTGACGGCGGCCGAGGAGCGGTACGCGGCGCTCGCCGAGCGGGAGAAGGACCGGTACGAGGCGCTCGCCGGGCGGCACGAGCAATTGCTGACCCTGCTCGGGCAGTCGCTGCGCGGGCCGCTGGACGAACTGCGGCGCGAGCTGGCGGCCCTGGCCGCCGACGACGCCGGGCAGCTGTGGCCCGAGGCCAACCAGGTGCTGCACCACCTGTCCGCCGGGTACTCGCGGATCACGACGCTCATCGACAACGTCCTCGGCTACCAGCGGCTGGACGCGGGCAGCGACGACATCACCCGTACGAAGGTGATGCTGGACGCCGTCGTCGCCGCCGGTGTGGACGGTGCCGTCGAGCTGATCGGGCCGGGGCGGGTGCAGTTCGCCGTGCACGCGCCGCCCATCGAGGCCGAGGTCGACCCGCGGCGGCTCGCGACCGCGCTCGCGCACCTCGTGGCGGACGTGGCCGGCGTCGACGCCACCGGCAACACACCCGCCGCCGTGGGCGGTTATCTGGACAACACGGTCGTGGTCGCGGCGGCGCAGCGCGGCGAGGTCGTACGCATCGAGGTGCGCGGGCCGTACGCCGGGGGAGACCCGGTGCACGAGCCGATCGTGCGCGGGATCGTGCGGGCCCACGGCGGGGTGCTCCAGACGCACGAGGTGCCGGGCATGAGCGGCAGCGCGTACGTGCTGGAGGTGCCGATCGGCGGGGGAGCCGGGGCCGTGACCGCCGCCTCGGCACCGGCGGCCGACGCCGCACCGGCCGTGGCCGACGCGCCGGCCGGGACCGGCGCGGTGGCCCTGGACGAGAGTGGTGCGGCCGACGGGCAGACGGTCGGCGGGGGCGGCCGGCGACGGGCCCGGCGGGCCTCCACGGACGCCTTCCTGGAGAGTGACGTACCCGGCGCGGGCGAGACCGGTGAGGCGGACGCGCCCGCGCCGACCGGGCGGCGCCGCCGGCGTGCCGCCGCACCCGTCGAGGAGAGCACCGACGCCGTGGACCCGGCCGAGGGCGGACCGTCCGCGGCATCCGGCGGGACCGGGCGACGCCGTGGCCGGCCCGCCGACAGCGGTGCCGGGGACGGCGCGGGCGTGAGCGAGGGCGCCGTGGTCACCGCCGCCGAGCACGCCGCCGGTGCGGCCGCCGCCGGTGCGGGACTCGGCGCGGCCGTGCCGCCGCAGGGCGTTCCGGCCCGCCCCGAGGCCGCGGCGGCGGCCCAGGCCGCGCTGCCCCCGGCCCGGCCCTCGGCCCTGGCCGTGGGGAGCGGCACGCCGCAGGCGGTCCAGGGGGCGCAGGACGCTTCCGATACGGAGGGCGCCTCGGGCGAGGGCGGCCAGCCGACCGGGCGGCGCCGGCGGGCGCTGGCCGCCGCGGCCGAGCGCGCCCAGGCACAGGAGGCGGCCGGTCCGCGTACGGTCTTCGCCCTGCCGCCGGCCGAGGCCGACCGCGCACCGCAGCCCGTCGCCCCGCCGCCGGCGCAGGGACACCCGCAGGTGTCCGCGCAGCTCCCGGCGCCCGTCGAGGGCGCGCCCGGAACCACGGGCGGCGGCACGGGCGCGCGTGTGCCCGGTGACGCCGGCCGGCATGACGCCGTACCGCTCGACCAGTCCGAGGACCACACCCCGCCGCAGCCGCATCCCACCAGCGCGCCGACCGGACGGCGCCGCCGCGCCGTGGCCGCACCGCCGGTGCAGGCGGCGGAGGGCGCGGAGGGCGCACCCTCGCCTGTGGCCGGTCCCGGGCAGGTGATTCCCCCTCAGGGGGTTCCGGTCGCTCCCGCGCAGCCCGGCCAGAAGCCCGCGGGCCCGCCGACTGCCGCTCCGGGCACCCCCGTTCACGGCGCGGTCCCGGCGCGGGGTACGGCCGGCCAGCGCATCCCGGTCCAGTCCACCGGCCCCGCGCAGGCCGGTCCGGTACAGGCGGGTCCGGCGCAGGCCGGTCCCGCGCAGGTCCCGGGTCAGCCGGTCGTTCCGGGTCAGGTGGGGGCCGCGCCCGGGCAGCCGCTGCCCGCCCAGCAGGCGGCCCAGACGCAGGCCCAGGCCCCGACTCCGCCCGGCGGCACCCCGGCCGCGCAACCGCTGCCCGCCCAGGCCGCACCGGCCCCCCAGCAGCCCCGGCAGCCCCAGGCCGCTGTGGCCGCGCCCGGTGTGACCGTGCCGCAGCAGTGGCCCGGTGCCGACGACACCTCCGGTGCGGGCACCCCCGTGGCGCCCGCGCCCGCCGTGCCGCCGGCTCCGCGGGCCGCGCAGCCGTTGCCCGTCGAGGGTGCCGCGGCCGACCCGAGCTCCACGCAGGGGCGGGCGATCAGCGTCCGTACGCTCGGGCAGGGCGTGCCGTTCGCCCGGCAGGCCGCGCAGGTGCAGCAGCCGACGCAGACGCAGACCCCGCCGCCGCACGCGCCCGGCGGTTCCGGCCGCCGGCGCAAGCTGGGCACGCCCCCCGACCCGGCCACCCGCCCGGAGCCGCAGCCTGAGCAGGCGGCCCGGCCGCATCCGGCGGCCGAGGCGGCGCCCGCGCAGCCGGCCGTACCGCAGCCGTCGCTCGGCGGGCAGACCCGGCCCGCGCCGGGCACCGAGGGCGCCGGACGCTCGTACGCCATAGGCGCACCGGACGCGGACGCCGCCGAGGGCCCCGAGCCGCTGGACGGTCCCGGCGGTGCCGTGGAGGTCGCGGACCCGCCGCGGCCGCAGCCGCTGGACGACGAGCTGCCCCCGGAGCCGCTGGACAACCCGCGCCGGCTGCTGGTGTGGCCCGCGCCGGACGTGACGACCCAGCAGGCGCTGAGCGACCGCGGCTACCGGCCGGTGATCGTGCACTCCCGTGAGGAGGTCGACGCGCAGATCGCGGCGTTCCCGGCCGCGCTGTTCGTGGATCCGCTGACGGGGCCCATCACGCGTACGGCCCTGCAGTCGCTGCGCCAGGCCGCCGTGGCCGCCGAGGTGCCGGTGCTGGTCACGGCCGGGCTGGGGCAGGCGACGCGCGAGGCGGCGTACGGCGCCGACCCCGCCGTACTGCTGAAGGCGCTCGCGCCGCGCGACAGCGAGCAGCACCCGCCGCGCGTGCTGCTGATCGAGGAGCACGCGGAGATCGCGCTGGCGCTGACCGCGACGCTGGAGCGGCGCGGCATGCAGGTGGCGCGGGCAGCGAGCGACGGCGACGCGGTGACACTGGCGGGGCAGTTCCGGCCGAACCTCGTGGTGATGGACCTGATGCAGGTGCAGCGCAGGCAGGCCGGGGCCGGGTTCGCCGGGATCATCGACTGGCTGCGGGTGAACGGCCGGCTCAACCACACCCCGCTGGTCGTCTACACCGCCGCCGTCGACCAGGCCGACCTGCCCCGGCTGGCCTCGGGCGAGACCGTGCTGTTCCTCGCGGAGCGGTCCACCAGCGGCGAGGTGCAGACCCGGATCGTGGATCTGCTGGCGCGGATCGGCACCAACTGACCCACCGGACCCACCGGAGGAACGTCAGCAGGCGACGATCCTGCGGGTCGCCTCTTTGATGGAGGCCCGCAGGCGGTCCCGGTCGGTGCTCTCGGTGCCCGTGACGATGCGCCGCATCTGGGGGACCACGGCCATCCAGTTGACCACCGCGGTGATCAGGAGCAGCAGGTCACCGGGCGGGATCGCGTCGGTGATCACGCCGCGGGCCTGGCCGTCGGCGAGAGCGGCGACCTTGACGGCGTAGTGCTCCTGGCGGACCGGTTCGTCGGGCAGTTCCGCGCTGCCGTACTCGAGGCCCTCCCAGAACAGCAGGCGGAGGAACTCCGGGTGGGCGGCGTGGTAGTCGAGCAGGCGGTCGACCCAGCCGTCGACGTCGTCCGGGTCGACCGGGACGGCGGCCGCGAGGTCGGTCATGGACCGGCCGAGGACATGGCTGAACAGCTCCGACTTGTTGCCGTAATAGGCGTAGATCAGCTGCTTGTTGGCCTTGGCCTCGGCAGCGATGCGGTCGATGCGGGCGCCCGCGATGCCGTGCCGCGCGAACTCGGCCACGGCGGCGCCGAAGATGCGGGCCTTGGTGGCCTCTGGATCCCTCACTGCTGGTGCCATGGGGACAGGGTAGGCCGGAGTGTCCGATCAGGTAACCAACTATTTGGTTGACGGAAGGGCCGGGGGCGGGGCACGCTGTTGGGGTCAGACAACCAACCAGTTGGTTACCAGAGCCAGCGACCGGCCCAGGCTTCGCCGGGCTTCGAGGAGTGCCACCGCTCATGCCGCCAGTGACCAGCACCGACCCCGCCCGGCAGGTCCGGGCCGACCGGATCCCCGCGACCGCCGTTCCGGGGCCGTCCCCCGTCCGCTCCGGCGGTGGGCTGTTCCTGCTGCTCATCGCCGTCTGCACCGCCGTCACGGCCGCCAACATCTATCTCGCGGCCCCACTGCTCCCCCTGATCGCCCACGGCTTCGGCACGGTCCCCTCGGCCGTGACCTGGCTCGCCTCGGTCGCCCAGTTCGGGTACGCCGCCGGGCTGCTCTTCTTCGCCCCGCTCGGCGACCGCGTCAACCGGCGCCCGCTCGTCGCCGCCCTGTCCGTGGCCACCGCGCTGGCCCTGGTCGGCGCGGCCGTGTCGCCCGGCACCACGGCCCTCGCCGTCGCCGTGTTCGCGGCCGCCGCCGCGACCGTCGTACCGCAGCTGCTGGTCCCGCTGGTCGCCGAGCGCGCCCCCGCGGACCGGCGCGCCCGCCATGTCGCCGCCGTCGTCGCCGGTCTGTTCACCGGGATCGTCGCCGCCCGCGTCGTGGGCGCTCTGGCCGGGCAGGCCTTCGGCTGGCGCTGGGTCTTCGCCGGGTCCGCCGTGCTCACCCTCGCGCTCGGCCTCGCCACCGCGCTGGCCCTGCCCACGGAGCGGCGCGCGCGGCGGGGCGGACTGTTCGCCGGGATGGCCGAGATACCGGGGCTGCTGCGCCGCTCGCCGGAGCTGTGGCGGGCGTGCGTGCGGCAGGCGGGGATGTTCGGCGCGTGGAGCGCGCTGTGGACCTCGCTCGCGCTGCTGCTGACCGGCCCCGCCTACGGCCTGTCGACGGCGACCGCCGGACTCTTCGGCCTCTTCGGACTGGCCTCCAGCGCGGTGGCCCCGCTGGCCGGCGGTCTGGTGGACCGGTTCGGCGCCGCGCGGGTCGTGGGCACCGCGTATCTGCTGGCGGTCGTGTCCGTACCGCTCTTCTGGCTCGGCGGGCACGTGCTCGTGGCGCTGTTCGCCGCCGCGGTCGCCATCCACGCCGCGCTGGTCGCCTCGCACGTCGCCAACCAGACCCTCGCCCTGACCACCACCGCCAGCCCGGCCGCCGCCAACACGGCCTACGTCGTCTCCGGCTTCGCCGGCGGCGCCCTCGCCTCGGCCGCCGCGGGCCCCGCCTTCGGCCACTGGGGCTGGGCCGGGGTGTGCGCGGTGGCGGCGGTGTGGCTGGTGCTGGGCTGGACCGCGACGGCGGCACGCCGCCCGGCGAGGCGCCGCTGACAGCGACCGACACGAAGACCCGGGGGTACCGAGACGCTGACCGAGACCGGCACGAAGACCGAGGGCGCGGGGCCGCCGACGACAACCGGCGGGGCCCCACACCAGGCCACGCACCAGACACGCCCAACCACGCAGCCCGACCCACACCGGACGGCAGAGCCGGACACGATCCGGATGGCGCGAAGCCGGGCACGGACCGCACGGCACCGCCGGGCACCAGCAGGGCGGCGCGGCGGAACCCGGCGTGTGCGGTCAGAGGCGGGTGACGTCCAGTTCGCCGTCCGCGTACCGCCGGCGCAGTACCTTCTTGTCGAACTTGCCCACGCTCGTCTTCGGCACCGCCGCGACGATCGTCCAGCGCTCGGGGAGCTGCCACCTGGCGATGCGGCCCTCCTCGGCGAGGAAGGTGCGCAGGGCCGTGAAGTCGGCGCTCGCGCCCTCCCTCAGGACGACCGTGGCCAGCGGGCGCTCGCCCCACTTCTCGTCGGGTACGGCGACCACGGCCGCCTCGGCGACGTCCGGGTGGGACATCAGGGCGTTCTCCAGCTCCACCGAGGAGATCCACTCGCCGCCGGACTTGATGACGTCCTTGGCGCGATCGGTGAGGGTGAGGAAGCCGTCGGGGGAGATGGTGCCGACGTCACCGGTCTTCAGCCAGCCGTCCTCGCTGAACTTGTCGGCGGGGCGCAGCGGTTCGGCGTCCGGGCCGTTGTAGTAGGCGCCCGCGATCCACGGGCCGCGCACCTCCAGCTCGCCCGCCGACTCCCCGTCCCAGGGCAGGCGTGCGCCGCCGGGGCCGGTGAGCCGGGCCTCGACGCCGGCCGGGAAGCGGCCCTGGGTGAGGCGGTAGGCGAACTCCTCCTCGGTACCGATCACATGGGCCGGCGGCCGGGAGACCGTGCCGAGCGGGGACGTCTCGGTCATGCCCCAGGCGTGGCAGACCCGCATGCCGAGCTTGTCGAAGGCCGCCATGAGGGAGGGCGGGCAGGCCGCGCCGCCGATGGTGACCTGGGTGAGCGAGGAGACGTCCCTCGGGTGCGCGGCCAGCTCGGCGAGCAGGCCCTGCCAGATGGTGGGCACGGCGGCCGCGTGCGTCGGCCGCTCCCGCTCGATCATCTCGGCGAGCGGCCCCGGCTGGAGGAAGCGGTCCGGCATCAGCATGTTCACACCGGTCATGAAGCCGGCGTGCGGCAGGCCCCAGGAGTTGACGTGGAACTGGGGGACCACCACCAGGGAGGTGTCCTGGTCGGTCAGGCCCATCGACTGGGTCATGTTGACCTGCATGGAGTGCAGGTAGATCGAACGGTGGCTGTAGACCACGCCCTTGGGGTCGCCGGTCGTTCCCGAGGTGTAGCACATGGCGGCGGCCTGGCGTTCGTCCAGCTCCGGCCAGTCGAAGGTGGTCGGCCGGTCCGCGATCAGCTCCTCGTACTCGTGCACCCGCGCGGTGGCACCGGCGAGCGGGGAGCGGTCGCCCGGTCCGCAGACCACGATGTGCTCGACCGTCGGCAGCTCGGACAGCAGCGGCGCGAGCAGCGGGACGAGCGAGCCGTTGACGATGATCACCTTGTCGGCGGCGTGGTTGACGATCCACGCCAGCTGCTCCGCGGGCAGCCGCAGGTTGAGCGTGTGCAGCACCGCGCCCATCGAGGGCACGGCGAAGTACGCCTCGACGTGCTCGGCGTTGTTCCACATCAGGGTCGCGACCCGGTCGTCGCCCCGGACGCCGAGTTCGTCCCTCAGGGCGTTCGCCAGCTGTACGGCGCGTGTCCCGGCCTCGGCGAACGTGCGCCGCTGTGGCTCGCCCTCCCCGGTCCACGTGGTGATCAGGGACCGCCCGTGCACCAGTGTCCCGTGCACGAGGAGGCGGGTGACGGTCAGCGGTACGTCCTGCATGGTGCTCAGCACGGCGGTCCTCCCGGGGCGGCGTTGCCCTGCGCGGCAGTAAGGGCTGCGCAGATTCTGCGCACATACCGCGCGGTATGTCACTAGGGGGTACGTCACCAAGCCGACGGGAACTCGACAGCACCTCGGCGGAACAGGGCGATGCCTAGCGGACGAGCCCCAGCTCGGGGTCCTCGCGGAGTTTGCCGAGCGCTCGGGACACCGCCGACTTCACCGTGCCCACCGAGACCCCGAGCACCTCGGCGGTCTGCACCTCGCTGAGGTCCTCGTAGTACCGCAGGACGACCATCGCCCGCTGCCGCGCCGGCAGTCTGGTGATCGCCCGCCACATGGCGTCGTGCAGCGCCTGCCGCTCGGCCGGATCGTCGTCGCCGGGCACCGGCTCGGGCTCGGGCAGTTCGTCGCAGGAGAACTCGTCCACCCTGCGCTTGCGCCACTGCGAGGTCCGGGTGTTCAGCAGGGCCCGGCGCACGTAGCCGTCCAGCGCCCGCTGGTCCTCGATCCGGTCCCAGGCCACGTACGTCTTGGCGAGCGCGGTCTGCAGCAGGTCCTCGGCGTCGCTCGGGTTCGCGGTGAGCGAGCGCGCGGTGCGCAGCAGGACCGGCTGGCGGGCCCTGACGTACGACGCGAACGACGGGTACGCGGGCGCCGCGCCGCCCGTGCGGACGCGGCCGTGGGCAGGGGTCTGTCCCGCTGGTGCGGCGGCGGCCGAGGCGCTGGTGCAGACGGGTGTGGTCATGGCTCCACGCTAGGAGCGGGACGCGCCCCGGCGGATCGCCCGCAGGTCCCGAAGCGGAGTCCCCCTCAGGTTGTAGGGGCGGGGCAGGCTCCACCTCCTGAAGGTGGAGTACGGGTACGCCCCGTCTGCGGGTCCGACCCTGAGCCGGGTCGGGGACGGTGCCGGTAACGGCCCCGCGACCGGCTGCCGTCGCTCCCCTGGAACCGCCGGCTCCCCCCTCACCCCGCCGGTCCCCGTCCCCTCACCCTCACTCGTCCGCCGTGAGCACCAGCCCCGATGTCGGGACCCCCGTGCCGGCCGTGACCAGGGCCCGGGACGCGCCCGGTATCTGGTTCACGGCCGTGCCCCGCAGCTGGCGCACCGCTTCCGCGATGCCGTTCATGCCGTGCAGGTAGGCCTCCCCCAGCTGGCCCCCGTGCGTGTTCAGCGGCAGCCGCTCCTCGGCCACGAAACCGGGCGCCTCCCCTCTCCCGCAGAAGCCGAACTCCTCCAGCTGCATCAGCACGAACGGCGTGAAGTGGTCGTACAGGATCCCCACGTCGATGTCGGCCGGGCCGAGGCCGCTCGTGCGCCACAGCCGGCGGGCCACCACGCCCATCTCCGGCAGGCCGGTCAGATCGTCCCGGTAGAAGCTGGTCATCTGCTCCTGCGCCCGCCCGGCGCCCTGCGCGGCCGCCGTGATCACGGCCGGAGGATGCCGCAGGTCACGGGCCCGCTCCACCGAGGTGACGACGATCGCCTGCCCGCCGTCGGTCTCCTGGCAGCAGTCCAGCAGCCGGAGCGGCTCCACGATCCAGCGGGAGGCGGCATGCTCGGCCAGGGTGAGCGGACGGCCGTGGAAGTACGCCGCCGGGTTGGTCGCCGCGTACCTGCGGTCGACCACGGCCACGTGCCCGAACACCTCCGGCGTCAGCCCGTACGCGTGCAGGTACCGCTGGGCCGCCATCGCCACCCAGGAGGCCGGTGTGAGCAGCCCGAACGGCAGCACCCAGCCGAGCGCCACGCCCTCCGCCGACGGCTCCCGGTGCTGCACGCCCGCGCCGAACCTGCGGCCGGAGCGCTCGTTGAAGGCGCGGTAGCAGACCACCACCTCGGCCACCCCCGCCGCCACCGCGAGCGCTGCCTGCAGGACGGTCGCGCAGGCCGCGCCGCCGCCGTAGTGGACCCGGGAGAAGAAGGACAGCTCGCCCATCCCGCAGGCCTGGGCCACGGTGATCTCCGGGTTCGTGTCCATCGTGAACGTCACCATCCCGTCCACGTCGGCCGGCGCCAGCCCCGCGTCGTCCAGCGCGGCGCGCACCGCCTCCACCGCCAGCCGCAGCTCACTGCGCCCCGAGTCCTTGGAGAACTCGGTGGCCCCGATCCCGGCGACGGCCGCGCGGCCGCCCAGCGAATCCCGCGTCCGTGCGCTCACGAGGCGCCTCCGCCGGGAAGGGGGACCGGCTCCGTACCGGACTCCGTACCGGGAAGGGGGACGGGCCCCGTGCCGGGGACGGTGACCGTCACCGTGCCGGTCACATGCCGGCCGATGCGGTTGACGCCGACGACCCGCACGGTCGCCGTGTCGCCGGCGACCTCCTCGACCGTCCCCGTCAGCACCATCGTGTCGCCGGGGTGGTTGGGCGCCCCGAGCCGGATGGCGACCCGGCGGAGCACCGCCGTCGGCCCGAAGTGGTCCGTGATGTACCGGCCGACCAGGCCGTTCGTCGTCAGGATGTTCATGAAGATGTCCGGCGAACCCTTCCGCCGGGCCAGCTCCGCGTCGTGGTGCACGTCCTGGTAGTCCCGGGACGCGATCGCCCCCGCCACGATCAGCGTGCGTGTGACGGGGATCTCCAGCGGTGGCAGCTCGGCCCCCACCCGCGGTCCGGCCGCGACCTCACCGGCCATGCGCGCTCAACTCCCCCGGTTCCCCGGGCACTTCCTGCCGGGCCCGGAAGACCGGCAGGACCAGCGCGCCCTCACCGCCTCCGGCGTCCTCGTACGTGCGGAACTCCACCCGGACCGGCAGCCCGATGCGCACCTTGTCGTACGGCACCCCGACCACGTTGCCCACCATCCGCACGCCCTCGGCGAGTTCGACCAGGCCGACCGCGTACGGAGGGTCGAAGGCCGGGAAGGGCGGGTGGTGCATCACCACGTACGAGTAGACCGCGCCCTCGCCGCTCGCCTCGACCGTGTCCCACTGGGGGCAGCCGCAGGCGCTGCAGCCCGGCAGCCAGGGGTGCCGCAGGGTGCCGCAGCCCGTGCAGCGCTGGATCAGCAGCCGGTGCCGCTCCACGCCCTGCCAGAAGCCGGCGTTGTCCCGGTTCACCACCGGGCGGGGCCGCCGGGGGCGCGTGACGGGCGTTCTCGGGGGCGCGGGGGCGTACTTGAGGATGCGGAAGCGGTGCGTGCCCACCAGCTCACCGGCGACCCGGACGTCCATGCGGGTCGTCACGAAGTACCCCGTGCCGAGCTTCGTGGTCTTGCGGCCGGAGACGGACTCGATCACCGCGTCGAAGGAGACCTCGTCGCCCGGGCGCAGCGGCCGCAGGTACTCCTGCTCGCAGTCGGTGGCCACGACCGACGTACAGCCCGACTCGTCGAGCAGGGCGAGCAGTTCGTCGTAGGCGCCCGTACGGCTCTCGTGTCCGGACAGGCCGCCCATCGTCCAGGCCTGGAGCATCGTGGGCGGGGCGATGGCGTCCGGGCCTCGATAGGCCGGGTTGGTGTCGCCCATGGCCTCGCACCAGTGCCGGATCATCGCCGCGTTCACCGGGTCCTTGCCGGTCCCCGTGGCGGCGGCCGGCCGCCCCTCGTACGCCGTGAGCCGCGCCCCCAGCGCGTCGGCCTGCGCGCTCCTCGCCGTCATCGCCGCCCCTCCCCGACCTCGCCACCCGAACGGTTCCTGACTGTCCGTCAGATGCGGGGAGGTGTCAAGGCCGGGCCCGGGAGAACGCCGGCGCGGCGGCACCGAAGTACCGCCGCGCGACGTGTCATGACCCCGAAGCACACCCCACGAGACCCCTCACCGGGAGGGACCTCGCCCCCGGCTCACCAGAGGCGGGTGAAGTGGACGGCGGTGTTCTCGTTGCCCTGCTGGACGTTCGTGAAGGCCGAGCCATTGACCTGAGCGGTGTTGCTCTGGTTCGAGGCGCCGGCGCCGACCGCGTTCTGCTGGGTGGTGGCCGAGTTGCCGAAGTTGTCGTGGCCTGCACCGCTGCCGACGACACTCGCCACACCGGCGCTCGATCCGTTCCCCGCGATCGCGCCGTTGTCCGCGGCGGCCACCCCGGTGAACAGGGCGGCGGCGAGTGGAAGAGCGGCCACGGCGGTGACGACACGGGCGGTACGGATGCTTGCCATTTCTTGTTCCTCCAGAAAGCGACCCGAGGGCCGGAAGTAACTGAACTACAGCTGATGTCAGGGCAGTTGGCCGACCGCCTCGACTTCATGGACGACGTCGCGAAGCAAGAGCTGCCCACCGGTCCCCGACGAACCACACCGGAAGCCGTGATTACCACGCAACCGTGATGAAAAGTCGATAAACCTTCTCCGTCACCATTCGCCACTTTCCGCCCAAGACGCGCGTCCCGGCATTTTCACCCTTCAAGCGACACAAGGAACGAATCGTTTCGCCATACCCCCGCCCCCACCGTCGGCCATCCCGGCGCACCCCACGCACCCCCTTCCCTTTTTCGAACGTACGTACGAACATGAAGCCATGGCCCCCACCGAACGGCAGGCCACCACCCTGGCCCTCGCACACGCGCTGTCGGCCGCCGAACGCGGCCTGGCCGTCATCCCCCTGTCCCGGACGAAGCTCCCCGCCCTGCGCTCCCCCCACCGCGACGACCCCGCCCCGGCCGGACCGCGCTGCCACGGCGCGTGCGGCCGCCTCGGACACGGCGTGTACGACGCCTCCACCGACCCCGTCCACATCCGCGCGATGTTCGCCGCCGCTCCCCGGGCCACCGGCTACGGCATCGCCTGCGGACTGCCGCCGTACCACCTGATCGGCATCGACCTGGACACCAAGGGCGGCACGGACGCCTCGGCCGCCCTGCGCGAACTGGCCCTGCGGCACCTGTTCACCATCCCGGAGACGGTCGTCGTCCGCACCCCGAGCGGCGGCCGCCACCTGTGGCTCACCGGCCCGCCCGACGTCGTCGTACCGAACTCGGCGGGGCGCCTCGCCCCCGGCATCGACATCCGGGGCGCCGGCGGCTACCTGGTGGGGCCGGGCTCACGCACCGACCACGGGGTCTACACCACCGCGCCGGGCACCGGACACCTCGCCCCCGCCCCCTGCCCGCCCTCCCTCCTGCGCCTGCTGCTGCCCCCGCCGCGCACCGCGCACCCGCCCCCGCGGGCGTCCGGGGACCACGGCGACCACGGCCGGGGCCTGATCCAGTTCGTGCTCGGCGCGCACGAGGGCCAGCGCAACACCCGCCTGTTCTGGGCGGCCTGCCGCGCCTACGAGAACGGCCTCGGACCCGGCCTCGCCGACCCCCTGACCGAGGCGGCCCTCCACACCGGCCTCACCGAAGCCGAGGCCCGCGCGACCATCGCCTCGGCGGCGCGGATGACCGGCCACCGGCCGTGACGGCAAGAAGGGGCGCCCCCGATCCGGGGCACCCCTTCTTCTGAGAACTCCCGGTTCAGGCCCCGCCGGTCCGGCCGCCGCCCGTCACCGAGTGGAGAGTGAAGGTGTCCGAGGGATCGGGGACGGACAGGTCGACCGTGACGCCGTAGTGGGAGAAGCAGGTGACCGAGGTCATCTCGCCGGTGTCCATCTGCATCCGCTCCTGCGTCTCCACCGGCAGGTTCTCGCTGTTGACCCAGAGATCGATCCGGTCGTCCGAGGCACCCGATGCCGCGAGCCGCTTCTTGAGGAACTTCACGTCCTCGGGCGTCAGACCCTGCCTGCTCGCGATCAGCTTGGCCACGTCCAGCGTGCCCGCGTAGTGGGTGGCGCTCACCCCGCGCACCGTCTCCCGGCCGACCTTGCGCAGATCCCCGCTGGAGATCAACATCCGTACGGCCAGGGCGGGGTTCGCCTGCTTCATCTGGTCGGTGCTGGCCTTGCCCGCGGCACCTTGCGCGGCGATAAGGGCGAGCGGCTCCTTGAGCCAGTGCTTGCCGCCCATCCTGCCCACCTTCTGGGCGGGCACCTTCACGTACATGGCGTCGCTGCGGATCTCCATCTGCATCGCCGGGACCGGCGTCGGAGTGGCCGCCTTCACCGACATGGTGACGTTGCCCTGCAGACCGTGGGCCCAGTCGTGGTCTCCGACGAGATGCATCTGGCTCAGAGTGCCCACCGTGACGGTCTGGTCGAGCTTGGCCGAGTGAGCCTTGGCCGTGGCGTCCTCCACCTTGAGCAGGTAGGCGACCGGTGAGACAGCGACCGCTGTCGGCTCGGCGGAGGCGTGTTGGCCCGTCGCAGAGGTGGATTTACCGCCACAGGCGGAGATCGTGCCCAGCGTCGCCGTGGCGGCCGCGACCGCCACGACCGTACGAAATCGCATGCCACGCATGGCACGACCCCCGTTTTCTGTTGTCCGATGCATCGGATGTTCGAATAGTGGGCGGCAGAGTAGCGCATGAAACCGGCCATGCGGCGGCAGGGTTGGACGAACAACGCGACCGAGCGGGACCAGGATGAGACAGGCGCTCCGGCCGGCGCCACTCGCAGGGTGCGCAGCACCGCAGGCCCAGCCCGGCTGACGGTTACAGCTTTCATGTCAAGCAGCGACTCGCCGAGAATTCCAGGCGACCCACAGCCACCGCGGGTGACGAGGCGCCAGAAGATCACCTGCTAGGGCTAACTGCACGCCAACCATGCCGAGTCAAAGCGACTTTGACGCCTCGTCAGCTCTGTCTGTGGGTGGACGTAGAGGGCCTCTGCATACCCGATCAGCCCCATGAAGCCGAGATCCCGATTTGCTCGATATGACAGCAATAGTGGGTGTTAGTACGTTCAATCACGCACCAGCTGCCACAGCGGGCGCTTCTGTCTCAGCCTCAGAAGGAGAACAAGCGACATGTCCATGATCCGTTCCCGCAAGATCTCCACGGCCGTCGCGGCCGTCGCGGCACTGACCGCGACTGGTATCACCTACGCCTCGGCCGCCTCAGCGCCGGTTCCCCAGTCCGCCCCGGCGGCTGTCATGGCGGCACCGCTCGGCGGTTCCAGCACCCCCACCAACAACGAAGGCAAGGGCAACGAAGGCAAGGGCAACGAAGGCAGAGAAGGAAAGGAGCATCACCGCCACTTCGAAGGCAGGATCTTCGTCAACGAGCGCTCATTCTCCGGCCGCCCCGACGGCTGCATCACCGTCGTCAGCGACCTGGGTGCCAGGACCATCAACGTCCGCAACGACAGCCGCAACGTGGTCGAGGTCTTCCGCGGGGCCGTCTGTGACAACGGCGCCCCCATCGCCACCGTCGGCCCCCACAGCTCCGCCAACGGCGTCTGCCCGAGGATCAAGGACGAGCACGAGAACGAGAACTGCGAGGAGCGCGAGCACCACGAGCACGGCGAGCAGGGCAAGCACCACGAGGAGATGGAGGGCGGCGTAAAGGTCAAGAACGGCGTCATCGCCAGCTTCCGCGTCATCAAGCGCCACCACAAGGGCGAGGGCGACGAATTCGGCGAGGACTAAGCCAGCAGCCACCTGATGCGCATGCTGGAGAACGCCGGCCCACCGCAATTGGGCCGGCGCCCTCCGGCCAGGCGCACAATACAGGATCCCGGCCCGCCGTAATCGGGCCGGGGTCCTATTCATTTGCCGCACCTCTGACTGCGTCCTCATCGGACCTCATGACGCCGGGCCCGTACTACCCGGCCACACGTGCCAGACGTGTGCCAGATCGTGCGGGAAAACCACAGGGAGCACCGGGGAGTCAGCTCACTCGCCCGCAGGTATCTGGCCCTTGCACCCCAGGTCAGCCCAGCCGTGAGCCCTACTGACCGTTTCAGAATGCGATGAACGTGGGGAGCGACGTCGCCTTTGTCCAGAAGGGCAGTCATAGGACTTCCTGCCAGACGTCCCCGCCGTCAGCGTAGGGAAGCACCGGGTTGTCGACCGCAGTCAATGAGAAGGTCAGGAAAAGCCATGACGGCGGCATGCCTTCTGACAGGTTGCTTTCGTGGACGCTGACTGTGCATGGCCACGCCGAAGCAGTTCGGGAAGACGGCGTCCGATTCTGTGCTCTGCCTTCTCGACGGTTTTATGCCGCGCTTCCGCAGCGGCGGCGGTACTTGCACGTGTGTCGGGCTTCCGAGCATGAGCGGCGGGGCTAGCGTTGAGGTCATGGCTGTCGACGTCCTCACCGAGATCGTGATCGCCCGTCCCTGTGCGGAGGTCGCCGCCTATGCCGGGGATCCGACCAATGCACCGCACTGGTACGCCAACATCGTCTCGGCAAGCGCCCCGAGCTGAGGGCTCCGGGGCCGTGGTCACACACCGGCTGTCGCGGCTCGCTCTGATCGACGGCATCGGCGGCGTGGCTGGCTGCCATCGGCCCGGGCAGACGTGGGCCCGCCGCACGCCGGTGTAGGCGATCAGCCCGCTGTCGTCTTCGGTGAAAAACAACAGGAACGTCCAGGAGTCATCGGCAGCCCTGACCTGCCCCAGCGAACCGGCCGTTGATGCCGGCCGAGCAGCTCCACAGCGCATTCCGTGACCGATCTCTCTCAAGCTTTCGGCCGCGGTTACCAGTCTTCGGCCATCCGAGGACCTGCGCTCATCGTTTCGGGTGACTATCTGCGACGCCTCCGCCCCTCGCGCATACACCGCGCATGGAATGAGCCCGGTAAAACGATGAGGCCGGCAACGGGTCACCGCCCGCTGCCCGCCCCACGCGGCGCCTGGTGTGCGCCGGGAGAGAGGGGACACCGAATGCGCGCACTGCGCACCTTCCTGGGGAGCGGCCTCGCATCGCTCCTCCTGCTGATCGGCATCTCACCGGCCACGGCCCAGGCCGGCCTCCCCCGTGCGGGGAACGGGACCCAATGCCCGACCACGCACCGCAGCCGCGGGTCCAACACCGCCCCGCCAGTGGCATACCAGCGCTACTACCTCAACGACTGGCGGCTGGGACCGACATACCTTCCCCAGAATGGCGCTCTGGGCAGGATGCTGAGGGGGTATCAGCGCACGGACCACACCTCCGCGTACCGGTTCCTCGCGTGCTTCTGGCAGACGGACCCCCAGACGAAGAAGTCGGGTTGGTGGTACCCCGACAACAACGGCTTCGTACTGAAGGACGGCAAGCCGGTCGAGCACTCCGTGACACTGCGCAAGGGCCAACTGGTCGACCTCTTCGGCAGCGGAAACGGCAACTTCCTCGCCCCCGCGGGCACGCCGTACGCCAAGCGCGCGATCCCGCCGAGCAATCTCGACACCTACACCAAGACGTATCCGTACAGCTACCACCTCTACCGGGTCCTCCAGCCGTTCACCGTCGAGGCGGGTCCGATCAGGCCCTGGTTCGGCCAGCCAGGCCTGGGCCTCCAGTACGTGACAAAGCCGACGATCCCCATGCTCATCAACGCGTACAAATTGGCAGAAGTGCATGTGACCTGACACGACCAGGCCCAGGGCGGCCCCCGCGCCTGCCAGGCCGGTGGCCACCCCTCAGGCAGGCGATGGGACGGACCTGATGGACCGCGCAGAACTCGTCGAAAGACTCCGCCAGGCGGACGTCCCGGAGGCGTTCTACGACATCCCCGGTGTCCACGACGTCCCCATCCAACTGGATGCCTACCACTTCCTGCGCCGTGACGAGGACGCGTGGACCGTCGGCTTGCGTCAACGGTCCGAGGACAACGTCATACGGCGCTTTGGCACCGAAGCCGAAGCCTGCGAGTTCCTCTACGACACGCTCATGCAGCTGCCCCCTCCCCCTTCTGGGCCCGCGGAGCCTCTGGAGAAGCTCCTCGCGAACACCGAGGAGATCCAGCGGCAGGCATGGGAGGACTTCTACGGCCGCCATGGGTCGGCTGACGATGGTTGACCACGAAGGCGTCCATCGCGGCACATGGGAAACACCCAGGGACCCCGGGCCGAGATCAAGGTCGAGACAGTCCCCATGCAAAAGGGGCGCCCCTCGCCGAGGAGCACCCCTTCTGACCAGCACGTCTTCTACGGCGTGTGCGGAGGCGGTGGGATTTGAACCCACGGTGACATCGCTGCCACGACGGTTTTCAAGACCGTTCCCTTCGGCCGCTCGGGCACACCTCCCCGCGCCGCCCACCTGGGACGGAGCGGGTACAGAGTTCCGGGATCCAACGTCCGGCGGGTGGCGTGGTCCACACGGGGTCCACTGGCTCCGTTCCACACGTCAGTGGCACCGCCCTGATCAGCATCCCGGCCGCAGCCCTACGCCGGCATCTGCGAGCTTAGGGCTGCGCTGGCGTCCCCGGCGAGAAGAGCTACCGCAGGATCCTCTGGCGTGCCCACCTCCGTGGCGCCATGTGGTTGGGGAGCCGGAAGGCGTCCGGATCCTTCTGATCCGCAGGAGCGGGCAGGCGGTTGGGCGGGGAGGCTCCGCCGACGCGGGGGGCCTTGACCCGGAATCTTGGACACGGGCTATGCGGCTTGAGGGTTTGCCGCGCGGTGGCCTGTCCGGAGCCGACGATCGCGGTACGACATGTGAGGGGCACGGCTCCTGCCTCGATACCAGCGGTGTGTCGCCCAGCCTGTGTTCAGAGATTGTGCCCCTCTGGCCCCACTCTCACGGCGACCGCACGTAGTAGAAAGGAAGGATGGGAAGACAGGCTGTCGTCGTGCTCTACGCGCTCGCGCTGGTAGCCGTCGTGGTTGGCGTGGACGTTCTGTTCTTCAGGCACCAGTTCTGGGAGCGGCTGATGGTGAACGTCGGAATCGTCTTGGTGTTCGCGGCATGCGGTTTGAGGTTCCTGAAGCATTCATGAGCGCAGCCACGGCAATGCGGCTCACCCGGATGGCGGTTAATCCAGACTGACTGGGACAGGTGCGGCCGGCCTCCGGGATTCTGCAGAAGCCAGCTGTATTGAGAACGCGGCGTGGCGGAGTTCCCAGTCAACGTGACGGGTCTGCAGGTCACGGCAAGATCCACGGACAACCTCAATGCGACAGGTGAACCGACCCGGCTGCTGCTCGGCCAGCCAGACCCAGGCGACCAGGCGCTTCGCCTTCGACCGCAGCGCCTCCACCTTGGCCGGCACCGCGTCCAGACCGAACATCACGGCCAACTCCTGGCAGGTCAGCGGCCCTTGATGGAGCCGGTCCCGGTCCGCGAGCGCGGTGAGGATGCGCTCGTAGTCCACCGACAGCACCGACCAGGTCAGCCCCTCACGCCACACTGGCACCGGCGACTTCGGCTTCGCCGCAACCCGGCCCGGGGCGCCGGCTGCACGTCCGCAACCCGCGCATCCAGGGTGACCTCCGCGCTGCCGGCGTCACCGTCCTCCGGAGCCAGGACGGTGCCCACTCCTGCCATTCCAGCTCGGCCGCGGCCAGTTCGGCCTGGATGCGATAGCCGTTTGTCGGCGCCCGTGGCCGGCGGCGAGGGCCTCCACGGGCGCCCGTCACGTCACTGGGTGAGCGTGCCGGCGTTGCCCGCCTTCCCGGCGGTCCCGCCGGCCTACTGGGTGGCTGCGGCGCTCGGGGTGGCGGCGCCGCCGTTGTTCGCGGCGCCGCCGTTGTTCGCGGCGCCGCCGTTGTTCGCGGCGCCGCCGTTGTTCGCGGCGCCGCCGTTGTTCGCGGCGCCACCGTTGTTCGCAGCGCCACCATTGTTCGCAGCGCCACCGTCATTGGCAGCGCCACCGTTGTTCGCAGCGCCACCATTGTTCGCAGCGCCACCGTTATTCACGGCGCACTGTGCCAGTCCCTCCAGCCCCTGCGGCTTGGCAGCCGCGCGGCCGATCGCGTTGGCGATGCGCTTGATCGTGGCCGCCCGCTTGTTCTTGAGCTGGCGGAGGATGGCGTTCTGGCCGCCCTTGCCGGCCTTGCCGCGCTTACCGGCCTTGCCGCGCTTACCGGCCTTACCGGCCTTACCGGCGTTGCCCGCATTACCGGCGTTACCCGCGTCACCCGGGTTGCCCGCATTGCCCACGTTACCGGCGTTACCCGCATTACCGGCGTTGCCCGCATTACCGGCGTTGCCCGCATTACCGGCGTTACCCGCGTCACCCGGGTTGCCCGCATTGCCCACGTTACCGGCGTTGCCCGCATTACCGACTGCTGCGGCGAGCTCCTTGTTGGCCTTTGCGATCTGGTCGTCGAGTTGTTTCAGGTTGCGGTCGACCTCGGCTTGGGCGGCGGCAGGGACCGCCGGGAGCTGCGACTTCACGTCCGGACACGAGATCGTGTCCGCGGCGTTCGCATTGCTCGCGTTCCCGTTGTTGTTGTTCCCCCCGGCCTGCTGGGTGGCCGTCGCGCTCGAGATCGTTCCGGGGGCTGCGAAAGGTGTGTTGCTCTTGGGCGACTCGCCAGCGAAGGCGGAACCAGCGATGATCGCGCCGGACAGCACGACTGCGGCGGAGCCGCCGATGATCGCTACCCGGCCCTTTTTGTATTTCGGAAGAGCCCTGGACATAGGGATACCTCACTCGAGTTGGGGGGTTGAGGTCATGAAAGCAGCAGTCACGGATGGCTCCCGCAACAAACGCGTCGCCTGTGTTCGAGGAGATGTACGAGAAAAGACTCAGGGATGTTCAACGAGTTTTTGAATTTCCCTTCCGGGACCCGGCACAGCCCCTCAGTCTGACTCTGTCGGGGATCTTGGAGCGGTCGAGGTCAACTGCCCAGCGTTCGCCAGGACTTCGACCGGGGGATGCCGTAGTGGTCTCGCCTGCGCGTTTCAGTTGCGCACATGTCCGGATCTTGAGCGGAAAGACGAAAGTGCCTTCTGAGCTGCGATGATGAGGCTTGTCTAGGGCTTCTGTCACCACAGCAGGAAGGCACTTTCTGCGTGCACACTACCGGGTCGCGTCCCAACCTCGTCGTCTCGTCCGACGGTCGCGGAGTGGTCAGCCACGCCGGATCCCGCCTGCTGACGATCTCGCTGACGCCACGGGCCTGACCGGCTCCTTCACCGACGCGCTGCGCCTGCTGCGGCCGCGCGGCACCGGCCACAATCCGGGCCGGGTGGCGGTCGACCTGGCGGTGATGCTCGCCGACGGTGGCGAGGCAATCGCGGACCTGGCCCTCCTGCGCGATCAGCGCGAGGTATTCGGTCCGGTGACCTCCACCCCCACCGCTTGGCGTCTGCTGGCCGACATCGACACCACCGCACTCGCGGCACTGCGCACGGCCCGCGCCGCTGCCCGGGAGACCGCCTGGCTGCAGGCCGCCGAGACCCGGCGCGGGATACCGATCTCCCGTGCGGGCGGGCGTGACCTGCCCGGCCTGGTCCTGGAAGCGACCGCTCACCACAGTCAGGCACATCGGGCACCGTGGACCGGGGCATTCCCGGGCTGCCTGCGTGGCGCTGAACTGCGACTTCTTCCCGGAACGTGGTCCACGCCTGGTCCACACGCACTGATCCACAACGCGACAGAGCCGGATCAAGATGAGACAGACCGCACGCAGAAGGGGTGTCCCTCATCGAGGGACACCCCTTCTGACCAGCATATCTATGACCTCTGCGGAGGCGGTGGGATTTGAACCCACGGTGACATCGCTGCCACGACGGTTTTCAAGACCGTTCCCTTCGGCCGCTCGGGCACGCCTCCCCGCGCCGTCCACCTGGGACGGAGCGGGTAACAGCGTACCGGGAGCGGGCGTTCGGCGGGCGGAGTGGTCCGCAGTGGGTCAGTTGTCGCCCACCCGGGAGCCCAGGGTCAGATCCACCGTGTGTTCCTGGCCGCCCCGCTTGTAGGTGATCGTCACCTTGTCGCCAGGCTTGTGGGTCCAGATCTCGCCGATCAGGGTGGGGCCGCTGTCGATCACCATGTCGTCCAGCTTGGTGATCACGTCGCCGGGCTTGAGGCCCGCCTTGTCGGCGGGGCCGCCCGCCTCGACCGCGGCGGAGCCGGCCGTGCCCTGGTCGGTGATCTTCGCGCCGTCCGTGGAGTCCTCCAGCGAGACGGACGCGCCGATCTTGGCGTACACCGGCTTGCCGGTCTTGATGAGCTGCTGGGCGACGTACTTGGCCTGGTCGATCGGAATCGCGAAGCCGAGGCCGATCGAACCGGACTGGCCGCTGGAGCCGAGGCCGCCGCTGTTGGTCGACTGGATGGCCGAGTTGATGCCGATGACCGCGCCGGAGCCGTCGAGCAGCGGGCCGCCGGAGTTGCCCGGGTTGATCGGCGCGTCGGTCTGCAGAGCGCTCATGTACGACGCCTTGCTGGTGGAACTGCCGTCGCTGGAGGCCACCGGACGGTTCTTGGCGCTGATGATGCCCGTCGTCACCGTGTTGGACAGCCCGAAGGGGGCGCCGATGGCGATCGTCTCGTCGCCGACGACCACCTTGTCGGAGTCGCCGAGCGGAAGCGGCTTGAGGTCCGACGGCGGGTTCTTGAGCTTGACGACCGCCACGTCGTAGCCCTGGGCGTGGCCGATGACCTCGGCGTCGTACTTCTTGCCGTTCGGGAACGTCGCCGTCAGCTTGCCGCCGTTCAGGGCGTCCGCCACCACGTGGTTGTTGGTGATGATGTGGCCCTGGGTGTCGAAGACGAAGCCCGTGCCGGTGCCCCCGTTGCCGTTGGTGCCCTCGGCCTGGATGGTGACCGTGCTGGGCAGCGACTTGGCGGCCACACTGGCGATCGAGCCCGGTGCGCGCTTGACCTGGGTGGCGCCGCTGTCGGAGGCGGAGACGGTGGTGGAGCCGCTGTCGTCGTGGTTCTTGGCCAGGGTGTAGCCGATGCCGCCGCCCAGACCGCCCGCGACCAGCGCGGCTACCAGGACCGCGGCGACCAGTCCGCCGCGCCCGCGCGGCTGGGGGGCGGGCTGCTGGTACGACGCGCCCCAGACGGGGCCGCCCGGACCGCCGAAGCCGCCGGCCCCGCCCACGCCCCCGTCACCGTAGGACGGGACCCCGGGGTGCGGCGGGGTGCCCGGCTGCGGGGGCGGCCAGGCGCCGTCGGGGGCCGGGCCGGACGGCTGCGCGGCGTGCGCTTCTGCGGGGGCGTGCGCGGCGGGGGCGGCTTCCGGTACCGGCGGGAGGGGAGTGGTCGGCGCGTTCCCGTCAGGCGCGGGGCGCTGCGGGGAATCGGCGGAAGAGGCCACCGGCACAGGAGGTGCGGACGGGGCCGGAGGTACCTCGTTGCCCTCGTTCTCGGTGCTCACAGCTCTTCTCCTCGATCCACGGCTGTTGTTGTCGGTCGCACTGGGTCACGCTCGGCAGCGGTGCGTGGTGCTGTGCTCAGTCTTCACTGTTCCGTTTGTACTGGAGTCAGCTTTTCCCACGGGCCGTCAGAGCACCATAAGCCGTGGCTGTGGGTCCATGACCAGTCTTTACATAGGGCTTTTCAAGCAAAAGTCACATAGCTCGCCATTACGGATGCCCGCACGGCCCCGGACGGTGGCACCATGACGCGGTGACCCACGCACCACAGCGCTCCATCCAGGTGGTCGCCCACCGGGGAGCTTCCGAAGACGCGCCCGAGCACACCCTGGCCGCCTACCGGAAGGCGATCGAGGACGGCGCCGACGCCCTTGAGTGCGACGTCCGGCTGACCGCCGACGGCCACCTGGTCTGCGTCCACGACCGCCGGGTGAACCGTACCTCCAACGGCCGCGGCGCCGTCTCCGCCCTGGAGCTGGCCGATCTCGCCGCGCTCGACTTCGGCTCCCGGAAGACGCGCGAGGCCTGGCGCGGGCGGACCTCCGACGACGAGGAGCCGGACTGGGAGCACCGGCCGGAGGACCGCGAGGAGACCTCCGTACTCACCCTGGAGCGGCTGCTGGAACTGGTCGCGGACGCCGGGCGGCGGGTGGAGCTGGCCATCGAGACCAAGCACCCCACCCGCTGGGCCGGCCAGGTCGAGGAGCGGCTGCTGACCCTGCTGAAGCGGTTCGGGCTGGACGCGCCGGCCACCGCCGCCGAGTCCCCGGTACGGATCATGAGTTTCTCGGCCCGGTCGCTGCATCGCGTGCGTGCCGCCGCCCCGACGCTGCCGACCGTCTACCTGGTGCAGTTCCTCACGCCGCGGCTGCGCGACGGGCGGCTGCCCGCGGGCGTGCACATCGCGGGCCCCTCGATCCGGATCCTCCGCAACAACCCCGGGTACGTGGAACGGCTGAAACGGGCCGGTCACCAGGTGCATGTCTGGACCGTGAACGAGCCAGAGGACGTCGATCTCTGCGTGGAGCTGGGCATCGACGCGATCATCACCAACCGCCCGCGCGCGGTGCTGCACCGGCTGAGCCGCATGTGACGCGGGTCATCGCCCCATGCCCGCGGTGTGACCTCAAGAGGGCGGTAAAGAGCCGTCCGGATCCCTTGACCGGGCCCGGCGGCTGCTGAATCCTCCGATCTCGGCCGACACCGACGGAATCCAGCCACGCGACGACCGCACCGGACAGCCACCGGACAGCCACCGGGACGCTGTCGTCACAGGGAGTGCACCGGCGCGTTCGCTCCGTGCAGGGGCGTTGTGAATGCGTCACCGGAAGGGGATTGGCCGGTTTCCGGTACAGGTCAAGGGGGCATCCACTCCGTGGCGTGGGGCAAAGGAGGTCTCGGGGGTGGCGTTGGTGGTGGCACAGGAGGTGCCCACGTCGTCGAGCATGGCCGTACCCCATGGCCCTGCGGGCGTGGGGGAGGCACGGCACCGGATGCGTGCGCAGCTGCGCGGCGGCGGGGTGCCGGAATCGGTCGTCGACGATGCCGTACTGATCCTTTCGGAATTGTTGAGCAACGCCTGCAAACACGGGCGGCCCCTGGGCGACGCGCTGGCCGGTGACGGCGATGTGCGCGCCGCGTGGCGGGTCGATCCGCGAGGCCGGCTCATCGTCGAGGTGACGGACGGCGGCGGCCCGACCCGCCCGGCGCCGGCCACCCCGTCGGTGACCGCGCACGGCGGCCGCGGACTCAACATCATCACGGCTCTCGCCGACGACTGGGGCGTCAGGGACGGCGTCCGCGGCGAGGTGACGGTCTGGGTGGTGGTCCACGGCGACGTCCACGATCCCGATGCCGGGTGCCGCCATGACGCCTTCGCTACGCGCGTCACCGCCCCCGCGCTCGCCGGTGTGGACGTGGAGATGGCCGGCCTGGACTTCGCGGACGCCTTCGACGATCTGGACTGAGAGGGACGGGCGGTCCGTACGCGAGGGCTCTGCCTTCCGTCCGTCAGCGTCCCCGGAACGCCGTCCGGTTCACACCACTGGCGTCGAGCGCGCGTGCGTTGTCCACAGGTTCCCGTCGGTCGCGGCCGAAACGGCTAGGCTCCCGCCGTACCAGAAGAGCCGTAACCGGGAGACACCCACGATGGCCAAGAAGCGACCCCAGACGAAGGCCAAGCCACAGATCACGGACGGAGAGATCCCGGTTGTCGGCGCCCGCGAGCCCTGCCCCTGCGGCAGCGGCCGGCGCTACAAGGCGTGCCACGGCAGGGCCGCGGCGCACGCGGTGACCGAGCTGGTGCACCGGCCCTTCGAGGGCCTCGCCGGCGAGTGCGACTGGGTGGCGCTGCGCGAGCTGGTCCCGGCCGCGACGGCCGAGCTGACCCTCAAGGACGGCCTGCCCGAGGGCGTTCCGTCGGTCACGCTCGCCACGGTGCTGCCGATGGCCTGGCCGGCGCTGCGCCGCGACGACGGCTCGGTCCTGCTCGGCCTGCAGAACGACACGGCGTCCGGCGACATCAGCCGCGACCTCGCCGACACGCTCGTGCGTGCGCTGCAGGCCCAGCCGGGTACGCCCGTGCAGGGCCGTCGCGCACCGGCCGAGGGCCCCCGGCTGCAGGACCTGCTCGACGCCGACGCGCCGTTCGAGCCGGTCGTGCACAGCGGCTTCGAGTTCTGGGTGCCGGACGCCGAGAACGCCGCCCCGGACGTCACCGCCTCCCTGGAGCGGGCCAACGCCGCCGCCATCCCGACGGCGCGGCTGTCCGGCGTGGACGCGGCGTACTGGTGCGAGACCCCGGAGAAGAACCACCTTCGGTGGGTGATGCCGCACCCGGAGGAGCGGCTTCTGGACGCACTGGCGCGGCTGCACGCGGCGGGCCGCGCCGGCCTGGGCGAGGGCACCCGTCTCGTGGGCTCCTTCCGTGCTCACGGGCTCACGGTGCCGGTCTGGGACCTGCCGAGCGGCATGTCGGCGGAGGACGTGGAGAAGCCGGCCGCCGAGTTCGCCGAGCGGCTCGCCACCGCCCTCGCCGGCACCGAGCCGCTCACGGCGGACGAGCGCCGGGCCCGTGGCGGTCTGACCAATCGGCAGGTCACGCTCAGCTGACACCCTCGGCGCGCGCGTCACGGCTGACTGGTCGGTCAGCCGTGACAGGGCCGCCGAGACACGTGACTCCCGTCACAACTCGCCGTCGCGGCAGGGAAATCGGTGGCCGAATGCCCTAGCCGGAATTTGCGAACCGCCGATCTCTTGTTACCGTTCCTGTAGCCCGGTTGCTGGTGCATCCCCCGTCGCCAGCAACCGGGTCTTTCCATGTCCGCGCAAGCGCTCCGCGGCCAGGCGTCGGATCAACTTCCCTCGGGGCTGCCCGAGTTGCCCGCGTCCTGCGCCGGATCGCTGCCCGAGCGCAGCAGCAGGGCGCCGTCGGCCCCCTGCTTCGCGAACTCGGTGACGGCCGTGTAGGCGTCCGCTCCGCCCCGGGTGTGCTCACGGGGCGTCTCACAGGTGGCGGGCTCGTCGTCGGTTCCGGTGACGCAGTGCGTCTGCAGACTGCGGCCGCCCGGGCCCATCAGGCTGAGCACGGAGTCCAGCGACTCGCCGGTGGCGTTGCGGTAGTAGGTGCGCGCCCAGGTGTCCGCGCCCTGGGTCAGCACACAGGTCTGCGCCTCGACGCCGTCGGGCGAGGTGAGCGACGGGCCGCAGCGGGCGGCGGTGGCGAGGCCGAGCCCGAGCAGCCGCGGCGAGGCGCTGGGTGAGGGAACCTTGTCGTCCCCGTGCTCAAAGAGCCGTACGGCGTCGTCACGCTCCGGCGCCGGCGGGTGGACGGCGGCTTCGCGCGGCCGGTCCGCCAGGGCTCGGTGGGCCGCCTCGTCCACCTGCCCGGCGGACGCCACGGCCAGCGGCAGCGCCACGGCGGCCGTCACGACACCCATCAGGCCGATCAGCCGGAGCGCTTGGGCGTCCGGCCCGCCGCGCCGTGGCAGACGGCGCCGGCCGCCGCCGGCGCGTCTGTCCCCATCGGCGCGTCCGTCTGCGCCGGATCGCGGTCCTCGACGTCCGGAATCGCGATTCCCCCCAGAAAGTCCGTTTCCCCCGGAAAATGGCAGCATGTGCGGAAGATAACGAGCGAGTGCGGTCCGTCCGCCGCCCCGCGCCGACACCCCCTACAACTCGGGCGCGCTCACACCCGTACGAGTGAGGGCCTCGACCACGCCGTCGACCACGGCCTCCACATCGGGCACCCAGGGCGCGGCCGAGCCCGGCAGCGGGGCGCGCTCCCAGCGGACCGTGCCCTCGCCGGTCTCGGACGGGGGCAGGGCGAGATAGCCGCCCTCGCCGTGGAAGCGCAGGGAGCCCGGGACGAAGTCCTTGGCGTAGAGCAACTCGCCCAACTGCTCCATGGAGTACGGCTCGACGAGCAGGGCCCAGCGGTTCGGCGAGGCGATCACCGGGCCGAGGCGCATGCCCCGGCGGTCGAGCAGGGCGAGCGCGCGGGAGGCGGCGAGCGCCGGCAGGCTGACCGCGCAGGGCGCCTTGCCTCCGGTGGCCAGGACGATCGGTGCGCTCGGGCGGTTGGTCCACCACCAGCGCACCATGCGCTCGTCGGTGGTGGCCGCGAGCAGGCCGGGGTCGAAGGGGTGCGCTCCGGGGACCGTGCAGTCCGGGTCGGGGCAGGCGCAGCGGGCCCGCGCCCGCGGGTCCGGAGCCACACCCGGGAGTACCGGCCACTGCCATTCGGCCGCGAAGGTCAGGGCCGCGCCGATCAGCTCGGGCCTCCCGCCGTTCCGCCTGGACAGGAGCCTGCGTCGCCTTCCGAGGATCTCGCGCATGAGCGCTCGTTCCTTTCCGTTGCACCGCTGGCAACACCGTGGTCCACATCACATCATGTGTCGATCACTTCACTGTGCGTACCTGTTGGCGCATCACACCCCCGTGCACGGCAGGGGGGTCCCCATGGGGTCGAGCATGGGCCGCGTCCGCGTCCGTGGTGCGTCGGTCAACAGCACGGTCGCGGCATAGGGGTGGCGAAGTATGGCGTTTTGCCATCGCGCGTATTTCTCTCCGCCTCCGCCAGGGAGGATGGGGCTCGGCCGTCGGTGGCTATGACGCCCGGGTCCGTCGCCAGGTTCCGGGTGGCCCCCAACCACCCCTGGCCTTCACCGAGTACGTACCCATCACGACCGCTGTGACGCTCCGTCGAGCAAGGCCAGTCGACCGCAATGAACCGATACCTGAGGCAGTTTTCAGCCAACTTGGCGGTAAGGCAAGGGGTTCGGGCAAAACCTCGCCCGCCTCATGGACACCAGGAATCCCCGCAGGACAATGCTGGACATCCCCTCACGAGTGCGTGTACATGTGGAGACACTGCTAGCGGCGCAGAATGACATGGGGGTTTGCGATGCTTTTCAGCAATACGCACCGGTCTGAGGGCCGGACGCCATGAACGCCCCGCACCCTCCGAAAGTGGCCGGAATCGATTCAACGGTTCCCCCGCCCTCCCACACTGTTGCGCCTGCTCCCCCCGCCCCGGACGCCGCTCCCGTCCCCGCCCCCACCAGCCCCGCCCCCGGCACCCTCCTCCAGGACCGGCTGGCCGGCTGGGTCTCGGACCTCACGACCCTCCACGAACTCACCGAGCGGCTGTCCCGCACGGACGCGCTCGAACCCGCCCTGCACGAGCTGCTGCGCGCCGGAGCCGCCCTCGTCGGCGCACGCCGCGGCCTCGTCGTCCTGGAGCCCGCCGACGGCCTCGGCCCGCGCACCACCCTCGGCCTGGGCCTCGGCCGCGCCGACCTCGGCCACATCGAGACCGTCCCGCGCGGCGCGCTGCCCTACGACACCGGCGCCGGCACCGAGACCCTCCACCCCGACCTGCTCGCCGAGGACGGCCTCGACCCCCGCCACCGCGAGGTCGCCGGCCGCCTCGGCTACGCCGCCAGCTACGCCCTGCCCCTCGTCGGCGAGTGCGCCGGCCGCCTCGGCGCCGCCGCCTGGCTCTACGACGAACCGGCCGAGCCCGACGAGCGCCGGCGCCACCTCGCGGGCCTCTACGTCCGGCACGCCACCGAGCACCTCGCCCGCCTGCTGGAAGTGGAAGGCGCACGCGCGCGCGTGGCGACCATCACCGAGGAACTGCTGCCGTCCCGGCTGCCCCGCGTGGCCGGCGTGCAGCTCGCCGCCCGGCACCGCACCGGCCCGCACGGCGGCGGCGACTGGTACGACGCGCTGCCGCTGCCCGACGCGGCCCTCGGCCTGTCCGTCGGCTCGGTCACCGGCTCCGGCCCGAGCGCCGTCGCCGCCATGGGCCGGCTGCGCGCCTCCCTGCGGGCGTACGCCGTGATGGAGGGCGAGGACCCGGTCGCCGTCCTGTCCGACCTGGAGCTGCTGCTGCGGCTGACCGAGCCCGCCCGCTCGGCCACCGCCCTGTTCGCCTACTGCGAGCCCGCCCTGCGCAAGATCACGCTGGCCGGCGCCGGGCACAGCCCGCCGCTGCTCGTCGGGGAGCGGCGCACCGAGTTCGCCGAGACCTCCGTCTCCGCCCCGCTCGGCATGCTCGCCTGCTGGGAGGCGCCCAGCATGGAGATCCAGGCCGAGGCCGGGGAGACGGTCCTGCTCTACACCGACGGCCTGCTGCACCGTACCGGCGACCCCATGGACCGGGCGTTCGCCCGGCTGCACACGGCCGCCGCGAGCGTCCCGCGCGCGCTGCGGCACGACCCCGGCGCCGTCGCCGACCACGTCCTGCGCGTGGTCCTGCCGGACGGCCGGGAGGCGGCGGAGAGCGAGGAGGACGTGGTGCTGCTGGCGGCGCGCTTCGACTGAGCCAGCGGCATGCATGACCGGGCATAGCAGCTCGTCCGCCCCTGTCCGCTCGCGGTACGACCGTACGATGATGGAGGCCCCCGCTCGGACACGATCGCGAGCAGCGCGGGCCGCCGGGGGAGATCACACGCCGTACCGAGGAGGAGCACGTGGCCGACGAACTCAACCCGGAGATCCCGGAGAACCCGGAGACGCCGGAGGAGTCCGAGGAGCCCATCAAGCAGCGGAAGAACGGCCTGTACCCGGGCGTCTCCGACGAGCTGGCCGAGAACATGAAGTCCGGCTGGGCCGACACGGAGCTGCGCGATCTGCAGCCGGTCCCGCAGGCCGCCGAGACCGCGCGCCGCCGTGCCGCGCTCTCCGCCCGCTTCCCGGGCGAGCGCCTGGTGATCCCGGCGGGCAACCTGAAGACCCGCTCGAACGACACCGAGTACCCCTTCCGTTCCTCCGTCGAATACGCCTACCTCACGGGCGACCAGACCGAGGACGGCGTCCTCGTCCTGGAGCCGAAGGGCGACGGCCACGAGGCGACGATCTACCTCCTGCCGCGCTCCGACCGCGAGAACGGCGAGTTCTGGCTCTCCGGCCAGGGCGAGCTGTGGGTCGGCCGCCGCCACTCCCTCGCCGAGTCCGAGGCGCTCTACGGCATCCCGGCCGCCGACGTGCGCGAACTGGCCGACACGCTGCGCGAGGCCACCGGCCCGGTGCGCGTGGTGCGCGGCTACGACGCCGGCATCGAGGCGGCGCTGACGGACAAGGTCACCGCCGAGCGCGACGAGGAGCTGCGGGTCTTCCTCTCCGAGGCACGCCTGGTCAAGGACGCGTTCGAGATCGGCGAGCTGCAGAAGGCCGTCGACTCGACCGTGCGCGGATTCGAGGACGTCGTGAAGGTCCTGGACAAGGCGGAGGCCACGTCCGAGCGCTACATCGAGGGAACGTTCTTCCTCCGCGCGCGCGTGGAGGGCAACGACGTCGGCTACGGCTCGATCTGCGCCGCCGGCCCGCACGCCTGCACCCTGCACTGGGTCCGCAACGACGGCCCGGTCCGCTCCGGCGACCTGCTCCTGCTGGACGCCGGCGTGGAGACCCACACCCTGTACACGGCCGACGTCACGCGCACGCTGCCGGTCAACGGCTCGTACAGCGAGATCCAGAAGAAGGTCTACGACGCCGTCTACGAGGCCCAGGAGGCCGGTATAGCGGCCGTGAAGCCGGGCGCCAAGTACCGCGACTTCCACGACGCCGCCCAGCGCGTGCTCGCCGAGAAGCTCGTCGAGTGGGGCCTGGCCGAGGGCCCGGTCGAGCGCGTCCTGGAGCTGGGCCTGCAGCGCCGGTGGACCCTGCACGGCACGGGCCACATGCTCGGCATGGACGTCCACGACTGCGCGGCCGCTCGCACCGAGACGTACGTCGACGGTGTCCTGGAGCCGGGCATGGTGCTCACCGTCGAGCCGGGCCTGTACTTCCAGGCCGACGACCTGACGGTGCCCGAGGAGTACCGGGGCATCGGCGTCCGGATCGAGGACGACATCCTCGTGACGGAGGACGGCAACCGAAACCTTTCGGCCGGGCTGCCGCGCCGATCCGACGAGGTCGAGGCCTGGATGGCCTCGCTCAAGGGCTGATCTGCGTTTCAATGGCCGGGTACCGGGGAGGTGCCCGGCCATTGGCATACCTAGGGGGAGGGTATTCGTGGACGACTTCTGGTCCGCCGCGGGAGTGGACCTGCATCTGGAGACCGACGCGGGAGACGGCCGACGGACCGGACTGGAACGGGCGCTGCGGGACGCCATCCGGGACGGACGGCTCACCCCCGGGACCCGGCTGCCCGCCACCCGGCGGCTCGCGACCGACCTCGGTGTCTCCCGGGGCACGGCGAAGGCGGCGTACGACCAGCTCGTGGCCGAGGGGTACCTGACGGCCCGGCAGGGCTCGGGCACCCGGGTCGCCGCGCTGCCGCCCGCCCTGGACACCACGGGCCCGCGGACCGCCGCACGCGCGCGTGCGCCGCGTTTCGACCTGCGCCCGGGCAGCCCCGACGTCGGCGCGTTCCCGGCGGCGGCCTGGCTGCGCGCGCTGCGCCGCGCCATCGCGACGGCACCCTCCCTGGCGTACGACTACGGCGACCCGCGCGGTCGCGTCGAACTGCGCACGGCCCTGTCCGGCTACCTCGGCCGCGCCCGCGGCGTCGTCGCGCCCCCGGAACGGATCGTCATCACCTCCGGGTACGTCCAGGGCCTCGCGCTTCTCACGCGCGTCCTGGGCGGCGCCACCGTCGCCATGGAGGACCCCGGGCTGCCGTTCCACCGGGAGGTGGTGCGGCGGGGCGGCGGGACGGTCGTACCGGTGCCGGTCGACGCGCGCGGGGTGCGTCCGGCGGAACTGGGCGACGCGGCCGCCGTGGTGGTCACCCCCGCGCACCAGTACCCGACCGGCGTGACCCTGCACCCCGAGCGGCGCCGCGCGCTCGGCGACTGGGCACGCGCGCGTGGCGCACTGATCGTCGAGGACGACTACGACGGCGAGTTCCGCTACGACCGCCAGCCGGTCGGCGCGCTCCAGGGCATGGCACCGGGGCACGTGGTCTACCTGGGCACCGCCTCCAAGACCCTCGGCCCCGCGCTCCGCCTCGGCTGGATGGTGCTGCCGCCGCACCTGGTCGACGCGGTCGCCGACGCCAAGCTGCACACCGACCACCACACCGAGACCATCGGCCAGCTCGCGCTCGCCGAACTGATCGACAGCCACGCCTACGACCGGCACGTGCGCGCGTGCCGGCTGCGCTACCGGCGCCGCCGGGACCAGCTCCTGGACCGGCTGGGCGGCGGCCGGGGCGTACGCGGGATCGCGGCCGGACTGCACGCGCTGATCGACGTACCGGACGAGGGCGAGGCCCTGGCCCGCGCGCAGGCCCAGGGCCTCGCCCTCGGCGCCCTGGGCGACCACTGGCACACCCCCGGTGCCGAAGACCGCCCCCAGGGCCTGGTCGTCGGCTACGGCACGCCTCGCGAACGGACCTACCCGGAGGCGCTGGAGGCGCTGGCGAAGGTGCTCGGCAGATGAAGCCGGCGAAGAAGAGGGCAGCGGACGAAGGAGGCAGCCGCTCTCACGCCGTCAGCAGCGACGGGTCCTTCGTCCACTTCAGGATCTTGTCGAAGCTGACCACCGTCCCGCCCCGGCCCGGCTTGGCGCCGATGTGGACGTGATCGGCCAGTTCCCGGATCAGACACAGACCGCGGCCGTGCTCGGCGTCCGTGCGGGCGGGGCGCAGGTCGTGGGTGCGGGTGAAGCCGGTCCCCGAGTCGGCCACTTCGATGCGGCACTTCTCGCCGTCGAGGTACGCCGTCACCCGGTACGCCTCCGCAGAGCCGTCGCGGGATCCGCCGCCGTGCTCGACGGCGTTGGCGCAGGCCTCGGTCAGCGCGACGGACAGGTCGTAGGAGATCTCGGGGTCCACCCCCGCCGTCTCCATCGTGCCGATCAGCAACCGCCGGGCGAGCGGCACGCTCGCTGCCTCGCGGCGCAGATGGAGTGACCACCAGATGCTCATGCTCCAGCCTCCTGGCCGCGGCTCGACATACCGTTACGTATTGCCGCCCGTGCGCGACCGTAAGCACCCTGTTGACGTGACACCGCCCATACAGCCGATGCGCCACGGGAGGAATCGGTGTATGAGGGACGGCTCCGGCGCCCTGCCGTAGGAAGCCGGTAGGCGCAGTGCGATGATGGGGCCGCCATGACTGCCCCCCACGCGCGCACGGCGCACCCCGGAGCCGGGCTCCAGGTCCTGCGGGCCGCGGTGTTCGCCGCGGTCTGTGTCGTGCTGGCCGCGTGCGGACACGCCCTGGCCTCCTGCGCGAGCGTGCCGCTGTGGACGCTCGGCGCCGGGTTCCTGGGCTGTCTGCTGGTCGTGGTGCCGCTCGCCGGGCGGGCCCGCTCGCTGCCCGGCATCGCCGCGCTCCTCGCGCTCGGCCAGACCGCGCTGCACGCGCTGTTCGGGCTGGGCCAGCACGGAGCCGCGGCGGCCTCCGGCGGCATGGTCATGGGCGCGACGCCCGCCGTCGGCACGACCGGCGCCCCGGGCGCCGCGGGTTCGTCGCTCGGCGACAGCGCGCTCGTCGAGCAGGCCGCGCGGCTGCTGTGCGGGTCGAACGCCGCCGCCCTCACCCCCGGCCACGCCTTCCACCTGCTGCTCGACGCGCACCTCATCGACCGCGCGGGCCGGCCCGCCCCCGCCCTGGGCGTCCTGACCGGCACCCACGACGCCGCCGGCTCCACCGGGGGACTGCTGCCCTCGCTGCCGATGCTGCTCGGCCACGTGCTCGCGGCCGTCGCCGCCGGCTGGCTGCTGCGGCGCGGCGACCTGGCCCTGCTGCGGCTGATCGAGCTGTCGGCGCACGGAGTCGCCGAGGGCGCGCTCGTACGGTCGCTGCGCGCCGCGTTCGCGCTGGCGTGCGCCCTGTGCACCGGGCTGCTGCCCGCCGGGCCGACCGCACGCGCCCGGCGCGCCGCCCGGGACGACTCGCCCGCCCCGCACACCACCGCGCTCCAGCACACGGTGATCCGGCGCGGCCCGCCCGCCGCCGCCCTCGTCCTCGCCGCCTGACGCGACGCGAGCACTCCCCCCGGTGGAGACCCGGTGGAGAGGCCGCCGTCGCGCGGCACGCGCGCGTGCGCGATCCGGAAAGCCTCGGAAAAGCCCGGGACAGCCCACGGAATCAACCGACGGCACCGCTCCACCGGCACCGGCACGCGCCCGCGTACCTCTCTACGTCACCGGAAACTCTCAGAGTGGAGTGCTCCTGCCATGCAGGCTTCTCGTATCGCCTCTCGGCTCACCGCCGCCACCGCCGTCGCGGGCACGGCCGTCCTCGCCCTGTCCGTCCCCGCCTTCGCGCACGTCACCGTGCAGCCGGAGGGCGCCGCCGCCAAGGGCGGTTACGCGGTCGTCGACTTCAAGGTGCCCAACGAGCGCGACAACGCCTCGACCACCCAGATCGAGGTCAGCTTCCCCACGGACCACCCGCTCGCCTCGGTCATGCCCGAGCCGGTCGCCGGCTGGAACGTGCAGGTCACCAAGGCCAAGCTGGTCAAGCCGCTGACCGTGCACGGCCAGAAGATCGACGAGGCCGTCTCCAAGGTCACCTGGACCGCCGCCGACGGCAAGGGCATCCAGCCCGGCTACTTCCAGAAGTTCCCGCTGTCCGTCGGCGCCCTGCCCGAGAACACCGACCAGCTCGTGTTCAAGGCACTTCAGACGTACTCCGACAAGGAGGTCGTCCGCTGGATCGAGATGCCGCAGGCCGGCCAGGACGAGCCGGAGAACCCGGCGCCCGTGCTGACCCTGTCCGCCGCGGCCGGCAGCCACGGCGGGACCGCCGACGCCAAGGACGCCTCCGACCCGACCGGTGACAAGACCGGTGCCGCGGCCTCCGGCTCGCACGGCACCGACACCACCGCGCGCGTGCTCGGCGTCCTCGGCATCGTCGTCGGCGCCGCGGGCGTGGCCTACGGCGTCTTCGCGGGCCGCCGCCGCACCGCCTAGCCCTCTTCCTTCCGGACCGCGCACCGGGGCCGTACGACACGCTCGTCGGCCCGCCCTCCGGGCAGGTGCGGACGACTCTCCCGTCCGGCCCCGGTGCGCACCGGAGTTCTCACATCTGGGACATTTCTCTATGCGCAAGAAGACGTTCGCAGCGGCCGTGCTGCTCGCCGCCACCGCCGGTCTGACCCTCTCCGCCTGCGGCAGCGGCGACGACGGCAAGTCGCCGGTCACCGTGGTCTCGCAGGAGTCGGACCCCGGCAAGGCCGCCACCGTGCTCGACCAGCCCTTCGCCAAGCCGGACCTGGTCCTCACCGACACGCACGGCAAGAAGTACGACCTCCGCAAGGAGACCCAGGGCCATCCGACCCTGGTCTACTTCGGCTACACGCACTGCCCCGACATCTGCCCGACGACGATGAGCAACATCGCCGTCGCCAAGAAGGCGCTGCCCAAGGCCGAGCAGGACGACCTGCGGGTCGTGTTCGTCACCACCGACCCCGGCCGCGACACCCCCACCGAACTGGGCAAGTGGCTCAAGGGCATCGACTCCCAGTTCATCGGCCTGACCGGCGACTTCTCCACCATCCGGGCCGGCGCCCGCTCCCTCGGCATCTCCGTGGAGCCGACGACGAAGGACAAGAACGGCAAGCTGGTCTCGGTCCACGGCACGCAGGTCATCGTCTTCTCACCGAAGACGAACGGCGGTTACGTCCTCTACGGCGAGAACGCCACCGTCGACGACTACACCAGGGACCTGCCCAAGCTCGTCAAGGGAGCCAACCCGTGAGCCGTCCTCTGACCCGCCGGTCCGCGCTCGCGACCGGCGCCGCCGCCCTCGCCGGTGCGCTGGCCCTCGCCGGCTGCTCCGACTCCGGGTCGCAGCCGGCCAGGGCCGAGCTGTCGGTGAACGGCCCGTACATGCCGCAGCCGGTCTCCGCCGACATGGCGGCCGGCTTTCTGACGATCACCAACAAGGGCGGCGCCGACGACAGGCTGACCTCGGTGACGAGCGACGACGCCGGCCAGGTCACCATGCACAGCACCACCGGCGGCGCCATGCGGGAGCAGGCCTCCTTCGCCATACCGGCCCACGGTCAACTCGTGTTCAAAAGCGGTGGCAACCATCTGATGTTCGACAAGCTGAAGCGACAGCCGAAGCAGGGCCAGACGGTCACCGTGACGCTCCGGTTCGCCAAGTCCGGGGCCCTCACCGTCGAGATGCCGGTGAAGTCCGCGACGTACAACCCGTCGACCGGCCGCTGAGGGAAGGACCACCGTGACCCGGACCATCACCCCCAAGGGGAGGAGCGGCGCCCTGCGCAGCCTGGTGCTGCTGCTGTTCGCCGTCGCCGGCGTGCTGCTCGCGGGTGCCGCCCCGGCCTCCGCGCACGCCGCGCTGACCGGCAGCGACCCCGCACAGGGGGTGGTGGTCAAACAGGCGCCCAGCCAGGTGGCGCTCACCTTCTCCGAGAAGGTGGCGATGAACGACGACTCCCTGCGCGTCCTCGACCCCCGCGGCAAGCCGGTCCAGACCGGCAAGCCGGCCAACCTGAGCGGGACGACGTACGCCGTCAGGCTCAGGAGCGGTCTGGGCAAGGGCACGTACACGGTCACCTACCAGGTCGTCTCGGCCGACAGCCACCCCGTCGCCGGTGCCTACACCTTCTCCGTCGGCGCGCCCTCGCCGACGGTCGTCACCGGCACCGGGCCCACCGCGGGCGGCGGAACCGTGGGCGCGCTCTACGCGATCGGCCGGTACGCGTCGTACGCCGGCTTCATCGTGCTCGCGGGCGGCGCCGCCTTCGTCATCGCCTGCTGGCAGCGCGGCGCGGGCGTACGGGCCGTGCAGCGGCTGGTCGTCGGCGGCTGGCTCACGCTCACCGCGGCCACCCTGTGGCTGCTGCTCCTGCGCGGCGCGTACACCACCAGTGGGAAGTTCGGGGACGTCTTCGACCTCGGGCTGCTCGGCCCGGTGCTCCAGACCAAGACCGGCGCGGCCCTGGTCTCCCGGCTGCTGCTGCTCGCCGCCGCCGCGCTGTTCATCGCCGTCCTCTTCGGTGCCTACACCAAGCGGGAAGAGGGCCAGGACAAGCGCGACCTGACCTTCGGGCTGGCGATCGGCGGGGCGGTCGTCGCGGCCGGGCTCGCCACCAGCTGGGCGATGGCCGAGCACGCCTCGGTCGGGCTGCAGCCGGGCATCGCCATGGCCGTCGACGTCGTCCATCTGCTCGCCGTCGCCGCCTGGCTGGGCGGGCTCACCGCCCTGCTGGTCGCGCTGTACCGGGCGCCCGCCGAGACACCGGTGGAGGCCGCCGCCGTCCGCCGCTTCTCCCGGCTGGCCTTCTGCTCGGTCGTCGCGCTCGTGGCGACCGGCACCTACCAGTCCTGGCGCCAGCTCGGCTCGTGGTCGGCGTTCACCGACACCCGGTACGGGCAGCTCCTGCTGGTCAAGATCGGGCTCGTGGCGGTGATGGTCGGCATCGCGTCGGTGTCCCGGCGCTGGACGCGGCGCCTCGCCGACACCGCCGGCGCGGGCGCGGGAGCCGAGGCGGTGCAGGAGGCTGCCGAGGCGTCCGAGGAGTCCGAGAAGGAGCGGGTGGCCACCGGAGCGGCCAAGCGGTCCACCGGCAAGGGCAGGACGAGCGGCAACCCGCAGCGCGCCGAGCAGCTCGCCCGGCAGCGGGCCGCGATGGCCACCGCCCGGCAGAAGCGGCTGCGCGACAGCGACGCGCACCGCTTCGGACTACGCCGCTCGGTGCTCGCCGAGGCCGGTGTCGCGGTCGTCCTGCTCGCGGTGACCACCTGGCTGACCCAGACCGAGCCCGGCCGCACCGAGCTGGAGGCCAGGGCCGCCACCTCGTCCTCCGCCCGTTCGGCGACGGCGCCCACGAACGGCGCGCTGACGCTGGACATGCCGTTCGACACCGGTGGCACGAACGGCAAGGGCGTGGTCAGCATCGACCTCGACCCTGCGAACGTGGGCGCCAACGAGATGCACGTCTACGTCCAGAAACCCAACGGGCAGGCCTTCGACATCCCCGAGGTGAAGGTCGAGTTCACCCTTGAGGCGAAGAAGATCGGCCCCCTTCCCGTGATCCCCGACCACATCACCACCGGCCACTGGTCGGCGAACGGCGTACAGATCCCCATGGCCGGCGACTGGAAGATCGCCGTCACCGTGCGGACCTCCGACATCGACCAGGTGACCGTCTCCAAGAACGCGCAGATCGGCTGAACCCCACCATGCCCGACCAGTCCATCCCGCAGGCCCCCGCCCCCGCCGAGGCCGCACAGTCCCCCCGGTCCGCGGGCGGCCAGGGCGTCTCCCGGCGCGCGCTGCTCGGCACCGCAGGCGCCACCGGGCTCGTGCTCGGCGCGGCCGGCGGAGCCCTGGGCTACGCGGCCACGCCCGCCCAGGCCACCCCCCTGACCTCGGTGGGCGCCGACCGGGCGATGTTTCACGGGAAACATCAGCCCGGCATCACCGAAGGCCTCCAGGCGCGCGGCCACCTCGCCGCCTTCGACCTCGTGGCGGGCGCCGGCCGCAAGGAGGCGGCGGCCCTGCTGCGCCGCTGGTCGACGACGGCCGAGCGACTGATGGCGGGCGAGGCCGCGCCGCACGACGACACCGACGTGGCCCGGGACGCCGGACCCTCCTCGCTGACGATCACCTTCGGCTTCGGGTACGGCTTCTTCGACAGGACCGGCCTGGAGAAGCAGCGGCCGAGCGGGCTCGACCCGCTGCCGGACTTCTCCTCCGACCATCTGGACAAGGCGCGCAGCGACGGCGACCTGTGGGTGCAGATCGGTGCGAACGACGCCCTGGTGGCCTTCCACGCCCTGCGCGCGATCCAGAAGGACGCGGGCGGCGCGGCCCGGCTGCGCTGGCAGATGAACGGCTTCAACCGCACACCGGGCGCCACCGCGCACCCGATGACGGCCCGCAACCTCATGGGCCAGCTCGACGGCACCCGCAACCCCAAGCCCACGGACTCCGACTTCGACCGGCGGATCTTCGTGCCCGCCTCGGGCGAGCCCGCCTGGATGGCGAACGGTTCCTTCGCCGTCGTACGCCGCATCCGGATGCTCCTGGACGACTGGGAGAAGCTGTCGGTGGCGGCCCAGGAGCAGGTCATCGGGCGGCGCAAGTCGAACGGGGCGCCGCTGTCGGGGGGCGACGAGACGACGCCGATGGACCTGGAGAAGGCCGACGCCAAGGGCGACTACGTCGTGCCGCTCAACGCGCACGCCCGGATCACCCGGCCCGACCAGAACGGCGGCGCGGCCATGCTGCGGCGGCCGTTCTCGTACCACGACGGCTTCGATCCGGACGGCACCCCGGACGCCGGCCTGCTCTTCGTCTGCTGGCAGGCGGACCCGCTGCGCGGCTTCGTCACCGTGCAGCGCAAGCTCGACCGGGGCGACGCCCTCTCGCAGTTCATCCGGCACGAGGCGAGCGGCCTGTTCGCGGTGCCGGGCGGGGCGGCGCCGGGCGAGTACGTGGGGCAGCGGCTGCTGGAGGGCTAGCCCGCCCGGAGTCCGCCGGAGGAGCCGGCGGGTTACTGGGTTTACCGGTATTAGTGGGCTTTCACGGTTCAAACCACCCGGTCGAGCGACTCTCGTGAGACACCCGGGCCCGGGCGGCGCGCGGCCATTAGGGTGAGGACATGCCAGCGAGCTATGCGTATCTCGGTCCCGAGGGCACGTTCACCGAAGTCGCCCTGCGGACACTCCCGGAATCCGCCACCCGGGAGCTGATCCCGTACGTGTCGGTGCAGTCCGCGCTGGACGCGGTGCGGGCGGGCGAGGCCGAGGCCGCGTTCGTCCCGATCGAGAACTCCGTAGAGGGCGGCATCACGACCACCCTGGACGAGCTGGTCGCGGGCGAGCCGCTGACCATCTACCGCGAGGTGCTGCTCTCGATCACCTTCGCGCTGCTGGTCCGGCCCGGCACGAAGCTCACGGACATCAAGACGGTCTCCGCCCACCCGGCGGCCCAGCCGCAGGTGCGCAACTGGCTGCGCGCTCACCTCCCGGACGCGCACTGGGAGTCGGCCGCCTCCAACGCGGACGCCGCCCGTCTGGTCGAGGAGGGCCGTTACGACGCCGCGTTCGCGGGCGAGTTCGCCGCCGCCCGGTACGGCCTCGAAGCCCTGGAGACCGGGATCCACGACGCCGAGAACGCCCAGACCCGGTTCGTGCTGGTCGGCCGCCCGGCCCGGCCCGCCGCACCGACCGGTGCCGACAAGACCTCGGTGGTGCTGTGGCAGCGCGACGACCACCCCGGTGGCCTGCGGGACCTGCTCGGCGAGTTCGCCTCTCGCGGGATCAACCTGATGCTGCTCCAGTCCCGGCCGACCGGCGCCGGGATCGGCAACTACTGCTTCTGCATCGACGCCGAGGGTCATATCGCCGACCGGCGCATGGCCGAGGCGCTGATGGGGCTGAAGCGGCTCTGTCTCCAGGTGCGCTTCCTCGGTTCCTACCCGCGCGCGGACATCACGCCGGCCGAGGCGCGGTCGACCCCGGCGTGGACCTCGGACGAGGAGTTCATGGCAGCGTCGGACTGGGTGGCGCGCTGCCAGGACGGCCGGTTCTAGGGCCACCGGAGGACCGGTTCCGGCCAGTCCTACCTGCATACCATCGTTATCCACAGAAGTTATCCACAGGTCCGCTTCTCGACCTGGGGACAAGTCGACAAGGGCGGGTGGACCGGTCGACAAATCGCCCCTCGGGGCCTTGCTCCGGCCACCACCCCGCACCTCACCCTTCGTCCAGCCGTTTCCGTGGATTCATCTTTTAGGGCGACGGCTTTCCACCTAAAGGTGGGTGTCACCCAGGTTTGCCCTGGGAATTCTCCGGTCCGCGCCGAAGTTTCGGAGTGATCAATTCCGAAGTCCACAGATCTTCCACACAGCCTGTGGATAACTCTTCGAGGGGGTGTGCCCCCCTGTGGACAGAGAGGCTGTGAAGTCCCGTTCCCCACAAGGGAATCCGGTCAACCGGGCACCCCGAGCGCGCCCCGTCCCAGGGAGTGAGACACTTTCGCTTGACGCGATCTCGACCTGTCCCCGGGACGCACCCTTGCACGTTCCGCAAATTACGCATAACGGAACATAGACGCCTAAATGGCTACTGATCGGAACCTCACCGAATAGTGATTCGTGAGCCGCGAGCCCGCACCGGTAGCCTTGGCCTCGTGATTGACCTTCGCCTGCTTCGTGAGGACCCCGACCGTGTGCGCGCGTCCCAGCGCGCCCGTGGAGAGGACGTCGCGCTCGTCGACTCCCTCCTGTCTGCCGACGAGCGGCGCAGGTCCTCCGGCGTCCGCTTCGACGAGCTGCGCGCCGAGCAGAAGCAGCTCGGCAAGCTGATCCCCAAGGCCACCGGCGACGAGAAGGCGGAGCTGCTGGGGCGCGCCGAGCAGCTGAAGGCCGACGTCAAGGCCGCCGACGCCGAGCGCGACGCGGCCGACGCCGAGACCCAGGAGCTGCTGCTCCGGCTCGGCAACCTCGTCCACCCCGACGTGCCCGTCGGCGGCGAGGAGGACTTCGTCACGCTGGAGACGCACGGCACGATCCGTGACTTCGGCGCCGAGGGCTTCGAGCCCAAGGACCACCTGGAGCTGGGCCAGCTGCTCGGCGCGATCGACGTCGAACGCGGCGCCAAGGTCTCCGGCTCCCGCTTCTACTTCCTCACCGGCGTCGGCGCCCTGCTGGAGCTGGCCCTGGTGAACGCGGCACTCGCCCAGGCCACCGCCGCCGGCTTCACGCCGATGCTCACCCCGGCACTGGTGCGCCCGCAGTCCATGGCGGGCACCGGCTTCCTCGGCCAGGCGGCCCAGGACGTCTACCACCTCGACAAGGACGACCTGTACCTGGTCGGCACCTCCGAGGTCCCGCTGGCGGCCTACCACATGGACGAGATCATCGACGCCGACAAGCTGCCGCTGCGGTACGCCGGCTTCTCGCCCTGCTTCCGCCGCGAGGCCGGTTCGCACGGCAAGGACACCCGGGGCATCTTCCGGGTGCACCAGTTCGACAAGGTCGAGATGTTCTCGTACGTCGACCCCGAGGACTCCCGGGCCGAGCACCAGCGCCTGCTGGAGTGGGAGAAGCAGTGGCTGACCTCGCTGGAGCTGCCGTTCCGGGTGATCGACGTCGCCACCGCCGACCTCGGCGCCTCGGCGGCCCGCAAGTTCGACTGCGAGGCGTGGATCCCGACCCAGGGCAAGTACCGCGAGCTGACCTCGACCTCGGACTGCACCGAGTTCCAGTCCCGCCGCCTGTCGATCCGGATGCGTGACGGCAAGCAGGTCAAGCCGCTCGCCACCCTCAACGGCACGCTGTGCGCCGTACCGCGCACGATCGTGGCGATCCTGGAGAACCACCAGCAGGCCGACGGCTCGGTCCGGATCCCTGAGGTGCTGCGCCCGTACCTGGGCGGCCGGGAGGTCCTGGAGCCGGTCGCCAAGTGACCGGGTTCCCGTACCGGCTGATCGCCACCGACCTCGACGGAACGCTCCTGCGCTCCGACGAGTCGATCTCGCGGCGCACCCGAGACGCGCTCGCCGCGGCCACCGCGGCGGGCGCGGCCCACATCGTCGTCACCGGCCGCGCGGTCCCCTGGACCCGGCACGTCCTGGACGACCTCGGCTACGACGGCCTCGCCGTCTGCGGCCAGGGCGCACAGGTCTACGACGCCGGCGCGCACCGCCTGCTGACCTCGGTCACCCTGGACCGTCAGCTGGCGGGCGTGGCCCTGGCCAAGATCGAGGCCGAGGTGGGCCCGCTGTACCTGGCGGCGAGCCGGGACGGCCTGGACGGCGAGGTACTGGTCGGGCCGGGTTACGCGGTCACGGGCGCCCTGCCCGCGACCCCCTTCACGGACGCGTCCGACCTCTGGACGGCCCCGCTGAACAAGATCTACATACAGCATCCGACGCTGTCCGACGACGAACTGGCGGAGGCGGCCCAGCGTGCGGCGGGTGGCTTCGTCACCGTGGCGATGGCCGGGGAAGGCATCGTGGAGCTGCTGCCGCTCGGTCTGTCCAAGGCCAAGGGCCTGTCCCTGGCGGCCCGCCGCCTGGGCCTGAAGGCCGCGGACACGATCGCCTTCGGCGACATGCCCAACGACATCCCGATGTTCGCCTGGTCGTCGCGAGGTGTGGCCATGGCCAACGCCCACGAGTCGCTCCGGGAGGCGGCCGACGAGGTGACGTCCTCCAACGAGGAGGACGGGATCGCGGTGGTGCTGGAACGGATGCTGGGCTGAGCTTTCGGTTTCTTCTGCGGAGGATGCACGGATCGAACGTGCGCGGGGCTGTGAGACCCGACCACGGTTGAGCAAACCGGTGCCTTACCACTCGGCCAATCCTCCGGGTGGGCGGCCCACGCAAGCGCAACGCTCGCGTGCTCGAAGCGGCCGCCCCGGACAGCTCCTCTGGCTCTACGGCGGGGTAACTACACCGGAGCCGGCCTCGGGCCGTCCTGACGGGAGCTGGGCGTACTGCCGTGCATGGGCATCGCCCACCTCCACTCCCGGATCGCGGCGCCGGGACGTTCCCGGCGGATGGGGCACAACCACTCTGCCCCGCCGCCGAGTTGGGCGCCACCGAATTATCCGGTGGCCGACCGCCCTAGCGGCGGCGCCACCTGCGACGCCGCGCCTTGCTGAAGAACCAGCCCGCCGGCGGCTCGTCGGAGCGCCACGGCTGGGGCTCCGGCTCCTCGGCCCGCCAGCGGGCGGCGAGCATACGGGCCCGTGCGGACGGCTCGGAGGTCTCGGCGCCGCGTATGAAGTCCTCGCCCAGGACCAGGCCGTCCAGCCCGTCCCGGACGTCGCCCTCGGACCGCCCGCGACCGTCGCTCCCCGGCATCTCCTCTGCCATCTCCGGCCTCCTAGCCGCTCATCCGCTTTGTCCAGTGTGCCCGGGCCGAGATGAAGTCACCGTCAAGGCGCCGGAGGCCTACTCCTCGCCCGCGAGCTTCAGCGACCGCAGCTTCTGGCCGGCGTACCAGGTGGCCAGCACGGTGACCGCGACCAGCAGCACGGTGGCCGTCGGCAGGCTCACGGTGGAGGTCACGAGGTCACCGCCGGCGACCTTGTGGGCGACCGCCAGCGACCACTGCTGGACGCTGAGCGTGCGGGCGCCGGGCACCAGGGAGCCGAACAGCGCCTCCCACACCAGCGCGTAGACGAGCCCGAAGACCACGGCGTGCCGGGAGACCGTGCCGAGCAGCAGGAACAGCGCCGAGTAGGCGATGGAGGAGACCAGCGCGGCGACCGTGTAGGCGACGGCGATCTGCTGGCCGTTGCCGTTGAGGATCAGGCCCGCGACCAGGGTCGGCACCGCCGAGAAGACCATGGTCACGGCGATGGCGACGATCAGCTTGGTGAAGATGATCGTGGGCCGCTTCAGCGGCTTGGACAGCAGGTAGACGACGGAGCCGTCGTCGATCTCGGGGCCGATCGCGCCCGTGCCGGCGATGACGCCGATGATCGGCACCATCGTGGCGAGCGCGAACCCGCCGAGGACGTTGGCGGCCGTCTGGTCGTCGGCTCCGGACAGGGCGCGCACGGCCACGGAGATCACGATCAGCAGCAGCGGCAGTGCGCCGAGGATGAGGGCCCGGCGTCGGCCGAGCAGGGCCCGGTAGGTGAGCCGGGCGACAGTGGGGTCGTACATCTTCGGCCTCCTACGCCGCGACCAGATACGAGAAGACGGACTCCAGGGACTCGTCGGACGGCGAGACCGTGAGGAGGCGGATGCCGTGGTCCCGGGCGACCTTCGGCAACAGGGCGGTGAAGCGGCCGAAGTCGACGGCCTGGACGCGCAGCGCGCCCTCGCTGTGGTCGACCTCGATGCCGGCCGTGGAGGGGTCGGCGATCAGCGCGGCCGCGAGGGCGCGGTCGTCGCTGGAGCGGACCAGGTAGCGGTGCGGGCGGTCGGTCATCAGCCGGCGGATCCTGCGGAAGTCGCCGCTGGCCGCGTGCCTGCCCGCGACGACGACCTCGATGTGCCGGGCGAGCTGCTCGACCTCTTCGAGGATGTGCGAGGAGAACAGCACCGTGCGGCCCTCGTCGCCCATCTTCCGCAGCAGCTCCATCAGCTGCATGCGCTGGCGCGGGTCCATGCCGTTGAACGGCTCGTCGAGCAGGAGCAGCGACGGCTCGTGGACGAGGGCGCTCGCCATCTTCACGCGCTGGCGCATGCCCTTGGAGTACGTGGAGATCTTGCGGTCCTGCGCGTACTCCATCTCGACGGTGGCCAGGGCCTTCTGGGCCGCCTTGGCGCCGAGGCCGTGCAACTCGGCGTTGGCCACGACGAATTCGCGGCCGGTGAGGAAGTCGTACATCGCCTCGCGCTCGGGGACGATGCCGATGTGCTTGTAGACGGCCTCGTTGCGCCAGACCGGCCGGCCGTCGAGGGTGACCGTGCCGGTGGAGGGGGCGAGGAAACCGCCCATCATGTTGATCAGGGTGGACTTTCCGGCGCCGTTGGGGCCGAGCAGTCCGGTGACGCCGGGGCCGATCGTCATGGTGATGTCGTTGACGGCGACCACGTTGCCGAACCAGCGGGAGACGTGGTCGATGCTGAGCGTGGTCACAGTCCCACCTTCTTGTAGCGGCGCATCAGCAGGCCGTAGCTGCCGGCGATCAGGGCGAGCACGACCAGGACGTAGACCACGCCCTGCCCGGCCGAGGGGCTGATCGCGCCGGGGTTGCGGGCGGTCGCGCCGAGGAAGGCCGACTGGACGCCGTCGATGAGCGTGACCGGCGAGAACAGGCCGATCCACGGGATGGCGGAGGTGTGGTTCTGCACGCTGGCGATGGCCTGGAGCGTGGAGACCGCGCCGTAGGAGATGGTCATCACGGCGATCACGGCGGCGATGCCGAAGCCGCGGCGCGGGGTGACGGCGGCGATGACCAGACCGATGCCGGCGAACAGCAGGGAGAGCAGGGCCACGGAGACCAGTCCCTCGGCGAATACCTTCGTCTGGTGGGCGAAGCCGAGCTTGGCCAGGAGCGCGCCCACGTACATCACGAGCAGGGGAGCGGCGGTCAGGATGAAGACCGCCGAGGCCAGTGCCGCGAACTTGGCGCGGACGTAGTCGGCGGTCTCGATGGGCCGCGAGAAGTACAGGGGTACGGTCTTGAAGCGCAGGTCGCGGGAGACGGACTGGGGGGCCTGCGCGGCGACGTACAGGCTGATCACGGCCTGCAGCATGATCGCGTAGCGGGTGTAGGCCACCGGCAGTTCGTGCGCCTTGGTGAAGACCGTGACGGCCACCATGATGGCGGCGGGCACGCACATCACCGCGAACAGCAGCATCGGCAGCACCTTGGACTTCGCCGAGCGGCCGAGGCCGTAGGCGCCGCGCAGGGACTGCGCGTACAGCGAGCGGCGGGCGTAGGCGCGGCCGAGGCGGGGGCCGTCGTAGCCGCGGTAGCCGATGTCGTGGATGCGGGTCTGGTCACCGGCCGGAACCGGCATCGGGTGCTCAACCGCCATGTCCGACGGCCTCCTTCCGCTGCTCGTCGCTGCTGTGCGCGTCGCCGTCGGTGAACACCTCGGAGATGTGGCGCCGGCGCTGCTCCATGCGCACCAGGCCGAGGCCGAGGTCGGCGACGACGTCGCGGACGAGGTCGTAGGTCTCCTCGCCCTCGGCGGTCAGCAGCAGGATGTGGCCGGCGCCGGGGAGCCCGGCGCCCTCGCCCTGGGTGTCCACCCCGCGCGCGTGGAGCGCCTCGCGGACCGCGCGGGTGCCGTCCGGGTGGGCGTCGCTGTCGGTGACCTCGATCGCGAGGGTGGTCGTCGTCTGGGTGAAGTCGGAAGTGGAGCTGGAGCGCAGGAGCTTGCCGCCGTCGATGACGACGACGTGGTCGCAGGTGCGCTCCAGCTCGCCCAGCAGATGGGAGGTGACCAGGACCGAGATGCCGAAATCGGTGTGGACGCGGCGGATCAGGCCGAGCATCTCGTCCCGCCCGACCGGGTCGAGGCCGTTGGTCGGCTCGTCCAGGAAGACCAGCTGCGGGTCGTGCACCAGCGCCTGGGCGAGCTTCACCCGCTGCTTCATGCCGGTGGAGTAACCGCCGATGGGGCGGTAGCGCTCCTCGTACAGGCCGACGTGGCGCAGGGTGTCCGCGGTGCGCTCGCGGGCGGCGGTGGGCGGCAGGCCGGACATGCGCGCCATGTGGACGACGAACTCGGTGGCCGAGACGTCGGGCGGCAGGCAGTCGTGCTCCGGCATGTACCCGACGCGCTCGCGGATGGCGCCGCCCTTGGTGGCGACGTCCAGGCCGAGCACCTCGGCGCGGCCCTCCGTGGCGGGGGACAGACCCAGCAGGATCTTGATCAGGGTGGACTTGCCGGCGCCGTTGGCTCCGACGAGTCCGGTCACACCGGGTCCGATGTCCACGGACAGCCGGTCGAGAGCGGTCACCCTCGGGAACCGCTTGCTCAGGCTTTCGGTCGCGATCACAGTCACGCCTCCGACGGTAGTGATGCGGGCCACGCCGGTCGTCAGACCTCAGAGCCGTCTTGGAGTCAGCCCCAGGTATTACGGGGCCCTAGGGGATGCCCCTCCTCAGGGTTACCGCGGGTTTTCCACAGCCTGCCAGCATCCCTATTGACGCCACCTCTAACAACTGTCACATTCACCAGTGTCAAGTTACGGACGCGTACCGCAGCCGGCGTCGGACCGGCGGCACGACGGGACGGGGCGGCATGACGACGGCAGTGAGCAGCGAACTCTCCGCGGAGCTGCGAGGGTTCAGGCGGGTGCAGCGCCTCGCTTACGAGTGCGCGGAGGCGGTCGCGGCACGGCTGGAGCCGGGCGTGACGGAGCGCGAGGCGGCGCGGATGCAGCGCGAGTGGCTGCGCGAGCGCGGGGTGCGGGACTGGTTCCACCTGCCCTTCGCCTGGTTCGGCGACCGCACGGCCTTCGTGAACTTCCGTGTACCCCTGCAGTTCTTCCCCACCGACCGTGCGCTGGAGCCCGGGATGCCGTTCATCCTGGACATGGCGCCGGTCCACGAGGGCTGCACGGCGGACATCGGCTACGCGGGCTCGCTGGGCGTGAACCCGGTGCAGGACCGGCTGGTGGCCGACCTGGAGGCGCACCGGGAGCTGATCCTGCGCGAGGTGCGCGAGCGACGCCCCTTGCGCGAGATCTACGAGGACGTGGACCGGCTCATGGTCCGCCAGGGCTACGCCAACCGGCATCGCGCGTACCCCTTCGGCGTGATCGCCCACAAGGTGGACCGCGTGCGACAGCGCCGCTGGTCACCCCACCTCTTCGGGTTCGGTACGCAGTCCCTGAAGGGTCTGGCCTCCGACGCGCTGCACGGCCACCGCGAGGGCTGGTCGCCCCTGTGGTCGCCGTACCGCTTCTCCGACCACCCGCCGCAGCCGGGCCTGTGGGCGGTCGAACCCCACCTCGGCTTCAGGGGTACGGGCGCGAAGTTCGAGGAGATCCTGGTGGTCACCGACTCCAGGGACCCCGAACAGAGCGCGTTCTGGCTGGACGACGATCTGCCGCACGTGCGGCGCTGGGCGGAGGAGAAGTGACGCTGGAAGGTGCGCGGGAGCGCCGGGTGGCGACCGGTGGGGTCGAGCTGTGCGTGGCCGAGCTGGGCGATCCGGAGCAGCCGACGGTGGTGCTGGTGCACGGCTACCCGGACAGCAAGGAGGTCTGGTCGGAGGTCGCCGCCCGGCTCGCGGGCCGCTTCCACGTGGTCCTGTACGACGTCCGGGGCCACGGCCGCTCGACGGCGCCGCGGCCGCTGCGCGGCGGCTTCACCCTGCCCAAGCTCACCGACGACTTCCTGGCCGTCGTGGACGCGGTCAGCCCGGACCGGCCGGTGCACCTGGTCGGACACGACTGGGGCTCGGTGCAGTCCTGGGAGTTCGTCACGGTGGGCCGCACCGAGGGCCGCATCGCCTCCTTCACCTCGATCTCGGGCCCGTCCCTGGACCACTTCGGCCACTGGATCAACGCGCGCGTGAAGCGTCCGACGCCCCGCCGGGTGGGCCAGCTCCTCGGCCAGGGCGCCAAGTCCTGGTACGTCTACCTGCTGCACACCCCCGCCCTGCCCGAGCTGGCTTGGCGCGGCCCGCTGGGCAAGCACTGGCCTGGGATCCTGCGGCGGGTCGAGCGCGTGCCCGGCGGCGACTACCCGACCGCCTCCCTCCCCTCCGACGCGGCGCACGGCGCCTGGCTGTACCGGGACAACGTCCGCGCCCGGCTGACCAGGCCCCGCCCGGACGCGTACGCGCACGCGCCCGTGCAGCTCATCACGCCACAGGGCGACGCGTTCCTGTCCGAGCGGCTCTACGACGACCTGGAGCGGTGGGTGCCGCAGCTGACCCGCCGCACGATCCCGGCCAAGCACTGGGTCCCGCGCACCCGGCCCGACCAACTCGCCGACTGGATCAGCGAGTTCGTCGGCTCGGTCGACGGCGGCCGGCCCGGACCGAAGGCCACGAGCCGGCATGCCGCCCGGTTCGGCGGACAGTTGGTGCTGGTCACCGGGGCGGGCAGCGGGATCGGCCGGGCCACGGCGTTCGCCTTCGCGGAGGCCGGCGCGCGCGTCGTCGCCGTCGACCGCGACGCCGAGGCCGCGGCCCGCACCGCCGAGCTGTCCCGGCTGATCGGCGCGCCCGAGGCCTGGGCGGAGACCGCCGACGTCTCCGACGAACAGGCCATGGAGAAGCTCGCCGAGAAGGTGCACCGCGCGTACGGCGTGCTGGACGTGCTGGTCAACAACGCGGGAATCGGCCTGTCCGGCTCCTTCTTCGCCACCACGACCGACGACTGGCGCAGGGTCCTGGATGTGAACCTGTGGGGGGTGATCCACGGCTGCCGGCTCTTCGGCGCGCGGATGAGCGAGCGCGGCCAGGGCGGCCACATCGTCAACATCGCCTCGGCGGCGGCCTTCCAGCCCTCCCGCGCCCTGCCCGCCTACAGCACCTCCAAGGCGGCGGTGCTGATGCTCTCCGAGTGCCTGCGGGCCGAACTCGCCGGCCAGGGCATCGGGGTGAGCGCGATCTGCCCCGGCATCGTCAACACCAACATCACCTCGACCGCCCGCTTCGCGGGGGTCGACGCGGCGGAGGAACGCCGCCGGCAGAGGAACTCCGCCCGGCTGTACGGCAGGCGCAACTACCCGCCGGAGAAGGTGGCCGAGGCGATCCTGGACGCGGTGATCTGCGACAGGGCGGTCGTCCCGGTGACCCCCGAGGCGCGCGGCGCCCAGCTCATGTCCCGTTTCCTGCCCGGGGCGTTGCGGCGCGTCGCGCGCGTGGAGCCGAGGCTGTGACATGACCGGAGCGCCGACCGCCGCGTACCGCATCGAGGACCTGGCGCACCACACGGCCACCACGGTGCGGACCATCCGCGCCTACCAGGACCGCGGTCTGCTCCCCCGGCCCGAGCGCCGGGGGCGCGCCAACCTCTACTCCGAGGCGCACGTCACCCGGCTGCACCAGATCGCCCATCTCCTCGACCGCGGCTACACCCTGGCCTCGATCAAGGAGCTGCTGGAGGCCTGGGACACCGGACGAGGCCTCGGCGGGGTACTCGGACTGGTCACGGAGGTGGACGGCCCCTGGACGGACGAGCGGCCCGACCGGGTCACCCGCGCCGAGCTGGACTCCCGCTTCGGCGGCGCGCCCGACGACGGCGCCGTGGCGGAGGCGGTCGAGCTGGGCGTGCTGGAGCGGATCGACGGCGACCCGGACACCTTCCTGGTGCCGAGTCCCCAAGAGCTGTCCGCCGCCGTCGAGTTGCACGCGGCTGGAGTCCCGCTGTCGGCCATCTCGGGCCATCTACGGGAGTTGAGGAGCCAGGTCGAGCACATCGCCTCGCGTTTCCTGGAGTTCACCACCGAGTACGTCTTCGCGCGCTACCTGGACGACCCCGGGCACCGCACGGACGCGCACGCGGCGGAAGCGGCCTGCCTGGTGCGCAGGCTGCGCCCGCTGGCCCAGCAGACGATGGAGGCCGAACTGGCCCGCGCCATGCGCAGCTTGGCGACGCGGCACCTGCGCACACGACTGGTCGCGCAGACGTCGGCGAACACGTCCACCGCGACCCGGCCCGTGGCCCTGCCCGTCGACACGATCACCGTGGTGGAAGGGCTTGTTGGTTCCGACCGCATCTCCGAGTTCATCGCACTGGCCGCAGAACGCGAGGTGCACGCCCGCGCGTTGGACCATCTCGCTTCAGAGGCCTTTGAAAGCAGAGAACTTCGCGAATCAGACTAATGGGTACGCCAGTTATCCACAAGGCCCGCAAGTCCCTTGTGGATAACTGCAGTTGGTTGTGGATCAAACCTGCGAACAAAAAAACCTGCGTGATCCACGTCTCTCCCGCACCCTGGAGGCATGGACGAAAGACGCACCGTGAAGGTGTCGAAATACCTCTCCAAGCACCTGCGTCACCAGCCGGAGCGCATCGGTCTCACCCTGGACGCGGCCGGCTGGGTGGAGATCGACGCGCTGATCGCCGCGGCCACCGCCCACGGGTTCCCGGTGACGCGCGAGGAACTGGACCACGTGGTGGCCGTCAACGACAAGCGGCGCTTCGCCGTCGAGGGCGGCAGGATCCGCGCCAGCCAGGGCCACAGCATCGAGGTCGACCTCGGCCTTCCCCCGGCGGCCCCGCCGCCGTACCTCTACCACGGCACCGTCGCCCGCAACCTGGACGCGATCCGCGCGGAGGGGCTCAGGCCCATGGCCCGGCACGACGTCCACCTGTCCGCCGACCGCGAGACCGCCGCCCGGGTCGGCGCCCGCCGCGGCCGCCCGGTCGTGCTCGCCGTGGACGCCGGCGCCATGCACCGCGACGGACATGTGTTCCGCCGCAGCGCCAACGGTGTCTGGCTGACGAAGCACGTACCACCGCGCTACCTGCGCCTCCCCGGCCCCCGCTGAGCCCGCGCGACGCCGCGTCCACCCGCGCCGCCCCCTGCGCTCGACCCGGCGTGACCTGCGCTTTCGCCTCCGGTCCGAGGAACCTTCATACGGAAGCCACCGTCATCGCTGGTATGGACCACCCGCACGAGCATCTGCCGACCACCCAGGCCGCCGTCAACGCCCTGCGCGCCCTCGCCGAGCGCTACGCGCGCGAGATCGAGGTGACCGACGACATCGGCGCCGACCGGACCTCCCGCCGCGAGACCGCGGGCTTCGGCATGACCACCGACCCGGACGGCTCCCTGCCGCACGAGGCGTACGTCGAGTTCGGCGGCGTGCCCCGGGTGAGCGTACTGCTCTACCCGGACGACGACGCGCTGATCACCGTGGAGGGCATCGAATGCCCGGACATCCCGCGCGACGACGTGCCGGCCTTCCTCCGCTCCGTCTTCGACGGCCTCGCCCACGTCAAGGCGCGCCGCTTCCCGCCCGGCTACCGCCTGGTCGTCCCGCTGCCCGGCGACCGAACGCACACGGAGTACGTACCGTTGATCCTGCTCAGTCCGTGGTTGAGCAGGAACGTTCGGTGACCGTGTGGGCCGTTGTCGGTGGGGCCGCTTACCCTCGAACGCATGAGTCTGCGTCTGAGCACCGTGATCCTGCCCTACCGCCGCTGGAGCGAAGGCTCCCGCACGGCCTGGACGCGGGCCGAGCAGCTCGGCTTCCACACTGCGTACACCTACGACCACCTGTCCTGGCGCAGCTTCCGCGACGGCCCGTGGTTCGGCGCCGTACCGACGCTGACCGCCGCCGCCGGTGTCACCGAGCGCCTGCGCCTCGGCACGCTGGTGACCTCGCCGAACTTCCGGCATCCGGTGACCCTCGCCAAAGAGCTGATCTCGCTCGACGACATCTCCGGCGGCCGGATCACCCTCGGCATCGGCGCCGGCGGCACCGGCTTCGACGCCTCGGCGCTCGGTCAGGAACCGTGGAGCCCGCGCGAGCGCGCCGACCGCTTCGCCGAGTTCGTGCCGCTGCTGGACCAGCTGCTCACCGAGGACGCGGTGACCTACGAGGGCCGGTTCTACTCGGCGGACGAGGCGCGGAACATCCCGGGCTGCCTCCAGCGGCCCCGGCTGCCCTTCGCGGTGGCGGCCACCGGTCCGCGCGGCCTCAAGCTCGCCGCCCGGCACGGACAGGCCTGGGTGACCACGGGCGACCCGAAGCTCTACGAGACCGGCACGCCCGAGCAGTCCGTGGAGGCCCTGCGCGGTCAGATCGCCAAGCTGTCCGAGGCCTGCGCGGCCGCCGGACGGGACGTGGCGGAGCTGGACAAGGTCCTGCTCACCGGCTTCACCCCGGACCGCTCCGGGCCGCTTCAGTCCCTGGACGCCTTCGTGGACTTCGCCGGCCGGCACCAGGAGCTGGGCTTCACCGAGATCGTGATCCACTGGCCCATCCCGGACACGGACTTCGCCGCGGACGAGAAGGTCTTCGAGCGCATCGCCATGGAGGGCACCGCCCAACTGGGCTGAGACCGGGGGCCGTCGGGCAGTCGAGGGTCATCTGCGTCTCATCTGTGCGGAGTCATGCACGGCCGTGCGGGCATATGCGCGAGAATGACCGGGTGACCTCAGCGACCAGACAGCCCGGGACCCCGTCCGCCGCCGTACGGCCGCGGCTGATCGCCACCGACCTCGACGGCACGCTGCTGCGCGACGACAAGTCGGTGTCGCCACGGACGGTCGCGGCGCTGGCCGCCGCCGAGGAAGCGGGCGTCGAGGTCTTCTTCGTCACCGGCCGCCCGGCCCGCTGGATGAACGTCGTCAGCGACCACGTTCACGGCCACGGGCTGGCGATCTGCGGAAACGGCGCCGCGGTGGTCGACCTGCACGGCGGCCCCGGCGCCCACCGGTTCGTGAAGGTGCGCGAACTGGCCCGGTCCAACGCCCTCGACGCCGTACGACTGCTGCGTGACGCGGCACCGGGCACGGTGTTCGCGGTCGAGCAGACCTACGGCTTCCACCAGGAGCCCGACTATCCCAAGCTCCACATGGAGATACCGGACAACCTCCTGCCCGCCGAGCGGCTCCTCGCCCACGACGGACCGGTCGCCGACCAGCCCGTGCTCAAGATCCTGGCCTACCACCCCGACCTCGACCCCGACGCCTTCCTCACTCTCGCCCGCGTCGCGATCGGAGACCGCGCCAACGTCACCCGTTCCAGCCCCAGCGCGCTGCTGGAACTGAGCGGCCCCGACGTCTCCAAGGCCAGCACGCTCGCCCTGTGCTGTGCCGAGCGCGGCATCTCGCACGAGGAAGTCGTGGCCTTCGGCGACATGCCCAACGACCTGGAGATGCTGACCTGGGCCGGCCGGTCGTACGCGATGGGCAACGCCCACCCGGACGTCCTCGCCGCCGCCTCGGGCCGCACCGTCGCCAACAACGAGGACGGCGTGGCGGTCGTGATCGAGCAGCTGCTCGCCGACCGTCTCTGACGCCCGGCCGTGTCACGGCGCCTGAAGCACGGCGCCTCCCACACCACCGTCGTCCCGCCGAAGGACTCGGCCAGGACCCGAGCGGCCGGGAGGGGCGGTCAGCGCGACCGGGGGGTCAGCGCGCCCCGGCCGGCGCCTCCGCCGCCTCCTCGCGCCGCGCCATGGCCCGCAGCGGCCCGTCCACCGCGACGAGGTCCGCGTAGCCGCCCCGCTGCACCACGCGGCCCGCGTCCAGCACGATCACCTCGTCCACCGCCGCCAGCCCGGCCAGCCGATGAGTGATCAGCAGCGTCGTACGGCCCTCGGTGGCGGCCAGCAGATCGCCGGTGAGCGCGTCGGCCGTCGGGAGATCCAGGTGCTCGGCGGGCTCGTCGAGCACCAGGACGGGGAAGTCGGCCAGCAGGGCGCGGGCCAGCGCGAGCCGCTGCCGCTGCCCGCCGGACAGCCGCGCGCCGTGTTCACCCACGAGCGTGTCCAGGCCGTCGGGCAGCGAGTCGACCCAGTCCAGCAGCCGGGCCCGGCCCAGGGCCCGGCGCAGATCGTCCTCGGTGGCGTCCTTCCTGGCCAGCAGCAGGTTCTCGCGCACCGAGCTGTCGAAGAGATGCGCGTCCTGCGCACACAGTCCGACGAGCTGCCGTACGTCGTCGCCGGCCAGCGCGTACGCGTCCACACCGGCGAGCGTGTACGCGCCCCCCTCCGGGTCGAGGAAGCGCAGCAGCACCTGGGCGAGGGTCGTCTTGCCGGAGCCGGACGCGCCGACCACGGCGATCCGCCGGCCCTCTTCCAGCGTGAGATCGAACCCGGCCAGCGCCTCGCGCCGCTGTCCCTCGTACCGCGCGGCGAGTCCCTTGACCACGAGGGGGAACGGCGAGGCGGGCGCCTGCCGGGGCTGCTCGGGCTCGTGCACGGGCTCCGGCGCGTCGAGCACCTCGTACACCCGCTCCGCGCTCCGCCGCACCCGCTGCCGGTGCCGCACGGCGAGCGGCATCCCGAGCACGGCTTCGAAGGCGGCCAGCGGAGTGAGGACGACCACGGCCATCGCCACACCGGTGAGCCGGCCGGCCGCCACCGCCTGGGCGCCGAACAGCGCGGTAGCCGCGACGGTCAGGCCGCAGATCAGCGCGGTGAGCCCGTCGCCGAGCGCGGTGGCCACGGCGGCGCGCGAGGCGATCCCGGTGAGGGTGGCGTCGGCGCGCCGGGCCGCGTCCTCGCGGGCGGGCAGCGCGCCGGCGACGGCCAGCTCCGCGGTCCCCGTCAGCAGATCGGTGACGCGGGTGGCGAGCACACCCCGGGCCGGCGCCAGCCGCCGCTCGGCGCGCCGGGCCACGGCCGCGGTGACGATCGGGACACCGGCCCCGGCCGCGGCGAGGCCCACCGCGAGGGCGGCGCCGGCCTCGGGCAGCAGCCAGGCCGTGAAGCCGACGGACCCGGCGGAGACGGCGACGGCGACCGACGCGGGCAGCAGCCAACGCAGCCAATAGTCCTGGAACGCGTCCACGTCCGCGACCAGCCGGGTGAGCAGATCGCCGCGCCGGGCGGTCCGCAGCCCCGCCGGTGCGAGTCGCTCCAGCCGCCGGTAGACCGCGACCCGGGTGTCGGCCAGCATGCGCAGCACGGCGTCATGGGACACCAGCCGCTCGGCGTACCGGAAGACGGCCCGACCGATACCGAAGGTCCGCGTCGCGGTCACGGCCACCATCAGATACAGCACGGGCGGGTGCTGCGAGGCCCGCGAGATGAGCCACCCGGACGTCGCCATCAGCCCGACCGCGCTGCCGAGTGCCAGCGCGCCGAGCACCAAGGCAAGCACCAGCCGACCCCGCCAGGCCCCGGCAAGCCCCCGGACCCGGCCGAGCAGCCGCCGAGACCGCGCGGAATCCCGCCTGCCAGGCTCCTCCGCAGACTCCGCCGGGCCGCCTTCCCACTCGCCGGGCGCCGGCGCCCCCGGGTCACTTTGCGCGTGAGGACGGGGTTCCAGGCGGCTCAGCCGCCCGGCACGACCCTCGTCAGTCAGCCGCACCACCCGGTCGGCCACGTCCAGCAGAGCCGGCCGATGCACGACGAGCAGCACCGTACGGCCGACCGCCAGCCTCCGCACCGCCGCCACGACCTGCGCCTCGGTCGCCCCGTCCAGCGCGGCCGTCGGCTCATCGAGCAGCAGCACGGGCCGGTCGGCGAGGAACGCCCGCGCCAGCGCCAGCCGCTGCCGCTGCCCGGCGGACAGCCCGGCCCCGTCCTCGCCGAGCACCGTCCGCACACCCTCGGGCAGCGCCTCCACGAACTCCCGCGCCCCCGCGTCCCGCAGCGCCCGCTGTACGGCACTGTCGTCCGCGTCGGGCCGGGCCAGCCGTACGTTCTCCGCGATGGTCCCGGCGTACAGGTGCGGCCGCTGCGGCACCCAGGCGATCCGCGACCGCCACTCCTCCAGATCCAGGCCGGCCAGGTCGGCGCCGCCGATCCGCACGTGGCCCGTGGCGGGTTCCACGAACCCCAGCAGTACGTTCAGCAGCGTCGTCTTGCCTACACCGCTCGGCCCGACCAGCGCCACGGTCTCTCCGGGTTCGACGGTGAACGACACATCGGTCACCGCATCCGCCGAACGTCCCGGGTAGCGGACGGTGACCCCGTCGAAGGCGATCGCACCCTCGGGTACGGCACCGGTACCGGACGCCGGCACCGGTGTCTGCAGCACCGTGAAGATCTCCTCCGCCGCGGCGAGCCCCTCGGCCGCCGCGTGGTACTGCGCGCCGACCTGGCGCAGCGGAAGGTAGGCCTCGGGCGCCAGCACCAGGATGACCAGGCCGATGTACAGATCCATGTCCCCGTGGACGAGCCGCATGCCGATCGTCACCGCGACCAGGGCCACCGACAGCGTGGCGAGCAGTTCCAGCGCGAAGGAGGAGAGGAAGGCGATCCGCAGCGTCCGCATGGTCGCCTGCCGGTACTCACCGGTGATCCGGCGGATGGACTCGGCCTGCGCCTTGGCCCGCCCGAACACCTTCAGTGTGGGCAGGCCGGCCACCACGTCGAGGAAGTGCCCGGACAGCCGTGACAGCAACCGCCACTGACGGTCCGTCCGGGACTGCGTGGCCCAGCCGATCAGCACCATGAAGAGCGGGATGAGCGGCAGGGTGCCGACGATGATCGCCGCCGAGACCCAGTCCTCGGTGACGATCCGCGCCAGGACCGCCACCGGCACGACGACCGCGAGCCCCAACTGCGGTAGATAGCGCGAGAAATAGTCGTCCAACGCGTCCACGCCACGCGTGGCGAGAGTGACCAGCGATCCGGTCCGCTGATCGCTCAGCCACCCCGGGCCGAGCGCCGCCGCCCGTGCCAGGAGCCGTCGGCGCAGCTCGGACTTCACCGCCGCGCCGGCCCGGTGGGCGGCCAGTTCCGTGAGCCACGAGACCAGCGCCCGTCCCCCGGCGACAGCCAGCAACAGCAGCAGGGGAGTGCGCAGTTCAGCGACGGACTGCCGGTGCTGGAAGGCACCGACGACGACCTCCGCGATGAGCATCGCCTGGGCGATGACCAGTCCCGCACCGACGGCACCCAGGCCGACGACCGCTACGAGGAAGAGCCGGGTGGCGCGGGCATAGCGCAGCAGACGTGGATCGATTGGTTTCACGTGAAACGTGCCCTTCGGTCCAAGAGGTGTGTTTCACGTGAAACACACCCTGGAGGACTCAGTGCGCGGTATCGGCGGCGATGTGCTGCGTGCCGATCCGCTTGCGGAACACCCAGTAGGTCCAGCCCTGGTAGAGCATGACGAGCGGGGTGGCGATCGCCGCACACCAGGTCATGATCTTCAGGGTGTACGGGCTCGACGAGGCGTTGGTGACCGTCAGGCTCCAGTCCCCGTTGAGGGTGGACGGCATGACGTTCGGGAAGAGTGACAGGAAGAGCATCGCCACAGCGGCCACGATGGTGACGCCCGAGAGCGCGAACGCCCAGCCCTCACGCCCGGCCTGGTTGGCCACGAGCGCGGCCACCAGCGCGGCGACCGCCACGACCAGGGCGACCAGGCTCCTGTCGTTACCCGTGTGGGCCTGCGTCCACAGCAGGAAGGCGAGCGCCACGACGGCCGTGACGAGACCGACCCACAGGGCCAGCTTCCGCGCGCGCAGCCGGATGTCGCCCACGGTCTTGAGTGCGGTGAACACCGCCCCGTGGAAGGTGAAGAGCGTGAGCGTCACCAGACCGCCGAGCAGGGCGTAGGGGTTGAGCAGGTCCCAGACGGTGCCGACGTACTCGAAGTGCTGGTCGATCTTCACACCATGCACGATGTTCCCGAAGGCCACGCCCCACAGGAACGCCGGGATCAGCGAGGTCCAGAAGATCGCGTGCTCCCAGTTGCGCTGCCAGTTCTCTTCGGGCCGCTTCACCCGGTACTCGAAGGCGACGCCTCGGACGATCAGGCAGACGAGGATGACCAGCAGCGGCAGATAGAAGCCGGAGAAGAGGGTGGCGTACCACTCCGGGAAGGCGGCGAAGGTCGCACCGCCGGCCGAGAGCAGCCACACCTCGTTGCCGTCCCAGACGGGCCCGATGGTGTTGATCAGTACCCGCCGCTCCGGCCGGTTGCGGGCCAGCAGCTTGGTGAGGATGCCGACCCCGAAGTCGAACCCCTCCAGGAAGAAGTAGCCGGTCCACAGGACCGCGATCAGGACGAACCAGACGTCGTGAAGATGCATGACTGTTCCCCCGGCCTAGTAAGAGAAGGCCATCGGTTTGTCGGCGTCACGGGTGTCGCCGCCGATCTTGGTGGGCGGGTTGAGGTCCGCCTCGGTCAGCTCGGGCGGGCCGGCCTTGACGTATTTCGCGAGCAGCTTGACCTCGACCACGGCGAGGATCGCGTACAGCGTGGTGAAGACGGCCATCGAGGTGATGACCTCGCCCTGGGAGACCCCGGGCGAGACCGCGTCGCGGGTCTGCAGGACGCCGTAGACGACCCACGGCTGGCGGCCCATCTCGGTGAAGATCCAGCCCCAGGAGTTGGCGATCAGCGGGAAGGCCAGGGTCCAGGTCGCGATCCGCCAGTACCAGGGGGTGAGCTTCGGGCTGAGCGCCTTGTTCTTGAACAGCACCAGGTGCGGCACCTCGTCCTCGCCGACCCGCAGATGCTGTGGCAGCAGGAACTTCTTGCGGGTCAGCCACAGCCCGGCCAGACCGATGGCGAAGGAGCTCATACCGAAGCCGATCATCCAACGGAAGCCCCAGAAGGCGACCGGGATGTTGGGCCGGTAGTCGCCCGGTCCGAACTTCTGCTGCTCGGCCTTGTTGACGTCGTTGATGCCGGGGACGTACGAGGTGAAGTTGTCGTCGGCCAGGAAGGACAGCAGGCCGGGGATCTCTATCGCCACGGTGTTGTGGCCCTTCTCCACGTCGCCGTAGGCGAAGATCGAGAAGGGTGCCGGCTTCTGGCCGTCCCACAGAGCCTCGGCGGAGGCCATCTTCATCGGCTGCTGCTTGTACATGATCTTGCCCAGGGTGTCGCCGCTGATCGCGGTGAGCAGACCGGCGATGACCACGGTGATCAGGCCCAGCCGCAGGGAGCTCTTCATCACAGGGATGTGCTTCTTGCGGGCCAGGTGGAAGGCGGCGATGCCGACCATGAAGGCGCCACCGGTCAGGAAGGACGCCGACAGGGTGTGGAACGCCTGGCTGAGCGCGGTGTTCTGGGTCAGCACGGCCCAGAAGTCGGTCAGCTCGGCGCGCCCCTTGGCCTTGTCCATCTTGTAGCCGACCGGGTGCTGCATCCAGGAGTTGGCGGCGAGGATGAAGTACGCCGACAGGAGCGTGCCGATCGAGACCATCCAGATGCAGGCCAGGTGGATCCTCTTGGGGAGCTTGTCCCAGCCGAAGATCCACAGACCGATGAAGGTGGACTCGAAGAAGAACGCGATCAGCGCCTCGAAGGCGAGCGGCGCGCCGAAGATGTCACCGACGAAGCGCGAGTAGTCGGACCAGTTCATGCCGAACTGGAACTCCTGCACGATGCCGGTGACCACGCCCATGGCGATGTTGATCAGGAAGAGCTTGCCCCAGAACTTGGTCGCCCGGAGGTACTTCTCCTTCTCCGTGCGCACCCATGCCGTCTGGAGCCCGGCCGTGAGGGCGGCCAGGGAGATGGTCAGGGGGACGAACAGGAAGTGGTAGACGGTGGTGATGCCGAACTGCCAGCGCGCCAGTGTCTCCGGCGCCAAAGCCAATTCCACGTCGTCAGCTCCTTACTTCGCCGTGGTAGCGACAGATTGCCCCTTTTGTCGCACGCATCATGGGAGCAACCGGGACACGCTTGTGAACGCGTTCACATTCACAAGCCATTATGACGCACCGATTTTCAGCCCGCCGAGGCGGGGTGGCCCTAGCGCCATGAAGTCAAGACCTTGGCAGCGACTTCAACATTTTGTTGAATTGCGCCATGCAGATACGGATCTCCTGGCCCGCGGGACACATCACCGCGACCCTCGACGCAGACACGCCGACCGTGCAGGCCCTCGCCAAGGCCCTGCCGCTCACCTCCAGCGCCCACACCTGGGGCGAGGAGGTCTATTTCGACACAGGTGTCTCTGTTTCACGTGAAACGGACGCCCGGCAGGTCGTGGAGCCGGGCACCGTGGCCTTCTGGACGGAAGGCGACGCGCTCGCCCTCCCCTACGGCCCCACACCGATCTCGCGGGGCGACGAGTGCCGCCTCGCGAGTCCGTGCAACATCCTGGGGAGTCTGGACGCAGACCCCCGGATCCTCGCGACCGTCCGGGACGGTGCCCCCGTCCGCGCGGAACTGATCGACGAGTAAGGGCGAGCCGAACTCCGGCTCGCTACAGCTCCTTGCGGAACGCCTCCGCCACCTTCAGGAAGATGTCGTTCGCCTCGGTCTCGCCGACCGTCACCCGCACACCCTCGCCGGGGAACGGTCGGATCACCACTCCGTGCTGCTCACAGGCCTGTGCGAACGCCACCGTACGCTCCCCCAGCCGCAGCCAGACGAAGTTCGCCTGCGTCTCCGGCACCGTCCAGCCCTGGCCGCGCAGCGCGTCGACCACGCGCATGCGCTCGCACACCAGCGAGCCGACGCGGCCGAGCAGCTCGTCCTCGGCCTGCAGCGAGGCGATCGCCGCCACCTGTGCGAGCTGGCTGACCCCGAAGGGCACCGCCGTCTTGCGCAGCGCCGCCGCGACCGGCTCATGGGCGATCGCGAAACCGACACGCAGGCCCGCGAGACCGTAGGCCTTCGAGAACGTGCGCAGTACACAGACGTTGGGCCGGTTCCGGTACAGCTCGACCCCGTCGGGCACCTCGGGGTCGCGGATGAATTCCCGGTAAGCCTCGTCCAGCACCACCAGTACATCGCCGGGCACCCGGTCGAGGAACCTCTCCAGCTCGGCCCGCCGCACCACCGTGCCGGTCGGGTTGTTGGGGTTGCAGACGAAGATCAGCCGGGTCCGGTCGGTGATCGCGTCCGCCATCGCGTCGAGATCGTGCACGTCACCCGGCGTGAGCGGCACCTCTACCGGCCGGGCACCGCTGATCCGCGTGATGATCGGGTACGCCTCGAAGGAGCGCCAGGCGTAGATCACCTCGTCCCCGGGACCGCTGGTGGCCTGCACGAGCTGCTGGGCGACGCCCACCGAGCCGGTGCCGGTGGCCAGGTGGGAGAGCGGGACGCCGAAGCGCTCCGACAGCTCGTTCATCAGCGCGGTGCAGGCCATGTCCGGGTAGCGGTTGAAGTCGGCGGCGGCCGCCGTCACGCTCTCCATCACACCGGGCAGCGGCGGGTACGGGTTCTCGTTCGAGGACAGCTTGTAGGCGACCGGCCCATCGGCCGCGGCAGGCTTGCCCGGCTTGTAGGTAGGGATACCCTCCAGCTCGGCGCGCAGCTTCGGGCTCGTCTCGCTCACCGCAGTCCTCCTCGCGACCACCGGCGGACCGTCGACACCGCCGGCTTCCAATACTCCACACCTTATGAGGATTCGGCCCCGGTGCGTACAGGTGCGGGGACGGCAATGAGAAGAACCTCGCCTCCCATCAGCGGCATCGAGAACGGCTTCGCCCATCGGCGCGAGGGCGTTCCCAGTCCGGGCCGAGGTGGCCGGCCAGGCCGCCCCGTGGGCATCAGGGGCATCCTTGTACGAAGGCGTACGTTTCAGGGGCGCGCCGTACATATATCTACGCGCCGGTGGCTCGCGCCCTGGCGCGCGTCCCCCGTGCAGGTGAGTTGAGACCTCTTCGAAACATCGGACACTTGGCAGGCCCATGCGCGTCGCCACGTCACGTCCTACCACTGGAGCGCTCAACTACCATTGTTTCCGAGGTAGTTGGTGGCACATGACCATGCAGAAACGTGCCTGTCAACGCGTGCATATGCGTCCGCACTACCCCACCACATGAGCCCTACTATCGGCTCGCCATGACAGCAGCAGGGAAGCACCAGGTGAGCCGCGCGGAAACCTCACGTCGAGGCAGTCGGCCGGGCCGGGCGGGCATCAGAGACGTGGCCGCCGCCGCCGGAGTCTCCATCACGACCGTCTCCGACGCCCTCAACGGCAAGGGCCGGCTCCCGGATGCCACCCGGCGCCACGTCCGCGAGGTCGCCGACCGGCTGGGATACCGCCCCTCGGCCGCCGCCCGCACTCTCCGTACCGGCAAGTCGGGCCTGATCGGCCTGACCGTGACGACGTACGGGGATGAACCTTTCACCTTCACGGAGTTCGCCTACTTCGCGGAGATGGCCCGGGCCGCGACCTCGGCCGCGCTCGCCCGCGGCTACGCCCTCGTCATCCTGCCCGCGACCTCCCGCCACGACGTGTGGTCCAACGTCGCCCTGGACGGCACCGTCGTCATCGACCCGTCCGACCAGGACCCGGTGGTCAGCGAGCTGGTCCGGCAGGGACTGCCGGTCGTCTCCGACGGGCGCCCGGCCGGCGCGCTGCCGGTGACCGCCTGGGTCGACAACGACCACGAGGCCGCCGTCCTCGACATCCTCGACCATCTCGCCGCCGCCGGCGCCCGCCGCATCGGCCTGCTCACGGGCACCACGACGGACACGTACACGCATCTGTCGACCACGGCCTATCTGCGCTGGTGCGAGCGCGTCGGCCAGGACCCGGTCTACGAGGCCTACCCGGCGCACGACCCGTGCGCGGGCGCCGTCGCCGCCGACCGGCTGCTCGCCCGCCCCGACCGGCCCGACGCGGTCTACGGACTGTTCGACCCCAACGGCACCGACCTGCTCGCCGCCGCCCGCCGCTACGGGCTGCGCGTCCCGGAGGACCTGCTGCTGGTGTGCTGCAGCGAGTCCACCGTGTACGCCAGCACCGAGCCGCCCATCACCACGCTCTCCCTGAAGCCCCGCCGCATCGGCACCGCGGTGGTCCAGCTGCTGATCGACGCCATCGAGGGCGTCGATTCGGACCGTCCGGTCGAGCAGGTGATACCGACCGAGCTGATCGTGCGCACCTCCTCCCAGCGACGTCCCCCGCGCACGACGGTGAGCCCTCCGCGGTCACCGGACGGGACATAAGGCCGCAAGACCGGGGCGCGCGCCCCGTACTCTCGGCGGCCGGTGGAGGGGACCCGGCAGGCCGGCGACCGGCCGGCCGGGAGTCCGGCCGGCCGCGAACCGGGCCGAACACCTGCCCAAACGGGGCGAAAGCGGCGGTGAACTGGAGTCCTGTTCCGATTCACCACCCCTGGGTCATCACACGGCGCGACGCGCATTCCTATGATGGGCCCACGACACCGCGGACCGCTGCGACCAGGCAGTCACGAGCGGTGCAGCTGCGGCGCGATGGTGGAGGGGTCTGATGACTCAGGGGGCCGGTCAGGGACCCGAGGTGGAGCGGACGGCGACGCTGCGCGACTTCCGGGTGCCGGCATACGTCCATGAGACCGGTCCGTACGTCCGCACCGCCCATCCGGGCGACGCCGTGCCGCCGCACCCGGGGGAGGCCGTTCCGCCGCACCCGGCGGAGGCCAGGGCACCGCATCCGGGGGACGTCGTGCCGCCCGCCGAGGAGGCGTACCCCGACGGCTACACGCCCACCCAGCGCGACCTGCCGGTCATCAGCCGCACCGACACCGTCCAGGTCCGCGTGGAACCGACCGTGGCCGCGGTCCCGGCTCCGCAACCCGCCACCGGCCCCGGCCCGCTGTTCGTCGTCGGAGACGTCCACGGGTACCTCGACGAACTGGTGACCGCGCTTCAGGAGCAGGGCCTCATCGACGCCTCGGGCCAGTGGTGCGCGGGCAACGCCCGGCTGTGGTTCCTGGGCGACTTCACCGACCGCGGGCCCGACGGCATCGGCGTCATCGACCTGGTGATGCGGCTGTCCGCCGAGGCCGCCGCGGCGGGCGGCTACTGCAAGGCTCTCATGGGCAACCACGAACTGCTGCTGCTCGGCGCCAAGCGATTCGGCGACACCCCCGTCAACTCCGGCGCCGGCACGGCCACCTTCCAGGCGGCCTGGCTGCTCAACGGCGGCCAGAAGACCGACATGGACCGCCTCCAGGACCACCACCTGCAGTGGATGGCTCGCCTCGACGCCCTCGAAGTGGTCGACGGCTATCTGCTCGTGCACTCGGACACCACCGCCTACCTCGACTACGGCGACTCCATCGAGGCGGTCAACGACACCGTCCGCGAGACCCTCACCCGCAACGACGCGGACGAGTGCTGGGATCTGTTCCGCAAGTTCACCAAGCGCTTCTCCTTCCGTGACGAGGGTGGTGCAGACGCCGTCCGTTCTCTCCTCGATACGTACGGCGGCACCCGGATCGTTCACGGCCACAGCCCGATTCCCTACCTCCTCGGTGAGGTCGGCTCCGAGGACGACGAGGAGGGCAGCGGCCCGGTCGTGGAGGGGCCGCACGTCTACGCCGACGGGCTCGCCATCGCGATGGACGGCGGAGTGACCATGGCCGGAAAGCTGCTGGTCCGGCAACTTCCTCTGGATAACTGACCGTTCTCCGGGAAGGCGTCCGCCCGGCGGAGTACGCGCAGGCCGGAACGCAATTTCGGCAACCCCCTGTCACCGCGCGCCGTCACGGCTCTACCATCGGCTTATCCGTAGCAGGCTCCCCTCCGTTTCTGCCCGACGGCTCGCCGGCGTGCGAGCACCAGCCCTACGGAGCATCGGGGGATGCACATGAACAGCGTTCCGCAGCACCTGCTGAACGAGGACCGCCAGGAATTCGAGCGGCTCCTCGATGAGGCGCTGCGCTCCGCACCACACCGACCGGAACTGGCCGCTGTCGGACAGCGGCTCAATTCCGAACAACTGCGCACCATGGCGCTCAACGCCACCGCGCTGATCACGGAGGCCGCCGCAGCCGAGTACCAGCACTACGTCGAGGTCCGCGAGGAACTGCGCCATCCCGTACTTGCCTCCGCCGCCCCGGGCGATTCCGGTTTCGCGGATCCTGGTCCGGCCGGCGCGGGGCTCACCGGCGCCCTCGGCGAGCCGGCCCAGAACAGCGGCGCGGGCGCCGTCGCGGTCGTCGCCGTGCTCGCTCCCGTCCTGTCCGGGACCGCCGCGGCGATCTTCCTGCTCATCGGCTACATCCTGAAGACGCTGAATCCCGGTCAGGCCTTCGCCCAGACCATGCTCACCGCCGGCTGGGTGTTCGGCGCCGTGACCGCGGCCGCGATCCTCGTCGCCGCCGTCGGGCTGCTCCTGACTGCCCTGCGCAACGGTTCCTCGGCACAGGCCAAGGCGCTGGACGCGGCGCACCGCGAGCTGGACAGGGCCAAGGAGGCCTGGCGCGACGCCCTGCTGGAGCGCGGCATCCTGCCGTTCCTGCGCGAGGCGCTCGCCGAGCCAGGACCGGCCGCCGCGCGGCTGCGTACGACCCCGCCCGGCCCGGCCGGGCGGATGCCCCGCCTGGGTTACGGCCGCCCCGGCTTCAGCAGCCCCGACAACGGCACCGACTCCAGCCGCCCGAGCTTCACGAGCCCCGACTACACCAGCCCGGACTTCGGCGGCCCCGAACACCAACCGGAGTGACCCACGGTGAGCCCAGAGCGGGGCCGCGGCGGCCAGCGGGCATCCTCGGGCGCCCGGCGCGGGGCCCAGCCACGACCGTGGCCCGACGTGCAACGGCGATCCGGGGCCGGAGGCTCAACGGCGCGCCGGGGTTACCGACCGACTCCCGTCATTCCGGCTCCTGGCCCTGCTCCACCTCGTGATCCCCGACCCCGATGGTGGTGGCCGAGCGGGGTCCGCGCTTCGGTGACGCCCTCACGTCGGCACGGAAACGCGGACCGCTTGCATCCGGATCTCAGTCCGCGATCGGCAGATACACCCGATGCCCCGACTCTGCGAACTCCTTCGACTTGCGCAGCATCCCCTCACTGACCTCCTCGGGCGATGCCCCCTCAGCCGCCGCGCCACCGAACCGCTCCGTGATGCTCTGGCTGATCTTCATCGAGCAGAACTTAGGCCCGCACATGGAGCAGAAGTGGGCCGTCTTGGCGGGCTCGGCCGGCAGGGTCTCGTCGTGGAACTCACGTGCCGTGTCCGGGTCCAGCGCGAGGTTGAACTGGTCCTCCCAACGGAACTCGAAGCGCGCGTCGGACAGCGCGTCGTCCCACTCCTGCGCGCCCGGGTGCCCCTTGGCGAGGTCGGCCGCGTGTGCCGCGATCTTGTAGGTGATCACGCCGGTCTTGACGTCGTCCCGGTTGGGCAGGCCCAGGTGCTCCTTGGGCGTGACGTAGCAGAGCATCGCCGTGCCCCACCAGGCGATCATCGCGGCGCCGATGCCGGAGGTGATGTGGTCGTACGCCGGAGCGATGTCCGTGGTCAGCGGGCCGAGCGTATAGAACGGAGCCTCATCGCAGATCTCCTGCTGAAGGTCGATGTTCTCCTTGATCTTGTGCATCGGGACGTGTCCCGGGCCCTCGATCATGGTCTGAACATGGAAACGCTTGGCGATCTGGTTGAGTTCCCCGAGCGTGCGCAACTCCGCGAACTGGGCCTCGTCGTTGGCGTCCGCGATCGAGCCGGGACGCAGGCCGTCGCCCAGCGAGTACGTGACGTCGTAGGCGGCGAGGATCTCGCACAGCTCCTCGAAGTTCTCGTACAGGAACGACTCCTTGTGGTGCGCCAGGCACCACGCGGCCATGATCGACCCGCCGCGCGAGACGATGCCCGTCTTGCGGTGGGCGGTGAGCGGCACGTACGGCAGCCGGACGCCGGCATGGACGGTCATGTAGTCCACGCCCTGCTCGGCCTGCTCGATGACCGTGTCCTTGTAGATCTCCCAGGTCAGTTCCTCGGCCCTGCCGTCGACCTTCTCCAGAGCCTGGTAGAGCGGCACCGTGCCGATGGGAACGGGGGAGTTGCGCAGAACCCACTCCCGGGTCGTGTGGATGTTGCGGCCGGTGGACAGGTCCATGACCGTGTCGGCGCCCCAGCGGGTCGCCCAGGTCATCTTCTCCACCTCCTCCTCGATGGAGGACGTCACCGCGGAGTTGCCGATGTTGGCGTTGACCTTCACCAGGAACCGCTTGCCGATGATCATCGGCTCGGTCTCGGGGTGGTTGACGTTCGCCGGCAGCACCGCGCGACCCGCCGCGATCTCTTCGCGGACCACCTCGGGCGCCACGTTCTCCCGGATGGCCACGTACTCCATCTCCGGCGTGATCTCGCCCCGGCGCGCGTACGCGAGCTGCGTCACCGCCTGTCCGCCGCGGCCCCGGCGCGGCTGACGCGGTCGTCCCGGGAAGACCGCATCGAGGTTGCGCAGCCCGCCGCGCGGAGAGGTGTGCTTGACGCCGTCGTCCTCGGGGCGGACGGGACGGCCCGCGTACTCCTCGGTGTCGCCGCGAGCGATGATCCAGTTCTCCCGCAGCGCCGGCAGTCCCCGGCGGACATCGGTGTCGACGAGTGGATCGGTGTACGGGCCCGACGTGTCGTACAACGTGACCGACTGCCCGTTGGTGAGGTGCACCTGGCGGACCGGCACCCGCAGGTCGGGGCGCGAACCCTCGACATACGCCTTGTGCCAGCCGATGGACTTCCCGGTCTCCTGAGACTTCTCGTCCTGAGCGGAGACAGGCGTGCGTGCGTCCTTGTTGGTCATCAGACCTACTCCCTACGCCGGCATTACCCGGTAACAGGTTCGGCGGTCGACGCAGCGGTTTCCGTCTGCCGGTGTTTCCTGTGGAACAGGCTTCGTTCCACGTGAAACATCGCGAATACGGAGGTCAGCGCCCTCTCAGCCCGGTGCTCCGAGCTCCCGCGTGTGCAAAGGTGACTCCACGCTAGCGTCATATGTGGCGTGATGAACAGTGGGCCCCCACCGTTCTTGCGATGATCTGGCGGTGACCAGGATGGAGCAGTACCCGTACCAGCCACCCGAGCCGCGTCATGGGGGCGGCCCGGCAGCCGGTGACGGACACGGCCGCGCGGTCGCCGTACCGAGCCCCGGCCCCGCCCCTCGGCGTGGAGCCGACGCCGACGACGGCCACCACCGTCATGGCCGCGGCCACGGGGAGGGCCATGGGCACAGAGCCGGGGCGCCACAGGGCGAGGGTCAACCGCAAGGCCACGGTCACGCGCACGGCCATGGCCACGGCCACCATCACGGGCCCGCGGCCCCCGTCTCCCGGCATCTGCGCAAGGTCATCGCGGCGATCCTTGTCCCGTTCACCGCGGCGGTCATCGTCGGGCTGGTGGTGCTCTGGCCCGGAGGAGCCCCGCCGCACAAACGCACCGGCGTCGGCTTCGACCGGCAGACCGAGCAGGCCACGGTCACCCAGGTCGTCGAGGTGAGCTGCAAGGCGGTGAACTCCTCGGGCGACGTTCCGACCGGTGACACCTCCACCGCCGAGGGCAGCTCGGCACAGCAGCAGTCGAGCGGAGACTGCAAGAAGGCGACGGTCCGGGTCGACACCGGCAAGGACAGGGGCCGTACGTTCACCGAGATCGTGCAGCCGGACCAGCCGCGCCAACTGCACCAGGGCGAGAAGGTCGTGGTCGCCTACGAGCCTTCGGCACCGAAGGACCTCCAGTACTCGGTGGCCGATGTGAACCGCAAGCTCCCCATGTACCTGCTCGCGGGGATCTTCGCGCTCGCCGTCGTGGTGGTGGGCCGGCTGCGTGGAGTCATGGCGCTCGTGGCGCTGGCGGTGAGTTTCGTGGTGCTGACCCTGTTCATCCTGCCCGCCGTGCTCCAGGGCTCGAATCCGCTGCTGGTGGCGGTGGTCGGGTCGAGCGCCATCATGCTCATCGCCCTGTACATGTGCCACGGCCTGTCCGCCCGGACGTCGGTGGCGGTGCTCGGCACGTTGGTCTCACTGGCCCTGATCGGCATCCTCGGCTCGCAGTTCATCGGCTGGGCCGCGCTCACCGGCAACACCGACGACCAGACCGGTCTGATCCATGGCCTCTACCCGAAGCTCGACATGAGCGGCCTGCTGCTCGCCGGTGTCATCATCGGCTCGCTCGGCGTCCTGGACGACGTCACCGTGACGCAGACCTCGGCCGTCTGGGAGCTGCACGATGCCAATCCCTCGCTGGGCTGGCGCGCGCTGTACCGGGCGGGCATCCGCATCGGCCGCGACCACATCGCGTCCGTCGTCAACACCCTCGTCCTCGCCTATGCCGGTGCGGCCCTGCCGTTGCTGTTGCTGTTCTCGATCGCGCAGAGCAGCGTCGGGACCGTGGCCAACAGCGAGCTGGTGGCCGAGGAGATCGTGCGCACGCTGGTCGGATCCATCGGTCTGGTCGCCTCGGTGCCCGTCACCACGGCGCTGGCCGCGCTGGTGGTCTCGGCCGACCGGCCCGGACCGGACGCCCCGGCCCGGGCCGGCGCCCCGACGGTGCCGGCCCGCGGCGGACGGGGACGGCGCCGGAAGCGGTAGGCCGCCGGACGGCGGCGGCAGAGCGGCGAAGAAGCGTTCCTGCACAGCTCCACGTGGCACGCGGAACACCCCCCTGCCGCAACGCTTCAGCCGGCGCTCTGTTCCTCCGCCAGGATGCGGTCCAGGGCCTCGTCCAGATGCGCGTCGAAGTCGGCCAGCGCGCCCTCCTGGCCGAGCGGCACCAGCTTGTCCGTGCGGTCCAGGAAGGCCACGAGCGGCGGCGTCGAGGAGCGGAACAGCGCTTGGTCACCGCCTACCTGAAGCCTGATCAGGACCTCGCCGAGCACCTCCGAGTCGGCGGGGGCGATGCGCACATCCCCTTCCCCGCAGGGCCGGCCGACCCCGTCGATCAGCAACTCGCGCCCGAAGGCCCAGGTCACCGGGGCGTCACCGGGCAGATGAAAAGTGAGCCGCACGGCATAGGGATCACAGGTCTCGTAGCGCAACTCCACGGGAATGCGGAAGGAGAGCTCCTCCGAGACGAGAAAGCTCATCATGACTTCGGCCTGCACGAACTCGCGCATCGTCTACCCCGTCGTAGGACATCGAGTGGCTGGGAGTGGTCCCTGTAAGCGTGGTCAAATCTTGCTGAAAGTGCACGGCGCATCACAAGGAGTAATTTTTCAGATACTGATAGAGAGGGTGAGGGTCCCCAGATGCCGTCCGATCTCCGCCTGGAGGCGGTGGGCGGCGGGAAGCAGCCGGTCGGCCTGGCGGGCGGGCAGCGACATGGCCATCGTGGCCACGGTGGTGCCGACCGTGATCGGGACCGCCGCGCAGACCGTCCCGAGCGCGTACTCCTGTCGTTCCACCACCGGCTCCATGCGCCGCGTCCGGGCCAGTCTCCGCAGCAGGGCGTCGTTGTCCCGCACGGTGTACGGCGTGACGGGCTGCACGGGATAGCGGGCGAGATGGTCGCGGCGGGCGTCCTCGTCCAGCTGGGAGAGCAGGCACTGCCCGATAGCGTGCGCGTGACCGGTCGCACGGAAGTCCGCCCACTCCTCGACCGCCGGTGCCTCCGGGCTGTCGGAGACGCACATGACCTCGATCTCGCCGTCCCGGTACATCGCGTAGTACACGGGTACACCGATGGAATCCCGCCAGTGCGCGAGCGTGTCGGCGACCGCGCTGCGACGTTTCTGCTGGGCTCCACTGCTGCCCAGTCGCTCGGCCGCCTCGCCGAGGAAGAACAGCCCTTTCTCGCGGCGGAGATAGCCCTCGTGGACGAGGGTGCGCAGCAGGTGGTACGTCGTGGGCAGGGCGAGGCCGGTCTCGCGGGCCAACTGCTTGGCGGGCGCGCCGTAGACATGACCGGCGACGGTCTCCAACAGGCGCATCGCGCGCTGGACGGACCCGATGAGCGTCGCGGCGCCCGCGGGCTCCGGGACGCTCGCGGAGCCCGGCTGGACGGGTAGAGCCCGGGAGAGAGAGCGGCCGGAGCTGTCGGTCGTGCGCGGCCGGTTGACGGGCACGACGGACTGCGGGGCTCCGGCGGGGTCCGGGAAGCCGGGGTGCGCAGAGGGGTCCGCGGTAGGGGTGTGTCCGCAGGTGTCCGCCCGTTGCGGCTGTCCGGGGACGGCCACGGCGGGCCGGTGTCGCGCGGGAGGTGCGCAGGAACTCGGTGGGGCGGGGGGTGCGTGGGGTTCTGCCGGTGCGGTGTCAACCGTGGCCAAGGGGTACTCCCGGAGCACGAGGGGCAGTCCGTGCCGGGGAAGAGCACGGAGGGGTCTGCGCCGCCCACGGAGCAGGGCCCCGTGGGGAGTTCCGGACTTTAACCGTCCGCCACCGCGAACAGATGCCCTCGGAGGGAAACTTCCCTCACGCGAGGGAAACCGTCACCCTGGCCGGGACCGGTGAGCACGTGGTTCGTTCACCAGTCCCCGCGTTCCGTCACCAGTCGCTGCGCGACGAGGAGTTCGACATGAACTTGCGCACGATGTAGATGAGCCCGCCGACCAGTGCGACGAAGACCAGCGCCTTGAACAGCAGGCCGATCACGAACCCGACGACGGTCGCTATCAGACCGCCGAACACGACCAGGGCGATGACCGGCACCGCGACCCACTTCACCCACCACGGCAGTCCCGCGAAGATCTCTCGCATCGCCTTTGTCCTTTGCGTCGTCTGCGTTGTCGTACGTCTGCGTTCTCGTACGTCCTTGATGTTCCGCTCTCGATGCTAGAGCCGCGAGGGTGTGCCGCGGGGGCCTCGCGTCCCTTGTCCTCCCCTGACCCGTCCCCTAGGGAACCCCGGGGTCCGCCCTCACGCCTCGGGCGGAGAGAAGACGACGAGAACCCTCAGGTCCTCGCTGATGTGGTGGAACTTGTGGGCGACGCCCGCCGGCACGTACACGACGCTGCCGCGCGCCACCTCGGTCGTCTCCATGCCGACCGTGATCGACGCCCGGCCGCTCACCACGAAGTACACCTCGTCCTGGTTGTGCGGCTTCTGCGGGTCGTGCTCGCCCGCGTTGAGCGCGTACAGTCCGACCGACATGTTCCGCTCCCGCAGGAACTGCAGGTATGCCCCCTCGTTGGCGGCGCGCTCCGCCTCCAGTTCGTCCAGCCGGAATGCCTTCATCGCCGCTGTCGTCCTCGTCTCACTGCTCGGTTCCGATCGGGTCTGCCACGATCAGACACATGAAGAATTTCGTAGTCAAGACGATCGCCAACGCGGGCGCCCTGGCGGTCGCCGTGTGGCTGCTCGACAAAATCACCCTGACCGGTGACAGCACGGCCAAGAAGGCGGGCACGCTGATCGTGGTCGCGTTGATCTTCGGCCTGGTGAACTGGCTGGTCAAACCGATCTTGAAGGTGCTCACCTTTCCGCTGTTCATCCTCACCCTGGGCCTGATCACCCTGGTCGTGAACGCGCTGATGCTGCTGTTGACCTCCTGGGTGTGCGGCAAGCTCTCGCTCAGCTTCCACGTGGAGGGCTTCTGGACGGCCGTCATCGGCGGTCTGATCGTGTCCGTCGTCTCCTGGGCCCTGCACATGATCCTTCCGGACGAGGACTGAGCGCACCATGACCTACCGCGTCTGCTTCGTGTGCACCGGCAACATCTGCCGCTCCCCGATGGCCGAGTCCGTCTTCCGCGCGCGCGTGGCCGAGGCCGGACTGGAGGACCGGGTGGAGGTCGACAGCGCCGGTACCGGTGGCTGGCACGAGGGCGATCCCGCTGACCCGCGCACCGTCGCGGTGCTCGACGAACACGGCTACGACAGCGAGCACGTGGCGCGACAGTTCCAGCCGTCGTGGTTCGCCCGGCTCGACCTCGTCATCGCCCTCGACACCGGCCATCTCAAGGCCCTGCGCCGACTCGCTCCCACCGAGGAGGACGCCGGCAAGGTGCGTCTGCTGCGCTCGTACGACCCCGCCGCGGGCGACGACCTCGACGTACCGGATCCGTACTACGGAGACCGCGACGGTTTCGAGGAGTGCCTTGAGATGGTGGAGGCGGCGGGCACGGGGCTGCTCGCCGCCGTACGGGAGCGCGTGGAGGGGCGGGCCGCATGAGCGACGCCACGAACGGCACGGGCCGGTCCGGCGAGAGCACGCGGGCGGTACGCGCGGGACTGCCCGAGCCGGTCAAGCACGAACCGACCCTGCCCGGTCCGGTGTTCGCGGCGCACTTCCACCTGCCCGGCGACGCGACGGGCCCGTATCTGTACGGCCGTGACGAGAACCCGACCTGGACGCTGCTGGAGCGGGCCATCGGCGAGCTGGAGGCGCCCGGGCAGGACGACGTCGAGACGCTGGTCTTCGCGTCCGGGATGGCGGCGATCTCCTCCGTGCTGTTCTCTCAGCTGCGCGCCGGGGACGCGGTCGTCCTGCCCTGTGACGGCTACCAGGTGCTGCCGCTGGTCCGCACCCAGCTGGAGGCGTACGGCATCGAGGTGCGCACGGCGCCGACCGGCGGTGACGGCCAGCTGGGGGTCCTCGACGGTGCCCGGCTGTTGTGGATCGAGTCCCCGTCGAACCCGGGGCTGGACGTGTGCGACATCCGGCGGCTGGTGGCGGCGGCCCACGCGCAGGGCGCGCTGGTGGCCGTCGACAACACCCTCGCCACCCCGCTGGGGCAGCGCCCGCTGGCGCTGGGGGCCGACTTCTCCGTGGCCAGCGGCACCAAACAGCTCACCGGGCACGGTGACGTGCTCCTCGGCTACGTCGCCGGTCGCGACGCCGAGGCGATGACCGCTGTACGTCGCTGGCGCAAGATCGTCGGGGCGATCTCCGGGCCCATGGAGGCCTGGCTCGCGCACCGGTCCATCGCCACGCTCGCGTTGCGCGTCGAGCGGCAGAACGCCACCGCCCTCGCACTCGCCGAGGCCCTGAGCAGGCGGCCGGAAGTGACCGGTCTGCGCTACCCCGGGCTGCCCGGTGACCCCGCGCACCCGGTCGCCGCGCGGCAGATGCGCCGTTACGGCTGCGTGGTCTCCTTCACTCTGCCCACACGCGCGCGTGCCGAGCGTTTTCTCCGGTCCCTGCGGCTGGTGGAGGACGCGACGAGCTTCGGTGGGGTGCGTTCGACGGCCGAGCGCCGGCGCCGCTGGGGCGGGGACGACGTGCCAGAGGGCTTCATCCGGATGTCCGTCGGCGCCGAAGATCCGGAGGACCTGATCGCTGACGTGCTCCGCGCCTTGGACGAAACCGCCGAGTCGGCCGGCTCCGCCGGATGAGCCGCGTCTCGTCCGTACCTTCCGGCGGCCCATGACGTGCGGATACGACGACGGTCCGAGCCTCCCCCCTCGTGGCTCGGACCGTCTTCGGCTCTCCCCGACGAAGAACCGTGCGACCAAGGCTAGTTGACTGCCTGTCAGTGTCCAATCACGCTAGCGACAGCGACCTATCGACATATTTATAGTTGGTGCCTGCCTGGGCGCCGGAGGAGGCAGGGACAGGGGAGGGGACACCGTGGATCTGGCCTTGCTCCGCACCTTCGTCACCGTGCACCGGGCCGGTTCCTTCACCCGCGCCGCGGCACTGCTCGGCCTGTCCCAGCCCGCCGTCACCTCACAGATCCGCACGCTGGAACGCCAGCTGGGCAAGCCGCTCTTCCTGCGGCAGGCGCGCGGTGTGACCCCGACGACCATCGGCGACGAGCTCGCGCACAAGGCCGCGCCCCACCTCGACGCCCTGGTGGAGATAGCCGAAAGCGGCCTGGACGACGACTCCTCGCTGAGAACCCTGCACCTCGCGGGACCGCCCGAGTTCACCGCCGAACGCGCCCTGCCCGCCCTCACCGCGCTGACCGGCGAGGACGGCCAGGCCTTCGCGCTGCGCGCCACCTTCGGCACGGCCGAGGAAACGCTGGAGGGCCTGGCCGCCGGGCATCATGATCTGGCCATCAGTACGGCCCGGCCGCGCGGCGCTCTGCTCACCGCGACTCCACTCTGCGATGAGGAGCACGTACTGGTCGCCGCCCCCCGTTGGGCGGAACGGACCGGTGCCGAGGAGCTGCGCCTGAAGGGTGCGCATGCGCTGGAGAACCTGCCCGTCGTCGAGGTCCATGAGTCGCTGCCCCTGATCTCGCACTACTGGGCCTCCGTCTTCGACTCCCGCCCAGCCGCCTCGGGCACCGTCGTCGTCCCGGATCTGCGCGCCGTCCTCGCCTGCGCGATCGCCGGCGCCGGGCTGGCGGTACTGCCACGCTATCTGTGCGCCACGGCCCTGGCCGCGGGCACGATCACCACGCTGCACGATCCCGCGGTTCCGCCGCTGCGCACCTACTATCTGGTGGTACGCACGGGCACCCTCGCCATGCCCCATGTGGCTCGGGCCCACGAGTGGCTCCAGCGGGCGGCCACGGCCTGGTGCTGACACCCGTCACGGGGCCGCGGAGAGGCTGGCCAGAGGGCGTACGGCCACCTCACGGCCGGTGTAACAGGATGCGGTCGCACGGTGGCGCCTTGGGATGTTTCACGTGGAACCAGCCGGGCCACATTTCTCCCATGACCGTCCGACCCGTGGTCAAGCGCACCGCCCGCGCCGTTCTCCTGGACGGTGACGACCTGATCCTGATCAAGCGCACCAAGCCCGGTGTCGATCCCTACTGGGTCACTCCCGGTGGCGGGGTCGAGCCGGGGGATGCGACCGTCGTGGACGCCCTGCACCGCGAGGTGTACGAGGAACTCGGCGCCAAGATCACCGATGTCGTGCCGTGTTTCGTGGACACGGTGGAGCACATCGGCGAAGACAGCGGCGCGACCGGCGTGAAGGTGCAGCACTTCTTCGTCTGCCGACTGGGGTCGATGGACCCGTCCCTGCGGCACGGCCCCGAAGTGGACGAGCCCAGCGGCGAGTACGAGATCGTCCGCGTTCCCTTCACCCGCGTGGGCATCGCCTCCGTCCACCTCGTCCCGCTGTCGCTGCGCCACTACCTGGACGGCAATATCGAAGGCGTACGAGCCATGCACGCCCCTGACCTCGGGTAGCGCCCCGGGTTCCGCCGCTTCCCGGCCCACCGGCTCCGCGGCTCGTCCTCCTCAGCTCGTTCTCCGGCTCCTCAGCTTCCGGCAGCGAGCAGTTCCTCCAGGGAGTCGTGCCGGATCCGGCCCGCCGGGAGGCCGATGTCCCGCAGCATGCCGACGCCGCTGCGGATCATTCCGGGCGGCCCCGCGACGTACGCGTCGTACTCGCTCCAGGGGCCGTACTCCCTGACGGCCTCGGGGAGCCCGAGAGGGGCCTGCCGGTCGGTGATCGCCCGGACCGAGAGCCAGGGGTGGGTCCGTTCGAGGTGGAGCAGGGTGTCGATGCCGTACAGCCCGTGATCGGTGCGGGCGCCGTAGAACACCTCGACCGGTCGGCGCTCTCCGTGCTCGGCGATGTCCTCGACCAGGGCCTTGATGGGCACGATGCCGGTGCCGCCGCCCAGGCAGAGCAGTCCGCTGTCGCTACGGTGGTCGACGGTCATCGATCCGGTCGGCGGGCCGAGCCGTATGACGTCTCCGGGGCGGGCGCGGTGCACCAGCGTGCGCGGTGTGAACCAGCCGCCCCCGTCGGACGTGCCGTTCTCCCGCGGGGTGGTGGTCGGAGCGTCCGTGGTGTGCCCTCGCCTCGAACGTCTTGCGGTCGGTCTGCGCATCTCCCTGGAAGACGCGTGTTTCCCCCGGCGGGCGGCCAGCCGTAGCAACCCGCCCCGACCCTACCGGCCGCCGCTGTGCACACAAATCCCCCCTTCCGTCCCCACCTACGGGGCCGATCGGAGAGCGGAGAGAGCCGCCGATCAACCTGCGTCGGCGACCAGTTCATAGGCCTGCCACAGGTCCTTGCCCAGGTAGCGGTGTGTGGCGAGGCCGGCCAGGCGGGCGTCCGCGTTGACCGCCACGGAGACCGGTACGACGGCGAACAGGTCCCGGTCCGACGACGAGTCGCCGTACGCCACACAGTCCGCCCGGGCGATCCCGAACTCCGCGCAGAGCCGGTCCGCGATGGTGACTTTTGCGGCCGCGTTGAGCGCCCCGGCCGGATCGACCGGCTCGGTGAACGGCACCGCGGGGAACCGCGACCCGTGGGCCGCATGAGCACCCCAGTCGAGCAGGCGCTCCACGAAGAAGGAAGGCGAAAGGGACACCACAGCGCAGTACTCTCCGGCGTTCCTGATCTCCGCCCAGACCTCGCGTATGCGAGCCAGCCATGGCGCCGCCTCGAACGCGGCACGGACATGCGCCTCGGTCAGATCGCCCCACAACTCGTACACCTGCGCCGCGTACTCCGGTGGGCCGATCCGCCCCTCGGCGATCGCCCGGTCCAGCGCCACCGTCTCCGCCTCCCGCCCCAACTGGCGCGAAATCTCGACCGGGGCGGTTGTGCCATGCAGCAATGTGCCGTCGAGATCGAAGAGATGAAGTCTCGCCATGGCCCGAGGCTAATGGGCCGCCGATGTTTCACGTGAAACGCTCCGGCGACTCTCCCCGGCCCCGCACGGGCGCGGCCATGGCCAAAAGCACGTACGTCTCCATCGAAACGGGTGGACGCCGAGGGTGCCCGTCGGACAGCCTGACCTGCGTGCCGACTCCTTCTCTCGCCGCTCTGCCCATCCGCCGTCTGACGCTTCGCGATCTCAACGCCTGCGCCGACTTGTCCGAGGACCGGGGGTGGCCACGCGAGGAACACAAGTGGGGCTTCCTCCTCACGGCCGGAAAGGGCTTCGGCATCGACGACCCTCACGGTGGTCTCGTCGCCACCTGCGTCGTCACGGAGTACGGCTCGTGGGGGCGCCCGCAGCTCGGCGCCATCGGAATGGTCCTCGTGGCCGAACGCCACGCCCGTCAGGGAGTCGGACGCCGTTTGATGCGGCATGTCGTGTCGTCCATGGGGACCACTCCGCTGACCCTGCACGCCACGGAGAACGGCCGCCCGCTCTACGAGGAACTGGGCTTCAAGGCGACGGGCCGGGCCGAGATGCTGATGGGACGCTTCATCTCCGGCGGCTCGGAAACCGGGCTGCCCACCCGCGCCGCCACCGCGGGGGACCTTCCCTCGATCCTGCGTCTCGACGAGGAGGTGTTCGGCGCCGACCGCACCCCGCTGCTCGCCCGGTTGCCCGCCTTCGCCGACCAGCTGCGGGTGGCCGAAGAGGGCGGTCGGATCACCGGTTACACGGCCGCCTGGCCCAACATGGACACGCACGTCGTCGGCCCGCTGATCGCCCGCGACACGACGACCGCCAAGGCCCTCATCGCCTCACTGGCGGCCCATACGGACCGCCCGCTGCGCACCGACATCGACGTACGCCATGAGGAGCTGCTGGCCTGGGCGAAGGCACGTGGACTGGCTTCCGTGACGTCCAACTCCGTGATGACATACGGCATCCAGGACCTCCCGGGGGACTGGACCCGGCGGTTCGCCCCGCTGACAGTGGCGGCGGGCTGAGGCCGGCACCCACCGAGGTGATTCGGAGCACAGACGGAGCACGCCGAAGCGATCCGAACCACAGCGGAGTGCGCCGGCGCCGGTCCCGCCGTAGAGGTGGCGGAGCCGGCGTCTGTCCGTCCGGGACGGTGCGTGCGCACTGCGCTCAGGCGAGCGCCCGCACGGCCGCCGCGGCGAAGCCGTGGTCCTGCTGCGGGGCGCCGCCTCCGACGCCGATGGCGCCGATCAGCCGCCCGTCGCGGTGGACGGGAAGCCCGCCCGCGATGAACAGCAGGGGGCGGTCGAGGGCCGTGGGCAGGGTGTGGAAGAGACCGCCCGGCTGGACGGCGTCGACCAGATCGGCGGTGGGTGTGTTCAGCTGGAGCGCGGTGTAGGCCTTGCGGGTGCTGGTCTCGCCCGAGATCAGCACGGCCCTGTCGTCGCGGCGGAAGGCGAGCAGGTGCCCGCCGGCGTCCAGCACGGTGACGCTGACGGTCACTCCCGCTTCCTCAGCCGCACGGCGGGCCGTGGCGACGAGCAGCTCGGCGTCCTCGGTGGACAGCGGCGCGACGGCGGTGAAGGTGCTCATGGGGTGTTCTCCTCGGGTGGTGCTGAGACCTCGATGTGGTCGAGGTGCTTGGTCGGACTGAGGTTGTCGTGTCTTCGGGCGCCGGTGGCGGCGGAGCGCCGCCGAAGACTGTGCCCCGGTGCGCTCAGTGGTGGGCCGGGGCCTGCTGCCCGGCGGGCGCGGCGGAGGCGATCACGGTGCTCTGCCCCGCACCGAGGCGCTCAAGGGACGACGAGACGACAGCGAGGACGAGGGCGGCCGCGGCGAGGCCGGCGCCGACCCAGTTGGGCGCCGTGTAGCCGTAGCCTGCCGTGATCACGATGCCGCCGAGCCAGGCGGACAGGGCATTGCCCAGGTTGAAGGCACCGATGTTCACGGCGGAGGCGAGGGTCGGAGCGCCGTGTGCCTGGTCGAGGACGCGCTTCTGCAGCGGCGGGACGGTCGCGAAGCCGAGCGCGCCGATGAGGGCGATGGTGACGGCCGCCGCGATCTTGTTGTGGGCGGCGAGGGTGAAGAGGGCCAGGACGACGGCCAGGGCGCTCAGGGAGACGTACAGCATCGGCATCAAGGCGCGGTCGGCGAACTTTCCGCCGACGAGGTTGCCGCCGACCATGCCGAGGCCGAACAGGACCAACAGCCACGTGACCGAGCTGTCGGCGAAGCCCGTGATGTGGGTCATCATCGGCGCGATGTAGGTGATGGCCGCGAAGACGCCGCCGAAGCCGAGGACGGTGATCGCCATGGCGAGCAGGACCTGGGCGTTCTTGAAAGCGGCCAGTTCGTGCCGCAGGTGCACACCCTCCGGCTTCGGCAGATCGGGCACCAGCTTGGCGATACCGGCGAGCCCGACGACGCCGAGGGCTGCGACGATGCCGAAGGTGACGCGCCAGCCGACGTGCTGCCCGACGAGCGTGCCCAGCGGAACGCCGACGACATTGGCCACGGTCAGGCCGGTGAACATCATGGCGATGGCTCCGGCCTTCTTGTGGGGCGCCACCAGTCCGGCCGCGACGACCGAGCCGATGCCGAAAAAGGCACCGTGGGCGAGCGAGGCGATCACCCGGCCGATCAGCATGACCGCGAAGGCGGGAGCCACCGCCGAGAGCAGGTTTCCGGCGATGAAGAGGCCCATCAGCAGCGTCAGCATCCGCTTGCGCGGGACCTTGGTGCCCAGCACGGTCATCAGCGGGGCGCCGATGACCACGCCGAGCGCGTAGCCGGTCACGAGCAGGCCCGCCGTGGGGATGGAGACCCGGAAGTCCCCCGCGACCTCGGGCAACAGACCCATGATCACGAACTCGGTCGTTCCGATTCCGAAGGCCCCGATCGCGAGGGCCAGAAGCGCAAGAGGCATCAGGGGTGAACCCTTCCAGACGATTGCAGGAGCGCTTTGCTTGCGCCAACAATAATTGCATACGCGGGCTACCGGCAACAGCACACAATTGCCGCACTGTCCTATCCTTGAGGCAGCCGCTCCGGACGGAGGAACAACGCCCATGACAGCGACGGACCCCGCGCTCACCGCCCTCGCCCAGGGCTGGTGCGCCCTCTCTGCGCTGCACGGAAGGATCGAGGCGCACATCGAGCGCGCTCTGCAGGCGCGGCACGATCTGAGCGTGCGCGAGTACTCCCTACTGGACGTGCTCAGCCGGCAGCACGACGGCGAGGGCGGTCATCTTCAGATGAAGCAGGTCGCCGACGCCGTCGTCCTCAGCCAAAGCGCCACGACTCGCCTGGTGACCCGGCTGGAGGACCGCGGCCTGCTGGAGCGCTACCTGTGCCCCACCGACCGGCGCGGCATCTACACCAATGTCACCGAGGCGGGACTGCGCCTGCTGGAAGAGGCACGGCCCACCAACGACGCCGCCCTGCGCGAGGCCCTGGACGACGCCTCCCGGAATCCCGAACTGGCCCCGCTCGTCCGGGTCGTGGAGTCCTTGAACGTGCCCGCGTAGGGTGCGACCATGGGAGATCTTGAGATACGCCATGCGACCGTCGACGACCTGCCGGCGATCGTCGAGATGCTCGCCGACGATCCGCTGGGCGCCCAACGCGAGTCACCCGACGACCTGACCCCGTACCGGGCCGCACTGGAGCGCCTGAAGGCCGATCCGAACCAGCACCTGGTCGTCGCCGTACGCGAGGACCGCGTCATCGGCACCCTTCAGCTCACGATCATCCCCGGGCTCTCCCGCAAGGGGGCGATCCGAGCTCTCATCGAGGCCGTGCGCGTTCATGCCGACGAGCGGGGCAGCGGGCTGGGCACCGCGCTGATCCAGTGGGCGATCGACACCTCCCGGCAGCTCGGGTGCGCGATGGTACAGCTGACGTCCGACAAGACGCGTGCCGACGCCCACCGCTTCTACGCTCGGCTGGGCTTCACCGCCTCGCACGAGGGCTTCAAGCTGAACCTCTGACGGCACGCCAGGCCGACTTCCTGCCGACGCCGCAGAACCGGGACACGGCCGGGGTGTGTTTCACGTGAAACACACCCCGGCCACCTGGTCGCCTAGCCGATCCCCCGCCATCCATCGGCGTCTACTCCGCCGGGCACCGGGGCCTCCGTGTCGTACGGCTGCCGCGTGAACACGAACGACCCGAGGTCGAGGTGGCTCACCGCCCCGTCCGGGCGTCGCACGGGCCGTAGCAATTCCCCGGCGAAGTAACCCTCCAGACCCGTCCAGGTCCCGTCACCGTTGGAACGGAAGCGCGCTCGCCGGCCGTTGCCGGTCAGCGGGCCCAGCGCGAGACGGCCATCGGCGGTCACCCGCAGGCCGTAGGCGTTCGTCCCCCAGTACCACTGTCCCGCAAGATCCAGGACCGCAGGATCGACCTCGCGCAGCGGCCGCCAGGGTTCGGGGATCCGTGGTTCCGCCTCGGCGACGATACGGACGAGATCCGCAGCCACGGCTCCCAGCAATGGCCCGCTGGTGCAGTTCGCCAGCACCACCGCGGCCACATCGTCGTCCACGCTGATGGTGAGGTTCGCCAGGAAGCCCGGGAGTGAACCGGAGTGACCGACGAGGAAACGGCCATCGCGGGACTGAAGCTGCATTCCGAGGCCGTAGGTGACCCCGTCCAGCACATCCGACGCTTCGGCGGGCGCGGCAGGAGTCCGCATGGCCCGGACCGACTCCGCACTCAGCACGCGGTCGTCCCCCGCGGCCAGAAACGCGGCGAACCGTGCCAGGTCCCCGGTGGTCGACCACAGTTGCCCCGCCGGGGCCATCCGGCCCAGGTCCTCCAGCGGCTCGGGCAGCAGCGCGTCGGCCCACGGATGCACCGCCCATCCGCCCGCGTGCGGAGGCTGCGGCTGCGTGGACGTACGGCGCAGGCCGAGCGGTTCGAGGATCTCGCGGCGCAGCACTTCCTCCCAGGGGGCGCCGCGCAACTCCTCCACGAGCGCGCCGAGCAGGGTGTACCCGGGGTTGGAGTAGTGGTGCCGTCGACCGACGGGGTGGAGCAGGGGGCGCTCGCCGAGCACATCGCTCAGCTCAGGCCGCAGAGATCCGGGGGTGCGTTCCCACCAGGGTGCGGGTGACTCGGCGGCCAACCCGGCGGTGTGCGCAAGCAGATCGGCGATCGTCGCCTCTCCCACGCCGGTGCCGGGCAGATGCTTCTCCAGCAGGTCGCCGAGATCGAGGAGTCCCTCGTCTCGCAGCCGCATCACCAGCACGGCGGTGAAGGTCTTGGTGATGGAGCCGATCCGGTACTGCACGGTCTCGTCCGGGGCGTGTCCGTCCACCGAGGTCCGCGCCCCGTGCCACACGGTCCGCCCACCCCGTACGACCGCCGCGACCAGCGACGGTGCCCGCCCTTCTGCCTGCGCGACGGCGATCCGGTGCAGCAGGGCTCTCCGGGTGGCAGGGAGCAGGTCTTCCTGAGATGTCGTCATGGACCCAGTCCACCCCGTCATACACCGGGCGTCGAATCCATTTGCCGACCGCAGCCACCTCCAGCTCGGCCTTCGCCTGGACCTTCACCGGGGTCTTCACCCGGTGGAAACCGCTTCAGGTGCACGTCCTCCCACTCTTCTCACGCGACGACGCCGGCCACGTCCCCGTTCCGCTCGACGGGACCAGGGCAGACACGGGCAGGCACACCGATGTCGGTCACGAGGCCGGGGCCGAACGTCGGCTACCGCCGACACGCCACGACCGACCCGCGGACGCCCTGTCACCTCCGCATCCCCGCTGCTGTGCTGGTGGGAGAAGACCGGGCCGGTGGGCCCAGCGGTCACTAGCGGTCCAGCTCATGACGACGGTCACGGTCACCACGCGTACGGCCGCATACCCACAGCGTCGCAGGGCCGATGCCCTCGCCCCTGCCCAACATGACGCGTTCGCCGCCGAGATGCAGGCCGCGCGCGTCGACTGGCGCCTCGTGGTCTACGGCGGAGCCCTGCACGCCCACCACGCGCCGGTCGGACCACACCGTGCTCCCCGGCGTCGCTTACCACCCGGAGCACGCCCAACGGGCCCGGCGCGACCTCATCGATCTGCTCACCGAGTGCCTGCCCGTAACGGCGTGAGGCAGAGCGTCAGGACTGCCTCACCATGACCGGCCGGCGGAGAAGACGACACAGCACCTGAGAACCTGCACGGCCCGGGATCAGGTCTGAGCCATGTCCACGAAGCGGGAGTAGTGGCCCTGGAAGGCGACCGTGATCGTGGCCGTCGGGCCGTTTCGGTGCTTGGCCACGATCAGGTCGGCCTCGCCCGCACGCGGGGACTCCTTCTCATAGGCGTCCTCACGGTGCAGCAGGATGACCATGTCGGCATCCTGCTCGATGGATCCGGACTCACGCAGGTCGGAGACCATCGGCTTCTTGTCCGTGCGCTGCTCGGGACCACGGTTCAGCTGTGACAGCGCGATGACCGGGATCTCCAACTCCTTGGCGAGCAGCTTGAGGTTACGGGACATGTCCGAGACCTCCTGCTGACGGCTCTCGGCGCGCCTGGAGCCGCCGGACTGCATCAGTTGGAGGTAGTCGATGACGACGAGCTTCAAGTCGTTGCGCTGCTTCAGGCGCCGGCACTTGGCGCGGATCTCCATCATCGACAGGTTCGGGGAGTCGTCGATGTAGAGCGGGGCGGCCGAGACGTCCGGCATGCGGCGGGCGAGGCGGGTCCAGTCCTCGTCGGTCATCGTGCCGGAACGCATGTGGTGCAGCGCGACCCGGGCCTCCGCGGACAGCAGACGCATCGCGATCTCGTTGCGGCCCATTTCGAGGGAGAAGATGACGCTGGGCAGGTTGTGCTTGATGGAAGCGGCCCGCGCGAAGTCCAGCGCGAGCGTCGACTTGCCCATGGCGGGACGGGCCGCGATGACGATCATCTGGCCCGGGTGCAGGCCGTTCGTCAGCGAATCGAAGTCGGTGAACCCGGTCGGCACACCGGTCATCTCACCGCTGCGCGAGCCGATCGCCTCGATCTCGTCGAGGGCGCCTTCCATGATGTCGCCGAGCGGCAGATAGTCCTCGCTGGTGCGCTGCTCGGTGACGGCGTAGATCTCGGCCTGGGCGCGGTTCACGATCTCGTCCACGTCGTCGTCGGCCGCGTATCCCATCTGCGTGATGCGGGTGCCGGCCTCGACCAGGCGCCGCAGGACCGCGCGCTCGTGGACGATCTCCGCGTAGTACTCGGCGTTCGCGGCCGTCGGCACCGTCTGGACGAGTGTGTGGAGATACGACGCTCCGCCGACCTTGTTGATCTCGCCGCGTTTGGTCAGTTCGGCGGCGATGGTGATCGGATCGGCCGGCTCGCCCTTGGCGTAGATGTCCAGGATGGCCTGGTAGATCGTCTCGTGGGCGGGCTTGTAAAAATCGTGGCCCTTGAGGATCTCCACCACATCGGCGATGGCGTCCTTGGACAGCAGCATGCCGCCCAGCACCGACTGTTCGGCGTCCAGGTCCTGCGGCGGCACCCGCTCGAAGGAGGTTCCGCCGCCGTCCCAGTCGCCGTTCTCCCGGCCCCGATCGTGCTGTTCGCCGCGGCCCCGGCCGCCGTCGCCGCGTCGGCGGGAGGCGGGCAGACGATCACTGGGCCCACTGTCGGCCCACGGATCGTCCAAGGGCTCGGAAATGCTCACCGAGCCACCTCCTCCCGTCCGCACGGCGGACCTCGCCGTGTCCTCTTTTGTACGGCACGACACTGACAAATGAGAGGCCCAACTCCGGTTCTGACGCGTCGGGTTTATGACGATTCCAGGGCCAGGGGAGAGAGGCTCTCCAGGCCGAGGGAAGGAGCGGGCGCCGGACCACGGTAGGCCCCTCGGCACCGTCAGCCAATCTGGTTACCCACAGGCCATGTGGACGACAGCCCCGATGCTGTGGAGAACTCCCCGAAACCTGTGCACGACCCGGTGGACAGCCCTGTGAACAAGCCCTCCCTCCGCCCCACCGAGAGCCGCTGACCTGCATGTTTGCCGTCCACTGGCTGTGCAGAAGAAAAACTTCCCCAGTCGGGCCAAGATCGCCTCGAACACCGGACGAGAGGACACGTCCCGCAAGGAAGAGTAAGGGCCCCATGCCTGTTGCATCTATTACCTGTGGACGATTAGATTAGTGCTCATGACACAGGCTCCCGCGATACCCCGGGCCACCCGCCGCCAGCACGACCGAGAGATCGTCGCGCTGGCCGTCCCGGCCTTCGGCGCACTCGTCGCCGAGCCTCTGTTCGTCATGGCGGACAGTGCGATCGTCGGCCATCTCGGCACCGCCCAGCTCGCCGGCCTCGGCGTCGCCTCCGCCCTCCTCACCACCGCCGTGAGCATCTTCGTCTTCCTCGCCTACGCCACCACGGCGGCCGTGGCCCGTCGCGTCGGCGCGGGCGATCTGCCGGCAGCCATCCGGCAAGGCATGGACGGCATCTGGCTGGCGCTGCTCCTCGGCATCGGCGTCATCGCGCTCGTCCTTCCCCTGGCCCCAGGCATCGTGGACCTCTTCGGCGCCTCCAGCACCGCCGCCCCGTCTGCCACGACGTATCTGCGCGTCTCCGCACTGGGCATCCCGGCGATGCTCATCGTCCTCGCCGCCACAGGGGTACTCCGCGGGCTCCAGGACACCAAGACCCCGCTCTACGTGGCGGTCGCCGGCTTCGTAGCCAACGGCGCCCTCAACGCGGGGCTGGTCTACGGCGCTGGGCTCGGCATCGCCGGTTCGGCCTGGGGCACCGTCATCGCCCAGTGCGGGATGGCGGCCGTCTATCTGTCCGTCGTCGTACGCGGGGCCCGTCGGCACGGCGCCTCCCTCCGCCCCGACTCCGCCGGTATCCGCGCCTCGGCTCAGGCCGGCGTGCCCCTCCTGGTGCGCACCCTGTCGCTGCGGGCGATCCTGATGATCGCCACGGCGGTCGCGGCGCGCCTGGGCGACACCGATATCGCCGCACATCAGATCGTCCTGTCCCTGTGGAGCCTGCTTGCTTTCGCGCTGGACGCGATAGCGATCGCGGGACAGGCCATCATCGGCCGCTATCTCGGCGCAGACGACGCTGAGGGTGCACGGGAGGCCTGCCGTCGCATGGTGCAGTGGGGCATCGCGACCGGTGTCGTGCTCGGCGTGCTCGTGGTGGCCGCCCGGCCCCTCTTCCTCCCGCTGTTCACCAGCGACTCCGGAGTCAAGGACACCGCGCTGCCCGCCCTGCTGCTGGTGGCGCTGTCACAACCCATCTGCGGGATCGTCTTCGTACTGGACGGAGTCCTCATGGGCGCGGGGGACGGGCCGTACCTGGCAGGGGCCATGGTCGTCACCCTTGCAGTGTTCGCTCCAGCAGCCCTGTTGGTTCCCGCACTCGGCGGCGGTCTCACCGCGCTCTGGGGCGCGATGACGCTGATGATGACGGTCCGCATGCTGACCCTGTGGCTACGCACCCGCTCAGGGCGCTGGATCGTGACGGGCGCGACCCGCTGATCCGTGATAGCTGCACAACGCCAGTCACCTGCCCGCGTGATGCTCACCGTTTCACGTGAAACATGGTCCGGCGAGGCCGTGAGGCCCGCAGTGACGACGGCGAGTCCGGGCAGCTGAAAGGGGCCGCACCTCAGAAGGGTGCGGCCCCTTTCAGCTGCTCATACGAGCGCTGCGATCACTCGGCGATCAGGCCGAGACGACCTCGATGTTGACCTTCGCGGCAACCTCGGGGTGCAGACGCACGGACGTCTCGTGGGCGCCCAGGGTCTTGATCGGAGCGGTCAGCTCGATGCGACGCTTGTCGACCTCGGGGCCACCGGACGCCTTGATCGCGGACGCGATGTCGGCCGGGGTGACGGAACCGAAGAGACGGCCGGAGTCGCCGGAGCGGACGGCCAGGCGGACCTTGACGCCCTCGAGCTGGGCCTTGACCTGGTTGGCCTGCTCGATGGTCTGGATCTCGTGGATCTTGCGGGCGCGGCGGATCTGCTCGACGTCCTTCTCGCCACCCTTGGTCCAGCGGATCGCGAAGTTCCGCGGAATCAGGTAGTTGCGAGCGTAACCGTCCTTGACGTCGACGACGTCGCCCGCGGCACCGAGGCCGGAGACCTCGTGGGTGAGGATGATCTTCATGAGTCGGTCACCCTTCCCTTAGCGCGCGGTGGAGGTGTAGGGCAGCAGCGCCATCTCACGGCTGTTCTTCACGGCCGTGGCGACGTCACGCTGGTGCTGGGTGCAGTTGCCGGTCACGCGGCGGGCACGGATCTTGCCGCGGTCGGAAATGAACTTCCGCAGCATGTTCGTGTCCTTGTAGTCCACGTACGTGACCTTGTCCTTGCAGAAAGCGCAGACCTTCTTCTTCGGCTTGCGCACAGGCGGCTTCGCCATGGTGTTTCTCCTGTGTGATCAAGAAGTGGGGATGCGAGCCCTTAGAACGGGGGCTCGTCCGAGTAGCCGCCACCGCCGCCAGAGCCGGAGCCGCCGCCCCAGCCGCCGCCACCCTGGTTGCCACCGGCGGGAGCGCCGGTCGCCCACGGGTCGTCGGCCGGAGCGCCGCCGCCCTGCTGACCGCCGCCGGGGCCACCGCCCCAGCCGCCGCCACCCTGGCCGCCACCGCCGCCGTAACCGCCCTGGCCACCGCGCGCGCCGCCAGAGGTCTTGGTGACCTTGGCCGTCGCGTTGCGCAGGCTGGGGCCGACTTCCTCGACGTCCAGCTCGTAGACCGTGCGCTTGACGCCGTCACGGTCCTCGTAGGACCGCTGCTTCAGCCGGCCCTGCACGATCACGCGCATGCCTCGCTGCAGCGACTCGGCGACGTTCTCCGCCGCCTGACGCCAGACCGAGCAGGTCAGGAAGAGGCTTTCGCCGTCCTTCCACTCGTTCGTCTGGCGGTCGAAGGTGCGGGGAGTGGACGCGACGCGGAACTTCGCGACCGCCGCACCGGACGGGGTGAAGCGCAGCTCGGGGTCGTCGACAAGATTGCCGATGACCGTGATGACGGTCTCGCCTGCCATGGGGGAACCTCTCGGCGGGTTTGCTGCTCTGGCTGCTTGCTTGCTACTCGAATCCCGAGATCAGCTGAGCGGAAGGGCTCAGTGGGTCTCGGGACGGAGGACCTTGGTCCGGAGGACCGACTCGTTCAGGTTCATCTGGCGGTCGAGCTCCTTGACGACCGCAGGCGCGGCCTGCAGGTCGATGACCGAGTAGATGCCCTCGGGCTTCTTCTTGATCTCGTAGGCGAGCCGACGACGGCCCCAGGTGTCGACCTTCTCAACCTTGCCGCCGCCGTCACGGACGACGGACAGGAAGTTCTCGATCAGCGGGGAGACCGCACGCTCCTCGAGATCGGGGTCGAGGATGACCATCACCTCGTAGTGACGCATGTGGAACCCACCTCCTTTGGACTCAGCGGCCACGGTCGTTCCGTGGCAGGAGGGTTGTGATGCGTACGCAACGGTATCGGCCACCACTGACAATCAGGGGCCGATGCCGGCTCCCGCAGTGTGACCTGGACAGGAGTGGGCAGACACCGGTGCAGACGGTACAGACTACCCGCACACCCGCTTCCGGTTGAAATCCGGGTGGGAAGACCGTCACCCTGTACACGTCGGGTGTGTACGGCGCTACTATGCGCCGCCTTCCGCAGGAGGTGCCCATGGCACAGGCAATGCATCCCAACATCGCCGGTTCCCTCTTCGCCACGGACGGTAAGCGCCGCCCGTTGCAGGACGCCCTGCTGGGGGCCACGCTCGTCCTCGGCGTCCTGTCCCTCGTCACCTGCTTCTTCCATGGCCTCCACCTGCTGTCCTCGTGGGCGGGCCTGGTCGGTCTGCTCGTCGGCATCTACGGACAGTGGATCTCCGTGACCACCCGTGAGCGCTTCGGCCTGATCCTGGGTCTCGGCGCCTCGGGGATCGGCTTCCTGATCAGCATGGCGCACGGCGGGCTGTTCGGCGGGCTCATCGGCGGCTGAGCCGCTCGACCCCCGGACGCAGCGTCCGTCCGACCCCCCTTTTCCCGTCTCATCCGGCCGCACGGACGGCCCCGGTCGCCCATCCGGCCGGGAATAAGGCCCGTACGCCCAGTCGGGGCGCTCGCACGGCGCAGTAGGCTTCGGCGCGAGAGCCGGAGCCCCTGTACCCATGGGGACACACCAGCCCGAGGAGCGCCCCGAATGAGCCTGACCCTGAGGACCATCAGCCGCGAGCAGCATCTGGCCTACATCCAGAGCCTGCCGGCGGCGAGCCACATGCAGGTTCCGGCCTGGGCCGACGTCAAGGCGGAGTGGCGCTCGGAGAACCTCGGCTGGTTCGACGAGCGCACGGGCGAGATGGTCGGCGCGGGCCTGGTCCTCTACCGTCAGCTGCCCAAGATCAAGCGCTACCTGGCCTACCTGCCCGAGGGCCCGGTCATCAACTGGTTCGCGCCGAATCTGGACGACTGGATCCAGCCGATGCTGGCGCATCTGAAGCAGCAGGGCGCCTTCTCGGTGAAGATGGGCCCGCCGGTCATCATCCGTCGCTGGACCGCGGAGACCATCAAGAAGGGCATCCAGGACCAGGACGTCAAGCGGCTGCGCGACATGGAGGCCGACTTCATCGAGCCGCGCGCCTTCGAGGTGGCCGACAAGCTGCGCCGCATGGGCTGGCAGCAGGGCGAGGACGGCGGCGCCGGCTTCGGCGACGTCCAGCCCCGCTACGTCTTCCAGGTGCCGCTTGCCAACCGCTCCCTGGAAGAGGTCCACAAGAACTTCAACCAGCTGTGGCGCCGCAACATCAAGAAGGCCGAGAAGGCCGGCGTCGAGGTCGTCCAGGGCGGCTACCAGGACCTCGCCGAGTGGCAGCGGCTGTACGAGATCACGGCCGTGCGCGACCACTTCCGGCCGCGCCCGCTGTCGTACTTCCAGCGCATGTGGTCGGCCCTCAACACCGAGGACCCCAACCGGATGCGGCTCTACTTCGCCCGCCACAACGGGGTGAACCTCTCGGCTGCCACGATGCTGATCGTCGGCGGGCACGTCTGGTACTCCTACGGCGCCTCGGACAACATCGGCCGTGAGGTCCGCCCCTCGAACGCGATGCAGTGGCGGATGCTGCGCGACGCCTATGCGCTCGGTGCGACCGTCTACGACCTGCGCGGCATCTCCGACTCGCTGGACGAGACGGACCACCTGTTCGGCCTGATCCAGTTCAAGGTCGGCACGGGCGGTCAGGCCGCCGAGTACCTCGGCGAGTGGGACTTCCCGCTGAACAAGCTGCTCCACAAGGCGCTCGACATCTACATGTCCCGCCGTTGAGCCGCGGGCGTCTGATTCCATAGCCTTCACAGCTCAGACACCTCTGATCGACCGCAGCCACGAGAAAGGTCCCGGGTCCGGCCATGGCGCTCACGCTCTACGTCGACACCGCGCGCTGGCGGGCGCACCACAAGCACGTGCAGGAGCAGTTCCCGGGACTCGTCCCGGTCTGCAAGGGCAACGGCTACGGCTTCGGGCACGAGCGGCTGTCCGAGGAGGCCACGCGGCTGGGCTCGGACCTGCTCGCGGTCGGCACGACCTACGAGGCCGCGCGCATCAAGGACTTCTTCAGCGGTGACCTGCTGGTGCTGACGCCGTACCGGCGCGGCGAGGAGCCCGTGCCGCTGCCCGACCGGGTGGTGCGCTCGGTGTCGTCCGTCGACGGCGTGTACGGGCTCGTCGGCGCCCGTGTCGTGATCGAGGTGATGTCCTCGATGAAGCGCCACGGCATCAGCGAGCAGGACCTGCCGCAGCTGCACCAGGCCATAGAGAACGTCCGGCTGGAGGGTTTCGCCATCCATCTGCCGCTGGACCGCACCGACGGCTCGGACGCCGTCGAGGAGGTCATCGGCTGGATGGACCGGCTGCGCGCGGCCCGGCTGCCGCTGCACACGATGTTCGTCAGCCACCTCAAGGCCGACGAACTCATCCGGCTCCAGCAGCAGTTCCCGCAGACCCGGTTCCGCGCCCGTATCGGCACCCGGCTGTGGCTGGGGGACCACGAGGCCACCGAGTACCGCGGTGCCGTCCTGGACGTCACGCGCGTGGCCAAGGGCGACCGGTTCGGCTACCGGCAGCAGAAGGCGGCCTCGGACGGCTTCCTGGTGGTCGTGGCGGGCGGTACGTCGCACGGGGTGGGCCTGGAGGCCCCGAAGGCCCTGCACGGCGTCATGCCGCGTGCCAAGGGCGTCGCACGGGCCGGCCTCGCCACGGTGAACCGGAACCTTTCTCCGTTCGTCTGGGGCGGCAAGCAGCGCTGGTTCGCCGAGCCGCCGCACATGCAGGTGTCGATCCTGTTCGTACCCGCGGACGCCCCGGAGCCGAAGGTCGGCGACGAACTGGTGGCCCATCTGCGGCACACCACGACCCAGTTCGACCGCATCGTGGACCGCTGAGCACAGCCCAGGACGCCGCGTCCAGAACAGGGAAAGAGGCCGTACCCGCAGCACCCGGGTACGGCCTTTCCACATGGCCCCTGAAAGGTTGTTCGCTCAGAGCGAACGCTCCTCGGGGGATGGCGGCAGGGGCCTGCCCCAGTCCACCTGAGGCTGCTCGAAGTGGGCTGCGTGGCGCGACTCGTAGGCCGCCGCACCGAGCACGAAGACGTCCTCTGCGCCGTCGAGCACCCCACCCGACGGATCATCGTCACCGGAGCGGCGCACCACGTCCCGCTCCGGCATGAGGATGTCCCGTACGACGACGGCGCCCAGGTACAGCGTGCCCGCCAGATGCAGCACGATCGCCCAGTGGTAGCCCTCCGTCGGCAGTCCCTTGTGAGCGTCTCCACTGGTCGTGTAGGCGAGGTACATCCAGATGCCCAGGAAGTACGCCACCTCGCAGGCCTGCCAGATCAGGAAATCGCGCCACTTCGGGCGGGCGAGGGCCGCCAGCGGCACCAGCCACAGCACGTACTGCGGGGAGTAGACCTTGTTGGTGAGGATGAACGCCGCCACCACCAGGAAGGCGAGCTGCGCGAACCGCGGCCGGCGCGGTGCGGTGAACGTCAGCACGGCGATCCCGAGGCAGCACAGCACCACCAGCACGGTGGCGGCGGTGTTCACGAAGCCCGTGGAGGGCGGGTTGCTGGAGTTCTGCGCCCAGACAAGCCAGAAAGAGCCGAAGTCGACGCCCCGCTCCTGACTGAATGTGTAGAACTTCGACCAGCCCTTGAAGGCGAACAGCATCACCGGCAGGTTCACCACGACCCACGCGAGCACCGTGCCCAGCGTGGCCTGCATGAACTGCCGCCACTTGCCGGCCCGCCAGCACAGCACGAGCAGGGGTCCGAGCAGGAACACGGGATAAAGCTTGGCGGCCGTGGCGAGGCCCAGCAGGACACCGAAGGCGACAGGACGGCTGCGGGCCCACATCAGCATCGCGGCGGCCGTGAGCGCCACGGCCAGCAGGTCCCAGTTGACGGTCGCGGTCAGCGCGACGGCGGGCGCCAGAGCGGCCAGGAGGCCGTCCCAGGGACGCCGGCGGTGGGTGCGGGCCACGCATACGGCGATGACGGAGGCGCACACCAGCAGCATCCCGGCGTTGACGAACCAGTACCACTGCTCCTGGAACTGGATGGTGCCGCTGTGCGGGGTCAGCCAGGAGGCGACCTCCATGAACACGCCAGTCAGCACCGGGTACTCGAGGTAGCCCATGCCACCGGACATGTCGTCCGGGAGCCTGTCGAAGTACGGCACGAGATGGTCGGCGAACCCGCGCCCCTGGTAGAGGTGCGGGATGTCCGAATAGCAGGCCTTCGTGTACTGGCTGCTCGCACCGAAGAACCAGGCGCTGTGGTAGCAGGGCGCCTTCTGCACCATGCCGAGGGCGAACATGCCGATCACCACGAGCGCGACGACCCGCACCGGCGTCCACCAGGACATACCAAGCAGGGCACGCCGTCCGATGGGGCCACCGATCAGCTCACTGCCGGCCGCGGCGACCCCGTCCTCCCTGGTCGGCTGCACCGGTTCTGCCGCGGCGGACCGCACGGGCTCGGGCTCGTGCACATCCGCGGGCGTCATCTCTGCACTGGGCATGGGGCACATCCTGCCGTACCAGCCTGGGAAAAAACCGAGGGCCGCCGCACCTGGAGGAGTGCGGCGGCCCATGTTTCACGTGAAACACCCGCGGCGGGCGAAAGAGGCGCCAACCGGGCAGGCCCGGCTGCTATCCGGTCGGACCTGCGAAGATGCCTCCGTTGCCGGTCCCGTTGCCGTTGCCTCGGGTGTTGCCGTTTCCGGTCGTGTCCGTGGGCCCGGGTGAGGGCGACGTGCCACCGGTGGTGCCGCCCGTGTCCGTACCGCCGGTGCCGTTGCCATTTCCGTTACAGGGGTTGCCCCAGTTCCACTGGCAAGTGTCACTGGCCGACGGGGACGGCGAGGTGTTCGACGCGCTCGGGCTCGGGCTCGGCGACTGGCTCGGCGTCGGGCTCGGCTTGATGCTCGGGCTCGGGCTCGGAGTCGGGGCGCCCGCCTCGTCCACGACCTTGCCGATCTCGGTGGCGCCGGGGAATCCGTTGTCGTTGGCGTTCTTCAGCGCGGTCTTCATGTACTCGGTCCACACCGATGTGGGGATGTCACCACCGTGGATCGACGGGACGCCGGCCGTGCCGTTCATGGACAGCAGCTCGTGATCCTTCGGGTTCTCACGGAACATCGCCACCGAGGTGGACAGTTGCTGGGTGTAGCCGACGAACCACGCCGACTTGTTGCTGTCGGTCGTACCGGTCTTGCCGGCGGCCGTCCGGCCCAGGGCCTTGGCGTTCTGGCCCGTACCGTTCTGGATCACGTTCTGCAGGACGTCCGTGACATTGTTCGCCACGTTCTCGGGCATCGCCGTGCTGACCTTCGGCTTGGTGAAGCCAGGCAGCTCCTGACCGTCCTTCTTCACGGATGTCACCGAGTACGGGTCCGTGTGCTCACCGGAGGCCGCGAAGGTCGCGTACGCGTCGGCCATGCGGATCGCGCTCGGGGTCGAGGTGCCGATGGCGAAGGAGGGGTTCAGGCCGGCGAAGCTGTCATCGAGGATCCCGGACGCCTTGGCGACATCCCTGACCTTTGTCAGCCCCACATCCATGCCGAGCTGGACGTACGGAGTGTTGACGGACTGCTCCATCGCCTTGCGCAGCGAGATGTACCCCCACTTGTAGTCGCTCTCGTTGCGCTGGTAGAAGACCGAGTTGTCCTTCGTCAGGACTGGGCTGCCGTCCTGATTGAGCACCTTGAGATGGTCGTCGCCGTTGTACTTGCTCAGCGGGGAGATGCCCTCGCCGTTCGACCTGTAGGTGCCGTACTCCATCGCCGCGGCGAGCACGAACGGCTTCCACGTGGAACCGACCGGGACACCCGAGGTGTCGGCGTTGTTCGTGAAGTGCCCGTTCTCGTAGCCGTCGCCGCCGTAGAGGGCGACGATCGCACCGTCCTTGGGCTTCACCGACGCCGCGCCGAACTGGACGTACTTGTCCAGGTCACGCTTCTTCGGGTCGATGCGCTCCTTCTGAATCTTCTTCACCGCCGCCGCCAGCGCGTTGACCTTGTCCTTCTCGAAGGTCGTCCGGATCTGGTAGCCGCCCTGGTCGAACTGCGTCTCCGTGATGTCGGAGTGGTTGAGGACGTACTTCTTCGCCGTGTCCACCAGGTAGCTGATCTGGCCGGTCATGCCCTTGGTCGCCTTGCGGCCGTCAGGCATGGGGTACTGCTTGATGGCGTCCTGGTACTGGACATCGGTCAGGTGATGGTCGTTGTGCATCTGGTCGAGGATCCAACGCCAGCGGGCCTGTGATCGCTGCGTGTTGGCCTGCTGTGTGGCCGACTTGTCGAAGTCCGGGTTGCCGGCCGGGTCGAAGTACGTCGGGCCCTTGAGCAGTGCCGCGAGCACCGCGCACTCGCTCGGCGTGAGGTCCTTGGCGTCCTTGCCGTAGTACGTCTGCGCCGCCGCCTGGATGCCGTAGGCGCCGCGGCCGAAATACGAGGTGTTCAGGTAGCCCTGCAGGATCTGCTGCTTCTTGAGCTTCGTGCCCACCTTGATGGAAATGAACATCTCCTTGAACTTCCGGGAGATGGTCTGCTGCTGGCTCAGGTAGGTGTTCTTCACGAACTGCTGGGTGATCGTCGAACCGCCCTGGGTCTGGCCGCCCCGCGCCATGTTGACCACGGCGCGCAGAAGGCCCTGGGGGTCGACACCCGAGTCCTGGTAGAAGCTTTTGTTCTCGGCCGAGATCACGGCCCACTGCATCGCCGCGGGGATCTGGTCGATGCTGACGTTCTGCCGGTTGACGCCGGTGCCCGTGGCCACCATCTGCGTGCCGTCGGCCCAGTAGTAGACGTTGTTCTGCGACTTGGCCGCGTCGTTCTCGCTGGGGATCGAGACCATCGCGTAGCCCACACCGACCAGCGCGACCAGGCTGCCGATGAAGCCGATGAACATCCCGGTGACGAGCTTCCAGGAGGGCATCCAGCGGCGCCAGCCGTATTTGCCGGACCGGGGGTAGTCGATGAACCTCTTCTTGCCGGGGGCGGTCGAGGCGCGGCCCCTGCCGCGTCCGGGACCACTCGGGCCCCCCGGGCCGCCGCGCCGACCTCCCGGACCCGCGTTGTCGGCGCCTCTGCGCCGGCTGCCTCTCTGCGCCGCACGGCGGGCCTCGGCCCGGCCGCCGTAGGAACGCTCCTCACCCCCCGGACCGTTTTCCGACCCATAGGAACTGGACCCATAGGAGTCGGCAGGAGACCCGGTGGCGCCACGCGGTGCCGCACGGCGGCCGGAGGACGAGCCGGACTGACCACGTCGGGCCGCGGCACGTCCGCCTCCCTGCGGCTGCGGCGGTTTGCGACGGTGCTCGCTCATCGAACGATTACTCCTCGGGCAGGCGCACCCGTGCGCGCCTGGAACGGCGGCTGGTTTCCGGTCCCCCCGGAGTACGGATGTGGTCGGTCCCGCATTCACCCGTACTGCACCGGGGACGACGACGCTCCCCAGGCGTCCCTCGGTTCCCGGCGATCTGCATGCCGCACAGACTACGCATCACCAAAACCCGCCGAGCCCTGAAGTTCACCCCAAACCAGGCAACTTGCATCGTATGAATCGGTGATGTGATCCCGTTCACCGTCGTCCCACTTGTCGCCCGCGGACGGCCGTTCTATCGTCGTGATGTATCGAGTCGATACATCAGCGCGAGATAAAGCCGCTGAGAGGCACTGCGAGACCCGTGGAGACGAGCTGCGGGACCGAGAGGAGGCGACGATGAGCCGACGTTCCGGCATCCTCGAGTTCGCCGTGCTCGGCCTGCTGCGCGAGTCCCCGATGCACGGCTACGAGCTGCGCAAACGCCTCAACACGTCCCTGGGAGTGTTCCGTGCGTTCAGCTACGGGACCCTGTACCCCTGCCTCAAGACGCTGGTCATGAACGGCTGGTTGATCGAGGAGCCGGGCAACACCCATGAGGACGCCCTCGCCGCTCCGCTCGCCGGGCGCCGCGCCAAGATCGTCTACAGGCTGACGGCGGAGGGCAAGGAGCACTTCGAGGAGCTGCTCTCGCAGACCGGTCCCGACGCGTACGAGGACGAGCACTTCGCCGCACGCTTCGCCTTCTTCGGGCAGACGTCGCGCGATGTGCGCATGCGCGTACTGGAGGGCCGGCGCAGCCGCCTGGAGGAGCGCCTGGAGAAGATGCGCGCCTCCCTGGCGCGTACGCGGGAGCGCCTCGACGACTACACACTCGAGCTCCAGCGCCACGGGATGGAGTCCGTGGAGCGCGAAGTGCGCTGGCTGAACGAGCTCATCGAGAGCGAGCGGGCCGGGCGAGACCTCAGGGGTTCCGCGTCCGGGGGGTCCGCTCAGCAGGACACCACCACTGGATCGACGGGCGGCCTGCCCCGTCGCGGGGACACCCCCCGCACGGATACGCCCGGCGACACCGCCACGTGAGTCCCAGTCAGGGCCTCACTCGTACACACAGGGAGCAACCGGAATGGGTTCGGTTCGCGTAGCCATCGTCGGCGTGGGCAACTGCGCCGCGTCGCTGGTGCAGGGAGTCGAGTACTACAAGGACGCCGACCCGGCGTCCAAGGTGCCCGGCCTGATGCACGTGCAGTTCGGTGACTACCACGTGCGCGACATCGAGTTCGTCGCCGCGTTCGACGTCGACGCCAAGAAGGTCGGCCTCGACCTCGCGGACGCGATCGGCGCCTCCGAGAACAACACCATCAAGATCTGCGACGTGCCCTCCACCGGTGTCACGGTCCAGCGCGGCCACACCCTCGACGGCCTCGGCAAGTACTACCGGCAGACCATCGAGGAGTCGGACGCCGAGCCTGTCGACGTCGTCCAGGTCCTGAAGGACAAGCAGGTCGACGTCCTGGTCTGCTACCTGCCCGTGGGCTCCGAGGACGCGGCGAAGTTCTACGCCCAGTGCGCCATCGACGCCAAGGTCGCCTTCGTCAACGCCCTGCCGGTCTTCATCGCCGGCACCAAGGAGTGGGCGGACAAGTTCACCGAGGCCGGCGTGCCGATCGTCGGTGACGACATCAAGTCCCAGGTCGGCGCCACCATCACGCACCGCGTCATGGCGAAGCTGTTCGAGGACCGCGGTGTCATCCTCGACCGCACGATGCAGCTGAACGTCGGCGGCAACATGGACTTCAAGAACATGCTCGAGCGCGAGCGCCTCGAGTCCAAGAAGATCTCCAAGACGCAGGCCGTCACCTCCCAGATCCCCGACCGGGACCTCGGCGAGAAGAACGTCCACATCGGCCCCTCCGACTACGTGGCCTGGCTGGACGACCGCAAGTGGGCCTACGTCCGCCTCGAGGGCCGTGCCTTTGGTGACGTTCCGCTGAACCTGGAGTACAAGCTCGAGGTCTGGGACTCCCCGAACTCCGCGGGTGTCATCATCGACGCCCTGCGCGCCGCGAAGATCGCCAAGGACCGCGGCATCGGCGGCCCGATCCTGTCGGCCTCCTCGTACTTCATGAAGTCCCCGCCGGTCCAGTACTTCGACGACCAGGCCCGCGAGAACGTCGAGAAGTTCATCCGCGGCGAGGTCGAGCGCTGACACCGGCTCGACACAGCTGAACGCTCCTGCCAGGGCTGTGAAGGTCCCCGGGTTTCCCGACCCGGGGACCTTCCGCATATGTGAGGCTGGGCGGCATGCCCGTCGTGCGTGACCTGCGCGTCCTGCTGCGTCTTCGGTACTTCCGACGTCTGCTGTACGTCCGTCTGCTCTCCCAGGGCGCCGACGGCGTCTACCAGGTGGCACTCGCCGCGTACGTCGTCTTCTCCCCGGAGAAGCAGACCTCGGCCACCGCGATCGCCTCGGCGATGGCCGTGCTGCTGCTCCCCTATTCGCTGGTCGGCCCGTTCGCGGGCGTCCTACTGGACCGCTGGCGGCGCCGGCAGGTCTTCGTCCACGGCAATCTGCTGCGCGCCCTACTCGCGGCGGTCACCGCCGTGCTCATGGTCAGCCATGTCCCCGACTGGCTCTTCTACGTCTCCGCGCTGTGCGTCACGGCCGTCAACCGCTTCATCCTCGCCGGGCTGTCCGCGTCCCTGCCCCGCGTGGTCGACACCGAGCGGCTGGTCCTTGCGAACTCCCTGTCCCCGACCGCCGGAACCCTCGCCGCCACCGCCGGCGGCGGCCTGGCCTTCGTCGTACGGCTCGCGGTGTCGGACTCCGACGCCGCGGTGGTGCTGCTCGGCGCCCTCCTCTACCTGTGCGCGAGCCTGGCGTCCCTGAGCATGCCACCCGCACTGCTCGGCCCCGACCGGCAGCCGGCGCATCCCCGTGTACGGACCGCGATCGTCGAGACCGCGCGCGAACTGATCGCGGCCATCCGTCACCTCGCCGAACCCCAGCGCCGGGAGGCCGCCTGGGCGCTGGCCTCGATGACGCTGATGCGCTTCTGTTACGGCGCGCTCCTCGTCCTGCTGCTCATGCTGAGCCGATACGCGCTGACCGCGACCCCCGAGGAGGGGCTCAAGCTGCTCGGGCTCGCGCTGGCGGTGTCCGGTGCAGGGTTCTTCGCGGCCGCCATGGTGACGCCGGGCGTGGCCGGGCGACTCGGCCCCGCCCGGTGGATCGTGGTGTGCGCGGCGGCCGCCACCGTCCTGGAACCCGCCCTCGGCCTCTCCTTCACCACCGGACCTCTGCTGGTCACGGCCTTTGTACTGGGGCTGATCACCCAGGGCGCCAAGATCTCCACGGACACGATCGTCCAGTCCGGCGTGGACGACGGCTTCCGGGGCCGGATCTTCTCCCTGTACGACGTCCTCTTCAACGTCGCCTTCGTCGGTGCCGCCGCAGTAGCCGCCCTGATACTTCCGCCGGACGGCCGCTCGACAGTGCTGGTGGTGTTCGTCGCCCTGATCTATGCCGGGGTCGCCGTCTCCATGGCCCGCTACGAAGCGAACCGGGACAGCGAGAAGGGCGATGTTTCACGTGAAACATCGCCCCCGTGCTAGCTCCTCAGCCATGTTTCACGTGAAACATGGCCGCGCCGACGGCCCGCGTCGGCAACTCAGCCCTGTTCGGCCCACCACTCCTTGAGCGCCGCCACCGCCGCATCGTGCTCCATCGGGCCGTTGTCGAGGCGCAGCTCCAGCAGGTACTTGTACGCCTTGCCGACGGCCGGACCAGGGCCGACGCCCAGGATCTCCATGATCTGGTTGCCGTCCAGGTCCGGGCGGATCGCGTCCAGCTCCTCCTGCTTCTGAAGCTCGGCGATACGCTCCTCCAGACCGTCGTAGGCCCGGGACAGCGCGGCCGCCTTCCGCTTGTTTCGCGTGGTGCAGTCCGAGCGGGTCAGCTTGTGCAGTCGGTCCAGCAGCGGACCGGCGTCACGGACGTAGCGGCGCACCGCCGAGTCCGTCCACTCCCCGGTGCCGTAGCCATGGAAGCGCAGATGGAGCTCGACCAGCCGCGAGACGTCCTTCACCAGCTCGTTGGAGTACTTCAAAGCAGTCATGCGCTTCTTGGTCATCTTGGCGCCGACCACCTCGTGGTGGTGGAACGAGACCCGGCCGTCCTTCTCGAAACGGCGGGTGCGCGGCTTCCCGATGTCGTGCAGCAGTGCCGCCAGCCGGAGCGTGAGGTCCGGACCGTCCTGCTCCAGCGCGATCGCCTGTTCCAGGACGATCAGCGTGTGTTCGTAGACGTCCTTGTGCCGGTGGTGCTCATCCCGCTCCAGGTGGAGCGCCGGCAGCTCCGGCAGTACATGGTCGGCGAGCCCGGTCTCGACGAGCAGGGCCAGTCCCTTGCGCGGGTGCTCGGAGAGGATCAGCTTGTTCAGCTCGTCCCGCACCCGCTCCGCCGAGACGATCTCGATGCGCCCGGACATCTCCGTCATCGCGGTGACGACCTCGGGGGCCACGGTGAAGTCCAGCTGGGCGGCGAAGCGGGCGGCCCGCAGCATCCGCAGGGGATCGTCGGAGAAGGACTCCTCGGGGGTGCCCGGCGTGCGCAGCACCCGCGCGGCGAGATCCTCCAGGCCGCCGTGCGGGTCGATGAACTCCTTCTGCGGCAGCGCCACGGCCATCGCGTTGACTGTGAAGTCCCGGCGGACCAGATCCGCCTCGATCGAGTCGCCGTACGACACCTCGGGCTTGCGCGAGGTCCGGTCGTAGGCCTCCGACCGGTACGTGGTCACCTCGATCTGAAAACGCCAGTCGGTGTCTCCGACACGGGCGTCCTTCTGCGCGCCGACCGTGCCGAAGGCGATTCCCACCTCCCAGACGGCGTCCGCCCAGGGCCGGACGATCTTCAATACGTCCTCGGGGCGGGCGTCGGTGGTGAAGTCCAAGTCGTTGCCGAGCCGGCCGAGCAGCGCGTCGCGTACCGATCCGCCGACCAGGGCGAGGGAGAACCCCGCCTCCTGGAATCGGCGGGCGAGATCGTCGGCTACGGGGGCCACCCGCAGCAGCTCGGCGACCGCGCGCTGCTGCGCCTGGCTCAGGGCGGTGGGAGTGTCTTCGTTGGGGTTCGGCACAACAGAAGAGGGTACGTGCCCCGGCGGCCGGGGGTGTCCTCGATTTCCTCCGGGAGCGACCCGTGAAGATCGCGGGACCGCCCGGTGAAAGGGCCACGGACCGCCTTCGGCATGCCCGTGCAAGGGCTGCTCTTACGGCGTTCGGAAGGTCTCCCCGCGATACTGGATATAGAGGACAGCTCGCCGGAGTTCTTCGATCTTGTGACGGAGACCGCGGCACTTCCCCTCTCCGCGCCTCGTTACCATGCGTGGACGCACATTCCGACGACCACTGACGACGAGGGACGGGCGAGCGCGTGGCCGAGGCGGCTGACTTCCAGGCAAACAGTGCCTCCCCTGCCCGCCGCTGGCTGCGGCGCGCCGGAGGACTGCTCGCCGGGGCGCCCCTGCTGGCCGGTCTGCTCCAGCTGCCCGCCGCCACGCCCGCCCAGGCCGCCACCTCCGGAACCGTGTCGGTCGCATTGGACTCGCTCACCCCCAGCGCCCCCACGAACGGCGACACCCTGACCGTGTCGGGCACGGTGACCAACAACGGCAAGCAGCCCGTCACCGCGGCGCACGTGGGCCTGGAAGTGGGGCCCCCGCTGACCACCCGCTCGGCGATCGACAATGTCGCCCAGCACTCCGACGATCCCCAGCTCGGCACCGGCTCCGAGGTCGGCGGGAAGTATGTGGAGAAGTTCGCCAAGCTGAACCCCGGCGTCGCCGAGCACTTCAGCGTCTCCGTCCCCGTGGACAAGCTGGACCTCGGCTCGAACGGCGTCTACGAGTTCGGCGTCTCCCTGTCGGGCCAGACCGCCGCCCAGCCCTGGACCCAGGTCCTCGGCATCCAGCGGACCTTCCTGCCGTGGCAGCCGTCCCAAGCCGACACCAAGACGAAGACGACGTTCCTGTGGCCGCTGATCTCCACGGTCCACATGACGGCCAAGACAGGCGCCGGCGAGCTGCAGACGCCGGTATTCCTCAACGACGACCTGGCCAAGGAACTGGCCCCGGGCGGCCGGCTCGCCCAGATGGTGGACCTCGGCAAGGACCTCGACGTCACCTGGGTGATCGACCCGGACCTGCTGGCCTCGGTGGACGCGATGGCGACCGGAAATTACCGGCTCCCCGGTGACAACGGCACCACAGCGCCCGGCCCCAAGGAGCACCAGGCGGTCGCCAAGCAGTGGCTGGCGAACCTCCAGAGGGCGGTGGCGGGCAAGGAGGTCGTCGCGCTTCCGTTCGGCGACCCGGACCTGGCGTCCCTCGCACACAACGGCACCAGCGTCACCGGCTCTCTCAGCCACCTCAAGGACGCCACTGATGTCGCCGCCACCACCGTCAAGACCGTGCTCCATGTCACACCGAGTACGGACTACGCATGGCCGGTGGAAGGCGCGGTGGACCCGTCGATCATGAAGGTCGCGACCTCCGCGGGCGCCGACCGCGTGATCGCCCGCAGCGACAGCCTCCAGGAGACGGCAGGGCTGTCGTACACGCCCTCCGCCGCCCGCCCGGTCGGGGGAGGCACCACGGCGGTGGTCTCCGACGCCCGGCTCTCCACGGCCTTCGAGGGCGACCTGACCAAGGCGGACACCTCGACGCTGTCCGTGCAGCAGTTCCTGGCCCAGAGCCTCGAGGTGAACGAGCAGACCGACAGACAGCGCAGCATCGTCGTCGCCCCCCAGCGGATGCCCACGGCGAGCCAGGCCCAGGCCATGGCGGCAGCGCTGAAGGCCCTCGACGGCGCGAACTGGTCACAGTCCCAGGACCTCACCGCGGCGGCCAAGGACAAGCCGGACCCCGACGCCACCACGCAGATCCCGTCCACCCAGTACTACCCCTCCTCGCTGCGCAAGCAGGAACTCCCCGTGTCGGTGTTCCAGCAGATCGCGCGCACTCAGGACAAGCTCAACAACTTCCAGGTGGTCCTCACCGACCGCTCCCGCGTCGTCACGCCGTTCGGGCGGGCCATAGACCGTGAGATGTCCACGTCGTGGCGCGGCGGCGGCGCCGGCGGGGACAGCTTCCGCGACGGGGTCGAAGGCTGGCTCGACGACCTGACCTCCCAGGTGAAGCTGATCGACAAGTCGGAGACCAAACTCTCCGGCCGCAGTGCCACCATCCCGGTGACCGTCCAGAACAACCTCGTCCAGCCCGTCGGCCACCTGGTCCTGCGCCTCACCTCGTCTAACCCGACGCGTCTGAAGATCGGTGGCAAGGCCTACTCCGAGCAGCCGGTGGAGGTCTCCGGCGGACACAGCCAGTCCGTGAAGTTCGCCACCGCGGCCAACGCCAACGGCCGGGTGACGGTCGTCGCCCAGCTGTACACCGAGGACGGCCAGGAGTACGGCGACGCCGTCAGCTTCGACGTGAAGGTCACCGAGGTCACGCCCACTGTGATGCTGGTCATCGGCGGCGGCGTGCTGCTCCTCGTCCTCGCCGGATTCCGGATGTACACCCAGCGCAAGCGCGCGGCCGCCCGGCAGGCAGAGGAGAACGGGCCCGAGCCGGCGGGGAAGGAAGCCGGCGCCCCGGGGAACCCCGACGCGCCCTCGGATCGTCTCCCGCAGGAACCGGAGGAATCCGATCCCCCCGCGGGGGCAGACGCCCCGGAGCAGCCGAGTGACCCCGCGCCGGACACCGCACCGGAAAGCGCCGACCCGTCCGGGACGGGTGAGAGAGTGGACCGTTGAGCGATGTCGTGGCCGGTGGGCCCGGGACGATGAGGTGGGGTAAGCATGAACGCGCCGTACGACGGTGATCGCGGCCAGGGCGCGGCCGGCTCGGGCTACCCCGAGACGCCGCCGGAGCCCGGCCAGGTACCGCCGCAGCACGCGGCGGACATGTACCTCCAGGACGCCTACGACCAGGACCCCTACCGGTCGCACGACCTGACCGCTCAGGACCCGGTCGCCGAGGCGCTCTACGACCGCGCCGCGCACCCCCCGCCCCCGCCGGACAGCTACGACCAGCAGCAGATGTACGCCCCGCCCGCCCAGTCGCCGTACGCGCCCGACCCTCGGGTGTGGGCGCAGACCCCGGCGCCGGACCCGGAGGGCGCCGGTACCTACCTGCCGTACGGCGACGACCCGCGCACGACCCAGTACGTGGGTGTGGACGACCTGGTCACGCACTCCGGCGAGCAATACCACGAGCCGGACGCCTTCGCGCACCTCTTCAAGGACCAGCAGCAGGGCGGCGGTCACCAGCCCACCGGACCCTCGTCCCTCCCCGGCCCGGCCGCGGGGAGCGCCGGGTTCGGGGCGGCCGGCCAGTATCCGCAGGGGTATGGCCAGGGCGGCGCGCAGCAGGGCGCCTCGTACTCCGGGGCCGCCCACCCGCCCGGGAACCCCGTGCAGCCGCCGGTGCCCGCCCCTGCCGCGGCACCGGATCCCGTCGGCGCACACGGCCCGGCCGAGCCCGAGGCCGCCGCCGCTCAGGCCGGCACCACCACCGCCACCGCGGTGCCCGCCGCGCCCGCGAAGAAGGGCGGCAAGGCGGCTAACCTGCTCAAGTCCAGCGCCGTCATGGCGGCGGGCACGATGGTCTCCCGCCTCACCGGCTTCGTGCGCTCCGCGCTGATCGCCGCGGCCCTCGGCCTCGGCTTCCTCGCCGACTCCTTCCAGGTGGCCTACCAGCTGCCGACGATGATCTACATCCTCACCGTCGGCGGTGGCCTCAACTCCGTGTTCGTGCCCCAGCTGGTGCGTTCCATGAAGGAGGACGAGGACGGCGGCGAGGCGTTCGCCAACCGGCTGCTGACCCTGGTGATGGTGGCGCTGGCCGCACTGACCGGTCTGGCGATGTTCGCGGCGCCGCTCCTGGTCCGCCTGCTGTCCAACCCGGTCGCCTCCAACCCGGCCGCCAACGACGTCGCGGTCACCTTCACCCGCTACTTCCTGCCCTCGATCTTCTTCATGGGCATTCACGTGGTGATGGGTCAGATCCTCAACGCGCGCGGGAAATTCGGCGCGATGATGTGGACCCCGGTGCTGAACAACATCGTCATCATCGTGACGCTGGGCATGTTCATCTGGGTCTACGGCACCGCCGCGAACTCCCACATGACGGTCACGAGCATCCCGGCGGAGGGTCAGCGCCTGCTGGGGATCGGTGTGCTGCTCGGTCTGGTCGTCCAGGCCCTGGCGATGATCCCGTACCTGCGGGAGACCGGCTTCCGGATCCGGCTGCGCTTCGACTGGCGGGGCCACGGCCTGGGCAAGGCGGCGATGCTCGCCAAGTGGACGGTGCTGTTCGTCCTCGCGAACCAGGCCGGCGCCATGGTCGTGACCCAGCTGTCCACGGCAGCCGGCGAGCACTCCGGCGTCAAGGGCACCGGCTTCGCCGCCTACGCCAACGCCCAGCTGATCTGGGGCCTGCCCCAGGCCATCATCACCGTGTCCCTGATGGCCGCCCTGCTGCCGCGCATCTCGCGCTCGGCCGCCGAGGGCGACGCCGGTGCCGTCCGCGACGACATCTCCCACGGTCTGCGCACCACGGCCGTCGCCATCGTCCCGATCGCCTTCGGCTTCCTCGCGCTCGGCATCCCGATGTGCACGCTGATCTTCGGTTCCGCGGGCACGGACTCGGCCACCAACATGGGCTACATGCTGATGGCCTTCGGCCTCGGCCTGATCCCGTACTCGGTGCAGTACGTCGTCCTGCGCGCCTTCTACGCCTACGAGGACACCCGCACCCCCTTCTACAACACCGTCATCGTCGCCGCCGTCAACGCGGGCGCCTCGGCACTGTGCTACTTCGTGCTGCCCGCCCGCTGGGCGGTCGCCGGCATGGCCGCCGCATACGGCCTGGCCTACGCGATCGGTGTGGGCGTCGCCTGGCGGCGGCTGCGCAAGCGTCTCGGTGGCGACCTGGACGGTGCCCGGGTGCTGCGGACGTACGCGCGGCTGTGCATCGCCTCGGTACCGGCGGCTCTGCTCAGCGGCGCGGCCTGCTACGAGATCGGCCACGTGCTCGGCCAGGGCGTCGCCGGTTCCTTCGCCGCGCTGCTCGTCGGCGGTGCCGTCCTGCTCGGCATCTTCTTCGTCGCCGCCAGGCGGATGCGCATCGACGAACTCAACTCGCTCGTGGGCATGGTCCGCGGGCGCCTGGGCCGCTGAGGCGGGGGTACGCGCACAACCATCGTCCGCCGTCGTGTGTCGTGCATAGCGGCGGACTGTGGGCACAATTGGTTTCGGCGTCGGACAGCGCGCAACGGATGGGGAGGCAGGGACGACGGTGGCGGAACGGAGCACGGCTGCCGTCGACGTGGCAGACAACAGCGGTGAGCAGCCGCTGACCGCCAAGGCGGACCAGTCCACGGCCGACGGGGTGGCCAAGAACCCGGAGCGGGACAAGGACAGCGACGAGGCGCAGGGGAGCAGCGGAATCGACGGTCCCGGAGAGAAGACGTCGCCGCCCGAACTGCACAGCGGTCACAAGCTCGCCAGACGCTACCGACTGGAGGAGTGCGTCACTCGTCTGGACGGATTCAGCAGTTGGCGTGCCGTCGACGAGAAACTCCGCCGCGCCGTCGGCGTCCACATCCTGCCCGTCGACCACACACGGGCCCGTTCCGTCCTGGCCGCCGCCCGTTCCTCCGCCCTGCTCGGCGATCCGCGCTTCGTCCAGGTCCTGGACGCCGTCGAGGAGAACGACCTCGTCTACGTCGTCCACGAGTGGCTGCCCGACGCCACCGAGCTGACCACGCTGCTCACTGCCGCGCCGCTGGAGCCGCACGACGCCTACCAGATGGTCAGCCAGATCGCCTCCGCCATGGCGGCCGCGCACCGCGAAGGCCTGGCCCATCTGCGGCTGAACCCGAACGCCGTGCTGCGCACCTCGACCGGCCAGTGGCGCATCCGCGGCCTCGCGGTGAACGCCGCGCTGCGCGGCATCAGTTCCGACACCCCGCAGCGCACGGACACCGAGGCGATCGGCGCCCTGCTGTACGCGGCACTGACCCAGCGCTGGCCGTACGAGAGCGACGCCTACGGGCTGTCCGGCCTGCCCAAGGGGGTGGGCCTCATCGCACCCGACCAGGTGCGTGCCGGTGTCCACCGGGGCCTGTCGGAACTGGCCATGCGTGCGCTCGCCAACGACGGGGCCACCGCGTCCCGCCACGAGGCTCCGTGCACCACGCCGGAGGAACTGGTGAAGGCGATCGGTGAGATGCCCCGCATCCGCCCGCCGGAGCCGGCGTTCACGGCTCCTCCGGAGTACCAGCGCACGACCTACCAGCAGGGCACCTACGGTCGCCCGACGCCGCACCCCGGCGTCGCCCAACCGATCGTGCCCCCGCCGCCCCCGCTGCAGAGCCGCACCGGCAAGGCCCTGAAGTGGGCGGTGTCGGCACTGCTCATCGCTGCGCTCGGCCTGGGCAGCTGGCAGCTCGCGGACGCACTGATGGGCCAGGGCGGCAAGTCAGACGACACCCACAAGAGCCAGCAGACCGACGACGGCGACAAGGGCGCCGCGCAGTCGAAGCCGACGCCGATAAAGATCCAGGGCGGCCAGGAGTTCGTCGCCGAGGGAGACGCCCAGCATCCGGGCGACGTCCCGAAGACCTACGACGGCGACAAGAACACGTACTGGCGGACCAAGACCTTCAACGCCGGCCCGACCATCGCGCCGTTCAAGCCGGGCGTCGGCATCGTCTACGACCTCGGCTCGGCCAAGCAGCTCAGCACCGCCACGATCGACATGCGCTACAGCGGTGACCACACGACCGTCGAGCTGTACGCGGCCGACTCGCTGGCGCCGTCCTCGCTGGGCTCGATGACCCAGATCGGCAAGGCCACGACGACGAGCAACACCGCTACGGTGAAGGTGACCAAGTCGGTGAAGACGCGGTACGTCCTCGTCTGGCTGACGGCCGTGCCGAACTCGGCTTACGACCCCGCCCTGTACTCCGGTGCCGGCTACAAGCAGGCCATCGGCGAAGTGCAGTTCACGGGCTGACGTCTCACCCGGACCGGAGGGGGCAGATGGCGGAGGGCGCCGGATACGACGGGGTGAGCGACAAGGACCTGCTCACCCGTCACGTGGAGGGCGACCCCGAGGCCTTCGGGGAGATCGTGCGGCGGCACCGGGACCGGCTCTGGGCCGTCGCACTGCGCACGCTCGGAGACCGCGAGGAAGCCGCCGACGCGGTACAGGACGCTCTCGTGTCCGCCTACCGGGCCGCCCACACCTTCCGGGGGCAGTCGGCCGTCACGACTTGGCTGCACCGGATCACGGTGAACGCCTGCCTGGACCGCGCCCGCAAGGCGGCCTCGCGCAAGACGTCGCCGGTCGACGACACCGAGCGGCTGGAGCAGTTGCTGGATCCGCACGAGTCGGCCTCGGCGCCGGCCGAGCGCAACGACGTGCACCGCCAGCTGTTCGAGGCGCTCGGCACGCTTCCGCAGGAGCAGCGGGCCGCTCTCGTCCTGGTGGACATGCAGGGCTACCCCGTGGCGGAGGCCGCCCGGATCCTCGACGTGCCCACGGGGACCGTGAAGAGCCGCTGCGCCCGGGGCAGAGCGAGACTCCTGCCCCTGCTCACCCATCTACGGCCCGACGGCGGCGGGAGCGAAAAAGAACCAGGGCCGGAACGGAACCGGGCGCAGGGGACAGCCGTCCCACCGGCAACGGGGACTGCGAGCGAGGGCCCCACCGACACGGGACCGAGTGATTCAGCCGTAGTGAAGGGCGGAGGTGGGCGAGCGTGACTTCCACGACCGACATGGCCGGGCACCCGGACGTCGAGGAGATCTCCGACCTCACCGAAGGCCTGCTCCCTCTGGACCGCAGCACGGACATACGACGCCACCTCGAGACCTGCGAGCCCTGTGCAGGCGTCCATGCCTCGCTGGAGGAGATCCGCGGGCTGCTGGGGTCCGTGCCGGAGACAGAGCCCATGCCGGCGGACGTGGCCGCCCGGATCGATGCCGCCCTCGCGACGGAGGCGCTCCTCGACTCTCCCCGCGAGAGCGCCGGCGACTTCACACACGACAGCATCTCCGGGGACGACACCGAAGCGCGTGTTTCACGTGAAACATCGGCAGCTGCCGAGCGCCCGGCAGATCGCCCCGCCGGACGCCCACACGCGACCACCGGTCCCGGACGGAAGAAGAGCGGCCCCGGTCGGCGCCGCAGGACCCTCATGCTGGGTACGGTGCTCACCGCCGCCGTCCTGGGAGCCGGAACCCTGGTGATCCAGGCGATCACCGGCGGCAGCTCCAGCACGACGGCTCACAGCACACCGAGCCCGGCCATCAGCGCGTTCTCCGGCGCAAGCGTCCAGAACCAGGTGCGTGATCTGCTCACCACCAAGAAGGCGCAGCCGGGCTACAACAGTCAGCACCCTCGGTCCGGAGTCACGGAGAACCAGAGCGCGCCGACGGGAACCGAGAGCGCGAACACCCTGCTCCAGACAGAAGTCCCCATCCCCGACTGTGTCCGCCGGGCGATCCCCCGCAGTGATCAGGCGCTCGCGGCGAAGACCGGAAGCTACGGCGGAAAGAGCGCCTACCTCGTGGTGTTGCCGTATCCCGGCGACAGCGCGCGTGTCACGGCGTACGTCGTCGACGCGGCCTGCATCGACCAGCAGCCCGGCACCGCCGGAACCGTGCTCCTGAAGCACTCCTTCACCCGATCCTGAGTCTGCCGCTGCGGTCCGTCCATCACCCCCTGCCGGTATGCGTGTGCCCCGACACACTGGGAATGCGCGCCCCGTAGGATCCGTTGGGTGGGGTGAGAGTTCTGAAAGGGGCTCCCACCGGTCGACTGACACAGACCAGAGACGAGGAATCAAGCCGTGAGCGACGTCCGTAACGTGATCATCATCGGCTCCGGGCCCGCAGGCTACACGGCGGCGCTCTACACCGCCCGCGCGTCGCTGAAGCCTCTGGTGTTCGAGGGTGCCGTCACCGCCGGTGGCGCGCTGATGAACACCACCGAGGTGGAGAACTTCCCGGGTTTCCAGGACGGCATCATGGGCCCCGAGCTCATGGACAACATGCGGGCGCAGGCCGAGCGCTTCGGCGCCGAACTGGTCCCCGACGACATCGTCTCCGTCGATCTGACCGGTGAGATCAAGACCGTCACCGACACCGCCGGCACGGTCCACAAGGCAAAGGCCGTCATCGTCGCCACCGGTTCCCAGCACCGCAAGCTCGGCCTGCCGAACGAGGACGCACTCTCCGGCCGTGGTGTCTCCTGGTGCGCCACCTGCGACGGGTTCTTCTTCAAGGACCAGGACATCGCCGTGATCGGCGGCGGTGACACCGCGATGGAGGAGGCCACATTCCTCTCGCGCTTCGCCAAGTCGGTGACGATCGTCCACCGCCGGGACACCCTGCGTGCGTCCAAGGCGATGCAGGAGCGTGCGTTCAACGACCCGAAGATCAAGTTCGTCTGGGACAGCGAGGTCGCCGAGATCCAGGGCGAGCAGAAGCTCTCCGGACTGAAGCTGCGCAATGTCAAGACCGGCGAGCTGTCCGAGCTGCCCGTCACAGGTCTGTTCATCGCGATCGGCCACGACCCGCGCACCGAACTGTTCAAGGGCCAGCTGGACCTGGACGAGGAGGGTTACCTGAAGGTGTCCTCGCCGTCCACCCGCACCAACCTCACTGGTGTCTTCGCCGCCGGTGACGTGGTCGACCACACCTACCGCCAGGCGATCACCGCGGCCGGCACCGGCTGCTCCTCGGCCCTGGACGCCGAGCGCTTCCTGTCCGCCCTCGCGGACGAAGACCAGGCGGAGCCCGAGAAGACCGCCACCGTCTGAACTCCCCTTTCCCCCCGCCTCACCCCACGATCAAGTGAAGGAGCCCGCCGTGGCCGGCACCCTGCAGAATGTGACTGACGCGTCCTTCGAGGAGGACGTCCTCAACAGCGACAAGCCCGTCCTGGTGGACTTCTGGGCCGCCTGGTGCGGTCCGTGCCGCCAGATCGCCCCGTCGCTGGAGGCAATCGCCGCCGAACACGGCGAGAAGATCAAGGTCGTCAAGCTCAACATCGACGAGAACCCGGCCACGGCTGCCAAGTACGGCGTCATGTCGATCCCGACCCTGAACGTCTACCAGAACGGCGAGGTCGCCAAGACCATCGTCGGCGCCAAGCCCAAGGCCGCGATCGTCCGCGACCTTGAGGACTTCATCGCCAACTGACGTTTCACGTGAAACACGAATGGGCCGACCCCAGGCGGTCGGCCCATTCGTTTGACGGCTACAGCGGCCTCAGCGCCGGCTCCTTCTGGACCGCGCCCAGCAATCGGTCGAGGGCCATCTCCACGTCCTCCTTCCAGGAGAGCGTCGAGCGCAGCTCCAGCCGCAGCCGGGGATGCGCCGGATGCTGCCGCACCGTCTTGAAGCCCACGGCCAGTAGATGCTCCGCAGGCAGCAGACAGGCAGGTTCCTTCCAGCGGGCGTCCCCGAAGGCTTCTATCGCCTTGAAGCCCCGGCGCAGGAGATCCTTGGCGACCGCCTGTACCAGCACCCGGCCCAGCCCCTGCCCCTGATAGCCGGGCATGACGAAGGCCGTCATCAGCTGGACGGCGTCAGGGGAGACCGGGCTGGTAGGAAAGGCCGTCGAGCGGGGGACATAGGCGGGAGGCGCATAGAGCACGAATCCCACCGGTACGTCATCGACATACACCACACGGCCGCAGGATCCCCAGTCCAGCAGGACGGCGGAGATCCAGGCCTCCTTCTCCAGTCCGGAGGTGCCTGCCTTTACCGCCGCTTCCCCGCTGACAGGATCCAGCTCCCAGAAGACACACGACCGGCAGCGTGGGGGGAGGTCCTGAAGGTTGTCCAGCGTGAGCGGCACGAGCCGACGCCCCATGAAGGCTGTTCCTCGCTTCCTTCGCCCGCCGCATCGCGCGCGGCTGTCAGAGCGCTCCGTTCCCGGAGCAGGCTGCCGACGAATCCGCCGACCACTCCAAGGCTCAGACCCGCGCTCACCAGTCCGGTGCGGCTCATCGTTCGCATGGCCCCCGTCTCCCCACTCAGAGATGCAGCTGCTGTCCGGTGGATGTGCCATACCTTTTCGCATCGTATCCACGAAGCGATTCACTCGATACCGACTCAAAGCAAAGAGCGGGCCGTGTCCGGCGTGCACCGGACACGGCCCGCATTCCGTATGACCGGGAGCCGGACGGGGTCGGACAGGATCAGTCGTCCTGGTCCTCCGTGGCGCTTTCCTGCAGCTCGTGCTGGAGCACCGGCCCCTCGCCCGGAGCGAGACTGCTCAGGATCCGCTGGAGGTCGTCCACGGAGGCGAACTCGACGGTGATCTTGCCCTTCTTCTGGCCAAGGTCGACCTTCACCCGAGTCTCGAAGCGGTCCGACAGACGGGTCGCCAGCTCGTTCAGCGCCGGCGAGAGCCGGGAGCCGGCCCGCGGGCCCTTCGGGCGCTGGGGCTTCTGAGGCCGCGAGCCCATGAGGGTCACGATCTCCTCGACAGCTCGCACCGACAGTCCCTCGGCGACGATGCGATGAGCCAGCCGATCCTGCTCCTCAGGATCCGTCACCGACAGCAGCGCCCGGGCGTGACCGGCCGAGAGCACTCCGGCGGCGACCCGCTTCTGAACCGTCGGCGAGAGCTTCAGCAGTCGCAGTGTGTTGGAGACCTGGGGACGGGACCGCCCGATCCGGTCGGCCAGCTGGTCATGCGTGCAGTTGAAGTCCTTCAGCAGCTGGTCGTAGGCTGCCGCCTCTTCCAAAGGGTTCAGCTGCGCACGGTGCAGGTTCTCCAGCAGCGCGTCCAGAAGGAGCTTCTCGTCCTCCGTGGCCCGGACGATCGCCGGAATGGCTTCCAGACCAGCCTCGCGGCAGGCCCGCCAGCGGCGCTCGCCCATGATCAGCTCATAGCGGGCGGGCCCCAGCTGCCGTACGACGACTGGCTGCAGGAGCCCGACCTCCTTGATGGAGGTGACCAGTTCCTGGAGCGCGTCCTCGTCGAAGACATCACGCGGCTGGCGCGGGTTGGGGGAGATGGCGTCGAGGGGGATCTCGGCGAAGTGCGCGCCCATCGGAGGAGTGGGAACCTCCGATGCCGGGGAAGCCGGAGGTTCCTCGTTGGCCTCCGGTGTGACCGGCGCCAGAGTGGCCACCTTCGCCGCGGCGACCCCGCGGTCGGTCGTCAGCACCGGAAGGGCAGCCGGGGAGGCGGAGGCTCCGCCTCCCAGCGCGGCCGGGGCCGGGTTCTTCTCGGTCGGGGCAGCGGGGATCAGTGCGCCGAGACCACGTCCCAACCCCCTCCGTCGCTCACTCACTGGATCCCCTCCACCATGCTCGGGTCGTTCTGAGCGCCGATATGGGCCTGGCTCGCGTCGTAACTGATGCCGATGCCCTTCAGCGCGATTTCTCGGGCCGCCTCAAGATAGGAGAGGGCGCCGCTCGATCCAGGATCGTAGGTCAGCACCGTCTGCCCGTAACTCGGCGCCTCGGAGATACGGACCGAGCGGGGAATGCTCGTCCGCAGCACCTCGTCGCCGAAGTGGGTGCGCACCTCTTCGGCGACCTGGGAGGCGAGACGCGTCCGGCCGTCGTACATGGTGAGCAGGATGGTCGACACATGCAGCGTGGGGTTGAGGTGCCCCCGCACCAGGTCGACGTTGCGCAGCAGCTGCCCCAGGCCCTCCAGCGCGTAGTACTCGCACTGGATCGGGATGAGGACCTCCTGGCCCGCCACCAGCGCGTTGACCGTCAGCAGCCCGAGTGAGGGCGGGCAGTCGATGAGGATGTAGTCCAACGGCTGCTCGTAGGCCTGGATCGCCCGCTGAAGCCGGCTCTCCCGGGCCACGAGGGAGACCAACTCGATCTCAGCACCGGCGAGATCGATGGTGGCGGGAGCGCAGAAGAGCCCCTCCACATCCGGTACCGGCTGAACGACCTCGGCGAGCGGCCTGCTCTCCACCAACACGTCGTAAATGGAAGGGACTTCGGCGTGGTGGTCGATCCCGAGGGCCGTGGACGCGTTGCCCTGGGGGTCGAGGTCGATCACCAGGACGCGCCCACCGTGCAGGGCCAGCGACGCGGCGAGGTTCACAGTTGTCGTCGTCTTACCCACCCCGCCCTTCTGGTTGGCGACGACGATGACACGCGTCTGCTCCGGTCGGGGCAGACCCTCGTCGGCGCGGCCCAGCGCCTCCACCGCCAGTTGGGCCGCGCGACCGATCGGGGTGTCGTCCATCGGAGGCGGTGTTTCACGTGAAACATCCACCCCCATCGACTCGGTACGGGGACCGGGGACCGGATCGGTCATCGGTCCCGCGATGTTGGCGTCGGACCGCAAGGATTCACTCTCCTCGACTTCAGGCTCGCGATGAACAGAGCCTCCCATGTCTTCGGGGTCGCGAACCAGTGAGGCCTGGTGTTCTGTGGAGAAATCCACCTCTGTGGACAACTCCGATGCCCCTCCGAGTGAACCGAGAGGCTTGCGGTCGCGAGGTTCGGCCGCGGCGCGGCCACGACTGATGATGCCCTGCAGCAGTGAGCGACGTTTCACGTGAAACACGATGCACAGCGCCTACGACCGGACCTCTGCGACACTCCGGCGGGCGTAGGCGGGGCAGCTTGTGTGGAGTACGTCTCCTCGTCAGGACGGACGAGACGTCACCGCCGCCACCCGCCGGGGGTTCAGCGACGACGGCGCGTCCGGCCGGTCCGTGCGGCCTTCGCCCGCTTCGCCGCGAACCGCACACCGCCCGGGCTCTCCCCGACCTCGACCCGAACCACAGTCGACATCGGGTCCACGATGCCCTCGCCCACATGCAGGATGGACGTCTCCACGGCACCAAGCTTGCTCAGCGCCGTGGCAGCGGCCTTCAGCTCCTCCTCCGCGGTGTCTCCCTTGAGCGCCAGCATCTCGCCGTAGGGGCGCAGCAGCGGAATACCCCAGGTCGCCAGACGGTCCAGCGGCGCCACGGCCCGAGCCGTCACGACGTGGACGGGGGGCAGCTTGCCCATGACCTCCTCGGCACGGCCCCGCACAACCGTGACATGGTCCAGGCCGAGCAGTTCGACGACCTCGGTGAGGAAGTTGGTACGCCGCAGCAGGGGCTCGAGCAGGGTGATGTTCAGATCGTCCCGGACCAGGGCCAGCGGGATACCGGGCAGCCCCGCACCGGAGCCGACATCGCACACCGTCACACCCTCGGGAACGGCCTCCGAGAGCACCGCACAGTTGAGGATGTGCCGCTCCCACAGGCGGGGCACTTCGCGCGGGCCGATCAGGCCTCGCTGCACGCCCGCCTCGGCGAGCAGCTCCGCGTAGCGGACCGCATCGGCGAAGCGATCACCAAACACTTCCCGCGCCTGTTCGGGCGCGGGGGGAAGCTCCGCTGCCTCCGTCACGGGGACCGTCCTTCCGTACAGCGCCGGCGCTCCGCGCACCGGCCACCAGAACTACCAGGCTGACAAAGTTCGGCCCCGCCTGCTCAACAGACGGGGCCGGTGGAATGGGAAGCCGATCAGGCCGGCAGCACGACGACGAAGCGCTGCGGCTCCTCGCCCTCGGACTCGCTACGCAGCCCGGCGGCCTTGACCGCGTCGTGCACGACCTTGCGCTCGAACGGGGTCATCGGCTTGAGCTGGACGGGCTCACCGGTGCTCTTCACCTCGGCGGCGGCCTTGGCGCCCAGCTCGGACAGCTCGGAACGCTTCTTGGCCCGGTATCCCGCGATGTCCAGCATGAGGCGGCTGCGGTCACCGGTCTCCCGGTGCACGGCCAGGCGCGTCAGCTCCTGAAGCGCCTCCAGCACCTCGCCGTCCCGGCCGACCAGCTTCTGCAGGTCGCGGCCGCCGGCGTCGCTGATGATCGACACGGAGGCGCGGTCGGCCTCGACGTCCATGTCGATGTCGCCGTCGAGGTCGGCGATGTCGAGCAGACCCTCCAGGTAGTCCGCCGCGATCTCACCCTCCTGCTCCAGGCGGGTGAGGGTGTCTGCACCCTCGGCAGCGGCGGGGGTGGTGCCTTCCGTCACGGGATGGGCTCCTTCTTACTTCTTGGACGGGGACTTGGGCCGCTGCGGGCCGCCCTTGCGCTGGCCGGACTGGGCCCTGCTGCGGGTGCCGGAGCCGGGCTGCTTGGCAGCGGAGGCCTGGGTGTCCTGCGGCTCGGCGGACTTCTCCAGCGACGTGGTGGACTCATCGGCCGGCTTGGTCCCGCCGGACTGGCGCTGAGCCTTGGACTGGCGCTTGGGCTGCTGTCGCTTGACGGCGGTGGCGGTGGTGCCGGCCGTCGCGGTGGCGGTGGCACCGTCCTCGGTCTGCGCCGCGGCCTGGGCCACGCTCTGCACCACGGAGCCGTCTGCCTGTGCGGCGAGACCGGCCTTGTTCAGCGCGTTGATGAACTTGCGCTCGAACTCGTTGCGGTCGCGGCCCTTGGCGACGATCGCCTTGACGATGGTCTTCTCGCTGCGGCGGCGGACCTTGCCGGCGTGCGTGACGTGCTTGGTCAGGCGCTCCAGGTAGGCGGCCTGGGCCTTGGAACCCGGGGTCGGGTTGTTGCGGATGACGTACATCTGCTGGCCCATGGTCCACACGTTCGTCGTGAGCCAGTAGACGAGGACACCGACCGGGAAGTTGATACCGAAGACGGCGAACATCACCGGGAAGACGTACATCAGCATCTTCTGCTGCTGCATGAACGGCGTCTTCACCGTCGTGTCGACGTTCTTCGTCATCAGCTGGCGCTGCGTGTAGAACTGCGAGAACGACATCAGGACGATCATGACCGCGGTCACGACCCGGACGTCGGTCAGCGTGGCGCCCAGCGCCACGACCTTGTCCGAGCTGTCCATGAACTTCGCGGCGAGCGGGGCGCCGAAGATGTGCGCCTTACGGGCGCTGGCGAGCAGCGGCTCGTTGATGGCGCCGATCTTGCTGCCCGTCGCGATGCCGTTCAGCACGTGGTACAGGGCGAAGAAGAACGGGGACTGCGCCAGGATGGGAAGGCACGAGGAGAGCGGGTTGGTGCCCGTCTCCTTGTACAGCTTCATCATCTCTTCGGACTGACGCTGCCGGTCGTTCTTGTAGCGCTCCTGGATCTTCTTCATCTCCGGCTGGAGCGTCTGCATCGCGCGCGTCGACTTGATCTGCTTCACGAAGAGCGGGATCAGGCAGATGCGGATCAGGATCACCAGGGACACGATGGACAGGCCCCAGGCCCACCCGGTGTCGGCGCCGAAGATCGCGCCGTACATCTTGTGGAACTGGACGATGACCCAGGAGACGGGCCAGGTGATGAAACTGAAGAGGCTGGCAATCGTGTCCACTAATCATGCTCCTTGGGCATGGGACGAGGTCTCTGCGGCCGGGCTCGGAGGAAGCTCGGAAGGAGGGCTCCCGGGCCTCGCTTCGGTGGCCGGTTCGGCGGCGGAGGGCCCGCCCTTGCGTGCGCGCCAAGCGTTGCGCAGCATTTCGTGCCACCGCGGACGCTTGCGCGGCGGGACATGGTCCACACCGCCCAGCGACCACGGATTGCACCGGAGGATGCGCCAGGCGGTGAGTGCCGTTCCCTTGATCGCACCGTGCCGGTCGATGGCCGTGTAGCCGTAATGGGAGCACGACGGGTAGTACTTGCACACCGGCCCCAGCAGCGGACTGATCGTCCACTGGTACAGCTTGATCAGAGCCAGCAGCGGGTACTTCATCGCGCGCCCCCTCCCAGCAGCCGCTGGAGTGCGGCATCCAGGTCTCGGGCCAGCTGTGCGTGGTCTGCGTCGCCCGATCCGGGCAGCGCTCGTACGACTACCAGGCTACCGGGGGGAAAGAGGACGACTCGGTCACGCATCAGATGACGCAGTCTGCGCTTCACTTTGTTGCGCACGACCGCACCACCCACAGCCTTGCTCACGACGAAACCCGCACGCGTCGGGGGAGCGCTCTCCCCAGGCGCGTGCGGGTCCGTGGCACCGCTTCGAAGGTGGACGACGAGGGTCGGGCGGCCTGCCCGGCGACCTCGTCGGACCGCGGTCGCGAAGTCCTCGCGCCGCCTCAGCCGGTTCTCGGTGGGCAGCACGATGTCATGACCTGACCGGGATCAGGCGGACAGACGGGCGCGACCCTTGCTACGGCGGGACGCGAGAATCGCGCGGCCGGCACGGGTGCGCATACGCAGCCGGAAGCCGTGGGTCTTCGCGCGACGACGGTTGTTCGGCTGGAAGGTGCGCTTGCTCACTCGGGGGCTCCAGAAAATCGGTAGTGGCGGGGTGCCGTCTTGGCTGTCACCGTGCGCCCACGAGTAGCTCGCTTCACGCCCGAGTGCACCGCTTCCCGATCACCTGACGTGATCTGTGCCCATCGGTAGGCAGGCGGCAGCAGCCATCGACAACTCGACCTGGTTACGGTACGCGGGGCTACGCCATCCGGTCAAACCGAGGGTCACGGAGAGACACTATCCACAGGCTGGGGACAACAACTTGAACCGCACCCGCCGCGCTGACTACCGTGGCTGAACTCCCATTCGTTCTTTTGTCCCCCGCCCCGGCGGGTTTGCCCCACCGAAACCCCCGAAGTACACCCCGACCCGTCCCGCGTCACACGTTCGTGGGACCTGTGAGAGAGCGTGCCCTGTGGCTGACGTACCCGCCGATCTTGCCGCAGTGTGGCCGCGAGTACTCGAACAGCTCCTCGGGGAGCGCGGACAGGGTGTCGAGACGAAGGACGAGCACTGGATCCGGCGCTGCCAGCCGCTCGCGCTGGTCGCGGACACCGCCCTGCTCGCCGTACCGAACGAATTCGCGAAGGGCGTACTGGAGGGCCGTCTCGCGCCGATCGTCAGCGAGACCCTGAGCCGCGAGTGCGGCCGGCCCATCCGCATCGCGATCACCGTGGACGACTCCGCGGGCGAGCCGCCGGCCCCCGCCGCACCGCCCGCGCAGCAGCCGCCCAAGCCACGCTACGAGGAGCCCGAGCTGCCCTCCGGCCCGTCGTACGACGAACGGGCGTACGAGGGCTACGGCCGTCACCGCGCCACCGACCAGGCACCGGCCGACGGGCCGCAGTCCCGCGCCGAGCGCATCGACCGCACGGATCAGATTCCGGTCGTCCGCCCCGCCTACCCGTCCGAGTTCCAGCGCCGGGAGCCGGGCACCTGGCCGCGGCCGCAGCAGGACGAGTACAGCTGGCAGCAGCCGCGGCTCGGCTTCCCGGACCGTGACCCGTACGCCTCGCCGTCGTCCCAGGACGCCTACGGCCCCGGCCCCGATTCCTACGCCCCGCCGTCCCAGGACTACCGCCCCCAGGGCATGGACCGGCCGAAGTACGAGCAGCAGCGCGACTACGGCGATTACGACGCCCCGCGCGGTGACTACGAACCGTCCCGCCCGGACTACGACAGCGGGCGCGGTGACTACGAGACGTCCCGCACCGAGTACGACCAGCGCGACCCCGTCCGCCGGGAGCTGCCCGATCAGCCGACGGGCGGCCCGGCGCACCGGGGCGGCCACGGGCGCCCGGACCTGCCCGGAACCGGTGCCCCCGGCCCGCTGGCGGCGCAGCCGGCGCCGGCGAGCGGTCCCGGTGAGCCGACGGCGCGGCTGAATCCGAAGTACCTCTTCGACACGTTCGTCATCGGCGCCTCCAACCGGTTCGCGCACGCGGCCGCGGTGGCCGTCGCCGAGGCGCCGGCGAAGGCGTACAACCCCCTGTTCATCTACGGGGAGTCGGGGCTCGGCAAGACCCATCTGCTGCACGCGATCGGGCACTACGCGCGCAGCCTCTACCCGGGCACGCGCGTGCGGTACGTCAGCTCCGAGGAGTTCACCAACGAGTTCATCAACTCCATCCGCGACGGCAAGGGCGACAGCTTCCGCAAGCGCTACCGCGAGATGGACATCCTGCTCGTCGACGACATCCAGTTCCTCGCGGACAAGGAGTCGACGCAGGAGGAGTTCTTCCACACCTTCAACACGCTCCACAACGCCAACAAGCAGATCGTGCTGTCCAGCGACCGGCCGCCCAAGCAGCTGGTCACGCTGGAGGACCGGCTGCGGAACCGCTTCGAGTGGGGCCTGATCACCGACGTCCAGCCGCCCGAGCTGGAGACGCGCATCGCGATCCTGCGCAAGAAGGCGGTGCAGGAGCAGCTGAACGCCCCGCCCGAGGTGCTGGAGTTCATCGCCTCGCGGATCTCGCGGAACATCCGTGAGCTGGAGGGCGCGCTGATCCGCGTGACGGCGTTCGCCTCGCTCAACCGGCAGCCGGTGGACCTGGGCCTGACCGAGATCGTCCTGAAGGACCTGATCCCGGGTGGCGAGGACTCGGCCCCGGAGATCACGGCCACGGCGATCATGGCGGCGACCGCGGACTACTTCGGACTGACCGTGGACGACCTGTGCGGCACCTCCCGCGGGCGCGCGCTGGTCACGGCCCGGCAGATCGCGATGTACCTGTGCCGCGAGCTGACGGACCTGTCGCTGCCGAAGATCGGGGCGCAGTTCGGCGGGCGCGACCACACGACCGTCATGCACGCCGACCGGAAGATCCGTGCGCTGATGGCCGAGCGGCGGTCGATCTACAACCAGGTGACCGAGCTGACGAACCGCATCAAGAACGGCTGAGGGCGGCTGCGCCGGGCGCACGCGGCTTCTGGGCGCCTCCGGGACTCACATCCCGGGGGCGCCTTCGCGTTTCCCGGAGGGGATGACGGACGCGCGCGGGCTTCGGCGCGCTGTGGAGCGTTGCCCGATTGGCACCTGGTGTTCGATTACGTGCCGGGTTACGGCCACTCTCCACAGATTCGCTGAGTTTCTTCCGTCCACATGCTGGGGACTGTGGAGTTGTCCCGAACGCCGTCCACAGGGAGCCTGTTCACTGCGGATCAGCGCAGCTCAGACCCCTGTGGAAACGTGGACGAGCGATCTCCACAGGGTGTGGACGAAGAGAAGATCCACAGGCTGTGCATAAGGTTTTCCACTGACCGCCCACAGGGCTGGGGGTGGTTTTCCCCAGTGATCGGTCGCTTCTCCACATGGCTGTCCACTGTTCGGCAACGCGACGCACCCGCTCACCGCGTCGAGTGAAAGCCGTCACACGAAGGTGCCGGATTGGGGTGTGGGAAACGTGGGTAAACCTGGGGACACACCTGGGGAGAACTGCCCTCAGGCTGTGGGCGGTGTGTGCAGAACTTTCCGTTCTCCACAGAGAGCCCGGGTTGTCCACTGCTTCCACCCACAGGGCCAGTGGACAAAATTCCTGCGCTGAGCTGGGCAAACGTGGTTATCCACGGTATCCACAGGCCCTACTACTACTCCCGACTAGAGAGAGCTCGGCAATCGCTTTGAAGCGGGGGCTGTGCACAACTCGCCGTCTCGCGCCCGGCTGCCTCTCGGACCGACTTGACCCCGACGGGCACCTACTGTCAGTGCGGTGCGTCAGACTGGTCCCCGGTGTCCTTCCCTCCGCAGTGGGCGGTGACACCGAGTCGGAGGACTCGAAGGCAACAGCAGCAGGAGGCGGCTTACGGTGAAGATCCGGGTGGAACGCGACGTACTCGCGGAGGCAGTGGCGTGGGCGGCACGCAGCCTCCCGGCCCGTCCGCCGGCGCCTGTCCTCGCCGGCCTTCTCCTCAAGGCCGAGGACGGTCAGCTGAGCCTGTCGAGCTTCGACTACGAGGTCTCCGCTCGCGTGAGCGTCGAGGCCGAGGTCGAGGAGGAGGGCACGGTCCTCGTCTCCGGCCGTCTGCTCGCCGACATCTCCCGCGCCCTGCCCAACCGTCCGGTGGAGATTTCCACAGACGGTGTACGGGCGACCGTGGTCTGTGGATCCTCCCGCTTCACCCTGCACACACTGCCTGTGGAGGAGTACCCGGCGCTGCCGCAGATGCCGAACGCCACCGGCACCGTCCCCGGCGAGGTCTTCGCGGCCGCCGTGTCCCAGGTGGCCATCGCCGCCGGCCGTGACGACACGCTGCCCGTCCTCACCGGTGTGCGCATCGAGATCGAGGGCGACACGGTCACCCTGGCCTCCACCGACCGCTACCGCTTCGCGGTCCGCGAGTTCCTGTGGAAGCCCGAGAACCCGGACGCCTCGGCGGTCGCCCTGGTGCCCGCCAAGACCCTGCTGGACACCGCCAAGTCGCTCGGCGCCGGTGACAGCGTCACGCTGGCTCTGTCCGGTTCGGGCGCGGGCGAGGGCCTGATCGGTTTCGAGGGCGCGGGACGGCGTACGACCACGCGTCTGCTCGAGGGCGACCTGCCGAAGTACCGCACGCTGTTCCCGACCGAGTTCAACTCCGTCGCCGTGATCGAGACCGCGCCGTTCGTGGAGGCCGTCAAGCGTGTGGCCCTGGTGGCCGAGCGCAACACCCCGGTCCGGCTGAGCTTCGAGAAGGGTGTGCTGATCCTGGAGGCGGGCTCCAGCGACGACGCACAGGCTGTGGAAAGGGTCGACGCCCAGCTGGACGGCGACGACATCTCCATCGCCTTCAACCCGACCTTCCTGCTGGACGGTCTGAGCGCGATCGACTCCCCGGTGGCGCAGCTGTCGTTCACGACGTCCACGAAGCCCGCGCTGCTCAGCGGCAAGCCGGCGGTGGACGCCGAGGCCGACGACGCGTATAAGTACCTGATCATGCCGGTGCGGCTCAGCGGCTGACCGGTTGTCCACAGCGCCGGGCGCCCCTGTGGGTGCCCGGCGTCCGCTGCCGACGGTCAGGATTCCGCAGGTCAGGCCATGCGTATGAGCGCGTAGGCCCACAGCTGTGCACGAGGGGCCGGGACTAGGCTCGGAGCCGGGTACGCAGGTGCCCCTCACGCCACACAGCAACCTAAGGAACCAACTGATGGAGCTCGGTCTCGTCGGCCTCGGCAAGATGGGCGGCAACATGCGCGAGCGCATTCGCCGCGCGGGTCACACCGTCATCGGATACGACCGCAACGCGGACCTCGCGGATGTCCACAGCCTGGAAGAGCTTGTGGGCAAGCTCAGCGGGCCGCGCGTGGTCTGGGTGATGGTCCCGGCCGGCGAGCCGACCCAGTCGACCATCGACCAGCTCGCCGAGCTGCTGGAGCCGGGCGACGTGGTCGTGGACGGCGGCAACTCCCGCTGGACCGACGACGAGAAGCACGCCGAGGAGCTGGCGGCCAAGGGCATAGGATTCGTCGACTGCGGCGTCTCCGGCGGCGTGTGGGGCCTGGAGAACGGCTACGCGCTGATGTACGGCGGAGACGCCGAGAACGTCGCCAAGGTGCAGCCGGTCTTCGACGCGCTCAAGCCCGAGGGCTCCTTCGGCGCGGTGCACGCCGGCAAGGTCGGCGCGGGCCATTTCGCGAAGATGGTCCACAACGGCATCGAGTACGCGATGATGCAGGCCTACGCCGAGGGCTGGGAGCTGCTGGAGAAGGTCGACTCCGTCACGGACGTCCGTGAGGTCTTCCGCTCCTGGCAGGAGGGCACGGTCATCCGCTCCTGGCTGCTCGACCTCGCCGTCAACGCGCTCGACGACGACGAGCACCTGGAGGGCCTGCGCGGTTATGCACAGGACTCCGGTGAGGGACGCTGGACTGTGGAGGCCGCGATCGACAACGCCGTGCCGCTGCCGGCGATCACGGCGTCGCTGTTCGCGCGCTTCGCCTCGCGCCAGGAGGACTCGCCGCAGATGAAGATGATCGCCGCGCTGCGCAACCAGTTCGGCGGTCACGCCGTGGAGAAGAAGTAATCCACAGGGATCCACCGAGATCCACAGGGCCGCCTCCCGGCGTGCCGTGATCCACAGCCCATCAGCACTCTGGGGAAGGCCGGCGAAACGACCATGCACGTCACGCATCTTTCGCTGGCCGACTTCCGCTCGTACGCCCGGGCCGAGGTGCCGCTCGACCCGGGCGTCACGGCTTTCGTCGGTCCCAACGGGCAGGGCAAGACGAACCTGGTGGAGGCGGTCGGGTATCTGGCGACCCTGGGCAGCCACCGGGTGGCCTCCGACGCGCCCCTGGTCCGCATGGGCGCCGAGCGGGCCGTCATCCGGGCGCAGGTCCGCCAGGGCGAGCGGCAGCAACTGGTCGAGCTGGAGCTGAACCCCGGCAAGGCCAATCGCGCCCGCGTCAACCGGTCTTCCCAGGTCAGACCCCGTGACGTCCTCGGCATCGTACGGACCGTGCTGTTCGCGCCCGAGGACCTCGCCCTCGTCAAGGGCGATCCGGGTGAGCGGCGGCGGTTCCTCGACGAGCTGATCACCGCGCGGTCGCCGCGGATGGCGGGTGTGCGGTCCGACTACGAGCGGGTGCTCAAGCAGCGCAACACCCTGCTGAAGACGGCCGCTCTGGCCCGGCGGCACGGCGGGCGGAGGGGCGCAGATCTGTCCACGCTCGACGTGTGGGACCAGCACCTCGCGAGCGCGGGCGCCGAGCTGCTGGCCCAGCGGCTGGACCTGATCGCCGCGCTCCAGCCGCTCGCGGACAAGGCCTACGAGCAGCTGGCCCCCGGCGGCGGGCCGCTCGCGCTGGAGTACAAGCCGTCCGCGCCCGGTGAGGCGCACGCGCGCGAGGAGCTGTACGCCCAGCTCATGGCGGCTCTGGCCGATGCCCGGGGGCAGGAGATCGAGCGCGGGGTGACCCTGGTGGGGCCCCATCGCGACGACCTCGTCCTCAGGCTCGGGCAGCTGCCCGCCAAGGGCTACGCCTCGCACGGCGAGTCCTGGTCGTACGCCCTCGCGCTGCGGCTGGCCTCCTACGACCTGCTGCGCGCCGAGGGCAACGAACCGGTGCTGGTCCTGGACGACGTCTTCGCCGAGCTGGACGCGCGCCGGCGCGAGCGGCTGGCCGAGCTGGTCGCGCCCGGCGAGCAGGTGCTGGTCACCGCGGCCGTGGACGACGACGTACCGGACGTGCTGGCCGGCGCCCGGTACGCGGTGTCCGGCGGGACGGTGGAGCGCGTATGAGCACCGGCAGCACCGGGGGTACGGGCAGTACCGGAGAGCCCGCTCCCGGGGCCCCGAAGAAGGCGCCCGAGGCCTCGGGTGTCGACCTCGCGCGCGTGGCGTTGCGCGCGGCGAAGGAACAGGCACGCGCGCGAGGAGACGCGGCGCGGCAGAAGAAGCAGGCCCGGCGCGGCGGGCTGCGCTCCGGCGCGCGCGCCGACGGCCGGGACCCCATGGCGCTGGGCGCGGCGATCAACCGGCTGCTGACCGAGCGCGGTTGGGAGACCCCGGCCGCGGTGGGCGGCGTGATGGGCCGCTGGCCGCAGATCGTCGGCGAGGATCTGGCCAAGCACTGTGTGCCGCAGCGCTACGACGAGGACGAGCGCGTGCTGGTCGTGGCGTGCGACTCCACGGCCTGGGCGACCCAGCTGCGCCATCTCGCGCCCGCGCTGGTCGCCCGGCTCAACGAGGACCTCGGGCACGGCACCGTACGGATGATCAAGGTGCTGAACCCGGGGGCTCCGGCCCGCCGCTACGGGCCGCTCAGAGCGCCGGGGAGCAGTGGGCCCGGCGACACATACGGGTGACGTGCGTCACGTCTTGAGCGGGGGTGCGCGGGGTCGGCGTACCCCTGTCGCGGCCTGTTCGCACCGCCGCGCGCGCGTGTGCCGTGCCCTCTGACCCGTCAGTAGCCAAGGGTTGACGGCTCGAAGCTCTGAGTGCCGCTGTGAGCCGCTTGGAGCCCCCATCCGCATATCGGGACCCGGCCGAGGACGGTTCAGGGCGGCACATGGGGGCTCAGGTACCGGCAAACCCCCATCGATGTCAGTGCTACCGGTAGACTGGAAGACAATCCCGCCCCAACGTGGGGACCGCCCGGGAAAAGCTGAGCAACGCTGATCAAGGCTTACCAACGCAACATGCCGCAGCCGCTCCGGCAAACCGCCGACGAGCCCGGCTCGTGCTGTGCCAGAAAGGGCGCTTCGTGGCCGATTCCGGCAACCCCAACGAGAACAACCCGTCCACCGACGCCGGCGTGAGCGCGGAGGCCGCCGAGGCCTCCGTCAACGGCGAGGCCGCCGGATCCGGTGGCGCCTCCGCCTCCTACGACGCCAGCGCCATCACCGTGCTCGAAGGGCTGGACGCGGTCCGCAAGCGACCCGGTATGTACATCGGCTCCACCGGCGAGCGCGGTCTGCACCACCTGGTGTACGAGGTCGTCGACAACTCGGTCGACGAGGCGCTCGCGGGCTACGCGGACACCATCGACGTCACGATCCTCCCCGACGGCGGCGTCCGCGTCGTCGACAACGGCCGTGGCATTCCGGTCGGCATCGTGCCCTCCGAGGGCAAGCCGGCCCTGGAGGTCGTGCTGACCGTCCTCCACGCGGGCGGCAAGTTCGGCGGCGGCGGTTACGCGGTCTCCGGCGGTCTGCACGGTGTCGGTGTCTCCGTCGTGAACGCCCTGTCCACGAAGGTCTCCGTCGAGGTCAGGACCGACGGGCACCGCTGGACGCAGGAGTACAAGATGGGCGTGCCGACGGCCCCGCTCGCCCAGCACGAGGCGACCGAGGAGACCGGTACGTCGGTCACCTTCTGGGCGGACCCCGAGATCTTCGAGACCACCGAGTACTCCTTCGAGACGCTGTCCCGGCGCTTCCAGGAGATGGCCTTCCTCAACAAGGGCCTGACGATCCGGCTCACCGACGAGCGCGAGTCGGCGAAGGCCACGTCCGGCGCGGACGAGGCCGGCGCCGACGAGAAGGCCGAGGTCAAGGAGGTCACGTACCACTACGAGGGCGGCATCGTCGACTTCGTGAGGTACCTCAACTCCCGCAAGGGAGAGGTGGTTCACAACACCGTCATCGACCTGGAGGCCGAGGACAAGGACAAGAGCCTGTCCCTCGAGGTCGCGATGCAGTGGAACAGCGGCTACAGCGAGGGCGTGTACTCGTTCGCCAACATCATCCACACCCACGAGGGCGGTACGCACGAAGAGGGCTTCCGCGCCGCGCTGACGTCCCTGATCAACAAGTACGCGCGCGACAAGAAGCTGCTGCGCGAGAAGGACGACAACCTCACCGGCGACGACATCCGCGAGGGCCTGACCGCGATCATCTCGGTCAAGCTGAGCGAGCCGCAGTTCGAGGGCCAGACGAAGACCAAGCTGGGCAACACGGAGGCCAAGACCTTCGTGCAGAAGGCGGTCTACGAGCACCTCAACGACTGGCTGGACCGCAACCCGGTCGAGGCCGCGGACATCGTCCGCAAGGGCATCCAGGCGGCCACCGCGCGCGTGGCGGCCCGCAAGGCCCGTGACCTGACGCGCCGCAAGGGCCTGCTGGAGTCGGCGTCGCTGCCGGGCAAGCTGTCCGACTGCCAGTCCAACGACCCCACCAAGTGCGAGATCTTCATCGTCGAGGGTGACTCCGCCGGCGGCTCGGCCAAGTCCGGCCGCAACCCGCAGTACCAGGCGATCCTCCCCATCCGCGGCAAGATCCTCAACGTGGAGAAGGCCAGGATCGACAAGATCCTGCAGAACCAGGAGATCCAGGCGCTGATCTCCGCCTTCGGCACGGGTGTGCACGAGGACTTCGACATCGAGAAGCTCCGCTACCACAAGATCATCTTGATGGCGGACGCCGACGTCGACGGCCAGCACATCAGCACCCTGCTGCTGACCTTCCTGTTCCGCTTCATGCGGCCGCTGGTCGAGGCCGGTCACGTCTACCTGTCCCGTCCGCCGCTGTACAAGATCAAGTGGGGCCGGGACGACGTGGAGTACGCCTACTCCGACCGCGAGCGCGACGCGTTGATCGAGATGGGCCGTCAGCGCGGCAAGCGCGTCCGCGAGGACTCGATCCAGCGCTTCAAGGGTCTCGGCGAGATGAACGCCGAGGAGCTGCGCGTGACCACGATGGACCAGGAGCACCGGGTCCTCGGCCAGGTCACCCTCGACGACGCCGCCCAGGCCGACGACCTGTTCTCGGTCCTGATGGGCGAGGACGTCGAGGCCCGCCGCCAGTTCATCCAGCGCAACGCCAAGGACGTCCGCTTCCTCGACATCTGAGTCGGTCTCAGCTGACCGCACCAGGAAGGATCTTCACCAGCAATGGCCGACGAGAACACTCCGGCAACTCCTGAGACCGAGGGCGGCGACGCCGTGCAGATGCGCGTCGAGCCCGTCGGGCTCGAAACGGAGATGCAGCGCTCCTACCTCGACTACGCGATGTCCGTCATCGTCTCGCGTGCCCTGCCCGACGTCCGGGACGGCCTCAAGCCCGTCCACCGGCGCGTGCTGTACGCGATGTACGACGGCGGCTACCGCCCCGAGCGCGGCTTCTACAAGTGCGCCCGTGTCGTCGGCGACGTCATGGGCAACTACCATCCCCACGGCGACAGTTCGATCTACGACGCGCTGGTGCGCCTCGCCCAGCCGTGGTCGATGCGGATGCCGCTGGTGGACTCCAACGGCAACTTCGGCTCCCCGGGCAACGACCCGGCGGCGGCCATGCGCTACACCGAGTGCAAGATGGCGCCGCTGTCGATGGAGATGGTCCGCGACATCGACGAGGAGACCGTCGACTTCACGGACAACTACGACGGCCGCTCCCAGGAGCCGACCGTCCTGCCGGCCCGCTTCCCGAACCTGCTGATCAACGGCTCGGCCGGCATCGCGGTCGGCATGGCGACCAACATCCCGCCGCACAACCTCCGCGAGGTCGCGGCGGGCGCCCAGTGGTACCTGGAGAACCCGGACGTCTCCCACGAGGAGCTGCTGGACGCGCTCATGGAGCGCATCAAGGGCCCGGACTTCCCGACCGGCGCCCTGGTGGTGGGCCGCAAGGGCATCGAGGAGGCGTACCGCACCGGGCGCGGCTCGATCACGATGCGCGCGGTGGTCGAGGTCGAGGAGATCCAGGGCCGCCAGTGCCTGGTCGTCACCGAACTGCCGTACCAGGTCAATCCGGACAACCTGGCGCAGAAGATCGCCGACCTGGTGAAGGACGGCAAGATCGGCGGCATCGCGGACGTCCGCGACGAGACGTCGTCCCGTACGGGCCAGCGCCTGGTCATCGTCCTCAAGCGGGACGCGGTCGCCAAGGTCGTCCTGAACAACCTGTACAAGCACACGGATCTGCAGACGAACTTCGGCGCCAACATGCTGGCGCTGGTCGACGGCGTTCCGCGCACCCTCTCCCTCGACGCGTTCATCCGCCACTGGGTGACGCACCAGATCGAGGTCGTCGTCCGCCGGACCCGCTTCCGGCTGCGCAAGGCCGAGGAGCGCGCGCACATCCTGCGCGGTCTGCTGAAGGCCCTGGACGCCATCGACGAGGTCATCGCGCTGATCCGGCGCAGTGAGACCGTCGACGTCGCGCGCGGCGGCCTGATGGGTCTGCTGGAGATCGACGAGATCCAGGCCAACGCGATCCTGGAGATGCAGCTGCGGCGCCTCGCGGCCCTGGAGCGGCAGAAGATCGTCCAGGAGCACGACGAACTCCAGGCGAAGATCAACGAGTACAACGAGATCCTCGCCTCGCCGGTCCGCCAGCGCGGGATCGTCAGCGAGGAACTGGCCGCCATCGTCGAGAAGTACGGCGACGACCGCCAGACCAAGCTGATCCCGTACGAGGGCGACATGTCCATCGAGGACCTGATCGCCGAGGAGGACATCGTCGTCACGGTCACGCGCGGCGGCTACGTCAAGCGGACCAAGACGGACGACTACCGGGCGCAGAAGCGCGGCGGCAAGGGCGTGCGCGGCACGAAGCTGAAGGAAGACGACATCGTCGACCACTTCTTCGTCTCCACCACGCACCACTGGCTGCTGTTCTTCACCAACAAGGGCCGGGTGTACCGGGCGAAGGCGTACGAGCTGCCCGAGGCCGGCCGGGACGCGCGCGGCCAGCACGTGGCGAACCTGCTCGCCTTCCAGCCGGACGAGGCGATCGCCGAGATCCTCGCCATCCGCGACTACGAGGCGGCGCCGTACCTGGTCCTCGCGACCAAGTCCGGTCTGGTCAAGAAGACGCCTCTGAAGGATTACGATTCGCCCCGCTCCGGCGGTGTGATCGCGATCAACCTGCGTGAGCGCGAGGACGGTTCGGACGACGAGCTGATCGGCGCCGAACTGGTCTCCGCCGAGGACGATCTGCTCCTGATCAGCAAGAAGGCGCAGTCGATCCGCTTCACCGCCTCCGACGACTCCCTGCGCCCGATGGGCCGCGCCACCTCCGGTGTCAAGGGCATGAGTTTCCGCGAGGGCGATGAACTTCTGTCGATGAATGTTGTTCGGACCGGTACGTTCGTGTTCACTGCCACCGACGGCGGGTACGCGAAGCGGACCGCCGTCGACGAGTACCGCGTCCAGGGCCGCGGTGGCCTCGGTATCAAGGCCGCCAAGATCGTGGAGGACCGCGGTTCGCTCGTCGGGGCGTTGATCGTCGAGGAGAGTGACGAGATCCTCGCGATCACTCTCTCCGGCGGTGTGATTCGTACGCGAGTCAGCGAGGTCAGGGAGACGGGCCGTGACACCATGGGCGTCCAACTGATCAACCTGGGCAAGCGCGATGCCGTGGTCGGCATCGCACGTAACGCCGAGGCCGGGCGCGAGGCGGAGGAGGTCGACGGCGAGGACGCCATCGACGAGACCGCCGAGGGCGCGCAGGCCGCCGGCACGGACGAGGGTGAGGCGCCCTCGGCCGAGTAGCACGAGGAGTGAGTCATCGTGAGCGGAGCCACGGGCGCCGGATCGGCCGGTACCTCCCCGGGTACGGAAACGGACGGCGGCGGCCGTGGCTCCGCCGCGAGCAGGACGCGTGCGGGCGGTGCCTCCGACCCGCACACGACCAACCTGAAGCCGGTGAGGGACACAGGGGCCTCCGGGGCCCCGGGGAAGGCCTCCTCCGGCACGTCTGCACCCCAGGGGGGAACTGTGACGGACACCCGAGGCCCGGCCCCGGCCGGCGAGGCGCAGGCGTCGCCGCTGCCCCGTGAGCGGAGCCCCGAGCAGCCCGCCGGGCCGTACCACCCGCCGCAGGCCTACCCCGCGCAGGCGCCCGAGGGCGCCGTGCGCCGCCCGCGCACCGGCGTGCGCACCACGCCGCGCACCCGCAAGGCGCGGCTGCGGGTGGCCAAGGCCGACCCGTGGTCGGTGATGAAGGTCAGCTTCCTGCTCTCCATCGCGCTCGGCATCTGCACGATCGTCGCCTCGGCGGTGCTGTGGATGGTCATGGACGCGATGGGGGTGTTCTCCACGGTGGGCGGCACGATCTCCGAGGCGACCGGCTCCAACGAGGCCAACGGCTTCGACCTGCAGTCGTTCCTGTCCCTCCCCCACGTCCTCATGTTCACGTCGGTCATCGCGGTCATCGACGTGGTCCTGGCCACGGCGCTCGCCACGCTCGGCGCGTTCATCTACAACCTCTCCGCGGGCTTCGTGGGCGGCATCGAGCTGACTCTGGCGGAGGACGAGTGATCCTCCCGCCGGAGCCCTTCTGTCGGGCCCTCGACAACCGATTTTGGGTCTGACGTGGTCGTGCGCTAATCTTCAGGAGTCAGCGCGCGGGACACACACCGCACAGCGCGGCGGGGCTATAGCTCAGTTGGTTAGAGCGCATCCCTGATAAGGATGAGGCCACAGGTTCAAATCCTGTTAGCCCCACATGTGCCGAAGACCCCGGTCCACTGGACCGGGGTCTTCGGCGTTTGTGGATGTTGGTCCCGGCTTGGGCGGGGAATGAAAAGGCCCGACCGCTGGCGACGGGGGATGCACCAGCGATCGGGTTATGGCCAAGGGTAACAAGGTTGAGCGGGTTGCGGGGCCAAGTCGGCAGGAAAACGGGCAGGTTGGCCGATCAGCGACCACAGGGAGGGGCGTAGGAGAGGCGCGGGAGGTACTCGTGCCACTTCTGGGGGGTCAGGACGCCCCGGGTGACCGAGCAGATGTGGCTGATCGCCGCCTGGTCGTCCAGGTTCCACAGGCGGACCGTGTTCGTGCCGCTGGAGACGCCCATGACGTTGCTCCCGGGGCCGAAGGACAGGAACGTGCCAGAGGGGGCGTTGGGGCTCATCGACTGGCCGATGGGAGCGGCCGAGGACGGGTGCTCGACGTTCCACAGCCGGATCGTGTTGTCGTTGCCACCGCTGGCCAGAACGTGCCCGTCCGGGCTGAACGTCAGCAGCTTGACCGCCTCGGTGTGGCCGGTGAGCGGGGCGCCCAGGGCGGTCGCCGAGGCGGGGCGGGTGATGTTCCACAGGCGGACCGTGTCGTCGTCGCTGCCGCTGGCCAGCATGTGGCCGTCGGGGCTGAAGGCGATCGCGTTGACCGGGCCGGTGTGCTCCGTCAGCCGGCCGAGCTGTGTGGCGCGGGCCGGGTCGGTGACGTTCCACAGGCGGACCGTGCTGTCCGCGCTGCCGGAGGCGAGGGTCCGTCCGCCGGGGCTGAAGGCGATCGCGTTGATGTAGCCCCGGTGGCCCGCCAGCGGCCTGCCCAGCGCGGTCGGGTGCGCCGGGTCGGTGATGTCCCACAGCTGGATGGTGGTGTCGTCGTAGGCGGTGGCCAGGGTCCGGCCGTCCGGGCTGAAGGCGAGCGTGTTCGGCCCCGAGAAGCGCGTCCGCAGGGCGATGGGCGATCCGGCGGCGACCGGGTGGGACGGGTCGCCGACGTTCCACAGGTACACCAGGTGGTCGTAGGTGAGGACGGCGAGGAGGCGGCCGTCGGGCGAGAACCGCAGCGCGCGATGGCCGGCGTCGCCCTGCATGAACGGCTTGCTCAGCAGCACCGGCCGGTCGGACCGCGTCACGTTCCACAGCCGGAGCCTGCCGTCCCGCGCCGCCGTGCCCAGCACCCGTCCGTCCGGCCGGAACGCGCCGGTGCGGCCGATGATGTCCGAGGTCGGCAGCGACCACAGGCGCACCTTGCTGTCGCCGCTGCCGGTGGCGAGGGTCCGTCCGTCGGGGCTGAACCCGAGGGCGTACATCTCCCCGCTGCTGCCCGCGAGCGACTGCCCGATCTGCGACGGGGACGCCGGATCGGTCACGTTCCACAGGCTGGCCGTGCTGTCCGCGCTCGCGGCGGCCAGCCGACTGCCGTCCGGGCTGAAGGCCACCGACCAGATGGGCCCGGTGTGCCCGGCCATCGGGGCGCCGAGCGCGGCGGGGTGGGCGGGGTCGGTGACGTTCCACAGGCGGACCGTGTCGTCCGCGCTGCCGCTGGCGAGGGTGTGTCCGTCGGGGCTGAACGCCACCGAGTGCACGAGGTCGGTGTGGCCCGTCAGCGCCGTGGCGTACTGCGTCGGGTGCCGCGGGTCGGCGACGTTCCACAGCATGATCCTGTCGTCGTCGCCGCCCGCCGCGAGGGTGCGGCCGTCGGGGCTGAACGCCACGCTGCGCACGGCGGCGGTGTGCCCGCGCAGGGCGCCGATCTGCCGCGGGTGGCGCGGATCGGCCACGTCCCACAGCCGTACGGCGTGGTCCTCGCCGGCGGAGGCCAGCGTACGGCCGTCCGGGCTGAAGGCGACCAGGTAGATCGTGCCCCGGTGCCCGGTCAGGGGCCCGCCGAGGGACACCGGGTGGGCGGGGTCGGCGACGTTCCACAGCCGGATCGCGGCGTCGTCCCCGGCACTGGCCAGGGTCTTGCCGTCCGGGCTGAAGACCGCGCTGCTCACCCAGCTCGTGTGGCCCGTCAGCGGCTTGCCGAGCGGCTTCGGGCGGCCGGGGTCGGCCACGTTCCACAGCCGGACCGTGCGGTCGTAGCTGGCGGTGGCCAGGGTCCGGCCGTCGGGGCTGAAGGAGGTGAGGTAGACGGCGCCGGTGTGGCCGGACAGCGGGGTGGCCAGCGGCGCGTTCACGATCGACAGCAGCCTGCTGTACGTCCCCTCGTCGTCCGGGCGCAGCCGGTGGGCGACCAGGTCGAGCTGGGCGGACAGGGACGGGTCGGTGTGCTGGACCCGGTCGGCCTCGGCGAGGACCTGCTCGAAGACGGCGTCGTCCCGCTGCTGCCGGGCGATCACCGCCGACCCGCCGGCCACCAGGGCCAGCACGACGAGCGCGGCCACCGCGGCCCGGCTCAGCAGCACCGAGCGCCGGCGCAGCCGCACCGAGGCGGCCAGGAACTCCACCGCGCTGCGGGTGAGGACGGTGTCACCGGCCGACCTGGCCCAGCCGCGGGCCTGCTCCAGCCGGGAACCCCGGTAGAGCAGCGAGCTGTCCCGGCCCGAGTCCTCCCAGGCCCGGCCGTCCTCCTCCAGCCGCTGGCGCAGCAGGTGGTCGTTGCGGTTGTCGTCGATCCAGTGCCGCAGCCGCGGCCAGGCGTGCAGCAGCGCCTCGTGCGTGATCTCGACGGTGTCCGCGTCCAGCGTCACCAGCCGGGCCCGGACGAGCGCCTCCAGCGACTCCTCCGTCTTGCCGGGGTCGGCCGACTCCTCGGCGAGCTGCCGCCGGGTGCCGCGCCGGCGCGTGGCGTGGGTGTCCTCGCCGAGCCGGACGAGGCGCAGCAGGAGCAGCCGGGCCGCCGTACGGGCCGCGGGGTCGAGCCCCGACCAGGCGCGCTCGGCGGTGGCGGCGACGGCGCCCTGGATGCCGCCGGCCGCGCGGTAGCCGGCCAGGGTCAGCCGCCCGGCCTTGCGGCGCTGCCAGGTGGCGAGCAGGGCGTGCGACAGCAGCGGGAGCACGCCCGCGTCGTGCGCTCCGCGCGGGCCGTCGGCGCTCACCTCGCGCACGATCAGCTCGGCGAGCCCCGGCTCCAGCTCCAGCCCCACCGCCTTGGCCGGCCCGGTCACCGCGTCACGCAACTCGCCGCTGCTCAACGGGCCCAGCACCATGTGCCGGTGCTGGAGGGCGTCGGCGAGTTCCGGGTAACCGAGGCACTGCTCGTAGAAGTCGGCCCGTATGCCGAGCACGACGACGACCGGCGCCGCACTCTGGGCACCGGCGGGCGGCGTGCAGACGGCGTGCAGGAGCTGGATGAAGGTACGGCGGTCCGCCTCGTCGGAGCAGAGGGTGAACGCCTCTTCGAACTGGTCGACGATGAGGACCGGACGGGGGAGAGGAGGGGGCGCCGGGGAGGGGTGCTGGTCGGGTGTGCGGTGGGCGAGGGGGTGGGATTCGGGGGCCGGGGCCGGTTCGGGGGTCGGGGGACCGGCGGGCGCGGGCGTGCCGGGGGCCCCGTCCCGTGTCTCGCCGACGCCGGCGTTCTGTGGCTCGCCGACGCCCGCGTTCCGAGTCTCGCTGTCGGCCGTCCGTGGCTGTTCGGGGGTCGGCCGGGGAGCGCCGCAGCCCCCGCGACGCGCCCAGGCCGTGATCGCCTCACGGGCCGCGCGGGCGATCCGGGGTGCGTCGGAGCCGGGGACGGACGGGTTCCGTGTCGCCTCCCGCTCCGCCTCGCGTGCCTCGGCGGCGACCGGACCCAGCTCGGGGACACGGCCGACCAGCTCGCCGAGCGGATCGGCACCCGGGACCAGCTGGAGCACGGGGCCGGCCGGGCCGGTGGGGTCCCCCGTCAGGGCGCCGTCCCTGAGCGCGGGCACCAGACCGGCGTTGAGCAGGGACGACTTGCCCGCTCCGGACGCGCCGACCAGCATCACCAGACCGCCGGTGCGCTCCGCGGCCCGCAGCTGGGTGACGAGCGCGCTCGTACTGCGCTCCCGGCCGAAGAACCAGCGGGCGTCCTCCTGCCGGTACGAGGCGAGTCCCCGGTAGGGGCACACGCCTCCGGTGACGGGCGGGGCCTGGGCCGGTGGCCGGCGGTTCTCCTCGGCGGCCGGCGCGGGACGGTCGCCGACCGGGTCGGCCAGCGCGCGCTCCCACAGCCGCTGCCAGTGCGCGAGGTCGTACAGGCCGGTGGAGACCGGCGCGGGCCGCAGCCGACGCGCCTCCGGGATCAGGATGTGCAGCACCGCCGCGAGGGCGGTGAACTGCGCCGGTACGTTCCTGGCCCGGCGCCAGTCGCTGATCCGCTGCGCGGACACGCGCACGGGCCGCCCGCGCTCGTCGACCCGCTGCAGCCGTACGACCCCCTCGGCGACGCTCTTGAGGGGAGGATTTCCGGCCTCCTTGTAGAGCAGCGCGAGGCGCTCGGCGAAAGCTGTGCGTGCCCCTGAGTCGGAACTCAAGGCCCCTCCCCTTTTCTCTCCCCCCGCATCTGGACGTCCGGACCGGAAAACTCACCTTATATGCCTGACCTGCGGGGAAGCACTGGTCCGGACGTCGCAGCCTCCTGCGCGACGGCAACAGATGGCAGGATCCGGACCGGGTAGCGGACCCGTCACACACCGTCCGGACAGGCCATCGGCCTGGCGCTCGCGGACATGGCTCATCTCGCCGAAGGTTCTCGGCCAACTTAGGCCGAGGGCGAGCGAGCGGGTTCCGCGGCAGGCAGGGAGCGGCTGCGGGGCCGTCGCGTGATTCCACGCCCGGTCCGGCGACCGGCTCCCCTTGCGCGACCCGTGGCGAGCCGACGCGTCATGGGTCGACAGGCCGTACCGCTCGGCACCGGTCCCCACGAGGGGAGGGACCGGTGCCGAGCGGGCGGTGGACTCATACCGTACTCATACGTTCACGCTTGGTCACATACGCCCATAGTTCGCCCTATTCGGGCTGGCGTGACGCGCTCTTCCGTGACTGCGACTGTGGCTGCGCTTCCGGTCCGGCCTCGTCCTGGCTATCTGACGCTCCGTCAGATAACGTGCCCCAGCCGGATGTTCCCGAAGGGGTGAGTGTCATGGAGAAGCGTCCCCCGTGCCCGCCCGGCGCTCCGCGCTGGGTCGCGATGTTCCGCCGGCCCGCACAGGAACCCCCCGCGGAGGACTCCTGGGTGGTGGGCGCCGAGTCGCCGGACCGGACTCCCGTGCTGTACGCCGTCGCCGACATGACCCGGACCGTACGGGCGCGGGGCGAGGAGGTGACGCTCGCGCTGTGGGGACCCGGGCCGCAGGACGGCTCCTGGCGTCTCTTCGACACCCCCGCCGCCCCGGCAGCGGCGGCCGTCCGGGCACCTGCGGCGGACGCCCTGGCGCCCGGTGCCGACGAACCGGCCAAGCTCGCGGAGCGCATGACGGACCGCCGCCACCAGGTGCTGATGGCTGGTCTGGGCAAGGCGGGCCTGTACGACCTGAGCGCCGAGGACGACGAGGCGGTCCGGGCGATGGCCGATCTGCTCGACGAGCCGACGGTGCGCCGGGTGGCCCACTGGCTCTCGGCCGCGGGCGGTCGGCCCTAGAGGGGCTGTCGGATCATCCCGGCGCCGCGGCGTCTGGCCCGCACCTCTGCGGCGTTGTCGTCACTCGCCGGCTCCCCCGCGCTCGCTCTCTCGCGTCGACTCGCTCCTCCGCCTTGCAGGTGCACGCACAGACCCCGCTCGGGTCCGCCAGGGCGGCGCCGTTCGTCCTCGTGAAGTGGGTCGGTTCAGGGTGCGGTGAGGCGGGCAGTGACGTCCTGGAAGTCAGATGACGCCTGGAGGACGTATGAAGGTCTCCGTCGACCGCTCCCTGTGCTACGGCTCCGCGGAGTGCGCGTATCGGGCGCCGGACGTGTTCGCGTTCGAGGACGGGTACGGCGTCGTACGGCCCGGCCGCGCGGAGTCCGGCGACGCGCCGGAGGTCCGGGAAGCGGCCGAGAAGTGCCCCTCGCAGGCGATCGTGCTCGCAGGACCGTCCGCCTGACCCGCGCGGTTCACCACGCGGGCGGATAGCTCCAGGTGAGGGCCGCCAGTTCGTTTGCCCTCTCCTCGACCACCGCCATCCGGGCCGTGCGCTCGGCGGGGTCGGTGTGGGACGCCTGTCCCGTCATCTGGCCCTCCCACTTGCGGTACAGCAGCCCGACCTCGGACGAGAACCAGCCGCGGCTGACCGCGCCGAGTGCGAGCAGCAGACCGGTGTCCTCGGACGCCGGCAGGGCCATCCAGCCGCCCAGGGCGACCAGCAGGCCCCGGCGCACGCAGAGGGTCGCCGGATGGACGGGCGGGCGGAAGTCGTTGCGCCTCCAGTGGTCGAGGACGACACCGCGTTCGAGCGGGCCTTCCTCCGGGTCGCCGGGGAAGCCGGCGGTGGAGCCGTCGGGCAGCAGGTCGAGGGCCCGGGAGGTCGTCCAGCCGATGCCGCGGTCGGCCTCCAGTACGGCCAGGTCGCGGGCCAGCGCGCCCGGGGTGAGCCGGTCGTCGGCGTCCAGGACCTTGACGTACACGCCCCCGGCGTGCGCCAGCGCGATCGTCCGGGCGGTTCCTGGCCCTCCCGGCCGGCCCTGGTGGAAGCTCACACGCGTGTCGTCGGGGACGTACGGGCGGACCTCGTCCGTGGTCCCGTCCTGCTGGATCACCCACTCCCACTCCCAGCCCTCGGGGAGCCGCTGCACGCGCAGGGACGCGTAGGCGTCCGGCAGGAACCGGGCGGACGGGCCGTGGACAGCGGTGACCACGGTGACGCGCCGGGTCACGGCGGTACTCACCGGCACCCACCACCTTTCCGGATACAGCGCGAGACCCCCGGCCGGGTCCGGCCGGGGGTCGTTCCGTGTCGACTGATGGTACGCAAGTCGCCTTTCGTCGAGACGGCTGCGGTACTGCTCATGGGGCGGGGTTCAGCAGTCGAGGGACTCCGACGAGGAGTGGTCGGGGTGTGCCGTCGTTTCCGCCTCCGTCGTGTCGAGGAGCCGGTGCCTGTCGGCCTCGGTCGCGTCGTCGGGGCGGTGCCGGCAACTGGGGGTCTTTCCGTGGGCCTCGGCCCGGATCCGCTGCTTCATCGTGGGGGGAAGCGCACTGGCATGGGCTCGGGCCCAGTGGCGTGGTGTGGGGATCGCCGGGACGGTCCGCGTCGCGGTGGCGGTGTCGGGGGTCTCGCTCCGGGGTGCGGCCGCCGCGGTGGTGGCGGTGGTGGCGGTGACGAGTCCGAGCGCCGTGCACAGCGCGAGGAAGGCGGTGACGATGGCGGTCCACAGCTTCATGACCTTGTTCTCGGTCATGTCCCCTCACTTTCGGGTTGGGCGATTTGCGTACTTTCCTCATGATGTGTATGAGGGTCGCGAAGTGGTGGACCGACGCCCGTGGCGCGTCGATGTTCCGATGAACACCACCCGGATGGCGGAAGGGGGGTCGGAAACCCTCCCAAAGGCTGGTGAGGGTGAGCGAAGAGGGAGCAAAGTAACCGCCCGTGGGGGTGTGATCACCCTCCGATCGGATCGGCCCTCGTGCCTGCCCGGACCTGCGCTATTGCGGGTTCCGGGGCGGGAGTTGAGCCCCGAAGCAGGTCACCGATCGATATCGGCCGGTGTGTATAGTCGGGCGCCAGAGGTCCCCTACGTCAAGGAAAGACGAGGTCGCGCGGTGAAGAAGCTGCTCCTGGTCGCACTGGCCGCCATCGGCGGGCTCCTCGTGTACCGCCAGATCCAGGCGGATCGCGCCGAGCAGGATCTGTGGACGGAGGCGACTGACTCCGTGCCCACGGGTTCCTGAGTGCCTGATACCAGAATCTGAGGAGACCCCGGCCGCCGCAGCGGCCGGGGTTCTGCGTTTGCGGGGGCGCGCGGGGTGCGGTACGCGTTTCGCGGGACACGGCGAGCGCCGCAGGGTTCCGGCCAGGCGTGGCCGGGCGTTTCGGACGGCTGTACGCGTTCCCCGGATGGTCCAGGTCCGTGCGAGGCAGGATGGGCCACGGGCCGTCGGGTGACGGGCCGACGCGGGCCCACGAGCCGACGGGCGATGGTGACCACCGGGGAGGCCGGGACATGCGGGGGCGGAGGCTGCGGCGACGGACGGCGTGGTGGTCGGCCCTGCGACCGGGGCGCTGTGCCGCCCCGGTCGCCCCCCTCTCCCCGGCCTGCACGGTCTCCCGGGTCTCCACTGTCTTCCGGGCTTCGTTGGTCGCCCTGGTTCTCCCGGTCTGTCCGGTTGTTGCGGCTGCCCTGTTTGTTCTGCTCGGCCTCGTCGCCGTGGTCGTGCTGCCCGGTGCCACGGCCGCTGCCGCGGACGGCACGTCGTACGCGTTCGCGCCCGGTGCCCGGCCGGTGGCGGGCGGGGCGGGCACCGCGGACGCCGGGCGGCTGGAACCCGGCGGTGTCTACCGCAGCACCCTGCCGCCGAACGGCACCCTCTCCTACCGGATCCGGCTCAGGGCCGCCGACACGGCATACGTCCCCGTCACCGCCGTACCCCCGGTCGGCGCCACCGTGGCCAGCACCGACGGCATCAGCGTGACGGTCCGGGACGCGAGGGGCACGCACTGCTCCTTCGCCGATGCCCGCTTCGGCGCCGCGCTCAGCCCGCACCCGGTCACCGCGCTGGGGGAGCGCGAGACCGGCCGGCCGGTGTGCCAGGGCGAGGGGACGTACTACGTGTTCGTCCAGCGCCTGGACAGCGGGGCTCCGGGTGGTGCGGCCGGCGCGGTCTCCGGCGGCGCTTCCGGTGCGGGTCCGGCGGCCGGTTCGGCGCGGCCGTGGGACCTGGAGATCGCGCCCGCCACGGAACCGCGCCCGGCGCGTCCCGGTGCCACCACCGCGCCGCAGACCTGGGACTCCGCCTCGCCCGAGCCACTCGGTGGCGCACCGAAGGAGAGGTCAGGCGGCGCGGGCTTCGCCTCCGCGCGTGCGCTCGGCCAGGGAGTCTGGCGCACCGAGCTGATGCCGGGCGACACACGGTTCTACAAGGTGCCGCTCGACTGGGGCCAGCAGCTGCACGTCTTCGCCGAACTGGGCGCCGCCCCGGGCCACGGCTATGTCGGCGGCGCCCTGGACCTCTCCCTCCACAACCCCGTGCGCGGCCCCGTCGAGGACGTGGCCCTCGGCTACACCGGCACGCAGAGGTCAGGCGCGCTCGCCCCGGTCCCGCCGGTGGAGTACGCCAACCGCTACGCCGTCCCCGCCGCGGTGACCTCCGTCCGTTTCGCCGGCGACTACTACCTGGTCCTGCATCTCAGCGAGCGGCTGGCCGGCACCTTCGGGCGGGGGCCGTTCGCCGTGACGCTGGGGGTCCGGGTGTCCGGGCAGGCGCACGCGGGCCCGGAGTACGCCGGCCGCCCGGTGCCGGGGAACGTCTTCACGGTCACGCAGGAGGACCGGCAGGCCGTGATCACCGGGGCCGCCGGGCGGACGGGGAGCGGGACCGGGAGCGGCGGTGATCCCGCGATGGCGCTGGTCGCGGCCGGCGGGATCGGCACGGGGACCCTGCTGCTCGCGGTGCTCGGCGGCTGGACGCTCGTAGCCCGCCGCGCTCAGATCCGGACCAGCGCCCAGAAGCCCACCGCGTAACAGGCCAGCGCCAGCAGCAGGATCGGTATCGCGACCCTGGCCGGCGGCCCGGCCCGGCGCCGGTCCCTGCGCGCACGCCGCCCGCGTCGGCCGTGGCCGTGGGCGGGGGCAGGGCCAGGCGGAACCGGCTGGGCTGAAAGAGGGACGCGCGGGTCGCGCGCGGTGTAGGAGACGGTCACGGACCGGTCGGTCACGGACGGATCGGTGGCGGGCGGATCGGTCACGGACGGCTCGGCGCGGGGGCGGTGGACAGGGGCCTGGAGGCCACCGGCCTGCGGAGCCGCGTAGGGGAACGGGGACGGCTCTGCCGGAGTGCGGGGGGAGACGGCGTAGGGGCGGGGAGCGGAGGCGTACGACTGGGGGGTCGAGGCGTACGGCTGGGGGGCGGGGGTCCCTTGGGGCGGTGGCAGGCGGAAGCTGCCGGTGTCCGACAGGGAACCGGTGTGTGAGCGGGAGCCGGTGTCCGGTAACGGCCCGGTGCCCGGGAGCCGTACCGCGCCGACGGGGCCGGAACGCCCACCGCCGCCCGAACCGCTCGGATCCCCACCGCCACCGGTGTCGCTTCCCGGAGTCGGTTCGACGGCGACGCCGGAGGCCCTGGCGAGGGGACCGTCGGGGCCGAACCCCGGTGGAAGGGGCCCGAGTTGGTCGAATACCTCGATCAGCTCGTCGTCGAGGTCGGGCTCCGGCAGGAGCTGCGCGGCGGAGGCGAGCGCCTTGCGCGCACCCGTGGCGGTGCGGAAGCGGGCGGCAGGGTCGGGCTGGAGCAGCCCGGCGACGACCTGCCACAGCGGTTCGGGGACGCCCTTGGGAGGCCCGGGCGTCCCGTGCTCGGTGAAGTACCGCACGAGCGCCTTGGCGTCAGGCTTGGCGCCTTCGAGGAGATACAGGGCCACCAGGCCCACGGCGAACAGGTCGGCGGGGAAGTCGGGTTCCGCGCCGAGCAGTTGCTCCGGCGCGAGATAACCGGGCGTGCCCACCACGAGGTTGGTCTCGGTCAGGCGGGGTTCGCCGAGCCGCATGGCGATGCCGAAGTCGGACAGCCGCAGTCGGGGCCGGCCGGTTCCGGTGGCTTCGAGGAGGAGGTTGGCGGGCTTGACGTCCCGGTGGATGACGCCTTCCTCGTGGACGGCGGCGAGGCCGGACAGCAACTGGTCGAGCAGGGTGCACACGTACGCCGGCGGCAGGGGGCCGTAGTCGCCGACGAGGTGGACCAGGGAGCCGCCGGCGACGAGGTCCATGGTGAACAGCACCTTGTCGTCGTCGGCGGCCCAGCTGGCCGGGGCGAGGACATGGGGGTGGTCGATCCGGACCGCCTGCTCGCGCACGAAACGCAGCAGGGAGTGGGCGTCGCGCTGCTGGAGCACCTTGGCCGCAACATAACGCCGTCGGCGGTGGTCCCAGGCACGCCATACGGCGCCCACACCACCGCGTCCGATCGGGTCGGCCAGCTCGTACCGGCCGGCGAAGACCTCACCCATGGCAGCCCGCCGCTCCTCCCCCTGGCTCCGCGTGTCCCCTGCCCCCTGACCGCTACGCCCCCACTACCCCCACTACGGCTTCGATTACCCCCCCGGACCCCGCGTGCCCCGCGACCGGCCCCGTGCCCCCGTGCCCCTTCCACGGGGTCAAGGGGTCAGTTCTGGTGGGACTGGTAGTGGGCGACGGCGTCGGAGGTGCGGCCGGCGCCGTAGACGCGGAGGAACTCCGCCAGTTCGGGGTGGGTCGGCGCGAGGCTGTCCGCGGCGTCGATGATGTCGCCCGCGGCGGCCACCGAGCGCAGCAGCGACTGGATCTCGCGGACCACCCGCTTGACCGTCGGCGCGCCCGAACCGCTCGTCGTCTGGGCGGTGTTGCTGAGCACGGAGCCCCCCTGCGACTTCTTGATCTCTTCCATGCGCTCCGTCGCCTCGGCGGCGCTGACGCTGCCGTCCGCGACCTGGGCCGCCAGCTCCTGCAGCAGCTGCACCCGCTGGACCACGGCGGGGTTGCCGATCTTGGCCCGCTGGCCGCTCATCAGCTGCGAGAGCATCGGAGCGGACAGCCCCAGGACCGCCGCGAGACGGGCCTGGTTGAGACCGAGATCATCGATGAGCTTACGGAAGAGCGCCCCCAACGGCTCTCCGTACCAGCTCCGCTGCAGCTCCCGCGCTCTGGCGGTGGCTTCCTGCTGTGCGGCGTCCATTGCGTCTCCCCATCGCTTCCCCGGAAAACCGCGGTTCGCTGTAGCGAACCACGCGGAGCATCTTACGGAGCGTGGTCATACGCGGGGACCCCTCAATCTTTTTGCCGGATACCCGGGGTGACCCGGTACTCTGGTCTGCGACGCCCGCCGGAACGGGATTCCTCCGGCTGGTCATCCCTTCCCGGGGCCTTAGCTCAGTTGGTAGAGCGCCGTCTTTGCATGGCGGATGTCAGGGGTTCGACTCCCCTAGGCTCCACTCCTTAAATCCCCTCTGACCTGCGGAAACGCGGATCAGAGGGGATTTTTCGTGGGCGGTGGCGGGACGTGCCGACAGATCGGCGGCGATGACGGGCCCGGGCTGCTCAAGTCCGGGCGGGCGCAGGACAATTCCGGGTGCCGGTGGCAGTGGTCTCCAGGACGTGGCCGGCCGGGCGCCGCGGCGGCCCGAGCGGCGAGGGCCGGTGCGCCGACGGCTCCCGGTCCCGGTCAGTTCCTCCCCGGATCGGCTTTGTCCGGGGGGGATCGACGCGCCGTCGGCACGGGATACCTCCCCGGGCTTTCCGCGGGGCCTTCCTCGCGCTCGTGGCGACCGCGAACGGCCCTCCCGCCGTCGTATCCGTGCCTGCCCCGACGCCGGTGGCGGATGCGGGGCTCCTTCCACGGCTGCCCCCGGGCATGGGCGGACGGCGGCCGCGACCAGGCAAGGTCCGTACGGACGGGGTGGGCCGGTGGCCTTCCCCGCAGGGGTGATCGCCGGTGCGGGGACCGCACCCCCGTATCCGCCGAAGGGCCGCCGTGGTTTCACGTGAAACGTGCCCCGGGACGTCGAGTCGGCACTCGGCGTCCTGCGGCACGTCGGCCAAGAGAGCCCTACTCGCGGTCCTCGTCGTTCGACACGTCCTCTTCGGCCTGCTTGGCCTGCACCTCGGGGTCCAGTGAGGACGTGTCGTCCACCGAGGTGAGGTGGGCGGATTCGGCGACCTCCGTCGGGGCCGGGGGTTCGACCAGCCAGTCGGGGTTGGTCTGCTTGTCCCACCACTTCCAGGCCGCGAAGGCGCCGCCGGCCAGCAGGGTCAGCAGTGCCAGCCCCTTCAGCGCGCGCGCGCCCCGGCAGCGGCGTTGGTTCCTGCGGGCCAGCTTCTGGATGTCCTCGGCCGAGACCTGACCGCGCAGCGCGGCCAGCGCGGCGGCACCCCGGGCGGTGGCCTCGTCGCGCACCGGCGCGGCCACCGCCCTGGCCTGCTCGATCCTCGGACGTGAGTACTCGGCGGCCTGCCGGGCGGCCTTACGGGTGCGGACGGCGGCCTCCTGCGCGGCCAGGTCCACCTTCGGCGGCACATACGCACGGGCCTGCTCCAGCCGTGGGGCGAGCCGCGCGTCGTACTGCACGCGGGCCTGTTCGGCGGCCTGCGACATCACGGGCGCCAGCCGTACGCGTGCCTCTTGCGCGTAGAGCGCGGCACGCTCCTTGGCCGTGTCGGCGTAAGGCGCCACCACTTCCGCGGCGTGCAGGACGCTGTCCTTCGCCGAGCCGGTCGCGGCGCGCACGCTGTCGATGCGGGTCACGGGATCCTCCTCCTCGGTGGCGTACGGTATTTCGACTTTCCACCCTTTTACGGATCATGCCTGCCGACGGCTTGCGCGGCATGCGAGGGCGGGCATATGGGTGCACGGGTGCGGCCGTGCGAGGATCTGTTGGTCATACGAGGACAACGGAAGGCAGATCGTGGCTGAGCAGCTGTACGCCACCCTGAAGACCAACCGCGGCGACATCGAGGTCCAGCTTTTCCCGAACCACGCGCCCGCGACGGTCCGCAACTTCGTCGAGCTGGCCAAGGGCGAGCGCGAGTGGAAGCACCCGGGCACCGGTGAGAAGAGCACGAAGCCGCTCTACGACGGCACGATCTTCCACCGTGTCATCAGCGGCTTCATGATCCAGGGCGGCGACCCGCTGGGCAGCGGCATCGGTGGCCCCGGCTACCAGTTCGCGGACGAGTTCCACCCGGATCTCGGCTTCGACCGGCCGTTCCTGCTGGCCATGGCCAACGCCGGCCCGGGCACCAACGGCTCGCAGTTCTTCATCACCGTCGCCCCGACGGCGTGGCTGACCCGCAAGCACACCATATTCGGCGAGGTCACGGACAAGGCCAGCCAGGCCGTCGTCCAGGCCATCGCCGAGGTGAAGACCGGCCGCAACGACCGCCCGGTCGACGACGTGGTCATCGAGTCGGTCGTCATCGAGACGCGCGAGGCCTGATCACCGAGGCCTTTCCGCCGAGGCCCGATTCAGGTACGCCTGATCACTGAGGCGCCGGCGCAAGGGCCGGTCATCGCGGCCCGGCCCCGCGTGGGAACCAAACGCCCCGCTCGTCCGTACCAAGGATGAGCGGGGCGGGGCATTGCCGGGGGCAGGCCTACGACGAGCAAGGGGAACCGATGGACCAGGCCGAAGGCAGTACGCAGGGCGCCGCCCACAGCGTGCCCGTGTGCTACCGGCACCCGGACCGCGAGACCGGCGTGCGCTGTTCCCGCTGTGACCGCCCCATCTGCCCCGAGTGCATGATCAGCGCATCGGTCGGCTTCCAGTGCCCGGAGTGCGTGCGGGGAGGTTCGGGCACCGGCCACGCCCCGGACGCGGCCCGCCCGCGCACGATCGCCGGCGGCACGATGACCGCCGACCCCCGGCTGCTCACCAAGGTGCTGATCGGCCTCAACATCGCCGTCTTCCTGGCGCAGCAGGCGCTGGGCGACACCGTCGCCGAGCACTTCGCGCTGATCGGACGGGCCCAGTACTTCCAGTTCGGCCCCCTCGAGGGTGTCGCCGAGGGGCAGTACTACCGCCTGCTGACCGCGATGTTCCTGCACGGCGGCTTCACCCACATCCTGTTCAACATGCTCAGCCTGTGGTGGATCGGCGGCCCCCTGGAAGCGGCCCTGGGCCGGGCCCGTTATCTCTCCCTCTACGTCGTCTCGGGCCTGGCCGGCAGCGCCCTCACGTATCTTCTCGCCGACCCCCGCACGCCCTCGCTGGGCGCCTCGGGCGCGATCTTCGGCCTCTTCGGCGCGACCGGCGTGCTGATGCGCCGGCTCAACTACGACCTGCGGCCCATCATCGCCCTGCTGGTGATCAACCTCATCATCACCTTCACCTGGGCGAACATCGCCTGGCAGGCCCATATCGGCGGCCTGGTCGCCGGTGTCGCCGTCGGCTACGCGATGGTCCACGCCCCGCGCGAGAAGCGGACGCTGATCCAGTACGGCGCGTGTGCGGTCGTCCTCGTCGCCGTGGTGGTGCTCACCGTGCTCAGGACCGCTCAGCTCGCCTGATCCGGGCAGGCCGCCGGATCACCTCGTCCGAGCAGGTTGCCGTGCTCGATACCGAACCGTTGTCCACAGCGTGTGCCGGATCTTGTGCATCGTGTGCGGGCACAGCTGTGCCCCCTGTCACTCGGATGTGTTTTCCCAGCTCAGACAGGGGGCGAACAGGTGTATGGCGGATCGTGGGCAGTCACACCGGCGTCAACGCCCGATGAGTTATCCACAGATCGTCGTTCTTTTTCCCCACTGTGGACAACGCTGTGGATAACTCAGTGAACAGCCCTGGGCAGAGCTACTACTTCCACTGCGTGGAGACACCGAAGCCGGCGGCGATGAAGCCGAAGCCGACCACGATGTTCCAGTTGTCCAGCGCGTTGATGGGCAGGGAGCCGTCGGTCACGTAGAAGACGACGATCCAGGCCAGGCCGATGACGAACATGGCCAGCATGACCGGTGCGACCCAGGCGCGGCTGTCCAGCTTGATGGCCTGTGCCTGCTTCGCCGGCGGCGGCGTGAAATCGGCCTTCTTGCGGATACGTGACTTCGGCACGAGGGTCTCTCCTGTCGATGCGCTGCGTGGCCGCGCAGGTAACTGGGTCTGGCGCGTCCGTTAGCGTAGTGCTTCCGTGGCGCCGAAGGAGATAAGGGTACGTTGAGCAATTCTGCCGACTCCCCCCGGACGGGATCAACGGGTTCCGGCACCGGCCGCCGGCTGCGGCTGCGCCCGGTGCGCGTCCTCACGGCGGCCGTCTTCGCCCTGGCCGGGCTGATCTTCATCACCAGCTTCAACACCGCCAAGGGCACCGACATCCGCCAGGACGGCTCCCTGCTGAAGCTGTCCGACCTGATCCAGCAGCGCAGCCGCAAGAACAAGGAGCTGGACGAGTCCAACGCGGCCCTGCGCGGAAGCGTCGAGTCCCTCGCCCGGAGCGACGCCGGGACCAGCAAGGCCCAGGACCGCACACTCGGCGGGCTGGAGTCGAGCGCCGGTCTGCGGCCGCTCACGGGCCACGGCGTCTCCGTCACCCTCAACGACGCCCCGCCCAACGCCACCGCCAAGCTCCCCGGCTACCCCGCGCCCCAGCCCGACTACCTGGTCATCCACCAGCAGGACCTCCAGGCCGTGGTGAACGCCCTGTGGCAGGGCGGCGCCACCGGCATCAAGGTCATGGACCAGCGGCTGATCTCCACCAGTGCCGTGCGCTGCGTCGGCAACACGCTGATCCTCCAGGGCCGCGTCTACTCCCCGCCGTACACGATCACGGCCGTCGGGGACCCGGGGCGGCTCCAGCAGGCGCTCGCCGCGAGCAAGGCGATCCAGACCTACATGGTGTACGTCAACGTCTACGGCCTCGGCTGGAAAGTCGCCGACACCGGGACGGTGACTCTTCCCGGTTACTCCGGCACAGTGGATCTGCATGACGCGAAGCCCGTGCAGTAGTCGCGCAGTAGCCGTGCAGTAGCCGTCCCTCACGGAGGCGCCGGTGCGTGTGATCGTCAGGACCTTCAGCGAACTGTGCATCACCGTCGGCGCCCTCATCGTGCTCTTCGTCGCCTACGTCCTGTTCTGGACGGGTGTGCGCGCGGACGGCGCCATGAGTGACCAGATCGACCAGTTGCACCGGCAGTGGTCGAAGGGGAGCGTGCGGCCGGCCGCCGACGCTCCGGGCGAGAAGACGGTGACCGTGACGGTCCCGGCGCCGTACCACTACGGCAAGCCGTTCGCGATCATGTACATCCCCCGGTTCGGTTTCACGTGGAACAAGCCGGTCCTGGAGGGCACCGGCCGGGACGTGCTGGCGAAGGGGCTCGCCCACTACCAGGGCACGGCCCGGCTCGGCGAGCAGGGCAACTTCGCGGTGGCCGGCCACCGGCGCACCTACGGCGATCCCTTCCTGGACTTCCCGAGGCTGCGGCCCGGCGACGCGGTGGTCCTCACGGACGGGACGACCTGGTTCACGTATCGGATCGACAAAGGGCCCTACAAAACCGTGCCGACGGACGTCGCGGTGATCGACCCTGTGCCCCGTGCCTCGGGATATCCGGAACCGGGCCGGTATCTGACCCTGACCACGTGCGATCCGGAATGGGGCCACAGTCACCGGCTGATCGTCTGGGCGCACCTGGATTCCACCCAGCCTGTGGCGTACGGCGAACCGGCGGCCCTGCGCCAGTAGCCGCCGTTAGTCTGGTGGCTGTACGGCGTGAGTCAGGTGCCGTGGGGATACGGAAGGAACGGCATGTACGGCTGGATCTGGCGGCATCTGCCGGGGAACGCGTGGTTGAAGGCGCTCATCTCGCTCGTACTGATCCTGGCCGTGGTCTACGTCCTCTTCCAGTACGTCTTCCCGTGGGCGGAGCCGCTGCTGCCCTTCAACGATGTGACGGTGAACAACCAGTGAGCGCGCGGATTCTCGTCGTCGACAACTACGACAGCTTCGTCTTCAACCTCGTCCAGTACCTGTACCAACTCGGCGCCGAATGCGAGGTGCTGCGCAACGACGAGGTGTCGACCTCGCACGCCCAGGACGGTTTCGACGGCGTGCTGCTCTCGCCCGGCCCGGGGACGCCGGAACAGGCGGGCGTGTGCGTGGAGATGGTCCGGCACTGCGCGGCCACCGGCGTGCCCGTCTTCGGTGTCTGCCTCGGCATGCAGTCGATGCAGGTGGCCTACGGCGGCGTGGTGGACCGCGCGCCCGAGCTGCTGCACGGCAAGACCTCGCTGGTCGAGCACGAGGGCACGGGAGTCTTCGCGGGCCTGCCCTCCCCCTTCACCGCGACCCGCTACCACTCGCTGGCCGCCGAGCCGGCCACGGTGCCGGCCGAGCTGGAAGTGACCGCCCGCACGCACGACGGCATCATCATGGGCCTGCGCCACCGTGAACTGCCGGTCGAGGGCGTGCAGTTCCACCCGGAGTCGGTGCTCACCGAGCACGGGCACCGGATGCTGGCCAACTGGCTGGTGGAGTGCGGCGACCACGGTGCCGTGGCGAGGTCGGCGGGGCTCGCCCCGGTGGTGGGCAGGGCCACGGCGTGACCGCGCTGCGCCCGGAGCGCGAGACCGATGCCTCGTACGGGGATCAGTCGTACGAGGCCTCCGGTGCGCTCGGGCAGTGGGACGCGGAACCCTCCGGGGGGCCGTACCGCGGCCCTCTCGACGACGAGACGATGGCGCTGCGGATTCCCGAGGGCGGCGCCGTGGGCGCTTCTGCGGGCTCTTCTGTCGCCTCCGGTCCGGAACCCGCCGTCGGCGGCCGTGCGGCCCGCAGAAAGGCCGCCAGACGCCACGGTGCCGGGCGTGGCGGCGGGCGCGGGGGCGGTCGGCACGGCGGGGGCCAGGAGACCGCGGCCTCCGTGGCACCGGACGCCGGCCGGCCGCTGTCCCGGGTGGAGGCCCGGCGGCAGGCGCGGCTGCGCAAGCCGTCCGCGGCCACCCTCGCGAGCCGGGCGATCGGAGAGGTGTTCATCACCACCGGCGTGCTGATGCTGCTGTTCGTCACCTACCAGCTGTGGTGGACCAACGTCCGGGCGCACGCGCAGGCGGGCAGCGAGACCCACCAGCTCCAGGACGACTGGGCCAGCGGCAAGCGCAACCCGGGCGTCTTCGCGCCGGGGCAGGGCTTCGCCATCCTGCACATCCCCAAGCTGGACGTGGTGGCGCCGATCGCGGAGGGCGTCAGCAACGCGAAGGTGCTCGACAAGGGCATGGTCGGCCACTACGGCGAGCCCCCCCTGAAGACGGCGATGCCCGACGCCAAGACCGGCAACTTCGGTCTCGCGGCGCACCGCAACACCCACGGCGAGCCGTTCCGTTACATCAACAAGCTCGTGCCCGGTGACGCGGTCGTGGTCGAGACGCAGGACACGTACTACGTGTACAAGGTGACGTCGACGCTTCCGGTGACCTCGCCGTCCAACACCAGCGTGCTGGACCCGGTCCCGAGGGGCTCGGGTTTCACCCAGCCGGGCCGCTACATCACCCTCACCACCTGCACGCCGGAGTTCACGAGCAAGTACCGGCTGATCGTCTGGGGCAAGATGGTCCAGGAACGCCCGCGCAGCGAGGGCAAGCCGGACGCGCTCATCGAGTAGGCAGAGGAAGACATTGGCAGCGACCGCCGACGAGACCGAAGAACACACGGACGCGTCCGAACCGGAGCCCGCCGCGCGCCGCCGGCGTCCCGGAAGGATCGCGACGGCGGTCAGCGTCTTCGGTGAACTCCTCATCACGGTGGGCTTGTTGCTCGCCCTGTTCGTCGTCTACTCCTTGTGGTGGACGAACGTGATAGCCGACCGCAAGGCGAACAACCAGGCCGACAAGGTCCGTCAGCACTGGGCGCAGTCGCAGGGATCGAAGGACTCCGGCCCCGGCGCGCTGGACACCGCCGACGGCATCGGCTTCCTGCACGTGCCCGCGATGAAGAACGGCGAGGTGCTGGTCGAGAAGGGCACGGGCACGGACGTCCTCAACGACGGCGTGGCCGGCTACTACACCGACCCGGTCAAGGCCACGCTCCCCATGACCCGCAAGGACGGCAACTTCACCCTCGCCGCCCACCGCGACGGCCACGGCGCGAAGTTCCACAACATCGACAAGCTGAAGAAGGGCGACCCGATCGTCTTCGAGACCCGGGACGACTGGTACGTCTACAAGGTCTTCTCCATCCTGCCCGAGACCTCGAAGTACAACGTCAAGGTCATCTCGCAGATCCCCAAGGAATCCGGCACGACCAGGCCGGGCCACTACATCACCCTGACGACGTGCACACCCGTGTACACCTCGGAGTACCGGTACGTGGTGTGGGGCGAACTGGTCCGGGTGGAGAAGGTCGACAGCGAGCGGACGTTGCCGACGGAGCTGCGGGGCTGACGGAGGTTCTCTGCGTAACGTGGAGTGGCGGTAGTTCTTCGACTGCTCGGCGACCGTGTGATCACGGGTGGGCACCAGGGTGCCGTCCACGATGAGCACGGTGTCCTTCCGGAACCGTCGGCGGGGACGGAGCGCGAGCCGTGGGCCGAGGTGGTTGACGACGCGGTCCGCGGCCGACTTGGAGACCCCGAAGAGCGGGGTGAGCCGGCGCAGCGTCAAGTTCGTCCACAGTAGGCCGCTACGAGCAGCAGCCGGTCCTCCACGGAGAGACCCCGGGGCCGCCCCGGGCGGACCGTGTCGGCTTCCCCGCGCCGCAGCACGGTCACCAGCTTGCGAAACCGGCGCGGGCTGAGCCCTGTGAAGGGGCCAGCCAGGACGGATCCGACGCCGTGATCACACCGGCCACCGCGGGATCATCTCGCCCGTGACCAGCAGCTACGTACCAGCTCTCAACCGATCCCGGTAGCCGTCGAAGCCAAGGACAGGACCAGGGCACCGAGCGCGCCCACGGCGCCGTAGAGGCGCATCATGCGCCGATCACCGTGTTGGCGGACATACAGCGCGGTGGCCCCCGCGAAGGCCAGACCACCGACGATGAACCACGGCCCCCACAAGTAGGCGGTCTGCCGGGCGCGGGACGGGGCGCACTGTGTCGCCCAGGGAGTGCCTGATCGACATGACTCGATCATGATCCGAACCGCGACGACGTACGTCATCCGCAGGGAGGATCCGCCTCCCCCACGAAACCCCGAAGACCAGTTACGGGACAGCCCTTGGACGTCCCATAAGTGAGCCCTGGCGTCCTCATGGGATGCCAGGGCTCACTTGGTAAGGGACGTCGTCAGCCGAAGGTGCCGCCGAAGATGTTCGTCCCACCGTTGTTGCCGTTGCCACCGCCGCCGAAGTCCTGGGTGGTCAGGACGACCTGGGTGGTGCCCGGGTCGGCCTGGGTGCCCTGCGGCGGGGTCTGGGCGAGGACCCGGGCCTTGTCGTCGTTCGGGCCGTTGACCTGGATGTTCGTGAAGCCGGCCTGCTGCAGCATCTGCTGGGCCTGCTTCAGGGGCTTGCCGAAGACGTTCGGCACCTGGCCCTGCTGCTGGCCCTGGAACTTGCCGACGTTGATCACCACGTTGGTGTTCTTGACGACCTGCTCGCCCGCCTGCGGGTTGGTCGAGACGACCTTGCCGTTCTGGGTCTGGTCGGTCGTGGGGCTGTCGTTGCAGCTCGGCGACAGGCCCAGCTGGGTCAGCTCGGTCTTCGCGTCGTCACAGGACTTGCCGACGAGGTCGCCCGGGATGGTCACCTTCTCCTCCGCCTTGGCGACGGTGAGGGTGATGGTGGAGCCCTTCTGGATCTCGGTGCCGCCGGCGGGGTCCTGGCCGGTGACGACGCCCGGGGTCTGGGAGGACACCACGTCCTTCCTGTCGACCTGGAACCCCTTGTCCTTCAGCTGGGACTCGGCCTGGTCGTACTGGATGCCGCGGACGTCCGGCACCTGCACCTTCGGCGCCCCCGTCGACACCACCAGGTTGATCGTGTCGCCCTTCTTCACCTGCGAGCCCGCAGCCGGGTCCTGGGAGCAGACCGAGTTCTTCGGCTGGTTCTCGCACGGCTTGCGGGTGGGGGTGCCCAGTTTCAGGTCGGAGTTCACGGCCATCTTCTGGGCGTCGGCGTAGGTGGAGCCGACGAAGTTCGGGGCGGAGAAGGTGTCGTTCGTCTTCCCGCTGAACGCCCACTTGCCGATCAGGATCGCGCCGACCAGCACCAGCACGCCCGCGACCACCAGCAGGACCGTGGAGGTGTGGGACTTCTTCTGCTGCCGGCCCCGGCGGTCCGGGCGCTCGTCGTAGCCGTAGCCGCCGTCGTCCGGGTTCATCGGCGGCATCATGGTGGTCGCCGGTGCGGCGCCCGGCTCCTGCCGCAGCGCGGTCGTCGGCTGGTCGTCGCCGTAGCCGCCGTAGCCCACCGCGCCCAGCGCCGCCGTCGCGCCGACCGGCTGGCCGTCCAGGCAGGCCTCGATGTCGGCGCGCATCTCGTCGGCCGACTGGTAGCGGTAGTTCGGGTCCTTGACCAGCGCCTTCAGGACGATCGCGTCCATCTCGGGGGTGATCTCGGGGTCGAAGACCGACGGGGGCTGGGGCTCCTCGCGTACGTGCTGGTAGGCGACGGCCACCGGCGAGTCGCCGACGAAGGGCGGCCGTACGGTCAGCAGCTCGTAGAGGAGGCAGCCCGTCGAGTACAGGTCCGAGCGGGCGTCGACCTGCTCGCCCTTGGCCTGCTCCGGCGAGAGGTACTGCGCGGTGCCGATGACCGCCGCCGTCTGCGTCATCGTCATGCCGGCGTCGCCCATGGCGCGGGCGATGCCGAAGTCCATCACCTTGACCTGGCCGTTGCGCGTCAGCATGACGTTCGCCGGCTTGATGTCACGGTGCACGATGCCGTTGCGGTGGGCGTACTCCAGGCCCTGGAGGATGCCGATGGTCATCTCCATCGCGCGCTCCGGCAGGAGCTTGCGGCCGGAGTGCAGAAGCTCACGGAGCGTGGAGCCGTCGACGTACTCCATCACGATGTACGGGATCGAGACCCCGTCGATGTAGTCCTCGCCCGTGTCGTAGACCGCGACGATCGCGGGATGGTTGAGCGAGGCGGCCGACTGGGCCTCCCGGCGGAACCGGGCCTGGAAGGAAGGGTCGCGTGCCAGGTCGGCGCGCAAGGTCTTCACTGCCACGGTGCGGCCGAGGCGGGTGTCATGTGCGAGGTAGACCTCCGCCATGCCACCACGACCGAGCACCTGGCCCAGTTCGTACCGGCCGCCGAGGCGACGCGGCTCTTCCATAGCTACCTACCAGCCCTCTCCGTCGGTCCCGGCCGCGCACTCCTCGTACGCCGCCGGAGGCTGCCGTCCGGGCCTACCGTACCCGGCTCGCTTTGTGTGACCTGGCCAAGCCCGCAACCCGATACAGGACCGGTATCGCAACGTGCAACGATGTGAAGGAGACGTGACGGGGGTCACTCCCCGGGGTGGTCGAGGTCACTTCTTGGAGTTGATGACCGCCTGCATGACGTTCTTGGCGATCGGAGCGGCGAGGCCGCCGCCGGAGATGTCGTCGCGGTTGGCGCTCCCGTCCTCGATCACCACGGCCACCGCCACCGGCGAGCTGCCGTCGGGCATCTTCGCGAAGGAGATGAACCAGGCGTACGGGTTGGCGCTGTTCGCCACACCGTGCTGCGCGGTACCGGTCTTGCCGCCGACGGTCACATTGGGGATCTTCGCGTTCGTACCGGTGCCCTTCTCGACCACCGTCTGCATCATGTCCTGCAGGACCTGCGCGTTCTTCGAGGACAGCGGCCGGCTCAGCTCCTCCGGCTGGGTCTGCGAGAAGGTGTCGAGGTTGGACGACTGGAGCTTGTCCACCATGTACGGCTTCATCAGCTTGCCGTCGTTGGCGACCGCCGAGGCGACCATCGCCATCTGCAGCGGGGTCGCGGCGGTGTTGAACTGGCCGATGGAGGACAGCGCGGTCTGCGACGCGTTCATGTTGTCGGAGAACTGCGACGGGTAGGCGCGCACCGGCGTGTCCTGCGGGGAGTCGAAGCCGAACTTCTTCGCCTCCGTCAGCATCTTGGCGTTGCCGAGATCAGCGCCGATCTTGCCGAAGACCGAGTTGCAGGAGTACTGCAGGGCGGTCCGCAAGGTGGCGTTCTTGCAGGGGATGTCGCCCTCGTTCTTCAGCTCGGTCGTGGTGCCCGGCATGGTCCACGGCAGCGGCGAGTTCGTGGGCTCGTCGGCCGAGGTGTACAGCCCGTTCTCCAGCGCGGCCGCCGCCGTGACCACCTTGAACGTGGAGCCCGGCGGGTAGGTCTCGCGCAGCGCCCGGTTCAGCATCGGTTCCGCCGGGTCGTTCGACTTCTGGAGCTTGTTCCAGTTCTTGGTGTCCGAGCCGAGGGTGTTGCCCGCGAAGGACGACGGGTCGTACGACGGGTAGGAGGCCAGCGCCAGGATCTTCCCGGTGGAGGGCTCCAGCGCGACCACCGCGCCCTTGCCGCCCTGCTTGGACAGCCCGTCGAACGCCGCCTTCTGCGCGGCCGCGTTCAGCGTGGTGACGACGTTGCCGCCCTGCTTCTGCTTGCCCGTGAGCATGTCCAGGGTGTTGCGGAAGAAGAGCCGGTCGTCGGTGCCGCTGAGGATGCCGTCGTCGAGGCTCTCCAGCTGGGTGCTGCCGAAGGCCTGCGAGGAGTAGCCGGTGACGGGGGCCCACATGGGCCCGTCCTTGTACGTGCGCTTGTACTTGAAGTCGCCGCTCTTGGCCTCGACGGAACCGGTGATCGGGTTGCCGTCCACGATGATGTCGCCGCGCGGGGAGGCGTACCGCTCGATGGCGACCCGGCGGTTGTTCTTGTCGGTGCGCAGCGAGTCGGCCTCGACGTACTGGAGGTAGTTGTCGCGGATCAGCAGGGCCAGGACGAGGAGGCCGCAGAAGATCGCGATCCGGCGCAGGGGCTTGTTCATGACGGGCGGACCACCTGGGTCATCTCGGCGTCGGGGTTGGCGGCGGGGGCGGGCGCCGGGCGGCGGGCGGTGTCGCTGATCCGGATCAGGATGCCGATCAGTGCCCAGTTGGCGATCACGGAGGAACCGCCGTAGGCGAGGAACGGCATGGTCATGCCGGTCAGCGGGATGAGGCCCATCACACCGCCGGCCACCACGAAGACCTGGAGCGCGAACCCGCCGGACAGGCCGATGGCCAGCAGCTTGCCGAACGGGTCGCGCGCGGCGAGGGCGGTACGGACGCCGCGCTCGGCGATCAGGCCGTAGATCAGCAGGAGCGCCATGATGCCCGCGAGTCCCAGCTCCTCGCCGAAGGTGGCGAGGATGAAGTCGGAGTTCGCGGCGAACCGGATCAGCTCGGAGTGGCCCTGACCCCAGCCGGTGCCGAGGGTGCCGCCCGAGCCGAACGCCCACAGGGCCTGCATGGCCTGCTCGGAGTGGCCGCCGACACCCTGCCGGCTGAGCTTGAACTCCTTCAGCGGGTCGAGCCAGGCCTGGACGCGCTGCTGCACGTGCGACTCGAAGCTCGCCACGCCGACCGCGCCGACCGCGGACATCAGCAGGCCGAAGACGATCCAGCTGGTCCGCTCGGTGGCGACGTACAGCATGATCACGAACATGCCGAAGAACAGCAGCGAGGTACCGAGGTCGGTCTCGAAGACCAGGATGAGGATCGACATCGCCCAGACGACGAGGATCGGGCCGAGGTCACGTCCGCGGGGCAGGTACAGCCCCATGAAACGGCGGCTGGCCAGGGCCAGCGCGTCCCGCTTCACCATCAGGTAGCCGGCGAAGAACACCGCCAGTACCAGCTTGGCGAACTCACCGGGCTGGATGGAGAAACCGCCGACGTGGATCCAGATCTTGGCGCCGTACACGTTCAGGCCGAGGCCCGGGACCAGCGGGAGCAGCAGCAGGACCAGCGCGCCCACCATGGAGATGTAGGTGTAGCGCTGGAGCGTGCGGTGGTCCTTGAGGAGGACCAGCACCGCGACGAACAGCCCGATGCCCAGCGCCGTGTACAGCAGCTGGTTGGTGGCCTTGCCGCCCGCGACGTGGATCTGCTGGAGCAGCTTCGACTGGTCCAGCCGCCAGATGCACACCAGACCGAGCCCGTTGAGCAGGGTGGCCAGCGGCAGCAGCAGCGGGTCGGCGTACGGCGCGAACTTCCGTACGACGAGATGGGCGACGCCGGCCAGCAGGCCGAGGCCGAGCCCGTAGCTCAGCAGCCCGGCGGGCACCTTGCTGTCGACGGCGAGGCCCACGTTGGCGTAGGCGAACACCGGGATGACCACGGCGAAGACCAGCAGGGCCAGCTCGGTGTTGCGGCGGCTCGGCGCGCCGATCGCGCCGATCGTGGACGTGTGATGCGTCGGCGAGTTAGTCGTACTGCTCATCGTGTGACAGGGCCTCTCGCGGCGGGGCTACTGCTTGCCGCACTGATCGACGACCTTCTGCTCATCCTCGGAGAGGCTCGGGCCGGGGTTGGGACTGGCGGACGCGGACGGCGGCTTCGACGGGTTCTTCGAAGCGGACGTCGAACCGGATTGGTGCGGCGTCGGTGCCGTCGTGGACGTGAGGGAGGTACGGGTGGTCCCCGTGGTGCCTCCGGCCGCGCCCTGGCCCGTCTTCGCGTTCTTCTGCGACTCGGCGGCGGCCGTGCGCTCCGCCTGCTTCCTGCACGCGGAGGCCTGCACCGACAGCGACTCGATCTTCGTCTCGGCCTGCTGCAGTCCGCCCGCCGCGATCGTGTTCTTGACCTGCTTCTGCTGGTACGGCGGCAGGTACTTGAGTTCGATCTCGGGGTGGTCCTTCTCGACCTTCGACAGCGACACCCAGGCCAGGTTCTGGCTGATCCCGCGGTAGAGCGCGACGTGCTCGTCCTTGGCGCCGACGTAGTACTGCGTCTGCGTCCAGCGGTAGCCGCCGTAGAGGCCGCCGCCGATCACGGCGAGCGCGAGCGCGCCGTAGAGTGAGCCCCTCAGCCAGCCGCGCTTGCGCGGCTTGGTGAAGTCGCCGTCGGCGTAGTCGGCGAAGCCGTCCGCCGGGATGTAGCCGGTGGTGTCGCCGGAGCCGGGCGGGCCGAACTCGCCGCCGCCGTGCCCCTGGCTCCGCCGGCCCAGGTGGGAGGCGCGGCCGGCCGGGGTCTGCATGATCCCGTTGTCGTGCAGATGGTGCTGGTTCTCGGCGACCGCGCCGACCACGACCGGCTGGTCGGACAGCTGTCCGGCGAGGGTCTCCCCGGTGTCCAGGTCGAGCACGTCCGCGACGATCACGGTGATGTTGTCGGGGCCGCCGCCGCGCAACGCGAGCTGGATCAGCTCCTGCACGGTCTCCTGCGGGCCCTGGTAGCTGGCGAGGGTCTCCTCCATCGTCTGGTGGGAGACGACGCCGGACAGCCCGTCGGAGCAGATCAGATAGCGGTCGCCGGCCCGCACCTCGCGGATCGACAGGTCGGGCTCGACGTGCTCGGCGCTGCCGAGGGCGCGCATCAGCAGGGAGCGCTGCGGATGCGTGGTGGCCTCTTCCTCGGTGATCCGGCCCTCGTCCACGAGCCGCTGCACCCAGGTGTGGTCCTGGGTGATCTGCGTGAGCACGCCGTCCCGCAGCAGGTAGGCGCGCGAGTCGCCGACGTGCACGAGGCCGAGCCGCTGCCCGGTCCACAGCAGTGCCGTCAGCGTCGTCCCCATGCCCTCGAGCTGGGGGTCCTCCTCGACCATGGCGCGCAGCTGGTCGTTGGCGCGCTGTACGGCGACGCCGAGCGAGGTGAGGATGTCGGAGCCGGGCACGTCGTCGTCGAGCGTGACCAGGGTGGAGATGACCTCCGAGGAGGCGACCTCGCCGGCCGCCTGGCCGCCCATGCCGTCGGCGATCGCGAGCAGGCGCGGACCGGCGTAACCGGAGTCCTCGTTGCCCTCGCGGATCATGCCCTTGTGCGATCCGGCGGCAAAGCGCAGTGACAGACTCATGCCCACCTCGCCCGTCGGCTCCGGGTACAGCCGGTCGTGTCGAGCCACACTGCCCACCCTCCGGTCGGGAGCGCGCCGGCGGCCGGGTGGCGGCCTGCCGCTGCGTGCTCGCTCCGCTCGCGCTCACTCATGACGTAGCACTACTTCCGCAGCTCGATGACGGTCTTGCCGATGCGGATCGGCGCGCCCAGCGGGATCGGCGTGGGGGTCGTCAGCCGGGACCGGTCCAGATAGGTGCCGTTGGTGGAGCCGAGGTCCTCGACGATCCACTGGCCGTCGCGGTCCGGGTAGATCCTGGCATGGCGGCTGGAGGCGTAGTCGTCGTCCAGCACGATCGTGGAGTCGTGCGCCCGGCCCAGGGTGATCGTCTGGCCCTGCAGAGCGACGGTGGTGCCGGTCAGTGTGCCTTCGGTCACCACGAGCTTGGTGGGGGCGTTGCGCCCGCGCCGGCCGCCGCCCTGCGGGGCGGCCTGCCGGCCGCGCTGCGGCGGGGGCGCGGCGGCCTGCTGCTGCCGGGCCGCCTGCTGCTGGCGCGCCGTGTCCCTACGCGATCCGCGCTGGGTGACGCGCGTACCGAACAGGTCGCTGCGGATGACCTGCACGGCCACGATCACGAACAGCCACAGTACGGCCAGGAAACCCAGCCGCATGACCGTGAGGGTCAGCTCTGACATTGCCCCCGCTTCACCCTTCGGCTTGCCTATAGATAACGGTGGTGCTGCCCACGACGATCCGCGAGCCGTCGCGGAGCGTAGCGCGGGTGGTGTGCTGCCCGTCCACCACGATGCCGTTGGTGGAGCCGAGGTCCTGGATCGTCGAGGGCGTTCCGGTCCGGATCTCGCAGTGCCGGCGGGAGACGCCGGGGTCGTCGATCCGCACGTCGGCGTCGGTGCTGCGGCCCAGCACCAGCGTCGGGCGGGAGATCTGGTGGCGGGTGCCGTTGATCTCGATCCAGTAGCGGGTCTGTCCGCCGCCCGCGGGGGCGGCCGGGGGCCGCTGGCCGGCGGCGGGCTGCGGGTAGCCGTAGCCGCCGGGGCGGGCGCCGGGCGGCGGCGCGGACGGCATCGGGGGCGCGCCCGCGGGCGCGGCCGGTGGGTAGCCGTACCCGCCCGACGCGCCCTGCGGGGCCGCGGGCGCCTGCTGTCCCGGCTGGCTGCTGGAGGAGGCGAGGGTGCGGCTGCGCACGCGGTACAGACCGGTGTCGAGGTCGTCCGCCTTCTCCAGGTTGACCTTGATCGGCCCCATGAAGGTGTAGCGCTGCTGCTTGGCGTAGTCGCGCACCATGCCCGCCAGCTCGTCGCCGAGCTGCCCGGAGTAGGGGCTGAGGCGCTCGTAGTCCGGCGCGCTCAGCTCCACGATGAAGTCGTTGGGTACGACGGTCCGGTCGCGGTTCCAGATCGTGGCGTTGTTGTCGCACTCACGCTGGAGCGCGCCGGCGATCTCCACGGGCTGTACCTCGGACTTGAAGACCTTGGCGAAGGTGCCGTTCACCAGACCTTCGAGACGCTGCTCGAACTTCTTCAGGACTCCCATGGGGCACCTCCTCCGTCCCTGCCGTTTCCTTGCCGTGCTCTGTCCTGCTGTGTACTACCGCGCCTTGCTCATTGATCGTATCTACGCGCCCGGCGATCAGCCGGTTCCTGCCATGGATCGTAGAGGCGGGCGAAGACCAGTGTCCCGCACCCGGCTGTGGACTCGGTCCTTCTCCCGGGGGGACGGCCGGTACCGGTACGAGGTTGATACGTGAAACGGGTCTCGCTGAGACGCGGGGACACGGGAGGGGCGGATGCCCGGGGGACGCGGGCGGAGCGGAGGGGGCCGACGGGAAGGGATGTGAATCCACCCCGTACGACGTGCTAATGTTCTGGGTGTCGGAAGGGGTCGGCCCGAAAGGGAAGGAACCGGAAGATACACCCAATGCGCGGGTGGCGGAATAGGCAGACGCGCTGGATTCAGGTTCCAGTGCCCGCAAGGGCGTGGGGGTTCAACTCCCCCCTCGCGCACAGAGAAGAACCGTGAAACGGGTCTCTGCCGGTGACGGAAGTCACCGCAGGGGCCCGTTTCTCGTTGTGCCGTCAGATGTGAGACACCGCACCCCTGTCGGGGCGGACGGCGGTGGAGTGCGGTGCGCGGTATGCGCGATGCGTGAGGCTCGATGCGTGAGCTATCTCACGGGCTGCTGGTCGGCGGGGCGCCGAGGAGGCCGCGCGGGGTGCCGGCGGCCGACTCCTCCTTTTTGGTCCGCGTCGGTGGACGCGGGCCGTCCCGGCCCTGACGTGTACCGGCCACCGGCGGTACGGTCGGCACGCGTTGATGTTCGTGTCGGTGTTCGCGCGGGCCGTTGACCGGTCGGTGCGTGTACGGGGGAGGCGGTCGCGGTGACCGGAGCCGGTGGTCACGTGGAGCGGGCGGACGCGGCGCCGCGGGGGAGCGGGCGGCTGCCCCGGGTGCGCGGCTTCGCCCAGTGGCCGCCGTCGGGCTCGCCCAAGCGGGAGGGCAAGGCGCTGCGCACGAGCGTGCCGCGTGCCGCGCACCGCATCCTCGACCTGGACGCCGCCCGCCCCGGCGCCGTGAGCGCGGTCGTCGAGTCCAACGCCGGCCGGATCCCGGAGCTGACCCCCATCCGCGTCGGACGCATGGCGGCCGGCCCCTTCGCCTTCCTGCGCGGCTCGGCCGGACTCATGGCCCACGACCTCGCCCGCACCCCGATGACCCGGATCGGCGCCCAGATATGCGGAGACGCCCACGCGGCCAACTTCGGCCTGTACGGCGACGCCCGGGGCGACCTCGTCATCGACCTCAACGACTTCGACGAGACCGTCCACGGCCCCTGGGAGTGGGACCTCAAGCGGCTGGCCGCCTCCCTGGTGCTCGCCGGACGGGAGGCCGGCGCCGACGAGGACACCTGCCGGGCCGCGGCCCGCGACGCCGTCGGCGCCTACCGGCGCACCATGCGGCTGCTGTCCAGGCTGCCGGTGCTCGACGCCTGGAACGCCATCGCCGACGAGGAACTCGTCTCGCACACCGACGCCCACGACCTGCTCGGCACCCTCCAGCGGCTCTCGGAGAAGGCGCGGGCCAACACCAGCGGCCGGTTCGCGGCCAGGTCGACCGAGCCGGCCGGGGACGGCGGGCGCCGCTTCGTGGACGCCGCCCCGGTGCTGCGCCGCGTCCCGGACGCCGAGGCCGCGGCGGTCGCCGCCGCCCTGGGCCCGTACGTCCGCACCCTCGGCGAGGACCGGCACCCGCTGCTCGCCCGCTACGCCGTGCACGACGTGGCCTTCCGGGTCGTCGGCACCGGCAGCGTCGGCACCCGCTCCTACGTCGTCCTGCTCCTCGACCACCGTGGGCAGCCGCTGGTCCTGCAGGTGAAGGAGGCCCGCCCCTCGGCACTGGTCCCGCACCTGGCCACGGCCGGCTTCGCGACACCGGCGGCCGAGCACGAGGGCCGCCGGGTGGTCCTCGGGCAGAAGCACATGCAGGTCGTCAGCGACATACTGCTCGGCTGGACGACCGTCGAAGGGCGCCCCTACCAGGTACGTCAGTTCCGCAACCGTAAGGGCAGCGTCGATCCCGCCGCCCTCGCCCCCGGTCAGATCGACGACTACGGCCGCATGACCGGCGCTCTCCTGGCCCGCGCCCACTCCCACAGCGCCGAGCCGCGGCTGATCGCCGGGTACTGCGGCAAGAACACGGAGCTGGACGAGGCGATCGCCACCTTCGCCGTGGCCTATGCCGACCGCACGGAGGCGGATCACGCCGAGCTGCTGGCCGGGATCCGGTCGGGACGGATCGCGGCGGAGCCGGGGGTGTAGCGGTAGCGGCTCAGGTGCCAGGGGAATCGCCGTCGCGCGGGGGGGGGGATCGGTCTCCTGGCGCGAGCGGGGGACCTCGTCTGCGGGGCCCGGCGGAAGGGGCGCCTACGGGAAAGGGGACTTCTGTGGGCGAAGGGAGCCCGGCGTACGGGGCGGGCGGGGCCGCGGCCGGCGGACGACCCGCAGCCGCATGGCGGGATGCCGCATCGCCTACGCTGGGGCCCGTGACGACCCCGGAAGCCGAACAGGCGCCGCGCCCCGAGGAGCGGCTTGAGCAGGCCGTGCGGGCCGCCGAGCAGGCGTTGATCGAGTACGAGATCGCCGTGGAGACCTTCCGCGTCGAGGTCGAGAACTTCTCCCGGCTGCACGAGCAGCGACTCGGCCCTCTCTACGCCCGTATCGAGGAGCTGGACGCCGAGATCGCCGAGGCGAGGGCCGCCCGTACCGGCGACCCGGAGGACGTCCGCCGCGCCGAGGAGGCTCGCGCCCGGGTCATGCCGATCCCGGGCGTGGAGGAACTGCTGCACGGCTGGATGGACGGCCACGGCCTGTTCCCGGAGGCCTCCGCTATGCTCACCGACCAGGCCGTACGGCCCCCGGAGCGGGTGCGGCCCAGCGAGGAGGCCCGCAAGCTCTACCGCGAGCTGGCTCGCAAGGCCCACCCGGACCTCGTCCAGGACGAGCAGGAGCAGAAGCGGCGTGAGGAATTCCTCACCCGCGTCAACGCCGCCTACGCCCGTGGCGACGAGGCCTTGCTGAGGGAACTGGCCGAGGAGTGGGCGGCCGGACCGGTGCCGCCCGAGCGGCGGCCCAGCGCCGCCGAGGAGCTGTACGCCCGCCTCGAATGGCTCTCCCAGCGCAAGGAACTGCTCACCCACGTGGCCCGCGAACTGGAGGAGGGCGCGATCGCCGGCATGCTCCGGCTCGCCCCGGACGACCCCGACGGGCTGCTGGAGGAGATCGCCGCCCGGCTGCGCGCCGACATCGCCGAGCGGGAGGCCGAACTCGCCGCCCTGCTGGGGCAGGCCTGATCCCTGACCGTGCTCCGGCCGGCACGGGCGGGCCTTCGGGTAGCGTCGGGGGCATGAGTTTCGGAGCTGGTGTTCCCACGGTCGGGGTCGCGGACCTCAAGGACGGCGACTTCCTGCTGGACGTCCGCGAGGACGACGAGTGGCAGGCGGGCCACGCCGAGGGGGCGCTGCACATCCCCATGAGCGACTTCGTGGCCCGCTACGGCGAGCTGACCGAGGCCGCCCCGCAGGACGGGCGCGTCCACGTCATCTGCCGCTCCGGCGGCCGTTCGGCCCAGGTGACCATGTACCTGGTCCAGCAGGGCATCGACGCGGTGAACGTCGACGGCGGCATGCAGGTCTGGGAGGCGGCGGGACGTCCTGTCGTCGACGCGAACGGCGGGCCGGGCACGGTCGTCTAGGCGGCCGGGATCAGCCGAGCGGATGGGCCGCCAGCAGATCCCCGAGCCTCTCCTCGTACGCGGCCGCCGGGCCGAGCGCCAGCTCCAGGTGCTTGGCCCAGGCGTGATAGCGGTGCAGCGGACAGTCGGTGTCGGCGCCGAACCCGCCGTGCAGATGCTGCGCCGTCTGCACCACCCGGCGCACCCCCTCGGCGGCCCAGATCTTCGCCACCGCGACATCCCCGGCGGCGGGCAGCGCTCCCGGCGCCCCGGAGGCGATCCGCCACGCCGCCTGCCAGAGTGTCGCCGCCATGGCACGCAGATCGATGTACCGGTCCGCGGCCTGCACGGCCACCGCCTGGAACGTCGCGAGCGGATACCCGAACTGCTCCCGCTTCCCGGTGTACTCCGCGGTCATCCTCAGTACCCGCTCGCCCAGCCCGAGCGCCAGAGCGCAGGTGCCGGTGGCGAGCAGCAGACGCAACCACTCCCAGGCACCCTCGGCCTCGATGACCTCGCCCGCCGCCAGCCGGACCGATGCCAGCCGCAGTTCGGCCAGCCGCTCCCCGCTGGTGGACACTTGCTCGGCGAGGACCACCCCGGCCCGCTTCCGCGGCACCAGCGCGAGCACGGTCCGCGCCGCGCCCGCCCCCTCGACCTGGGCCGGGACCACCACGAGGTCCGCGTCGTACGCCCACGGCACCGCTGTCTGCACCCCGTCCAGCACCCACGCCGGTCCGTCCCGCCGTGCGCCGACGGCCAGTTCGGCCGGGTCGTGGCCGCTGCGGCCGTTCGCCGCCACGGTCAGCACCAGCTCCCCCCGGCCGGCCCGGGCCAGCACCCGATCCGCCAACTCCGCCGCGCCGTACGCCTGTACGGCCGCCGCCGCCGCGCTGTGCTCCAGCAGCGGCACCCGGGCGAGCACCCCGGCCGCCTCGCGCAGCACCAGGCACAGCGCGATCGCGTCCAGGCCGGAGCCGCCGTACGCCTCGTCGAGCAGCAGGCTCAGCAGGTCCGCCTCGGCGAGCCGGGCCCACAGCGCCCGGTCGAAGGTCTCTGCCACGGCGCCGGTGGTGAGCGCCGGGCTGGGCACCGCGTCCGGCGCGACCCCTGCGAACACCCCGCGCGCCGCCTCGGCCGCCGCCCGCTGCTCCTCAGTGAAGGTGAAGTCCACGGCCTGTCCCTCCGGAGATTTCCGGTGATCTGACGGTGCGTCAAGATAAAACAGGTTCTAGGAGAAGGGAATGGCCGGGCGCGTCTCAGCGGTCGAAGTCCACCTCCACCTGCTCGGTCAGCGGATGCGACTGGCAGGCCAGCACATACCCGGCCTCCGTCTCCTCCGTCTCCAGGGCGAAGTTGCGGTCCATGCGGACTTCGCCGGCGACCAGGAAGGCACGGCAGGTACCGCAGACTCCGCCCTTGCACGCGTAGGGCGCGTCCGACCGGTTGCGCAGGACCGTCTCCAGCAGCGTCTCGCCGTCGCGCACCGGCCAGGTGCCGCCGCGTCCGTCGAGCCGGGCGGTGACCGTGCTGTGCGCGGGGGCCGGGGCGGAGGCGGCCGGGGGCGCGCCCGCGTCCACGTGGAAGATCTCCTGGTGGATACGGGAGCGGTCCACGGACAGCTTGCGCAGCGCCTGCTCGGCGCCCTGCACCAGCCCGTACGGCCCGCACAGGAACCACTCCGCGACCTGGTCCACCGGCAGCAGCGCGGGCAGCAGCGCGGTCAGCCGCTCACGGTCGAGGCGGCCGGACGGCAGGCCCGCCTGCTGCTCCTCGCGGGAGAGCACGGTCACCAGCTGCAACCGGTCCGGGTAGCGGTCCTTCAGATCGGCGACCTCCTCCAGGAACATCGTCGAGGCGGCCGTACGGTCCCCGCGTATCAGACAGAACCGCGCCTCCGGCTCGCGCGCCAGCAGCGTGGACACGATGGACAGCACCGGTGTGATGCCGCTGCCGCCCACGATCGCCGCGTACCGCCCCGGCGCCGGGTCCAGCGTGAAGCGGCCGGCCGGGGTCATCACGTCCAGCTCGTCACCGGCGTTGATCTCCTTCAGCGCGTAGGCGGAGAAGGCACCGCCTTCCACCAGCCGCACACCGACCCGCAGGGTGTCCGGACCCGGACCGGCCGGGTCGGGGGCGGGGGAGCAGATCGAGTAGGTACGCCGGACCTCCGTGCCGTCGACGGTGCGGCGCAGCGCCAGGTGCTGGCCGGGCGCGTGCCGGTACTCCTCGCGCAGTGCGGGCGGGACGGTGAGGGTGAGGGCGACGGCGTCGTCGGTGATCCGGTCGACCGCGGCCACCTGGAGCGGGTGGAAGCGCGCCATCACAACTCCTTGAAGTGGTCGAACGGTTCACGGCAGGCCAGGCAGCGGCGCAGCGCCTTGCAGGCGGTGGAGGAGAACCTGCTCAGCAGCTCCGTCTCGGCCGAGCCGCAGTGCGGGCAGCGGACCGGGTCCGGGTGCGGTGCCGCGTCCGGCGCGCTGTCCTGGGGGAGAGTGCGGGTCGGGCCAAGGGAGAGCGGGACCGGGCCGGAGCCGTCGCGCACGCGGGGCGGGGCTATGCCGAACTCCTGGAGTTTTCGGCGTCCTTCAGGGGTGATGTCGTCGGTCGACCAGGCCGGTGCGAGGACCGTGCGGACCCTGACCTCGCGCATGCCGTGGGCGCGCAGGACCTGCTCGATGTCGAGGGTCATCGCCTCGATGGCGGGGCAGCCGGTGTAGGTGGGGGTCAGATCGACCTGGACCGTGTCGGCGCCCTCGACGTGGACCGCGCGCAGCACGCCCAGCTCCCGCAGGGTGAGGACGGGCAGTTCGGGGTCGGGCACCGCCCCGGCCAGCTCCAGCAGTTCCGCCTCCAGGGCGGTGGCGGTCACCATGTCGCCCCCGGGTGGCTGCGGTGCAGATGCTGCATCTCGGCGAGCATCCGCCCGAACGGCTCGGTGTGCAGGCCCTGTCGGCCGGCGCCCGCCGACCAGGCTCCGGTGCGCGGCCCCTCGGGGACGGACAGGGTGGCCCGGCCGAGGATGGCCCCGATCGACTCCTGCCAGTGCCGGTCCAGGAGTGACCAGTCGGCGTCCAGGCCCTCCACCGGCTGGAACATCTCCCCGGTGAACTTCCACAGCGCCTCCGTGGCACGGCGCATGCGCTCGTGGCTCGTCCGGGTGCCGTCGCCGAGGCGCAGCGTCCACTGCTCGGCGTGGTCGCGGTGGTAGGCGACCTCCTTCACCGCCTTCGCGGCCAGGGGGGCGAAGGGGCCGTCGCCTGCGGCCAGTTCGGCGTAGAGCAGATGCTGATAGGTGGAGAAGTACAGCTGGCGTGCGATGGTGTGGGCGAAGCCGCCGTTGGGCTGTTCCACGAGTTGGAGGTTGCGGAAGGAGCGTTCCTCGCGCAGATAGGCCAGTTCGTCCTCGTCGCCGGCCATCGACAGCAGCACCCGGGCCTGGCCGAGCAGGTCGAGGGCGATGTTGGCGAGGGCGACCTCCTCCTCCAGAACGGGGGCGTGGCCCGCCCACTCCCCCAGCCGGTGGGAGAGCACCAGGGCGTCGTCACCGAGGGCGAGCGCGGCGGTCACCGGGACGGTGGCGGGGCCGGTGGCGGTCACAGGTGCTTCACTCCTTCCGGGATCTCGTAGAAGGTCGGGTGGCGGTAGGGCTTGTCGGCGGCCGGCTCGAAGAACGGGTCCTTCTCGTCCGGGGAGGACGCGGTGATCGCTGCGGCCGGGACGACCCAGATCGAGACGCCTTCGCCGCGCCGGGTGTACAGGTCGCGGGCGTTGCGCAGCGCCAGCTCGGCGTCGGGGGCGTGCAGGCTGCCGGCGTGGGTGTGGGAGAGGCCGCGCCGGGAGCGCACGAAGACCTCCCACAGGGGCCAGTCGGTGGTGCTCATGCTCGCTCCGCTTCTTTGTCGTGAGCCGTGTCGGGTCCGGTCGTACAGGTGTCGGCGGTGCCGGTGCTGCTGTCCGCGTTGCCGGTGCTGCTCGCGCTGCCGGGGGCGTGCTTGGCGGCGTAGGCCGCGGCGGCCTCCCTGACCCACGCGCCCTCGTCGTGGGCGCGGCGGCGCTGGGTGATGCGCTGTTCGTTGCACGGCCCGTTGCCCTTGAGGACCTCCCAGAACTCCGTCCAGTCGATCGCGCCGAAGTCGTAGTGCCCCCGCTCCTCGTTCCACCGCAGGTCCGGGTCCGGGAGGGAGAGACCCAGGGAATCCGCCTGGGGAACACAGATGTCGACGAAACGCTGGCGCAGCTCGTCGTTGGAGTGGCGCTTGATCTTCCACTCCATCGACTGCGCGGAGTGCTGCGACTCGTCATCGGGCGGCCCGAACATCATCAGCGAGGGCCACCACCAGCGGTCCACCGCGTCCTGCGCCATCGCGTGCTGCTCCTCGGTGCCCTTGCTGAGGGCCAGCAGCAGCTCGTACCCCTGGCGCTGGTGGAAGGACTCCTCCTTGCAGATCCGCACCATGGCGCGCGCGTATGGGCCGTAGGAGCAGCGGCACAGCGGGACCTGGTTGGTGATCGCGGCGCCGTCCACCAGCCAGCCGATAGCGCCGACGTCGGCCCAGGTCAGGGTCGGGTAGTTGAAGATCGACGAGTACTTCTGGCGGCCGCTGTGCAGCTTGTCGAGCAGCTCGTCGCGGCTGGTGCCGAGGGTTTCCGCCGCGCTGTAGAGGTACAGACCGTGACCGGCCTCGTCCTGCACCTTGGCCATGAGGATCGCCTTGCGGCGCAGGCTGGGGGCGCGGGTGATCCAGTTGGCCTCCGGCTGCATGCCGATGATCTCGGAGTGCGCGTGCTGGGCGATCTGCCGGACGAGGGTCGCGCGGTAGGCGTCGGGCATCCAGTCGCGTGGTTCGACGCGCTCGTCAGCGGCCACGGCCGCGTCGAAGGCGCGCTGGTAGGCCGCCGTGTCGACGGTGTCCGGCGTGCCGTCCGGCTCCGTACCGGCCGTGCGCTGCGCGGCTGCTGTGGCCATTGCGGTCCCCCTGACCTAGGGCTCTGCGGTGAACACTGTCCCGACCGATCGTTCGGTCCGTGCGATATCAATGGTGTGCCGGGCCGCTATGGAGTGTCAACCGCTGTGGAAAACTCCGCCGGACGGCCTGTGGACGACCGGGGCGGAGCCGCGTACGCCGGGTCCGTCGCCGTACGGCGTGGTGCGGACCACGGAGCCGGGTCGTACCCGGGGCTGCGCCCGGCGGCCGAGGCTGAGTACCGTTCCGTGCGGACGCCGCATCGTGGCGTGCGGGAACCGTGGGGCGCTCGGGACGGGCGCCGCGGACCCGAGCCGGTCGCTGGGCCGGACGACTGGACCGAGATGACCGAGCCGAGACGGGGGACGGGACGGAATGGACGCGTACGACGAGGACCCGGGGGCCGGGCCCGGCCCCGAAGGGTCGGCCGGGGCGCGTCTCCCGGAACATCCTGCGGCCGAATCCGGCGGCGCGGGAGCCGGCGGCACTGCCACCGACGGGCCCGGCTCCGGCCCCTCCGGCCCCGGTCGCTCTCATGCCGGCCGGACCGATGAGCCGGGGCCGGCCGACGGGCCTGGCCGTGCCGCCGAGCCGCGCCGGGCGTCCTGGGCGGTCCGGCCCGGACAAGCGGAGCCGTCGGAGGGCGAGTCGGGAAACTCGGGCCGTCCCCTGCGGCCGGACCATCCGGCGCACCCGGACGACGGGGAAGGTACCGAAGGCGTGGACGACGTGGACGGCACGCACGGGGCTGAGGAGGCGTCGGCGGCGGCCCCGGCGGGTGCCGGCTCGGCCTCGCCGCCCGCCGCGCCCCCTACCGGTGTGGCCGCCCTCTCCCCCCGCTACCAGGTCGGCGCGGCACTGGCGCTCGCCCTGGTGGCGGTCGCCGCCGGGGTGCACGTGCTGATGGTGTTCCTCAGCCTCGCGCCCGCGAACACGGTGACGAAGCAGCACGGCAAGGCCGTAGAGCAGTGGGTGTACCCCGAGTTCGAGCAGAACTGGAAGCTGTTCGCGCCCAACCCGCTGCAGCAGAACATCGCCGTACAGGTGCGCGCCGAGGTGCGGACCGGGGACGGACAGCTGCGCACCACCGGGTGGACCGACCTGTCCGCCGAGGACGGCGCCGCCATCAAGGGCAATCTTGCGCCCAGCCACACCGAGCAGAACGAGGTACGGCGGGCCTGGGACTTCTTCACCGCCACGCACGGCGTCGACAACCGGCCGGTGGGCATGCGCGGCTCCCTCTCCGAGGCGTACCTGCGCCGGATCGTGGTGATGCGCCTGTACCGGAACGATCCGCCCGGCAAGCTGGGCGTCATCCGGCAGGTCCAGGTCCGTTCTCGCACCACCAATGTGCAGCCGCCGAAATGGAGCCCCGAGCACGTGTCCGACAACGCCGTCTACCGTGTGCTGCCCTGGTGGACCGTGCCCGCCGACGAGGCCGCCGGGGGTGTGCGGTGAACCGTCTCTCCCTGAACCTCTCGCGCGGCATCGCCCGGGTCACCGGTGCCGCTCTCGGGCCGTACCAGAGCGCCGTGATCCGGATCGGGTTCGCCGGGACCTGGCTGCTGTTCCTGCTGCGTGAGTTCCCCCACCGCCAGGAGCTGTACGGCCCGGCCGGACCCTGGGGCTGGAACCTCGCCGAGGAGCTGACCACCGACAACCACGCCTTCACGGCCCTGATGTGGTCGGACGCGCAGCTCTGGTTCGAGTGCTTCTATCTGCTGGCGATCCTCGCCGCCCTGGCGCTGCTGCTCGGCTGGCGCACCCGGACGGCGTCCGTGCTGTTCATGGTGTGCGTGCTGTCCCTGCAGAACCGCAGCGTCTTCGTGGGTGACGGCGGCGACAACGTCCTGCACCTGATGTCGATCTACCTGGTGTTCACCCGCTGCGGGCAGGTCTGGTCGCTGGACGCGCGGCGGGCGGAGCGTGCCGAGGCCGCACGCGCGCGTGGGGAGCGGATTCCCGCCGACCGGGTGGGACCGGCCCTGTGGGCGGTGCTCGGCCTGGCGCTCGTTCTCGCGACGGTCACCGGCCGGTTCGACAACGGCTGGCAGATCCCCGCGCTGCTGTGGACGGCCCTGGTGGGGCAGGCCCTGTGGTGGGCCGTCGGCCGCTGGGTGAAGGCCCGGGACCCGAGGATCCTGCTGGACGTCGTCGCCAACATCCTGCACAACGGCGCGCTGGTCGTGATCATGGCGGAGGCCTGCCTGATCTACGCGACGGCCGGCTGGTACAAGATCCAGGGCTCGCGCTGGCAGGACGGCACCGCCGTCTACTACCCGCTCCATCTGGACTACTTCTCACCCTGGCCGGGCCTCGCCGACCTGATGTCCTCCAGCGGCACGATCATGATGATCGTCGCCTACGGGACGGTCATGGTGCAGGTCGCCTTCCCGTTCACACTGTTCAACCGGCGGGTCAAGAACGTCCTGCTGGCGGCGATGATGCTGGAACATGCGGTGATCGCGGTCGTTCTGGGCCTGCCCTTCTTCTCGCTGGCGATGATCACCGCGGACGCGGTCTTCCTGCCGACGTCCTTCCTGCGCCGGCTCGGCGCCCTGGCGGCACGCGCGCGTACGCGCATCGCCCGGCGCGGGGAGCGTACGGTGCCCGCGCCGCGGTCGCCCGAGGGGAGCCCCGAGGCGAGCGCGGCGGGCCGGGCGGGCTCCGCGTAGGGTTCGCCGCATGACCGACCCGCTGATCCTGTGGCGCGAGCACGCCGGCGGTGCCGTGCTGCTCGACGGCTTCCACGCCCTGAAGCACGCGCTGCGCTTCGGGGCCGAGGTGCCGGTCGCGGTCACCACCGACCGGGCGGCCGCGCTCGCCCTCGCCGAGGAACTGGCCGGGGACGTGCGGGACGCGCTGGACGCCCTGCTCACCGAGGTGCCGTCGCAGACGTACGCCTCGCTGGTGCCGCGGCCCCACCCGACCGGGGTCGCGGCGCTCGCCGTACGGCCCTCCCGGGAGGCCCATCTGCGGGCGCTCGCCCGCAGCCCGCGCAGCGCGCCGGTCGTGGTCCTGGACAACCCCCGCAACCTGGGCAACGCCGGGGCCGTGATCCGGCTGGCCGCTGGATTCGGGGCGACCGGGGTGGTCACCACGGGCACACTCGACCCGTGGCACCCCACCGTCGTACGCGGCGGCGCCGGACTGCACTTCGCGACCGCCGTGGAGCGCCTCGGCGTCGGGGAACTCCCGCCGGGGCCGGTGTTCGCGCTGGACCCCGAGGGGGACGACATCCGGGGCGTGGAGCTGCCGGACGACGCGGTCCTCGCGTTCGGCTCCGAGCGCAGCGGGCTGTCCGCCGAACTGCGCGCGCGTGCCGACCATCTGCTGTCCCTGCCGATGCGCCCTCAGGTCTCCAGCTACAACCTGGCCACCAGTGTGGCCATGACGCTGTACCACTGGAGTCTCACCGGGGGCGCCGGCCCTGCGGCTTCCTAGGCCTCCCTGCGCACCTCGACGACCCGGAACCGGTTGGCCACGAACGCGCCGTCGCACAGCGCGGCGTTCGCCGCCGGGTTGCCGCCCGAGCCGTGGAAGTCGGAGAAGGCGGCCGTCTGGTTCACGTACACCCCTCCGGTCAGGTTGAGCGAGAGCTGGGCCGCCTCGTCCAGGCAGACCTCCTCGACGGCCCGCTCGACCTCGGGGTCGGTGGTGTAGGCACCGACCGTCATCGCGCCCTTGTCGCGGACGGTGCGGCGCAGCAGCTCCACCGCGTCGGCCGCCGAGTCGACCGCGACGGCGAAGGAGACGGGACCGAAGCACTCGCTCATGTAGGCGGCCTGGTCGTCGGCCCCCTCCCAGTATTTGCGCGCGCCGTCCAGCTTCACGATGACGGGGGTGCGCACGACCGCGTCCGGGAAGTCGGGGTTGGTGATCTCCCGTGAGGCGAGGGCGACTTCACCGAGGCCGGCCGCGGCCTCCAGGCGTGCCTTGACGTCCGGATTGACGATCGCTCCCAGCAGGGCGTTCGCGCGGGCGTCGTCGCCGAGGAGGCCGTCCACCGCGCGGGCGAGGTCCGCGGTGACCTCGTCGAAGGTCTTGGAGCCCTCGTCGGTGCGGATGCCGTCGCGGGGGACGAGCAGGTTCTGCGGGGTGGTGCACATCTGGCCGCTGTAGAGGGACAGCGAGAACGCCAGGTTGGACAGCATGCCCTTGTAGTCGTCGGTGGAGTGCACGAGCACCGTGTTGACGCCGGCCTTCTCGGTGTAGACCTGCGCCTGGCGGGCGTTGACCTCCAGCCAGTCGCCGAAGGAGGTGGAGCCGGTGTAGTCGATGATCCGGATCTCGGCGCGGGTGGCCAGGGTCCTGGCGACGCCCTCGCCGGGGCGCTCGGCGGCCAGCGCGACCAGGTTCGGGTCGAAGCCGGCTTCGGTGAGCACCTGGCGCGCGACCTGAACGGTCAGCGCGAGCGGCAGTACCGCGCGCGGGTGGGGCTTGACCAGGACCGCGTTGCCGGTGGCGAGGGAGGCGAACAGGCCCGGATAGCCGTTCCAGGTCGGGAAGGTGTTGCAGCCGATGAGCAGGGCGATGCCGCGCGGGACCGGCGTGAACCGCTTGGTGAGGGCCAGCGGGTCCCGCTTGCCCTGGGGCTTGGTCCACTCGGCCGTGCCGGGCGTGCGGACCTGCTCCGCGTACGCGTACGCCACCGCCTCCAGGCCGCGGTCCTGGGCGTGCGGACCGCCCGCCTGGAACGCCATCATGAAGGCCTGTCCGCTCGTGTGCATGACGGCGTGCGCGAACTCGTGCGTGCGGTCGCTGATCCGCTTGAGGATCTCCAGGCAGACCACCGCGCGCGTCTCCGCTCCGGCGTCCCGCCAGGCGGTCTGTCCGGCCTTCATCGCGGGCAGCAGCACGTCCGCGTCCGCGTGCGGGTACTCCACGCCCAGCTCGATGCCGTACGGCGAGACCTCGCCGCCCGTCCAGCCGTCCGTGCCGGGCTGGCCGAGGTCCAGGCGTGTGTGCAGCACGGCGTCGAAGGCGGCCTTGCCCGCCGCCGCGTCCAGGCTGCCGTTCTCGCCGTAGGCCTTGGGGTGCTCGGGGTGCGGGGACCAGTACGCGCGCGTGCGGATCGCTTCCAGGGCCTGGTCGAGAGTGGGCCGGTGCTTCGCGATCAGCTCGGACACGGTCAGTTCGGCGGCCATGCGGGACCAACTCCTCGTCTGGGGAACTCTCCGTCGAGTTCACGACCTGGCGGAAAGAGCAGCGGGATGGGATCGTCAGGGCTAGAGTAACCGAACGATCGGTCGGGACAAGGGGGACCGCCGCATCTGTGGAAAACCCCGTGCGGGAGGATCGCGCACATGACAGCACTCGACCTCAGCAGCCCCGTGGCCGTCGTCGGCACCGGCACCATGGGCCAGGGCATCGCCCAGGTCGCGCTCGTCGCCGGCCACCCCGTGCGGCTCTACGACGCCGCTCCCGGGCGCGCCCGGGAGGCGGCCGAAGCGATCGGCGCCCGCCTCGACCGGCTCGTGGAGAAGGGCAGGCTCGGCGCCGCCGACCGGGACGCCGCCCGCACCCGGCTCAGGCCTGTGGCGGACCTCGCCGACCTCGCGGACTGCGCCCTGGTCGTCGAGGCCGTCCTGGAGCGGCTGGACGTCAAACAGCAGCTCTTCGGCGCGCTGGAGGACATCGTCGCCGAGGACTGCCTGCTCGCCACCAACACCTCCTCGCTGTCGGTGACGGCCATCGGCGGCGCCCTGCGCCATCCCGGGCGCTTCGTCGGGCTGCACTTCTTCAACCCCGCCCCGCTGCTGCCCCTGGTCGAGGTCGTCTCCGGGTTCGCCACCGACGTCACCTCGGCCACGCGCGCGTACGAGACCGCCCGCGCCTGGGGCAAGACCCCGGTGGCCTGCGCGGACACCCCCGGCTTCATCGTCAACCGCATCGCCCGGCCCTTCTACGCCGAGGCCTTCGCCGTCTACGAGGCACAGGCGGCCGACCCGGCCACCATCGACGCGGTGCTGCGCGGCTGCGGCGGCTTCAAGATGGGTGCCTTCGAGCTGACCGACCTGATCGGACAGGACGTCAACGAGTCCGTGACGCACTCCGTGTGGCAGTCCTTCTTCCAGGACGTGCGGTTCACGCCGTCCCTGGCGCAGCGACGGCTGGTCGAGTCCGGCCGGCTCGGCCGCAAGAGCGGGCGCGGCTGGTACGACTACGCCGAGGGCGCCGAGCGGGCCGAGCCGCACACCGCGGACAAGGAGCAGCCGCCCGTCTACGTCGTCGCCGAGGGCGACCTCGGCCCCGCCGCCGACCTGCTCGCGCTGATCCGCGAGGCGGGCATCCAGGTCCGCGAGGAGGGCGAGGACAACGGCACCCGCCTGGTGCTGCCGGGCGGCGGGCAGCTGGTCCTCGCCGACGGGCAGACTTCCGTGGAGTTCCGGGACGTCGTCTACTTCGACCTGGCCCTCGACTACCGCGCGGCCACCCGGATCGCCCTGTCCGCCGGCCATGACACCTCGCCGCGCACCCTGGCCGAGGCCACCGGGCTGTTCCAGGCGCTCGGCAAGGACGTCAGCGTCATCGGCGACGTCCCCGGCATGATCGTCGCCCGCACGGTCGCCCGGATCATCGACCTCGCCCACGACGCCGTCGCCAAGGGCGTGGCCACCGAGGAGGACATCGACACGGCCATGCGTCTCGGGGTCAACTACCCGCTCGGCCCGTTCGAATGGGACCGCAGGCTCGGCCGTGACTTCGCGATCGACGTCCTGGACGAGATGCACGAGCGTGACCCGTCCGGACGCTACGCGCCCTCGCTCGCGCTCTACCGCCACGCATACGCCGTCGACAAGCGGGAGGGCGCCTCATGACCACGGCCAGACGCGACACGTACACCCCGGAGACCCTGCTGTCCGTCGCCGTGCGGGTCTTCAACGAGCGTGGCTACGACGGCACCTCGATGGAGCACCTGTCCAAGGCGGCCGGCATCTCCAAGTCGTCGATCTACCACCACGTCAGCGGCAAGGAGGAGCTGCTGCGCCGGGCCGTCAGCCGTGCCCTGGACGGGCTGTTCGCCATCCTCGACGAGGAGCACGCGCGCGTGGGGCGACCGGTCGACCGGCTGGAGCACGTCGTGCGCCGCATGGTCGAGGTGCTCATAGGGGAGCTGCCGTACGTGACGCTGCTGCTGCGCGTGCGCGGCAACACCGAGACCGAGCGCTGGGCGCTCAAGCGGCGGCGCGACTTCGACCACGGGGTCGCCGAGCTGCTGAAGGCCGCGGCCGCCGACGGCGACGTACGCGGCGACGTGGAGGTCCGGCTGGCCACCCGGCTGGTCTTCGGCATGATCAACTCCATCGTGGAGTGGTACCGGCCGGATCCGCGCGGCGCCGGTGACCGCGAGGTGGCCGACGCGGTCGTCCGGCTGGTCTTCTCCGGGCTGCGCCGCGACTGACCCGAAGGAGCCTCGGCCCGCGGTCCACCCGCGGCCCACGCCTACGCCTCCGGCTCCAGGTCCTCCTCCTCGAACACCAGCAGCGTGCGCGTGCTGAGCACTTCGGGGATGGCCTGGAGCCGCGTGAGCACCAGCTCCCGCAGCGCCCTGTTGTCGGGCGTGTGCACCAGCAGCAGGACGTCGAAGTCACCGCCCACCAGGGCGATGTGGGAGGCACCGGGCAGCTGCCGCAGCTGCTCGCGTACCGTGCGCCAGGTGTTCTGGACGATCTTCAGGGTGATGTACGCCGAAGTGCCGTGTCCTGCCCGCTCGTGGTCCACGCGTGCGCCGAAGCCGCGGATGACCCCGTCCTCGACGAGCCGGTTGATGCGCGCGTAGGCGTTGGCGCGCGAGACGTGGACCCGTTCGGCGACCGAGCGTATCGAGGCGCGGCCGTCCGCCTGGAGGATCCTCAGGATGTCCTGATCGATGGCGTCCAGCGGGCGGGGCTGCGGCAGGGGGGCGCCGTCCCGCGGCCCGTCGGCCAATCGTTCAGCTGCCATGTCCCCCCGCTTCCTCGCCGTGGACGTCCTGCGTTCATTCCAGGCTGTGGAGAACCGTTTGTCCACAGCCTGGAGGTGGCTGTAGCCAAAATGTGCCGACGACCGAACAATCGGTAGGTGAGGCGGGTCACAGCCGACCCGCCTCCCGTAGCCACTCCCACGAGGAGGTGCCGTCATGACGGTCATGGAGCAGCGGGGCGCGTACCGGCCATCGCCGCCGCCCGCCTGGCAGCCCCGTATGGACCCCGCGCCGCTGCTGCCCGACGCCGAGCCCTACCGCGTCCTCGGCACCGAAGCGGCCGCCAAGGCCGACCCCGACCTGCTGCGCCGGCTCTACGCCCAGCTGGTCCGCGGCCGCCGCTACAACAGCCAGGCCACCGCGCTCACGAAGCAGGGCCGCCTCGCCGTCTACCCCTCCAGCACCGGCCAGGAGGCCTGCCAGGTCGCCGCCGCCCTGGCCCTCCAGCAGCACGACTGGCTCTTCCCCAGCTACCGCGACACGCTCGCCGTCATCGCGCGCGGCGTGGACCCCGTCGAGGCGCTCACCCTGCTGCGCGGCGACTGGCACTCCGGCTACGACCCCCACGCCCACCGGGTCGCCCCCCTGTCCACCCCGCTGGCCACCCAGCTGCCGCACGCCGTCGGCCTCGCGCACGCCGCCCGCCTCAAGGGCGACGACGTGGTCGCGCTCGCCCTGGTCGGCGACGGCGGCACCAGCGAGGGCGACTTCCACGAGGCGCTGAACTTCGCCGCCGTCTGGCAGGCGCCGGTCGTCTTCCTCGTGCAGAACAACGGCTTCGCCATCTCGGTCCCGCTCGCCAAGCAGACCGCCGCCCCCTCCCTGGCCCACAAGGCCGTCGGGTACGGCATGCCGGGCCGGCTGGTCGACGGCAACGACGCGGCGGCCGTGCACGAGGTGCTCAGCGACGCCGTACGGCACGCGCGCGCGGGCGGCGGCCCCACCCTGGTGGAGGCGGTCACGTACCGCATCGACGCCCACACCAACGCCGACGACGCCACCCGCTACCGCGGCGACACCGAGGTGGAGGCCTGGCGCGCGCACGACCCGATCGCGTTGCTGGAAGCGGAGCTGACCGCGCGCGGGCTGATCGACGAGGCCGGCATCGAGGCCGCCCGGCAGGACGCCGAGACGATGGCCGCCTCCCTGCGTGAACGCATGAACCGGGATCCGGAACTGAACCCCATGGACCTCTTCGACCACGTCTACGCCGAGACCACGGCCCAGTTGCGCGAGCAGCGCGCCCTGCTCCAGGCCGAACTGGACGCCGAGCAGGAGCACCACGGCGAGCCGGAAGGCGGGGCCCGATGACCACTGTCGCCGTCAAGCCCGCCACCATGGCGCAGGCCCTCACGCGTGCGCTGCGCGACGCGCTGGCCGCCGACCCCACCGTGCACGTGATGGGTGAGGACGTCGGCACGCTCGGCGGCGTCTTCCGGGTCACGGACGGCCTCGCCAAGGAGTTCGGCGAGGACCGCTGCACCGATACCCCGCTCGCCGAGGCCGGAATCCTCGGCACCGCCGTCGGCATGGCCATGTACGGCCTGCGCCCGGTGGTGGAGATGCAGTTCGACGCCTTCGCCTACCCGGCCTTCGAGCAGCTCGTCAGCCACGTCTCCCGGATGCGCAACCGCACGCGTGGCGGGATGCCGCTCCCTCTCACCGTCCGCGTCCCCTACGGCGGCGGCATCGGCGGCGTCGAGCACCACAGCGACTCCTCCGAGGCCTACTACATGGGCACCCCGGGCCTGCACGTCGTCACGCCCGCGACCGTCGCCGACGCCTACGGCCTGCTGCGCCAGGCCATCGCCTGCGACGACCCGGTGGTCTTCCTGGAGCCCAAGCGGCTGTACTGGTCGAAGGACTCCTGGAACCCCGACCACCCCACGGACGTCGAGCCCATCGGCCGGGCCGTCGTCCGGCGCTCCGGCCGCAGCGCCACCCTGATCACCTACGGCCCCTCCCTGCCGGTCTGCCTGGAGGCCGCCGAGGCGGCCCAGGCCGAGGGCTGGGACCTGGAAGTGGTCGACCTGCGCTCGCTGGTGCCGTTCGACGACGAGACGGTCTGCGCCGCCGTCCGGCGCACCGGACGCGCGGTCGTCGTCCACGAGTCCACCGGGTTCGGCGGACCGGGCGGCGAGATCGCGGCCCGGATCACCGAGCGCTGCTTCCACCACCTGGAGGCACCCGTGCTGCGCGTGGCCGGCTTCGACATCCCCTACCCGCCGCCCATGCTGGAGCGGCACCACCTGCCCGGCGTCGACCGCATCCTGGACGCCGTGGCCCGGCTGCAGTGGGAGGCCGCGGGCTGATGGCACAGGTGCTGGAGTTCAAGCTCCCCGACCTCGGCGAAGGGCTCACCGAGGCGGAGATCGTCCGCTGGCTCGTCCAGGTCGGCGACGTCGTCGCCGTCGACCAGCCGGTGGTCGAGGTCGAGACGGCCAAGGCCATGGTCGAGGTGCCCTGCCCCTACGGCGGCGTGATCACCGCGCGCTTCGGCGAGGAGGGTAGCGAACTGCCGGTCGGAGCGCCCCTGCTGACCGTCGCGGTCGGCGAACCCGCGTACCCTACCGAGCCGGAGGGCTCCGGCAACGTCCTGGTCGGCTACGGCACCACGCACGCGCCCGCCCGGCGCCGCAGGGTGCGGCAGACGCCGGCGGTGACGGACGCCGCGAACGGCAGCACCGTCGCGAAGGGCGCCGGGGCCGGCAGCGTGCCCGCCGGGCCGGGCCGGGAAGGGCGCCCCGGCCCGGCCGCCCCCCGGGCGGCGCGCGTGGGCGGGACGGCGGCTTCCGCCGCTGCGGCGTCCGGCGGGACGGTCCACGCGGGCGCCCGCCACGCCGACGGCCCGGTACCCGTGATCTCCCCCCTGGTCCGCCGGCTGGCCCGCGAGGGCGGCGTCGACCTGCGGCAGCTCGTGGGCTCGGGCCCGGACGGGCTGATCCTGCGCGCGGACGTCGAGAAGGCCCTGCGGACCGAGGCGGCCCGCGGCGGCCGTACGGCCGAGTCGTCCGTCACGACGGCCCTCGCGCCCGCCACGGGCCGGGCCCCTTCGGCTCCGAGCGCCGCAGGCACCCGCATCCCCCTCAAGGGCGTCCGCGGGGCCGTCGCCGACAAGCTCTCCCGCAGCCGCCGGGAGATCCCGGACGCCACCTGCTGGGTCGACGCCGACGCGACCGAACTCATGCGCGCGCGTGCCGCCATGAACGCCGCGGGAGGCCCGAAGGTCTCCCTGCTCGCGCTGCTCGCCCGGATCTGCACGGCCGCCCTCGCGCGCTTCCCCGAGCTGAACTCCTTCGTCGACACCGGCGCACGCGAGATCGTCCGGCTCGACCAGGTCCACCTCGGATTCGCCGCACAGACCGAACGCGGGCTGGTCGTGCCGGTCGTCCGGGACGCCCACGCGCGCGATGCCGAGGCGCTCACCGCCGAGTTCGCCAGGCTCACCGAGGCCGCCCGTGCCGGCACCCTGACGCCCGGGGAACTCACCGGCGGGACCTTCACGTTGAACAACTACGGGGTGTTCGGCGTCGACGGCTCCACCCCGATCATCAACCACCCCGAGGCGGCCATGCTCGGCGTCGGCCGTATCGTCCCCAAACCATGGGTGTACGAGGGCGAGTTGGCGGTGCGCCAGGTCGTCCAGCTCTCGCTCACCTTCGACCACCGGGTGTGCGACGGCGACACGGCCGGCGGCTTCCTGCGGTACGTGGCGGACTGCGTCGAACAGCCGGCGGTGCTCCTGCGCACCCTGTGACACCCGCGGGGCCCGGCGCACGGGCCCCGCGGAAGGTCTCGCGGTACCCGCGGGACGCCTGCGGGACACCGGCACGGCGCATACAAGCAGGCCGGGGCAGGACATACTCGGGAGATGAGCCACAACGCCCCCGCCGCCCCAGGGACGCCCGGTGCGCCCGTGCCGTACGACGCCGTCGTGCTGGCCGGCGGCGCCGCCCGGCGGCTCGGCGGGGCCGACAAGCCCGGGCTGCGGGTCGGCGGCCGGGCGCTGCTCGACCGGGTACTCACGGCCTGCGCGGACGCCCGTACGACGGTCGTCGTGGCCGCCCGGCGGCCCACCGCGCGGCCGGTGCTGTGGGCGCGCGAGGACCCGCCCGGCGCCGGGCCGGTCGCCGCGCTGGAGGCGGGCCTGCGCCTGACCACCGCCGAGCACGCCGTCGTGCTCTCCGCGGACCTGCCCTTCCTCGAGTCGGCCACCCTCCAGCGCCTGTTGGACGCCGTCGGTGACAGCGACGCCGACGGCGCGCTGCTCACCGACGCGGACGGCCGCGACCAGCCCCTCGTGGCCGCATACCGCACCCGCGCGCTGCGCCGCGAACTGGCCGGTCTCGCGTCCGCGGACGACGGCCTGACCGGGCTGCCCCTGCGCCGGCTGACCGGCGCCCTCCGACTCATCCGCGTCCCGGACCCGCTCGCGTCCTTCGACTGCGACACCTGGGACGACATCGCCGACGCCAGGGCACGGATCAGGGAGCATGGGCACGTGTTGGATGAATGGATCTCCGCAGTCAAGGACGAACTGGGCATCGACCTCGACGTCGACACCGGCGTCCTGCTCGATCTGGCCCGCGACGCCGCCCACGGCGTGGCCCGGCCCGCCGCCCCCCTGACCACCTTCCTCGTCGGCTACGCCGCGGCCCAGGGCAAGGGAGGCCCCGAAGCCGTCGCCGAGGCCGCCCGCAAGGCGGCCGCGCTGGCACTGCGCTGGGAGGAAGAGAACGAAGAGAACAGCGGGGGCGGGAACGGCGGCGGCCGCCCGGGCACCCGGGACGCCGGATGACCGGGCCCGGCACCCGGGCCGGGGCGCCCGCGCAGGACAGCGACGAGCTCGACCTCGAGGAGGCCCTGGCGCTCGTGAGGGAAGCCAAGCACGACCGCGCCGGCCACGGCCCCGCGCCCGCCCCGGACCCCCAAGATCCGCACCGGGCCACCCCCTGGGGCCAGGCCCGTGAGACCGCCTCCCGCGCCGCCCGCTCACGTCCCCGCCCCGTTCCGGTCTCCGTGCCGCTCGACGACGCCCTCGGCCTGGCCCTCGCCGCCCCCCTCGACGCCCTCGCCGACCTGCCCTCCTTCGACACCTCCGCGATGGACGGCTGGGCGGTCGCCGGACCCGGCCCCTGGCAGGTGCGGGAGGAGGGCGTGCTCGCCGGGCACGGCCTTCCTGAACCGCTCACCGACGGCGAGGCCGTACGCATCGCGACCGGCGCGCGCATCCCCGCCGACACCACCGCGGTCCTGCGCAGCGAGCACGGCCGCACCGACGCGCAGGGACGGCTGCACGCCACCCGCGACCTGGCGCACGGTCAGGACATCCGCCCGCGCGCCCAGGAGTGCCGCAGTGGCGACCAGTTGCTGCCCGTCGGCACCCTGGTCACCCCCGCCGTCCTCGGCCTGGCCGCCGCAGCCGGATACGACACCGTCACCGCCGTGCCCAGGCCGCGCGTCGAAGTCCTCGTCCTCGGCGACGAGTTGCTGACCGAGGGGCTGCCGCACGACGGACTGATCCGCGACGCGCTCGGGCCCATGCTGCCGCCCTGGCTGCGCGCGCTCGGCGCCGAGGTCGGCGCGGTACGCCGGATCGGCGACGACGCCGAGGCCCTGCACCAGGCCGTCAGCGGCTCCGACGCCGACCTGATCGTCACCACCGGCGGCACCGCGGCCGGCCCCCGCGACCATGTCCACCCCGTCCTGGACCGCATCGGCGCCGAACTCCTCGTCGACGGCGTCAAGGTGCGCCCTGGTCACCCCATGCTGCTGGCCCGCACCAAGGACGCCCAGCACCTCGTCGGCCTGCCCGGCAACCCCCTCGCGGCCGTCTCCGGCCTGATCACGCTCGCCGAGCCGCTGCTGCGCACCCTCGCCGCCCACCCGGCCCCCGAGCCGTACGCGCTGCCGCTCACAGAGGCGATCCATGGGCACCCGTACGACACCCGGCTCATCCCCGTGGTCCTGCGCGGAGACCGTGCCGTACCGCTGCACTACAACGGCCCGGCCATGCTCCGCGGTGTCGCCGCCGCGGACGCGCTGGCCGTCGTACCGCCCGGCGGAGCACGTCAGGGAGCGGAGGCCGAGCTGCTGGACCTGCCGTGGGCGAGTGCCGGGATCGGGGTGTGTTTCACGTGAAACGTCCGGGCCATGACGTCATGGCCCGCCAGGCGGGCGACCACGTGATGACCCATCGGTGACAGGTGACGCCACCCGCAGTGACGTGCTCGAACTGGTCAGCGCCAATGCGGCCGGCCGACTGCTCGGCCCGGGGTGCGCGGTGAGGTCGGCAAGCGGCTGAGCAGGCCGCGGTCCGAGCGCGGAGCAGGGAGCCTGCCCCGGAAAGCACGCCCACGGGGGGTAGCGTCACCAGCATGCATGCGATCACGATTCCCGAACCTGGTGGTCCCGAGGCGCTGGTGTGGGCGGAGGTCCCCGACCCGGCGCCCGGCGAGGGCGAGGTGCTGGTCGAGGTGGTGGCCAGCGCCGTCAACCGTGCCGACGTCCTGCAGCGGCAGGGCTTCTACAACCCGCCGTCCGGCTCCTCCCCCTACCCCGGCCTGGAGTGCTCCGGCAGGATCGCCGCGCTCGGCCCCGGCGTCTCCGGATGGGCCGTCGGCGACCAGGTGTGCGCGCTGCTCGCGGGCGGCGGATACGCCGAGAAGGTCGTCGTACCGGCCGGGCAGTTGCTGCCCGTGCCCGAGAGCGTCGACCTGACGCGGGCGGCCGCGCTGCCCGAGGTGGTCTGCACCGTCTGGTCCAACGTGTTCATGGTCGCCCATCTGCGGCCCGGCGAGACGCTGCTCGTGCACGGCGGCTCCAGCGGCATCGGCACCATGGCCATCCAGCTCGCCAAGGCCGTCGGCGCCAAGGTCGCCGTGACCGCGGGGACGAAGGAGAAGCTGGAGCGCTGTGCCGAACTGGGCGCGGACATCCTGATCAACTACCGCGAGCAGGACTTCGTCGCCGAGATCAAGCAGGCGACGGACGGGGCGGGCGCCGATGTCATCCTCGACAACATGGGCGCGAAGTACCTGGACCGCAACGTCCAGGCCCTGGCCGTCAGCGGACGGCTCGCGATCATCGGCATGCAGGGCGGGGTGAAGGGCGAGCTGAACATCGGCACCCTGCTCAACAAGCGGGCCGCGATCAGTGCGACCTCGCTGCGCGCCCGTCCGCTCGGCGAGAAGGCGGCCATCGTGGCCGCCGTACGCGAGCATGTATGGCCTCTCCTCGCTTCCGGGCACGTCCGCCCGGTCGTCGACCGCGAGCTGCCGATGCCGGAGGCGGCCGAGGCGCACCGGGTCCTGGAGGCCAGCGGCCACGTCGGCAAGGTGCTGCTGGTGGCGCCGTAGCCTTCCGCTACGGGTACGGCCGCCATCGGCGTCAGCTCTTGCGCAGCCTCAGGCCGAGGAAGGCCAGGCCCAGGCCCAGGCCGACGAGGACCAGGCCGCTGCCGAGCGGAAGCATCCGGAGGACCGGCTCGGTGGCGCTCTCGCTCTGCCGGGCGGTGTTCTGCGGCGGGGCCTGGCCGAGACCGGGCCGGCCGGAGGGGGTCGCGGGGGCGGGCGTCGTACTGGGGAGGAGCGGGGTCTCCGGCTCCTCCGCGCGGCTCGTGCCGGTGGCCAGGGTGGGGAGGGCGGCGCCGCCCTCCACCTCGCCCGCGGGCCCGTCGGGTCGGCCCGGACGCAGCCGGCCCTCGCCCGCCACGCTGCCCGCCCGGCTCGGCTCGGCGATCTCGGGGCGGTACGAGGCGGAGGCGGAGTCGGAGGGCATGGGGACGGGCGCGGAGGCGGCGGTGGGCAAGCCCCGGTCACCATGGCCGTGGTCGCCGGGCCGATGGCCCCGCCCCTGCCCCTCGGGCCGCTGCCCCGCCTTCCTCGGATCGCCACGGTTCGAGCCGCCCACACCGTCCGTGCCGTCCGCGCTGTCCGCCGCGTTCGGCCCGTCCGGCCGGACGGCGTGATACGGAGGACTCGCATGGTCTGGGCGGTCGGGGCGCCCCGGACGCTCTGCTGGGCCGGGGCCGTGCGGGTGGCCCTGGTCGGCCGAGGCCCCGGGGCTCGGAGCGGCGGCGCAGACGGGACGGGCGTACGCGACGACGGCGCCGTAGGCTGGCAGGGCCGCCGCCACCGCCAGGACGAACAGCAGTCGTACGGAGCGGAGTGTGAGTACGGAGCGGGGCGTGAGCCGCAGCCATGGAGTCACGTCGGTGACCTCCCGGAAACCCGGACGCGGTGATCGATGGATGACCGACGGAAATAAGCCTCACATTCATTTACATTCCAGGCATTTCAGAATGCTCCGTCGGGTCAAAACGGTGGATCACTATCCGGAGGGGGCACGACGGTGATGAGGTGTACGGGTGCGAGAGAATGGCGGCATGGAGATGCCGAGGAACGAACGGTCGCCGGAGAATCCCCAGATCCTCGTCGTGGGCCAGGACGGGATGGCGCTCGGCGGCGGCAACGGGCACGAGGACTCCCGAGAGATCCCGGTCACGGAGCAGGTGGAACAGCCGGCCAAGGTCATGCGGATCGGCAGCATGATCAAGCAGCTCCTGGAGGAGGTGCGCGCGGCTCCTCTGGACGAGGCCAGCCGGGTACGGCTGAAGGAGATCCACGCCAGCTCGGTGAAGGAGCTGGAGGACGGCCTGGCGCCGGAGCTGGTCGAGGAACTGGAGCGGCTGTCCCTGCCGTTCACCGACGACGCGACCCCGAGCGATGCGGAACTGCGCATCGCTCAGGCGCAGTTGGTGGGCTGGCTCGAAGGCCTCTTCCACGGGATCCAGACGACGCTGTTCGCCCAGCAGATGGCCGCGCGGGCCCAGCTGGAGCAGATGCGCCGCGCGCTCCCGCCCGGCGTGACGGGCCCCGAAGGGGAGGAGCACCGCACCGGCGGCCGCGCGGGCGGACCGTACCTGTAGGGCGTACTCCGAGGGGACCGGCGGACGATCGCCGGTCCCCTCGGTGACGACGGACGTGAAGGGTCTCGCCCGCTGCCTCAGGCGGCCCGTCCCGCCTCACCCGGTCACTGCGGGGGATTGCCGGTCGAGACGGTCAGCTGGACGGTGCCGGGGTTCTTCTTGTCGACGTCCGAGCCCTGGGCGGGGAACTGGGACAGGACGGTGCCCTTGCCCCAGGTGTTCTCGTCCTGCGTTACGACCTGGTACATCCAGCCCGCGGCCTGGAAGCACGCCTTCACCGAGTCGATGTCCTTGTACCGGAAGTCGGGCAGCCGGACCTTGTTGGCGACGGTGTAGGACTCCGTCGGCTCGGTGCACTGGGTCTTGTCGATGACCCGGGTCGTGTCCGGGCCGCGGTAGCCCGCCCTGTGGGTGGTGGCCGTGGACGGGCTCGCGCTGCCGCCACCGCCGGCGTTGTTGTCGCCGCCGCTGTTCAGGGTCAGCGCGACGACCAGGCCGATGACCGCGACCAGCGACACCGCGACCGAACCGATGATCACCGGCTTGTTGCTCTTGCCGCCGCCGGAGCCGACGCCGGAGGTCTGCGTGGCCGGCTGGGCCGAGCCGGTGTACGGCGGCGGGGTCGGCGCCTGGACGGGCTGCGGGGCGTAGCCCGCCGGGGGCGGTGTCTGGTAGCCGCCCTGGCCCTGCTGCGGGTAGCCGTAGGCCGGCGCGGAGGTCTGCGGCGTGCCGTACGGGCCCGGCTGGTACGGCGTCTGCACGGGGCCGGGGGCCGCCTGGGCGCTCTGGCCGACCGGCGGGAACACCGCGGAGCCGACGCCCGCGCCGCTCTGTGTCGGCCCGGCGCCCGGCACGATGCTCGGCGCGGCCGCCTGCAGGGAGGCGGCGACGCGCAGGCACTCGTCGCGCATGGCCTCGGCGGTCGGGAAGCGCTCGTTCGGGTTCTTCTTCAGCGCGCGGGCGATCAGCGTGTCCACCGCGGGCGGCAGGGAACGGTTGATCGAGGAGGGCGCGACCGGCTCCTCCTGCACATGCGCGTACGCGATCGCCAGCGGCGAGTCCGCGTCGAACGGGAGCCGCCCGGTGACCAGCTGGAACAGCATGATCCCGACCGAGTACAGATCCGAGCGGGCGTCCACGCCGCGGCCGAGGGCCTGCTCCGGGGAGAGGTACTGCGGGGTGCCGACGACCATGCCGGTCTGGGTCATCGAGGTGACCCCCGACTGCATGGCGCGGGCGATGCCGAAGTCCATGACCTTGACCACACCGCGCTTGGTCACCATCACGTTGCCCGGCTTGATGTCGCGGTGGACCAGTCCCATCTCGTGGCTGATGTCCAGCGCCGCCAGCACGTCGGCGGTGACCTTCAGCGCCTTGTCGGCGGGCATGGCGCCGTACTGCCGGATGTCCGCGTCGAGGACCGAGCCCAGCGGGCGGCCCTCGACGTACTCCATGACGATGTACGGCGTCGCGAGACCGCCCAGATCGTCCTCGCCGGTGTCGAAGACCGAGACGATGTTGGTGTGCGTGAGCTTGGCCACGGCCTGGGCCTCGCGGCGGAAGCGCTCGCGGAAGGCCTGTTCCCTGCCGAGTTCGGTGTGGAGTGTCTTGATCGCGACCTGGCGGTCGAGCACGGCGTCGTACGCCAGGTGCACGGAGGCCATGCCGCCCTCGCCGAGCAGGTCCCGCAGCTGGTAGCGGCCACCGGCCAGGGCCTGCCCCGCGTACCGGCCGTGTGCGCCGTCCTGGCTCATCTCTCCCCGTCCCCCACTGGCCGTCCGGCGCCTTCGCTCATCGCAGGGCCTTGATCGAAAGTGTCATTCCCGGCCAAGTCTGCCCCAGGGCACTGACACGTCAAGCTCGGTGCCCGTTCCGTGACCGTACGCGCAAGAAGCGTCGCGCAAGCGTTACAGCAGGCGTACGACCGGCACACAGAATTTGCACGACAGCGCGTGCTACAGGTTTCATGGCCGGTCACGCTCGTGGCTGGTCCCGGTTCCCGTTCCGGACCGGCGGCCCCCACGGAGGCTGTAGCGTGGCCGACGGAGACCGTGACAACACCGCGCGCACCGCGGGCAGAAACGACGGCGAGGACTGATGGCACAGACGCAGCGCGCCCAGGGCCCGTCCGACCCCGAGGCGAGTGGCGGCGGCATGTCGGACGCGCCGGAGATGTGGGGCAACGGCGGGCTCGTGGGCGACGGCCGCTACCGGCTGACCCACCGGCTCGGCCGGGGCGGCATGGCCGAGGTCTTCGCTGCCGAGGACGTCCGGCTGGGCCGGACCGTCGCGGTCAAGCTGCTGCGCGCGGACCTGGCCGAGGACCCGGTCTCCAAGGCCCGTTTCACGCGCGAGGCGCAGTCGGTCGCCGGCCTCAACCATCACGCGATCGTCGCCGTGTACGACTCCGGCGAGGACTTCGTCGGCGGCCAGTCCGTGCCGTACATCGTGATGGAGCTGGTCGAGGGCCGCACCATCCGTGACCTGCTGATGAACGCCGAGGCGCCGGGCCCCGAGCAGGCCCTAATCATCGTCTCCGGCGTGCTGGAAGCGCTTGCGTACTCGCATCAGCATGGCATCGTCCACCGTGACATCAAGCCGGCGAATGTCATCATCACCCACAGCGGCGCCGTCAAGGTCATGGACTTCGGCATCGCCCGCGCCCTGCACGGCGCCTCCACGACGATGACCCAGACCGGCATGGTCATGGGCACGCCGCAGTACCTCTCCCCGGAACAGGCGCTCGGCAAGGCCGTCGACCACCGATCCGACCTGTACGCGACCGGCTGCCTGCTGTACGAACTGCTCGCCCTGCGGCCCCCCTTCACCGGGGAGACCCCGCTGTCGGTCGTCTACCAGCACGTCCAGGACATGCCGGTCCCGCCGTCGCAGGTCGGCGACGGAGGCTGCCCGCCGGAGCTGGACGGCCTGGTCATGCGCTCGCTCGCCAAGGACCCGGACGACCGGTTCCAGACGGCCGAGGAGATGCGCGGCCTGGTCCAGTACGGCCTGCAGATGCTCTACGAGGCGGGCGGCCACACCGGCACCTGGAACACCGGACCGGTGGAGTCGCACGACGGCCGCCACACCCCGCCGGGCGGCTTCACGGGCACGACCGCGATGCAGCACCCGGGCGACTTCCGCTCCGGCACCGCGCAGATCCCGCAGCCGATCCTGCCGGCCGGGTACGGCGGCGGCGACGACGGCGGCTTCGAGGGGCACGGCAACAAGGGCAGCGGGCGCGGCAAGGTGTGGATCGTCGCCGTCCTCGCGGTGATCGCGATCGCGGCGGGCGTCGCGCTGGCACTCAAGGGCAGCACGGGCGGCACGGGGCAGACCGGCAACGACACCAAGCCGACGACGTCGCACTCCACGTCCACGAAGGACGACTCGGCGTCCCCGACGCCGTCGGACAGCACCACCGACCAGCCGACCGCCCCCGGCACGCAGAACGGCTCGGACAGCAACTCGGGCGGCTCCGGATACACCCCGTCGGACCCGCAGACCACCGAGTCGCAGACCACGGGCCCGTCCAATCCGCAGACGTCGCCGTCGCAGTCCACGGGCAGCACCACCGCCGGCAACGGCGGTACGGACACGGGAACGACCGGGGCGAACACCACCGGCGGCAACACCACCGGCACGAACACCGCCGGCGGCAACACGGCCGGGACGAACACCGCCGGCGGCAACACGGCCGGGACGAACACCGCCGGCGGCAACACGGCCGGGACGAACACCGCCGGCGGCACGAACCCGGGCGGTACGACCGGCATCGTGGGCGACACCACCGGCTGAACGTCCCCCGCGGGCCCCGCGGCGCCCGTGACAGCCTCCCCGTGAGCCGTGCCGGCGCCCAGGGACCGCGGGCCGGGCGCCGTCAGTCGGTGAACGCCTCGCAGACGGCGTCGTATTCGCATGTCCACCACACCACGAGCGCCGACGCGGCCGGGAACTGGCAGTCCGCGCGCGTGTCACGGCGTTCGTAGTGCCAGCGCAGCATCCAGAAGTCGTTCAGCCGCTCCCACCACACGCGGTGCACGGCCGCCGCCAGCTCGGAGGGCGTGGCACCGGCCGCGCGGCGGTACGCGCGCGCGTAGGCGCGTACTTTCGGCAGGTCGAGGGCGCCCGCTGGGCGGACGAAGAAGATCACGGCGGCGCGTACGGCCTCTTCCGCGCGGGGCTGCACGCCGAGCCGGTCCCAGTCGACGATGGCCGCGGGGGCGTCGTCCTTGTAGAGCAGGTTGAACGGGTGGAAGTCGCCGTGCACCCACCCCACCGAGCCCCCGCGCGGCGGGCGCCGGTCCGCGTGCTGCTCCAGGAGCGCGCGGCGCTCCAGGAGCCGGTGCCGGGCCAGTTCGTCGAAGGCGTCGGGGGGCCGGTGGCGGCGGACGTGGCCGAGCAGGTCGTCGATGAGGTCGAAGGTGTCGGCCGGGTCGGCACTCTCCACGGGATGGGGGCTCGTGGCCGGGCGCGTGCGCCCCTTGGGCGGCATCACGCGCTCCAGGCAGGCGTGGACGGCGCCCAGCACCGCTCCCAGGCGGGCGCTCTCGGGCCGGGTGAGCTGGCCGCCGTGCCGGTGCCTGCCGTCGATCCAGGGGTGCAGTGCGTAGGCGTGACCGCCCACGACGGCGACGGTCCGGCCCTCGCGGGAGGGGAGCGGCACGGGCACGGGGACGCCGAGGTCGGCCAGGCGCTGGGTGGCCCGGTGGCGGCGTTCGATGGCGGCCGGGTCGGCGGTGTCCGGGTCGAAATGGTGCTTGAGGAAATAGCTGCCGCGGGTGGTGCACACCCGGTATCCGCGATTGAGCAGCCCCTGCATGACCGGTTCACAGGTGAGCGCCGTACCGGCGGAGTACAGACGGAGCACGTCGCCCAGAGGGGGCGCTTGGGGTACAAGGGGTGGTACACAAGAGCGCGGCACGCCGCAGATGCTAGGGCACGAAAAGCCACCGTGAGCTGGGCGTTGTCACAAGCAGTCGCTGATGATCGCTTTCGGTCACGCGGCAGGCTTTATCCGTGATTTCCGTTGCTTTCGGACCTGAATCGTAATTCTTGATCGTCTTCTCGGCGGGATGCGACCGCTCCTTTCGGCGCATCGCCGGACGCGCCCCCCGTGATCGCGCCCACGAGGGCCTCGCCGACCGCCTCGATGGCGGGCTCGACGGAGGAATGCCCTGACATCTTCCTCCTCGTGTCCGGAGTCGGTCTCACACGCAAACTCTTCCCGTGACCTGGGCGGGCGGGATAACGTGCGCTTGCTCCGGCCTTTCGCGAGGCTGTGACCAGCAGGCTTCCAGCTCCGTCGAATTTACTTGGAAATCCAATCAAAGACGCAGGTCAGATGGGGTTTCACAGAAATGAGCGGCACTGGGTAACGTGTTGGTTGCAGGGCGCTCGCCGGGGCACCTGTCACGCCTGTTCCCGGCCGAGTGGCACCCACCCCGTGCCCGGTGGTCGACAACAGGTGAGCCGCACTGGCCTACCGGCAACCCCGGGGGCCGGAACGACGGAGGAGCACACACGTGACCGTGGACAGCAGTGCCGCGCGCCAGCCGCGACGCAGCGCCGCAGGCAAGGCCGGCAGCAGGACCGGTACCGGTACGAAGTCCGGCAGGACCGGCACCGCGTCCGGAGCCACCGGCACCAAGCGCACCACCCGCACCACCGCGAAGACGAGTGACGAGCCCGAACTCGTACAACTCCTGACCCCCGAGGGCGAACGGGTCAAGAACGCCGAGTACGACGCCTACGTCGCCGGCATCACCCCCGAAGACCTGCGCGGCCTGTACCGCGACATGGTGCTCACCCGCCGCTTCGACGCCGAGGCCACCGCCCTGCAGCGCCAGGGCGAACTGGGCCTGTGGGCCTCCCTGCTGGGTCAGGAGGCCGCCCAGATCGGCTCCGGCCGCGCCCTGCGCGATGACGACTACGTCTTCCCGACCTACCGCGAGCACGGCGTCGCCTGGTGCCGCGGGGTCGACCCCACGAACCTGCTCGGCATGTTCCGCGGCGTGAACAACGGCGGCTGGGACCCGAACAGCAACAACTTCCACCTGTACACGATCGTCATCGGCTCCCAGACGCTGCACGCCACCGGCTACGCGATGGGCATCGCCAAGGACGGCGCGGACAGCGCGGTGATCGCCTACTTCGGCGACGGCGCCTCCAGCCAGGGCGACGTGGCCGAATCGTTCACCTTCTCCGCGGTCTACAACGCCCCCGTGGTGTTCTTCTGCCAGAACAACCAGTGGGCGATCTCCGAGCCCACCGAGAAGCAGACCCGCGTGCCGCTCTACCAGCGCGCCCAGGGCTACGGCTTCCCCGGCGTGCGCGTGGACGGCAACGACGTGCTGGCCTGCCTCGCGGTCACCAGGTGGGCGCTGGAGCGCGCCCGCAGCGGCGAGGGCCCCACCCTGGTGGAGGCGTTCACCTACCGCATGGGCGCCCACACCACGTCCGACGACCCCACCCGCTACCGGGCCGACGACGAGCGCGCCGCCTGGGAGGCCAAGGACCCGATCCTGCGCCTTCGCCGGTACCTGGAGGCCTCAAACCACGCGGACGAGGGATTCTTCGCGGAACTGGAGGCCGAGTCCGAGGCGTTGGGCAAACGAGTGCGCGAAGTGGTCCGCGCCATGCCCGACCCGGACCATTTCGCCATCTTCGAGAACGTGTACGCGGACGGGCACGCGCTCGTCGACGAGGAGCGCGCCCAGTTCGCCGCCTACCAGGCGTCGTTCGCGACCGAGTCCGACAGCGGCTTCGCCGCGGGTGAAGGGGGTCACTGACATGGCCGAGAAGATGGCGATGGCCAAGGCCATCAACGAGTCGCTGCGCCGTGCCCTGGAGACCGACCCCAAGGTCCTGGTCATGGGTGAGGACGTCGGCAAGCTCGGCGGCGTGTTCCGGGTGACGGACGGCCTGCAGAAGGACTTCGGCGACAGCCGCGTCATCGACACCCCGCTGGCCGAGTCCGGCATCGTGGGCGCGGCGATCGGCCTCGCCCTGCGCGGCTACCGCCCGGTGGTGGAGATCCAGTTCGACGGCTTCGTCTTCCCCGCCTACGACCAGATCGTCACCCAGCTCGCGAAGATGCACGCGCGCTCGCTGGGCAAGGTCAAGATGCCGGTCGTCGTCCGTATCCCCTACGGCGGCGGCATCGGCGCGGTCGAGCACCACTCCGAGTCCCCCGAGGCGCTCTTCGCGCACGTGGCGGGCCTGAAGATCGTGTCGCCGTCGAACTCCTCCGACGCCTACTGGATGATGCAGCAGGCCATCCAGAGCGACGACCCGGTGATCTACTTCGAGCCCAAGCGCCGTTACTGGGACAAGGCCGAGGTGGACGTCGAGGCGATCCCCGCCCCGCTGCACAAGGCCCGGGTCGTCCGCGAGGGCACCGACCTCACCCTGGCCGCCTACGGCCCGATGGTGAAGCTGTGCCAGGAGGTCGCGAACGCGGCGGCCGAGGAGGGCAAGTCCCTGGAGGTCCTGGACCTGCGCTCGGTCTCGCCCCTCGACTTCGACACGATCCAGGCCTCGGTGGAGAAGACCCGCCGGCTGGTCGTCGTGCACGAGGCGCCGGTGTTCTTCGGCTCCGGCGCGGAGATCGCCGCCCGCATCACCGAGCGCTGCTTCTACCACCTGGAGGCCCCGGTGCTCCGGGTCGGCGGCTACCACGCCCCGTACCCGCCGGCCCGCCTGGAGGAGGAGTACCTGCCGGACCTGGACCGCGTGCTCGACGCCGTCGACCGCTCGCTGGCGTACTGAGGAGAGGTTCGTGACGACGATGACGGAAGCGTCCGTACGCGAGTTCAAGATGCCGGACGTCGGTGAGGGACTCACCGAGGCCGAGATCCTCAAGTGGTACGTCCAGCCCGGCGACACGGTCACCGACGGCCAGGTGGTGTGCGAGGTCGAGACCGCCAAGGCGGCCGTCGAACTGCCCATCCCCTACGACGGCGTGGTCCGCGCGCTGCACTTCCCCGAAGGCACCACCGTGGACGTGGGCACGGCCATCATCGCGGTGGCCGTGGCGGGCGGCGCGGCCACCGGGGCACCTGCCGAGCAGCCGAAGGCCGAGCCCGTCGCCGATGCGGAGGAGCCGAAGCCGGAGGGCCGTCAGCCGGTCCTGGTCGGCTACGGCGTGTCGACGTCCTCCACCAAGCGCCGCCCCCGCAAGGGCCCCGAGGTCACGGTGCCGGCCCCGGCGCAGGCGATCCAGTCGGAGCTGAACGGCCACGCCGCCCCGGCCGCCACCAAGCCCCGCCCGCTGGCCAAGCCGCCGGTGCGCAAGCTGGCCAAGGATCTCGGCGTCGACCTGGAGACGGTGACCCCGTCCGGCCCCGACGGCATCATCACGCGCGAGGACGTCCACGCGGCGGCGGCACCCGCGGCGGCGGCACCGGCGGCCGCCCAGGCTCCCGCCGCCCCGGTCGCTCCCGTGACCCCCGCGCCGGCGCCCGCGGCCTCGTACGACACCGCGCGCGAGACCCGTATCCCGATCAAGGGCGTCCGCAAGGCGACCGCCGCGGCGATGATCGGCTCGGCGTTCACGGCCCCGCATGTCACGGAGTTCGTCACGGTGGACGTGACGCGCACGATGAAGCTGGTCGAGGAGCTGAAGCAGGACAGGGAGTTCCAGCACCTGCGCGTGAACCCCCTGCTGCTGATCGCCAAGGCCCTGCTCGTGGCCATCAAGCGCAACCCGGACATCAACGCGTCCTGGGACGAGGCCGGCCAGGAGATCGTGCGCAAGCACTACGTCAACCTGGGCATCGCCGCGGCCACCCCGCGCGGCCTGATCGTGCCGAACATCAAGGACGCGCACGACAAGACGCTCCCGCAGCTGGCCGAGGCGCTGGGCGAGCTGGTGACGACGGCCCGCGAGGGCAAGACGTCCCCGGCGGCGATGCAGGGCGGCACGGTGACGATCACCAACGTCGGCGTCTTCGGCGTCGACACCGGCACCCCGATCCTCAACCCCGGCGAGTCGGCGATCCTGGCGGTGGGCGCGATCAAGCTCCAGCCGTGGGTCCACAAGGGCAAGGTCAAACCGCGTCAGGTCACGACCCTGGCACTGAGCTTCGACCACCGTCTGGTCGACGGCGAGCTGGGCTCCAAGGTCCTGGCGGACCTGGCGGCGATCCTGGAGCAGCCGAAGAGGCTGATCTCGTGGGCGTGAGGGCGCCGAGCCGATAGCCTGTGACACCAGGAGAGGACGGCCGCAACATCGACTTGCGGCCGCCCTCTCTGCTTCCAGGCCGTTCTCCCGCTCTCACCGGTTCAGCACGTACACCGGCGCCCCCTCCTCGGCACCGCCCCGGGAACGGATACAGGCGTGCCGGCGCAGCAGCCGCAGACATGCGTTGACGCGCCGCACGGAAAGCCCCGTCCGCGCGGCGATGGACTCGAGGGGCTCGCACAAGTTCACGATTGCGCGTGAAGCTTGCGGGAAAGGGGAGACGGCGGACAGAAGCGTTCCAGGGACGCCTCGACCTGCTGAGCGCAGGCCGGGGAGACTTACCCCCTTCCTCAGTCGGACGGGCCGTAGTCGGCGCGCGGCGCGGAGAGCTGTTCGGCGACCCGTGCCAGCCAGCCGCTCGGCGAGTAGGGCGCCGGTGCGTCGACTTCCATGCCCAGCTCGGCGACGGCGAGGGCGTAGTCGCTCTCGTCCAGGTCCAGGGCCAGCAGTTCGTGCAGCTCTCCGACGAGCCGGGCTGCGAGCTGGGGGTCGGTGGAGCCGCGGTAGTCATCGACCGCCGCGTCGTGATCGCCGAACTCGTCGGGCATGTCCTGGGAGAACCAGCCGCCGAGGAACTGGCCGAGTTCGGGAAAGCGCGCGTGCCATTCCCAGTGGGTGGCGGGGGCGGCGGGGGGCGGCACATCGCCGGTCTCGATGCTGTGCCTGATGTGGTCGGCGAGGCAGTACAGCCACTGCTGGACGTCCGCCTCGGCCAGGCCGGTGTCGGGAACGGCGTAGAACTCGCCGAGACGCAGCCGGAGCCGACCCGGCGGGTTGTCGGCGTAGTCGCGCAGCTGCCGCTCCGCGGTGGCGAGGGCCCAGGGGCGGCTGTGCCAGGTGTGCCGGAGATAGGCGACCAGGGCCCCGCTCGGCCGCTCCGGGGTGTCGTCCGCGGGCTGCCCGAGGTAGGCGCGCATGACGTGGTCGAGTTCGCCGTAGCGGCGGTCGTGTTCGAGAGGGCTCAGGGGCACGGTCGTCTGCCTCTACAGGTCGCTACGGTCGCTACAGATAGATCGGGAACGTGGCATGGACGGCGAATCCCTGGGGGCGGGACGCGTCCCGCTTGAGGATCACCCTGGCCGCACGCACGTCGACCGGATCCCGGCCGGCCAGCATCATCGCCTGCAACAGCACCCGGCCGACCGGCTCGGGCCGGGACGGCCAGGACGCCTCAACGGTCAGGCGGGGCCGCGTCGACCCGGCGAGCCAGCGGTGGATGAGCTGCTCGTTCGCGGTGACGACCTGCTGGGTGGCCCAGTGGGCGGTTTCACGGTCGGGGTATGTGGAACTTCGGGTGCGCACAGGCCTTGGCTCCGTCCGATCAGTACGTGTTGAATCGCCAGAAGACGCCGACTTCCGCCGGCGAGACGGCGATGAGCCCGAGATCCGACATGTAGTCGGTGACTCCGAAGCCACCGGTGACGGAACGGAAGAAGTCCGCGTTCCGGTCGCCGCTCGCGTTTCCGGCCGTTGTGTGGAAGGTACAGCCGGGCGAATACCGGCTCAGCAGCGTACGGGCATCGGCGAGCAGTGTGTCTCGGCGAGCAGGAAAGTCCGGGATGTTCTTCACCTGGAACCACTCGTCCGTCATCGCCACGAGCAACCAGGCGGCGGACTCGGGCGCCACTTCGTGCAGAATGTCCGCCAGCCTGCCTTCCGTGGAGACGACGAACGGAAAGGACGGGCCGCGTTGTGGGTCCGCCGCGTTTTCCTCGCTGTCCCAGTCAAGCGTGACCCATCCGCGCGGATCACCACTGGTGCGTGCCATGACGGCCAGGACATCGGTGCGCCAGTCGTCGTGGGTGCGCGGACCGGTCGCCACGAAGGCGTATTCGTCCTCGAACAGGCGCAGCGCTGCCGCTTCCCATTCCTGCTGCGTGGGCGGATTCGTCATGGATTCTCGTCGTTCTGTCAGGGGATCGGCATGGAGGTGAGGACGACGAAGGGCGGGTCCAGGGAGTCATCGTACTTAAGTACGGTCCTGATCCCCTTGACCTGGACGGCCTTCGCCTGCATACCGCCCTCCTTATAGCCGCTCAGCGGGTCGTTCGGATCAGTGGGCTGCTTGGAGACACTACGGCCGCTGTACTCACCGTTGGGCGCGGTGCCGTCGAACGGTTTTGGCGCGCTGCCGTTCGTGGGCGGCGGCGGCCCCTTCAGCCATGCTGTGATCTCCGCTGAATTCTCATCGACGTTGTACTGGGTCAGTTCCTGCGCCTTCTCGACGCTTTCGAAGGTTGATGCCGCTGCGATGCTCGGCTTTCCGTACGGCCAGGACTGCGTGGCCGAACTGCCCTGGTCCCGCAGGCGTTGGGCGAGCTGTGCGTCGGTCTTACCCACGTGTTTGTCGAGTGTGTGTCCGCCGTCGAGCCATTCCATGCCCGCCAGGTCGATCTTGTAGACGCCGTTCTTGGTGTCATCGGGATTGGTCCACTTGTGCTCATGCTTGAAGGAATCGAGCGCTCGTGCGCCAAAGGCCTCGGCCCTGGCGTCCTCCGCGACGAACGTGGGCGCGCTTCTGAGGGCCTCGTCCAGCTCCCATTCCAGCGCGAGGAGCGTGGTGGCGGCCTCGCTGAACTTCTGCTGGTAGATCTCGACGGCCCTGTCCGCGGCCTCCCGGTCCATGTGCCTGCGGAAGGCCATCACCACTCGCCGAACATGTCGGTGGCCGCCAGTTTGAGCAGTTCGAGAGGGTCGAGCCGGGTCGTCAGATCCGCCACCATCTCCTTGGCCGCGTGCTCGGCCAGATGGGTCGTCGTCTCCCGACAGGTCCTGGCGACCTGGACCAGCTCGTCACACGTCTTCTGCAAGGTGTCGGCGGTGTGGTGCAGTACCTCGAGGATCGGCCGGCGCTGCGCGGGTGCCACATCCCCGTCGGTCTTCCAACTGCGGCCGCCCTGTGGGGCGAACTGCCCTTGCGCGTTCCGGCTGCGGCCCCAGGTGGTGGTGCCCCAGATCGACTGGCAGAACCCGTTCATGGCGCTCTGCCACTCGTTGTTCCCGTGCGGGGCCGTTATGTAGCTGATGACCGAGGTGAAGTTGTCGCCGGCCTTCAGCGCGGTGCTCCCGGCCGCCCGCCAGGCGGATGCCATTCCCTTCAGGTCGTCCTCCCGGGCACCCGGGGTGATCTCATGGGTCTTGCCGAGGTTGAGTCCGTACTCGATGGCCGGCCGGATGGCGCCGGCGAGGAAGTCCGGGATCTCGCCCAGCACCCCGGAGATGGCCCATGAGCCGGCATCTCTGCCGGTCCCGGACCACTTGATGTCGTTGATCTTCCCGTAGTCGGGTGCCTTGTCGATGACGACGGGCGGTGTGCGGCGGGGCGCAGGACCGTACATGCCACGCGAAGCCCAGTCCGCGGACTGGTAGTTGTTGGCCGCCAGGGTCAGACCGACGGCGACTCCGCCGACGCTCACCACGCTGGCCGCCCAGACCTGGAGGAACTTCTCGGCGATCTGCATGTAGGCCTTGGCGAAGGCGTCGGGTCCCGATCCCGTGCCCGCCGACTGGCTGTACTGGTTGAGGGCGCTCACCAGCGTCGTCGCGCCCTTGTCGTAGTCGAACTGCGCGTCGCGCACCACGGTCGAGGTGTAGTACAGGTGCTGCGGCCTCAGTTCGAAACCGCCACCGGCGTCGGGTGCGGCCGTGCTGAGCTGCTCCCGTTCCCGCCGGCGCTCCGCATCACTCGGCAGGCTTCCCATCAGGCCGCTCCCCATCCGCGCAGGACCGCCTTGTGGGCGGCCGCGTAGTTGGTGTGGCCGGTGGTGACGTACGCGTGGAGCCACTTCTGGGCTGCCTGGAGGTCCTGGGCCAAGCGGTCCCACTCGTCGAGCTTCTGGACGAAGATCTCGCGTGCCTCGCCCTGCCACGACAGGACGACCGGCTCGACCCGCTCGTACAGGCCTTCGAGCTTGCCGTTGAGCTTCTTGAGGATGTCCTCCAGCTCCGCGGCGAGTTCGTGCAGCGTGCCGAAGGACACGGCTATGTGGTCGTCGGCGGGCTGCGCTTCGGTCGACATGTCGTCCCCCTGGTACTTCCTGCGTATGCCGTCGCCGCAGGTACGTCGTGGCTCCTCGTATCAGAACGAGTCGAGACTGCTGCGTGGTTGCGTCGGTCCGCCGGCCGATTCGGCCTCGCCGTTCGGGGTGGAGAGCCTGTCCACTTCGCTGTCGATGTCGACATGGATGCGGCGCATTCGTTCCAGTACGTCCAGCTCCCGCTCGGAGAAGCCGTCGCGGCTGAGCCGTACCGCTTCCTCCAGCTGCTTCATCACCTCGCGGATGCGCACGGCGTCCTCGGCGGTCGCCCGGTGGAACTCCCGGTACGCGGTGGCCGCCGGCCCGCGCCAGCCCGTCTCGATGCGGTCGACCAGCTCGTCCATGCGCCGGACCTGTTTGTCGAGATGGTCCTGCATGTCGTCGAGGTCTTTCGCGAGCGTCGTCAGGCCCTTGGAAGAAACGCGGAGGTCGGCGCTGCCATCGCGCCCCGGCCCTGCCCCTTGAACCATGTCGTACGCGCCCCCCCGGACATCGGCAGTTACCACTACCGCGCTGATGTTGTCATCGTACGGATGGCCAACGTGGCCGGAAGTGCGCGTTTCACCGCGGGTTTACGAATACTCGGCAAAAAACTGGATCAGGCGGTTGCGGCTCCCCCCGACCGCGCCGAACCCTGAGCCCCGTCACCGGGACCCCGATCGCCGGTGACCTTGTGAACGAGTGATCTCAACTCCCGTACATTGAGCCCATGGTGACGGGGGAGAAGACAGCGGGCCCGCACGCGAGGCCGAAGGCGGCGGCGGGCGTCGCGCGGTCGTCCGTGCTGATGGCCGGTGGGACCGTGGTGTCCCGGGCCACCGGGCTGATCCGGCAGGTGCTGCAGGCCGCCGCGCTCGGCGTCGGGCAGCTCGCCACCACGTACAACACGGCCAACACCGTGCCGACCAGCCTGTACACCCTGCTGATCGGCGGTGCGCTCAACGCGGTGTTCGTGCCGCAGCTCGTACGGGCCCGGCAGACGCACCCCGATGGCGGGCGGGCCTACGAGCAGCGGCTCGTCACCCTCGTCGTCACCGTACTGGCGGTCGGCACCGTGCTCGCCGTGTGGGCGGCTCCTGAGATCGTGGGCCTGTACATGCGGGACAGCCCTGGCCGGCACCAGGCGTACCGCCTCACCGTCACCTTCGCCCGGTTCCTGCTCCCGCAGATCTTCTTCTACGGGGTGTTCACGATCTACGGCCAAGTCCTCAACACGCGCGGCAGGTTCGGCGCGATGATGTGGACGCCGGTGCTGAACAACGTGGTCCTCATCGGCATGTTCGGCCTTTACCTGGGGATGACGACCGTCCCGGACACCGTCGGTGACATCACCGACGCCCAGGTGCGCTGGCTGGGCGTCGGTACCACCGCCGGTATCGCCGTCCAGGCCCTGTCCCTGATCCCCTTCGCGCGTGCCGCGGGCTTCCGGTTCAGGTTCCGCTTCGACTGGCGCGGCTCGGGGCTCGGCTCCGGGATCCACGCGGCGAAGTGGACGCTGCTGTTCGTGCTCGCCAACCTGGTCGCGCTCACGGTCGTCACCAACTACGCCAACGCCGCCGACCAGGCGCTGTCCAAGGCGGGCGTGGGCTTCACGGCGTACAGCTACGCGCAGGGCATCTGGATGCTGCCGCAGTCCATCGTCACCGTCTCCCTGGTCACGGCCCTGTTGCCGCGCATGAGCAGGGCGGTGACCGAGGGGCGGATCACGGACCTCCGTTCCGATCTGTCCCGGGGGCTGCGGATCAGCGGGGTGGTGATCGTGCCCGCCGCCTTCCTGTTCGTCGCGCTCGGCCCGCAGATCGCGACGCTGCTCTTCGCCCACGGCACCGCCGACGCGGCCTCCGCCCGGCCGCTCGGGTACATGCTCCAGGCCTTCGGACTCGGCCTGATCCCGTTCTCCGCCCAGTACCTGCTGCTGCGCGGCTTCTACGCCTTCGAGGACACCCGTACGCCGTTCTTCATGGCCGTGTGGATCGGCGTCGTCAACGTCGCGCTCGCCACCGCATGCCATCTGCTGCTGCCCGCACGCTGGGCGGTCACCGGCATGGCCGGTGCCTACGCCCTCTCCTACCTCGCCGGACTCGCCCTCACCGCCCGGCTGCTGGCCCGCCGCACCGGCGGCCGCCTCGACGACGGCACCCTGCGCGGTACATACGCCAAGCTGCTGTGCGCCGGGGCCGGGGGCGCGGTGGCGGGTTGGGCGGCGGCACGTGGCTGCGCGGGAGTGCTGGGGGGCGGCACGGCGGGGGCGATCCTGACGACCCTGGCCGGCACGCTCGCCCTCGCGATCGTCTACCTGCTGGTGGGCAGGGCGCTGAAGATCGGCGAACTTCGCCGGATCCCTGGACTCCGCTGACGGCCGCCCCCTCCCGCCGATGGGCGTGCGGCACGCGTGCCCTGAGTGAGCGTCAGGGACGGATCAGGGTGGCGTGGGGGTTGTCACGGATGGTGGCGAGGTGGTCACCGACGGCACGCTGAGGGCATGAAGAAATCCACGGCCGCCCGCCCCGGTTCCTCCCCCGCCCGCCGTCTCGCAGCTGTCGCGGGCGCTGCCGTCCTCGCGGGTGCGGCGGCGGTGTACGCGCCGGCTGTCGCACACGCCGCGCCCGCACCCACATCGTCAGGGCCCGGCTTCCGGGACTGCCCGCCCCTGCCCGACGGTGTCGACCCGGCGCGCTGGAGATGCGAAGTGCACACTGCGGCGCCGACGTTGGCGATGGGCGAGGTCTCGGTGGCGCTCGCCCCGATCACCATGACGCACGCCGAGGGCCCGATGCCGGACGGCGGCAACGGGCAGGTGTGGGGCGCGATGCACAGCTCCCCGACCGCGATACCGGGCGGTCTGACCGGCACTCCCGCCGGCGATCGCGCCACTGCCCCGGGACTGGCGATCCGGCCGGAGTACGGCGGCCGGTCCGACTTCTACACCGGGCAGTTCAGCCTGCGCTTCCGGCTGGTGAGCCCCCTGCTTCCGCGTGGCTGCGCGATCGGGGCGAGCACACCCGTCGACTTCCGGATGAAGCGCTCCGGTCCCTCCACGTGGATATCCCAGGACCCACCGTTGATCGAGTTCTCCGCCTACGACGACACTTTCACCGCCCCTGCCGTCGAAGACTGCGGCCCGCTCACCGCCCGCCTCGACCACCGGCTCGGCCTGCCGGCGACCCACGGGAACCTGATGACGTATGACGCCACCTACACCTTCAAGACCTACGACCGGCTCCCGCACCACAAGCTCCCGCACGACCGGCTCCCGCGGCCGGCCGGGGAGGAGGGCACCCGCTGACGTTGCCCAGGCCTCAGCCCCGTCGGCGCAGCGCGTTCAGCAGGGCCGCCCCGCGCTCGGCGTCGTCCATGCTGACCGCGAAGTCGCTGCGGCGGCCCCGGGGCCGGATGACCAGGCAGTCACCGGCGCGGAGCATGACCGTCGTGCCGAGGCCGCTCAGGCGGTAGCCCCAGCCGCCTACCTGGGACGGCAGGCGCCGCTCGGCGCGGGCGGACTCGATGGCGGTCGGCGACCAGTGGCGGGCGGGCCAGCCGAGGGGGCCGAACGACACCTCCAGACCGGCCTCCGACACCTTCGCCCGGACCGAGGAGAAGACGCCGCCGGCGAGAGCGGTGACGCCGCAGCCCGCACACACCGGCCACAGTGCCGTGGGGGTCGCGAGGCCGACGGCGAGGGCCACCAGCGCGGCGACGGCGATCACCCCGGCCGCGGCGGCCAGTAGTTGCAGCCAGGGGTTGGCCGCGTGGGAGAACCACACCAGCCGCTCGCCCTCGGGCAGGTCCAGCTCGGGGGGCGCGGTGGCGGGCGCGGCGGAGGTGCGGCGGACGGCCAGCCGCCAGGCGACGGCCAGCGCGGCCCCCGCCAGGGCGAGGACCAGCACGATGGTCCAGGCAGGCTGGCGGGCCTGGTGCCAGTCCGTGCGGTCGAGGTTCGCCCGCACGACGGACGCCTGCGCGGCGAGCAGGACCGTACCGGTGGGAGCCAGCGCCATCGCGCGCCAGGGACGTGCGGTGGCCGGCGTCCGGGAGCGGCGCCAGGGCAGGGAGAACGCGAGGGCCAGGAGCAGCCAGATCCCGGCCGGGAACACGGCTGCGGCCCACAGCGGCATCGAGCCGTCAGGGGCGTCACCGCCGCTCCAGTGGGTGGCCAGGCGGTCCGGGAGCCGTCCGTGCGCGGCCCAGGGCAGGCCGACGAGCAGCGCGGCGACGGCTGTGACCCATACCGCGGTCCCCCAGCGAGCGGCCCGGCTCGGGCCGCCTTTCAGCTCGTCCCCATCGGTCACGGTGTCGTCATCCCCCGGATCATCTCGATGAGGTCGGTGCGGCTGTAGCCGAGCCGGGAGGCTTCCGCGACCAGCTCGCGCACCCTGATCTGCAGTCCGGAGCGCCGGCCGGCTCCCTCGGCCACGGTGATCCCGCGGCCCCGGCGGAACTCCAGCAGGCCCTCGTCCCGCAGCTCGCGCAGGCTGCGCAGGACGGTGTTCACGTTGATGTCCAGGGCCTCGGAGAGATCGCGGGCGGAGGGCAGCCGGTCGCCGGCGCGGCACTCGCCCTCGGCGACGGCCCGCCGGATCGCCGCCGCGACCTGCTCGTGCAGGGGGCGGGTGTCGGTCTTGTCCAGACGCAGCAGCATGGTGCTAATGACACTAGCACCATGGAATCCATTTCGGCGCCATGCGGGATACGGGCCCGGGAACGGCGACGGGCCCGCCGCTGTCCGCGACGGGCCCGTTCATGCCTGCGGGGGTGTCAGCCGAGCCGGGCGAAGCCGTAGTTGAGGAGCTTCGTGGCGTCCGTCGCGCGCTGCGCGTACGTGGTGGAGGCCAGGACCGTGCCGATGATGGTCTTGCCGTTGCGGGTGGCGGCGAAGACGAGGCAGGCGCCCGCCTCGGGGCCGGAGCCGGTCTTCACGCCGATGGTGCCGCGGTAGCTGGAGAGCAGCGTGTTGGTGTTGGTCCACGTCTGCATCGTGCGGGTGCTGCCGGTCTTGGTGACCGTCTTCGCCGTGTACGACGTCGTCTTGACGATGGTGCGGAACGTCGCGTTCTTCATCGCGCTGCTGGCGATCTTCGTCAGGTCGCGCGGCGTCGAGTAGTTGTTGCCGTTGCCGATGCCGTCGAACGAGTCGAAGTGCGTGTTCTTCAGGCCCAGGTTCTTCGCGGCGGTGTTCATCTTGCCGATGAAGTTCTTCACGCGCGCGTCCCGGTTGGCGCCGGAGCCGTAGGTGTCGGCGAGCGCGTAGGCGGCGTCGCAGCCGGACGGCAGCATCAGCCCGTACAGCAGTTGGCGGACGGTGACCTTGTCGCCGACGATCAGGTGTGCCTGGGAGGCGTTGTTCTTGACGACGTAGTCGCTGTACGCCTTCTGGATCGTCACCTTCTTGTCGAGGTCGAGGTTCGACTGGGCGAGCACCACCTTGGCGGTCATGATCTTGGTGGTGGAGCCGGTGGAGCGGCGGGTGTCCGCCGTCTTCGTGTAGAGGGTCGAACCGGTCGTGTTGTTCATCACGTAGCCGCCCTTGGCCACGATCGAGGGCGCCGTGACGGCCTGCGCGGGCACCGCGGTGAGGGCACCGGTCGCGAGCAGTGCGCCGGAGGTGACGGCGACGGCGGCGCCTGTGCGGATACGGGTCCTACGGGTGCCGTGAATGCCGGTAATCAAAGTGAAGTACCCCGATTGTCTTGAATGCCCCAGGAGTGCGGCCGAGTTGAGGTGGCGGGTGCAGAGGGCCGCACGTGTGTGACACGTAAGTAGCACAGATGGTTGTGCGGTTGCTGCCACCGCTTTCGGCCGTGTCCGCATCGTGGACGAGGGCCTGTATGCGTACGTGTTGTATCTATCCTGTGGGCATGAAGACGGCCGTCCAGCAGCCAGCGACCTCGATGAAGCAGCCACCCGCCGCCGACCGCGTCTACGCCCATGTCAAACAGGGCGTCCTCGACCGCCGCTACGAGGGCGGCACCCTGCTCACCGAGGGCGAGCTGGCCGAGGCCGTCGGGGTCTCGCGCACTCCCGTGCGGGAGGCGCTGCTGCGGCTGGAGGCCGAGGGCCTGATCCGGCTCTATCCGAAGAAGGGCGCCCTCGTGCTGCCCGTCTCCGCGCAGGAGATCGCCGACGTCGTGGAGACCCGGCAGCTGGTCGAGGAGCACGCCGCGCGCAAGGCCGTACCGGCCCCGCCGGCGCTGCTGGAGCGGCTCACCGAGCTGCTGGAGCAGCAGAAGGCGCAGGCCGCGGCCGGTGACCTGGCCGCGGCGGCGGTGACGGACCGGGCCTTCCACGCCGAGATCGTGCGCAGCGGCGGCAACGAGATCCTCTCCCGGCTCTACGACCAGCTGCGCGACCGCCAGCTGCGGATGGGTGTCGCCGTCATGCACTCGCACCCCGACCGGATCGCCAAGACGCTCGCCGAGCACGAGGAGATCCTGGGCGCGCTGCGAGCCGGGGACGCCGAGGCGGCCGTCGGGGTGGTACACCGGCACGTGAGCTGGTTCGAGCACCTCGCGCGGGGTGAGGTGCGATGAGCGCCACGATAGGCAGGCCCACCCTCCCGGGTGACCCGCCGGGCGGCCGCCGTGCCGTCATGGTGTGGTCCATAGGCGTCGCCGTCTACTTCGTCGCCGTCATCTTCCGTACGTCCCTGGGCGTCGCGGGTCTGGACGCGGCCGCCCGGTTCCACGTCAACGCCTCCGCGCTGTCCACGTTCTCCATACTTCAGCTGCTGGTCTACGCCGGCATGCAGATACCCGTCGGCCTGCTGGTCGACCGGCTCGGCACGAAGAAGGTGCTGAGCATCGGCGCGGTGCTGTTCACGGCCGGGCAGCTCGGCTTCGCCTTCTCGCCGTCGTACGGCACCGCCCTCGCCTCACGGGCCCTGCTGGGCTGTGGCGACGCGATGACGTTCATCAGCGTGCTGCGGCTCGGCACGCGGTGGTTCCCGGTCCGGCGCGGGCCGCTGGTCGCGCAGCTCGCGGGGCTCGTCGGCATGGCGGGCAACCTGGTCTCCACCCTGGTCATCGCCCAGCTGCTGCACGGTATCGGCTGGACCCCGGCGTTCGCGGGCAGCGCGCTCGCGGGTGTCGTGGTGCTGGTGCTGACGCTGCTGTTCCTGAAGGACCACCCGGAGGGGTACGAGCCGGCGCCGTCCCCGCACCAGGGTGCGGCCTACGTCCGGGGACAGATCGTGGCGGCCTGGCGGGAGCCGGGGACCCGGCTGGGGCTGTGGGTGCACTTCACCACGCAGTTCCCGGCGATGGTGTTCCTGCTGCTGTGGGGCATGCCGTTCCTGGTCGAGGCGCAGGGGCTGAGCAGGGCCACGGCCGGTGAGCTGCTCACGCTGCTGGTGCTGTCCAACATGGTGATCGGGCTCGTCTACGGCCAGATCGTCGCCCGGCACCACGCGGCACGGCTGCCGCTGGCCCTCGGGACCGTGGCGACCACGGCGCTGCTGTGGGCGTCGACGCTCCTGTGTCCCGGGGCCCATGCGCCGGTGTGGCTGCTGGTGGTGCTGTGCGTGGTGCTCGGGGCGTGCGGGCCGGCGTCGATGCTCGGCTTCGATTTCGCGCGGCCCGCCAACCCGCCCGAGCGACAGGGGACGGCATCGGGAATCACCAATATGGGTGGGTTCATCGCCTCGATGACGACGCTGTTCGCGATCGGCGTGCTGCTGGACGCCACCGGTGACGATTACGGCGTCGCGTTCTCGGCGGTGTTCGTGCTGCAGGCGCTCGGGGTGTCGCAGATCCTGAGGCTCCGCGGGCGGGCCGCTCGGCGTGAGCGTGAGCAGTTGGTCGCCAGCCGGGTCGAGACGGTGCACGTGCCCGCGGTGTAGCCGCGCCGTTCTCCGTCCGCGCACGCCCGCGGTGCCGGTCGGCCGGGTTTCCCGCCCGCGGAGAGGCAGGACGACGGGTCTACGGCGTCACCGCGAAGTTGCGCAGGATCGCCGCCGCCAGGTCCGGGTCGCCCTCGGTCTTCACGCGGTCCGTCGCCGCCTCGGCGGTGATACGGCCGCAGGCCAGGCGGACATAGGTCTCCCAGTCGAGGGTGAGGGTGGCGGCGGGGCCCAGGGCGGGCGCCGTCTCCAGGGTGCCCCGGCCCTGGATGTCGACGCGGATCGTGCGCAGGAACTCCACCGGGCCGTGCACGTCGAAGACGATCGCCGAGCTGCGCGGCGCGTCCGCGTCCTTGGCGACGACCTTGGGCAGGGCGTCCAGGAGGACGTCACGGACGACGTACGCGCCCGGCGAGTCGAGGTTGCCGGGGAGGCCGAGGGCCGTGCGCAGGTCCTGCTCGTGGACCCAGACGTCGAACGCCCGGTTGCGGTACGCCTGTTCCACGGTGATCTCCCGGCCCAGCGGGCCGCGCAGCGTGGTGGCGGGGTCGCGGGACTCGTTGCGGTGCTGGCGGCCTCGGCGGATGACCGTGTACTCCAGCTCGGCCGTCATCTCCGGCGCCGTGTGGTGGCGGCGGCTGTCGACCTGCATCTCCATGTAGCGCTGGTGCTCGGTGCGGACGTGGAAGAGGTCGCGCGGCAGGGAGTGGATGGGGCGCGGGTCGCCGAGCATCTCGCAGTCCATGCCGATGACGTGCGACACGATGTCCCGGACCGACCAGCCGGGGCAGGGAGTCCGCCGGTTCCACTCGCCCTCGACAAGCGGCTGCACCATCTCGGATATCGCGTCGATGGAGTGCGTCCAGGCGTCGGCGTAGGGCTGGAGGGTGGGATGCAGACTCACGGAACGGGACCCCTCGGCGGTCGGTACACGGGCAGGTTGTGGCGGCGTTGCCAGCGGGCGGCGGCGGCACGGCGGCGGGTGTCTGAATGGCTAAGTTACGCTGCCTTCAGGCAGCCCGGCAGTGCTTTCGTGTGACGATCGTAGGCCTGTGTGGACGACTCGAATGCCAGGACGGTGGTAGTGTGCGCGCCTCGCTGATCCAGATCGCCGTGAACGAGGACGAACCGGTCGACTCCCGGCGGCAGCGGGCCGCCGCGCTGGTCCGGGCGCAGGCCGGTGCCGATCTCGTGGTCCTGCCCGAACTGTGGACCACCGGCGCCTTCGCCTACGAGGACTTCGGCCGGGAGGCCGAGCCGCTCGACGGGCCGACGTACGAGACGATGGCCAAGGCGGCAAGCGACGCGGGCGTGTGGCTGCACGCGGGGTCCGTTCCGGAGCGCGATCCGGAAGGCCCCCTCTACAACACCTCTCTCGTCTTCTCTCCCTCCGGTGACCTGGCCGCCGCCTACCGCAAGATCCACCGCTTCGGCTTCGACAAGGGCGAGGCCGTGCTGATGGGCGCGGGGCAGGAGCTGGTGACGGTCCGGCTGCCCGGGACCACGCTGGGCATGGCCACCTGCTACGACCTCCGTTTCCCCGAACTCTTCCGCGGGCTGGTCGACGCCGGTGCCGAGGTCCTCGTCCTCCCGGCGGGGTGGCCCGAGCGGCGACGCGCGCACTGGACGCTGCTGGCCCGGGCGCGGGCCGTGGAGAACCAGGCGTTCGTGCTCGCCTGTGGAACGGCCGGTACCCATGCGGGAGTTCCGCAGGCGGGTCACTCGATCGTGGTGGACCCGTGGGGCGAGGTGCTCGCCGAGGCGGGTCCGGGCGAGGAGGTCCTCACGGTCGACCTCGACCCGGCGAAGGTGGCGGCCACACGCGAGCAGTTCCCGGCCCTGAAGGACCGCGTGCTCGGCCTGCGCCCGCCGCACCGGAAGGGCTAGCCCCTCCGGCGTCCCGGCACTTCCTAGTCCTCGCGCTCCTTCTGCGCCAGGTGGATCACGCACACCGCGACCGCGATCAGCAGGGCCGGGTCCGCGTCCTCCCGGACGATGTCGACACCGTAGGTGTCCCGGAGCGACAGGAAACGGCGGGAGATCACGGCAAGGAGTTCGCCGTCGTACTCGATGGCGAACTCGTGGTCGAGGATCCTGCCGCTGACGTCCAGTTCCGTGCCGTCGACCAGGGACACCCGGTAGTGGTTGCGCAGCAGAGACAGCCGCTTGCGCCGGATGGTGGCCAGGCCCTCGCCGTCCCGCTCGATCACCATGGTGTCGCGCAGGGCGAGCATCTTCTGGTGGATGTCGATCAGCACGCGCCCATGGACGTCCTTCAGCTGAAAGGTGTCCCGCAGCCGCAGCGCCTTGCCGTCGACGAGGAAGACCTTGCGGCCGTGCTCGTCCTCGATCCAGTAGTCGTCGCCGATGCCGAGCAGCCGGTCGTGTACGAGGAGTCTCATGCGGGTACCCCTTCCCCGCGCCGCACCGGTCATCACCGGGCCGCCGGTCCGAAGCGCCTGCGGTACGCCGACGGGCTGAGCCCTGTCTCGCGGCGCAGCCGGGCCCGCAGGTTGGCCGCCGTACCGAGGCCGCTGCGGGCCGCGACGACGTCCAGCCGCTCCTCCCCGCGCTCGATCAGCCGGCAGGCCAGCGTCACGCGCTCGCCCGTGAGCCAGGCCAGCGGGGTCGTGCCGAGTTGGGCGCGGAAGCGGCGGTGCAGTGTGGCGGGGCTGACGGCCGCGCGGGCGGCGAGGTCCGCCACCGTCAGCGGTTCGGCCAGCCGCGCCTGTGCCCAGGCCAGCAGCGGGCCGAGCGAGGCGTCCGGCACGTCGGGCACCGGGCGCTCGACGAACTGCCGCTGACCGCCGTCCCGGTGGGCGGCGAAGACGAGGCGCCGGGAGACGGCGTTGGCGAGTTCGGCACCGTGGTCGCGGCGCCAGATGTGCAGCCCGAGGTCGAGCGCGGCCGCGCTGCCGGCGGCGGTGAGGAGGTCCCCTTCGTCCACGAACAGCACGTCCGGCTCCAGCAGCACCTTCGGATGCAGTTCCCGGAAGAGGTCCGCCCACATCCAGTGCGTGGTGGCGCGGCGGCCGTCGAGCAGTCCGGCCTCGGCGAGCGCGAAGCTGCCGGTGCAGAAGCTGACGACACGCGCGCCACGCGCGTGCGTGCGGCCGATGGCGTCGAGGACGTCGGCACCGCGCGGTACGACGTTGTCGGGGCGGCCCGGCACGACGAGGGTGTCGGCCTCGTCCACCGCCTCCAGGCCGGGCACGCCGGTCAGGGCGAAGAAGCCGTGGTTCATCCGCGTCACGCGTGCGGGCGCGCACAGCGCCACCTCGTACAGCGGTCCGGGGAAGCCGAGTTCAGGCCGGGGCAGGCCGAACAGCTCCGTGGCGACACCCACCTCGAAGGGATTGGTGCCCTCGTCGACGATCACGGCGACGCGGTGGGCCCTCGGGGCCCGAGGGGCCTGGGGCAGACGCCGGTGAGAGGATCCTTGCGGCATGTGCGATTCCTAGCACTCGTGCGGTGCGCCCGGCCACCCCCACGATGACTCCATGGAACCCATCTCCCTGGACAAGGCCTTCGCCTCCTTCGACGAGTGCTGGAGCCCCCGAATCGTCGCCGCCGTCAACGACTACGACGTGCGCGTCGCCAAGTTCGAGGGCGAGCACGTCTGGCACGTGCACGAGGACACCGACGAGTTCTTCCTGGTCCTGGACGGCGAGGTGCACCTGGGCCTGCGTGAGCCGGCCGGTGAGCGCACGGTCGTCCTGACCAGGGGATCGGTGTTCACCGTCCCGCGCGGCACGGAGCACAAGCCGTCCGCGCCCCGGCGCGCTAAGGTCCTCCTCTTCGAGCCCACCGGCACCCTCTCGGTCGGCGACCGGCACGAGGAAGTGCCGGACCACGTGGACGTCACCACCGGCCACATCCTGTCCTGAGCCACCGGGGCTGAAGGGGGCGTGGGCGCGGCGTCGGCGCAGGCCAGCGAGTTATCCACAGGCACGTGAGCGGGTGTCGGAGCCGGGTGGCACTCTTGGATCCATGACCGACTCCGCACCCCGACGCCGTGCCCGTGTCCGCGCCCCCGAGCTGATCGGCGAGGGCGGCTGGCTGAACACGGGCGAGAAGCAGTACAGCCTCGCCGACCTGCGCGGACGCATAGTCGTCCTGGACTTCTGGACCTTCTGCTGCATCAACTGCCTGCACGTCCTGGACGAGCTGCGCGAGCTGGAGGAGAAGCACCGGGACACGGTGGTGGTCATCGGCGTGCACTCCCCGAAGTTCGTGCACGAGGCGGAGCACCAGGCGGTCGTGGACGCCGTGGAGCGCTACGGCGTGGAGCATCCGGTGCTGGACGACCCGGAGCTGGCCACCTGGAAGCAGTACGCGGTGCGCGCCTGGCCGACGCTCGTCGTCATCGACCCCGAGGGGTACGTCGTCGCCCAGCACGCGGGCGAGGGCCACGCGCACGCCATCGAGCGGCTGGTCGAGGAGCTGGAGGCCGAGCACGAGGCGAAGGGCACCCTGCGCCGGGGCGACGGTCCGTACGTGCCGCCGGAGCCGGAGCCGACCACCCTGCGCTTCCCGGGCAAGGCTCTGCCGCTGCCGTCGGGGCACGTGCTGGTCAGTGACACCACCCGGCACCAGCTGGTGGAGCTGGCGGAGGACGCCGAGACCGTCGTGCGCCGCATCGGCTCCGGCACGCGCGGCTTCACGGACGGCGGCCCCGACGAGGCGGCCTTCAGCGAGCCCCAGGGGCTGGCCCTGCTCGACGACGGCTCGGTGGTCGTGGCCGACACCGTCAACCACGCGCTGCGCCGGCTGGATCTCGCCACGGGCGCGGTGACCACGTTGGCCGGTACCGGCAGGCAGTGGTGGCAGGGGTCCCGGACCTCCGGCCCGGCGCGCGAGGTGGATCTCTCCTCGCCGTGGGACGTGGCGGTCTTCGGCGGCAGGGTGTGGATCGCGATGGCGGGCGTGCACCAGCTGTGGACGTACGACCCGGCCGCCGGGACGGTGGCCGTGGCGGCGGGTACCACCAACGAGGGCCTGGTGGACGGGCCCGGTGCCGAGGCCTGGTTCGCCCAGCCCTCCGGCCTCGCGGCCACGGCCGAGCGGCTGTGGCTGGCCGACTCCGAGACGAGCGCCCTGCGCTGGGTGGACCTCGACGGCCGGGTCCACACGGCGGTCGGCACCGGCCTGTTCGACTTCGGCCACCGGGACGGCGCCGCCGAACAGGCGCTTTTCCAGCACCCGTTGGGGGTGACCGCGCTCCCCGACGGCTCGGTGGCCGTGGCCGACACCTACAACCACGCCCTGCGCCGCTACGACCCGGCGACCGGCGAGGTCACCACGCTGGCCACCGATCTGCGCGAACCGAGCGACGCCGTCCTCGTCGGCGACGACATCCTGGTCGTGGAGTCGGCCCGGCACCGGCTGACCCGGCTGCGGCTGCCGGAGGAGGCGGTGCGCGTGGCGGCGGTCGCCCACCGCACCCAGCGGGCGGCGACCGACGTCGCCCCCGGCCGCCTCGGCGTGGACGTGATCTTCCAGGCCCCGGCGGGCCAGAAGCTGGACACGCGGTACGGTCCCTCCACCCGCCTGCTGGTCTCCTCGACCCCGTCCGAGCTGCTGCTCAAAGGCGCGGGCGCCGGCACGGACCTCATACGCGAGCTGGAGCTGAACCCCGACGTGCCGGAGGGCGTGCTGCACGTCTCTGCGATGGCGGCCTCCTGTGACGACGACCCGGACAACGAGTACCCGGCCTGCCATGTCCACCAGCAGGACTGGGGGGTTCCGGTCCGGCTCGTCGCGGGCGGCGCGGACCGGCTGCCGCTGGTGCTGGCGGGGATGGACGAGCGGTAGGCGGCGATGGACGAGCGGTAGGCGGCCCGGCCCGGGGTGAGACCGCGTCAGTCTCCCCGGGCCGGCCGTCTCAGACGCCGTAGCCGTCGGTGTAGCCGTCGTCGCCGTAGCGGTGATGGCGGCGCGGCTCCTCCTCCACCACCGGTGCCGGCGGGACCACGACTCGCCGGCGCCGGGCGATGCTGCTGAAGGTCGCGACCCCGATCAGCCCCACGGCCATCAGGATCAGGCCGACGACCGTGAGGTTGACACCGTGCATGTGCCAGTCGGTCGCGAACGTCAGGATGGCGCCCACGGCGATGAGGATGATGCATCCGCCGAGCCCCATGTGGCTTCGCCTCCCCTTTCGGTGCCGGAATCTCCGGTCCCGTCCGGGTACCCGGCGTGGCCCGGACTAGCCCTCCAGGAACGCCACGAGGGCGTTCGCGAGGAGGAACGGGTCGTCGGCGCCGCAGAGTTCACGGGCGCTGTGCATCGACAGGATCGCCACGCCGATGTCGACCGTGCGGATGCCGTGGCGGGCCGCGGTGATCGGACCGATCGTGGTGCCGCACGGCATGGAGTTGTTGGAGACGAAGGACTGGAAGGGGACGTTCGCCCTCTCGCAGGCCGCGGCGAAGACGGCCCGGCCCGAACCGTCGGTGGCGTAGCGGTTGTTGACGTTGACCTTGAGGATCGGGCCGCCGTTGATCCGGGGGTGGTGGGTCGGGTCGTGCCGCTCCGCGTAGTTGGGGTGGACGGCGTGGCCCGTGTCGGAGGACAGGCAGACCGTGCCGGCGAAGGCGCGGGCGCGGTCCTCGTACGACCCGCCGCGGGCGAAGACCGAGCGCTCCAGGACGGAGCCGAGCAGCGGCCCGTCCGCGCCGGTGTCCGACTGGGAGCCGTTCTCCTCGTGGTCGAAGGCGGCGAGGACCGGGATGCGGCCGAGCGCGGCGCCGGAGGCCGCGGCGGCGGCCAGGGCCGCCGTGCCCGCGTGCACCGACAGCAGGTTGTCCATGCGCGGCCCGGCGACCAGCTCGCGGTCCCGGCCCAGGTAGGCCGGCGGCTCCACCGGATGCACCATCAGGTCCCAGCCCGCCACCGAACCGGCCGCGAGGCCCGCCTCCTGCTCCAGGAAGGAGATGAGGTCACCCTCGCGCACGTCGTCGCCGAGGCCCCACACGGGCTGCAGGTGACGCTGCTTGTCGAGCTTGAGGCCCTCCGAGGACACCGAGCGGTCCAGATGGATCGCCAGTTGGGGGACGCGCAGCAGCGGGCGGTCCACGTTCACCAGGACCGAGGACCCGTCGCGCAGGGTCAGCCGGCCGGCCAGCCCCAGGTCACGGTCGAGCCAGGAGTTCATCAGCGGACCGCCGTAGATCTCGACGGCGACCTGGCGCCAGCCGTGCGCCCCGCTGTCCGGCCGCGGCTTGACGCGCAGGTTGGGGGAGTCGGTGTGCGCGCCGATGATGTGGAACGGGGTGTGCGGCTGCGCGCCCTCGGGGACGTACCAGGCGACGATCGCGCCACCGCGCAGCACGTACCGCCCGCCGAACGCGCCGTCCCAGGCGTCCGTCTCCGCGACCTGCCTGAAGCCCGCCTTCTCCAGCCGCTCCGCGGCGGCGGCCACCGCGTGGTACGGCGACGGTCCGGCCGCCAGGAAGGACATCAGGTCGTCGGTGTGGCCGCGGTCGAAGCGGGCAGCTGGTGCGCTCATGGGTTCACCTTAACGACGGGTGCGGGCCCGCTCCCCCTCGTCAGGGGAGCGGGCCCGCGGGGGGACCTACGGAATCAGAACGCGGCCTCGTCCAGCTCCATCAGGTCCAGCTCGACACCCGAGGCGACCTTGCGGGCGAGCGTGACGCCCGGCAGGACGTTCGCCGCGAAGAACTTCGCCGCGGCGATCTTGCCGGTGTAGAACGCCTTGTCCTTCGCGGAGGCGGTGGGCAGCTTCTCCGCGGCGATCGCGGCGCCCTTGAGGAGCAGGTAGCCGACGATGACGTCACCGGAGGCCAGCAGCAGGCGGGTGGTGTTCAGGCCCACCTTGTAGATGTTCTTGGTGTCCTGCTCGGTGGCCGCGAGGTCGGTCAGCATCAGGCCGACGATCGCCTCCAGCTCGACGGCCGCCTTGGCCAGGTGCTCACGGGCGCCGGCCAGCTCCTCGCCGCCGGTGCCGAGCGCCAGGAACTTCTTGATGTCCTCGGCGAGGCCGTTCAGCGCGGCGCCCTGGTTGCGGACGATCTTCCGGAAGAAGAAGTCCTGGCCCTGGATCGCCGTGGTGCCCTCGTACAGGGTGTCGATCTTGGAGTCCCGGATGTACTGCTCGATCGGGTACTCCTGCAGGAAGCCGGAGCCGCCGAAGGTCTGCAGCGACTGGGCGAGCTGCTCGTAGGCCTTCTCGGAGCCGTAGCCCTTGACGACCGGCAGGAGCAGGTCGTTCAGGGCGTGCTCGGCGGAGGCGTCCTCACCGTTCGCCTCCTTGATCTGGATGGCGTCCTGGACCGAGGCGGTGTACATCACCAGGGCACGCATGCCCTCCGCGTACGCCTTCTGCGTCATCAGCGAGCGGCGCACATCCGGGTGGTGGGTGATGGTGACCTTGGGCGCGGTCTTGTCCATGAAGTTCGCGAGGTCCGGACCCTGGACGCGCTCCTTGGCGTACTCCAGGGCGTTCAGGTAGCCCGTGGAGAGCGTGGAGATCGCCTTCGTGCCGACCATCATGCGGGCGAACTCGATGATGCGGAACATCTGGCGGATGCCGTCGTGCTTGTCACCGATGAGCCAGCCCTTGGCGGGGTGCCGGTCGCCGAAGGTCATCTCGCAGGTGTTGGAGGCCTTCAGGCCCATCTTGTGCTCGACGTTGGTGGCGTAGACGCCGTTGCGCTCGCCCAGCTCGCCGGTCTCGAAGTCGAATTCGTACTTCGGCACGAGGAAGAGGGACAGGCCCTTGGTGCCGGGGCCGGCGCCCTCGGGACGCGCGAGCACGTAGTGGAGGATGTTCTCCGACATGTCGTGCTCACCGGAGGTGATGAAGCGCTTCACGCCCTCGATGTGCCAGGAGCCGTCCTCCTGCTGGACCGCCTTGGTGCGCCCGGCGCCCACGTCGGAGCCCGCGTCGGGCTCGGTGAGCACCATCGTGGAGCCCCACTGCTTCTCCACGGCGATCTTGGCGATGTGCTTCTGGACCTCGTTGCCCTCCTCGAACAGGATGCCGGCGAAGGCCGGGCCCGAGGAGTACATCCACACGGCCGGGTTGGCGCCCAGGATCAGCTCGGCGTAGGCCCAGATCAGGGAGCGCGGCGACGTGGTGCCGCCGATCTCCTCGGGCAGGCCGAGGCGCCAGTACTCGGAGTCCATGAAGGCCTGGTAGCTCTTCTTGAAGGACTCGGGGACCGGCGCGGTGTTGGTCTCCGGGTCGAAGACCGGGGGGTTGCGGTCGGCGTCGGCGAAGGACTCGGCCAGCTCGTTCTCGGAGAGGCGGGTCAGCTCCTCCAGGACGCTCTTGGCGGTCTCGACGTCCATCTCCTCGAACGGGCCGGTGCCGTACACCTTGTCGCGCCCCAGTACTTCGAAGAGGTTGAACTCGATGTCGCGGAGATTCGACTTGTAGTGCCCCATGGCGACGGCTCCGTAGAGAGATCGGCGAGGCACTGGCTCCTCGCACCTAAGTTCACGTACCAACAAGTAGCTCCGATGATGCTACCCGTCGGTAATAAGACGCAACCCCTACCCGTTCAAGTGTGAGAAGGGTCTACTCGGCGCCGTCCGCGAGCAGCTCGCCCCACCGGTCCGGATGTTCGGCGAACGGCAGATGGCCGCCCGGTATCTCCACCAGCCGGGCCCCTTGGATCCCCGCCGCCACCGCGCGATGCAGCCGGGGCGGGATCAGGGCGTCGTCGGCCGGCGAGATCACCAGGGTGGGCGCGCCGATCCGGGCGAGGTCGGCCGTCACGTCCAGCCGCTCCACCAGCTCCACCTGCTCCGGCGTGCCCTCCGGGGCGCCCGTGCCCGTCTCCTTCACCGCTCGCTCCAGCTCCGCCGGGTCCATCGCGTCCAGCGCGGCCGGGCTCAGGCCGTGCGCGAGGCTGAAGCGGCCGAGCATGTCGGCGTCCCCGGCGTCGAGGAGCGCTCGCCACAGGCGCGCGGTGAGCCGCGTCCGCGCGTCGGCGCGGGCGAAGGGCGCGGTCAGGACGAGCGACGTGACCCGCTCGGGGTGCCGCGCGGCGAGCCGTATCGCCACCGGGGCGCCCAGCGAGAAGCCGGAGACGGCGAAGCGCTCGGCCCCGGCCGCGTCGGCCGCGGCGGTCAACCGGGCGGCCAGCGCGTCGAGTTCCAGCGGGCCCTGTGCGCGCGGGGTGTCGCCCGAGCCGGGGTAGTCGGCGCCGATCACCCGGTACCGGGCCGTCAGCCGCGCCATCACCGGGCCGTAGTTCGCGGCGACGGAGCCGCCGGCGCCGTGGGCGAGGAGCAGGGCGGGGCGGGAAGCGGTGTCGGACATGGCATACCCCCGGGTGAGTCGCTGTGCGGTCGGCTGGGAAGACCGTACCCCTATTCTCTAGTGGCCGCTACATAATTTTCCCGCCGCCCGCCGGAAGGCCGCCCCTCGGTACTCTTGCGCCATGTACGGATACGGCCAGCCCATGGGCGGTGGCGCCGCGCAGCAGCAGTACGCCTCGTCGCAGCAGCAGATGCAGGGCGGTGTCGGCGGGTACGGCCAGCAGCCGCCGCTCTACCCGGAGCCGTCCCCGCCGTCGCTCGCGGACGCGGTGCGCGCCTTCACCACCGGGCAGATGTCCGCCGAGGACTTCCAGCAGATCTTCGCCACGTCGAAGGTGTACTGCCCGCGCGGCGACACCCCCGGCTTCCTCGCCCTGCACAACACCCAGCAGCCGGTGATCCCGATGTTCACCTCGCTGAAGGAGCTGCGCCGGTACGCGGGCAAGGAGTCCAAGTACTTCGTGATCACCGGTGCCGAGGTGATCGACCTGCTGCCGACCGGCTACGGCTTCGTCCTGGACATGGAGGGCGAGCACCGGATGGTGTTCGACGCGAAGGCGGTCGAGCAGATGGTGGACTTCGCGATGCGGCGGATGTACGGCTAGGCGCCGTCGCTGCGCGGACGGCGGCCGGGCCGCGCGTCCGTCTCGACCGGGAGAGCCCGGAGGGAATGCCCTCCGGGCTCTTCGTGTTGTGGGCTGGCAGAAAGTTCAATGCTCAACTAAAGTGAGCGCACGAGGAGGTACCGACCATGCCTGCAGTGACCGTCGAGAACCCGCTGACGCTGCCCCGCGTGACCGCTTCCCCCGACGCCGTCGCGCGTCCGGTGCTGGCCGTCACCACCGCTCCGAGCGGTTTCGAGGGCGAGGGCTTCCCGGTGCGCCGGGCGTTCGCCGGGATCAACTACCGCCATCTCGACCCGTTCATCATGATGGATCAGATGGGCGAGGTGGAGTACGCGCCGGGGGAGCCCAAGGGCACGCCCTGGCACCCGCACCGCGGCTTCGAGACGGTGACGTACATCATCGACGGAGTCTTCGACCACCAGGACAGCCACGGCGGTGGCGGCACCATCACCAACGGCGACACCCAGTGGATGACCGCGGGCTCGGGCCTGCTGCACATCGAGGCGCCCCCGGAGTCCCTCGTCGTGTCCGGCGGCCTCTTCCACGGCCTCCAGCTGTGGGTGAACCTGCCCGCCAAGGACAAGATGATGGCCCCGCGGTACCAGGACATCCGCGGCGGTCAGGTCCAGCTGCTCGCCTCCCCCGACGGTGGCGCGCTGCTGCGGGTCATCGCCGGTGAGCTGGACGGCCACCAGGGTCCCGGCATCACGCACACCCCGATCACGATGATCCACGCGACCCTCGCGCCGGGCGCGGAGATCACCCTGCCCTGGCGGGAGGACTTCAACGGGCTGGCGTACGTCCTCGCGGGGCGGGGCAGTGTCGGTACCGAGCGGCGGCCGGTCCACCTCGGTCAGACCGCGGTGTTCGGCGCCGGGTCCTCGCTGACCGTGCGCGCGGACGAGAAGCAGGACGCGCACACGCCGGACCTGGAGGTCGTGCTCCTCGGCGGGCAGCCGATCCGGGAGCCCATGGCGCACTACGGGCCGTTCGTCATGAACACCCGCGAGGAGCTGCAGCAGGCCTTCGAGGACTTCCAGAAGGGGCGGCTCGGAACGGTCCCGGCGGTGCACGGCATGACCGACAGCGGGCCGCAGGGCTGACGGCGCCGACGCAGGTGCGGGCGCAGCAGGGGCTCGGCCCCTGCTGCGCCCGGCCTGCGCCCCTTCCCGCCCGACTCGCCGGCGAGAGGGTTCGCCGCCTGACCGCGGCCGCCTTCAGGGGCGCCCAGGAACCACGCGCCTCCTACGCGGCCCCCTCGGTGGCCTCCGCCTCCGGTCCGGCGCCGGACTCGTACAGCTCGAACCAGATGCTCTTGCCCTCGCCGCGCGGGTCCACGCCCCAGGCGCCGGCGAGCAGTTCGATCAGCATCAGGCCGCGTCCGGAGGAGGCCAGTTCGCCGGGGCGGCGCTTGTGCGGAAGGTCGTCGCCGGCGTCGGTGACGTCCACGCGGAGCCGGCGCGCGCCCGGCTCGCCGGTCATCTCGGCCACCAGCAGGGCGTCGGCGTCGGTGTGGACGAGGACGTTGGTGACCATCTCCGAGACCAGCAGCACCGCCGCGTCGACCTGGTCCGGCGAGGACCAGTCGTGCAGCAGCTCGCGCAGGTGCTGGCGGGCCTCGGCGATCCGCTCGGGCTCGTCCTGCGCCACCGACAGCAGGCTGCGCCGGACCGGCCGCCGCAGCGCGCCCTCGGGCGTCCGGCACAGCAGCACCAGCGCGATGTCGTCCTCGCGGCGGTCGGCCAGCGGACCGGTGGTGTAGTGCGAGGACGGCCCGTGCACGCCCTGCACCAGTTCGTCGGCCAGCGACTCCGGATCGACGACCCCGCCCTGGCCCGCGTGCGCCTCCAGGATCGCGCCCAGCCGCCGCCAGCCGCTCTCGATGTCGTGCCCGCCGGTCTCCAGCAGCCCGTCGGTGCACAGCATCATCGTCTCGCCCGGACCGAGGGCGAACCGGGTCGTCGGATAGTCGGCGTCCGGGTCGATGCCGAGCGGCAGCCCGCCCGTCGTCGGCCGCATCATCACCGTGCCGTCGGCCATCCGGATCGCCGGGGGCGGATGCCCGGCGCGGGCGATCTCCAGCATCCCGGTCGCCGGGTCGACCTCCGCGTACACACAGGTCGCGAAGCGCGGATCGGCCGTCTCGTCGGCGCGGGCGTCGTGCGTGATGCCGTGCAGGAAGCGGGAGGCGCGGGAGAGCACGGCGTCCGGGCGGTGGCCCTCGGCGGCGTAGGCGCGCAGGGCGATGCGCAGCTGGCCCATGAGGCCCGCCGCGCGCACGTCATGCCCCTGGACGTCCCCGACCGCCACCGCGAAACGGCCGGAGGGCAGTGGGATCATGTCGTACCAGTCGCCGCCGACCTGCAGTCCGCCGCCGGTCGGGATGTACCGGGCGGCCACCCGCATGCCCGGGACCTCCGGGCCGAGCGAGGGCAGCATGGAGCGCTGCAGGCCCTCCGTCAGCTCCCGCTCGGACTCGGCGGCACTGGCCCGGGACAGCGCCTGGGCGAGCATCCGGGCGACCGTGGTGAGGACGGCGCGCTCGTCGGGAGTGAACGCCACCGGGTAGCTGAAGGCGGCCATCCAGGCGCCCATCGTGCGCCCGGCGACCGTCAGCGGCAGAAAGGCCCAGGAGCGGCGGCCGAAGGGCTCGGCGAGCGGCCAGGTGACCGGGTAGCGCTCCTTGTACTCCGCCGGGGAGGAGAGGTAGACGGCCCGGCCGGTCCGGGCGACCTCGGAGGCCGGGTAGTCGGTGGTCAGCGGCATGTCCGTGAACGGGTTCATGGCGCCGGGCGAGTGCCCGTGCTGGCCGATGAGGGTCAGCCGGTCGCCCTCGACGCCGAAGACCAGGAGCCCGTCCGGGGAGAAACCGGGCATCGACAGACCGCCGGCCACCCGCAGCACTTCCTCGGTGGAGCGCGCCTCCGCCAGCGCCCGGCCCGCGTCCAGCAGGAACGCCTCCCGCGAGCGCCGCCAGTCCCCGGTGACCGCGCCGCGCCCGGCCGGGGTGCCAGGGACCGGCTCGGTGACCTCCTGCAGGGTGCCGATCAGCTCGAACGCCTGCCGCTCGCGGTCGTAGGACGGCTTCGAGCGGCTGCGGACGACCCGGAGGATGTTCCCCTGCTCGTCCACGACCCGGATGCGCACCTCGGCGAGCGTGCCCTCGGCGACGGCCAGCGGGACCACACCGGTGATCTCGTTCCAGTCGACCGGGTGCAGCCGGGCCCGGGCCTGCGACTCCGCGAGGGTGACGGCCCGCGCGGGCAGCCCGAGCAGCCGCGCCGCCTCCGCGTCGACGGTGACCAGACCGGCGGCCGTGTCCCAGTGCCACAGCCCGGTCGCGAGGGCGGCGAGGACGTCCCCGACGGACGGGAGGGGCTCGCCTGTGCGCATTGACCCACTTTAAGAAGATCTGACCCGTGGATGCCACCGAAGGGGCGTGTGGCCGTGCGGGCGCGGGGGCGCGGTAATGGTGGGGAGCCGATCTTGGGGTGCCCGGTACCCTTGATGGGTCCGGGCCCCGTGCCCGTTCCGGCCGGCCGCGCACGCCGGCCGGGGAGAACCCCACCACGAAGGACGATGAACGACGATGCATCGGTACAGGTCCCACACCTGCGGCCAGCTCCGCGCCTCTGACGTCGGCACCGACGTCCGGCTGAGTGGCTGGCTGCACAATCGGCGCGACCTGGGCGGCATCCTCTTCATCGATCTGCGCGACCACTACGGCATCACGCAGCTCGTCGCCCGCCCCGGCACGCCCGCGTACGAGGCCCTGGACAAGATCTCCAAGGAGTCCACGGTCCGCGTCGACGGCCGCGTTGTTTCACGTGGAACCGAGAACGTGAACCCGGACCTGCCCACCGGCGAGATCGAGGTCGAGGTCGCCGAGGTCGAGCTGCTCGGCGCCGCGGCCCCGCTGCCCTTCACGATCAACGCCGAGGACGGGGTCAACGAGGAGCGGCGTCTGGAGTACCGCTTCCTGGACCTGCGCCGCGAGCGCATGCACCGCAACATCATGCTGCGTACGGCGGTGATCTCCGCGATCCGCCACAAGATGACCGCGCTCGGCTTCAACGAGATGGCCACCCCGATCCTCACGGCCACCTCCCCCGAGGGCGCCCGCGACTTCGTCGTGCCCTCGCGCCTGAACCCGGGCAAGTTCTACGCCCTGCCGCAGGCACCGCAGCAGTTCAAGCAGCTGCTGATGATCTCCGGCTTCGACCGCTACTTCCAGATCGCGCCCTGCTTCCGCGACGAGGACGCCCGCGCCGACCGCTCGCCGGGCGAGTTCTACCAGCTCGACGTCGAGATGAGCTTCGTCGAGCAGGAGGACGTCTTCCAGCCGATCGAGCAGCTGATGACGGAGCTGTTCGAGGAGTTCGGCGGCGGCCGCCATGTGACGTCTCCCTTCCCGCGGATCCCGTTCCGCGAGGCGATGCTGAAGTACGGCTCCGACAAGCCGGACCTGCGCGCCAAGCTGGAGCTGGTGGACATCACCGATGTCTTCGAGGGCTCGGAGTTCAAGGCGTTCGCCGGCAAGCACGTGCGCGCGCTGCCGGTGCCGGCGGTCCAGGACCAGCCGCGCAAGTTCTTCGACCAGCTCGGTGACTTCGCCGTCTCGCTCGGCGCGAAGGGCCTGGCCTGGGTCCGCGTGGGCGAGGACGGCGCGCTGTCCGGCCCGATCGCGAAGTTCCTCACCGAGGAGAACGTCGCCGAGCTGACCAAGCGTCTTTCGCTGGCCCCCGGCCACGCGGTGTTCTTCGGCGCGGGCGAGTTCGACGAGGTCTCCAAGATCATGGGCGCCGTCCGCGTCGAGGCCGCCAAGCGGGCCGGCCACTTCGAGGAGGACGTCTTCCGCTTCTGCTGGATCGTCGACTTCCCGATGTTCGAGAAGGACGAGGACACCGGCAAGATCGACTTCTCGCACAACCCGTTCTCGATGCCGCAGGGCGGCATGGAGGCCCTGGAGACCCAGGACCCGCTGGACATCCTGGCCTGGCAGTACGACATCGTCTGCAACGGCGTCGAGCTGTCCTCCGGCGCGATCCGGAACCACGAGCCGGACATCATGCTGAAGGCCTTCGAGATCGCCGGCTACGACCGCGAGACCACCGAGCGCGAGTTCGCGGGCATGCTCCGCGCGTTCCGCTTCGGCGCCCCGCCGCACGGCGGCATCGCCCCCGGCGTGGACCGCATCGTCATGCTCCTCGCGGACGAGCCCAACATCCGCGAGACAATCGCCTTCCCGCTCAACGGCAACGCCCAGGACCTGATGATGGGCGCCCCGACCGAGCTGGAGGAGTCCCGCCTGCGCGAGCTGCACCTGACCATCAGGAAGCCGCAGCCGAAGTAGTACGGCGCCGTTCGTCAGTCCCCCGCACCGGGACCGGAGTCACGCATCCGGGCCGGTGGCGGGGGACTCGTCGTCCGGGGGCTCGGCGTCCGGGGACGCGCCGTCCTCCAGCAGGCGCTCGGCGATGTCGTCGGACCAGCGCTGCGCCCAGGCGCGCAGGGCGACGACCTCCTCCTCCGTCAGCCCGTACGCCCGGAAGTCCCGGTCGGCGTAGAAGTCCGTGCCGGTCAGACGCGACTGGAGGGTGGGCAGGTCGAAGGGGTCGTGGGCGTGCCGGCGGCCCAGCTCCTCCAGACCGGGCAGCGAGAACCGGGCGGCCGCGGCCCGCGCGTCGATGAGGTCGACGGCCGCGCCCCGGTCGTACAGGGCGCGGATCTTCGTACCGACCGCGTCCTCCAGGGACAGCGTGGGGCCGTACTCGGTCAGCTCCGGCGGCTGCCAGAACGCCTCCTTGTGCAGCGCGAGCGGGCAGTGCTCGCCGCTGTCCGGGTCGGTGACCGTCGCGTGCGCGGTCAGCGCGCTGACGGACTCCACGCGCATCTGCCGGCCCCGCGCCTCCAGTACGGCGCCGAGGGCGCCGGCGATCACTCCCATGCCCTCGGCGCTCTGTGTGGCGAAGTCGAGGTTCGCGTGCGGCCGGCGGAGCAGACCGTGCGCCTGGAGGGCGTAGCCGCCGGCGAGGACCAGCCCGTACGCGCCGCCCGCGGTGGCGACGTCGGCGAGCAGCCGGTGATGGGGTTCCGGGATGTTCACGACACCGGACTCTGCCAGAGAAGAATCCCCGGCCGGCGGCAACCCTTCCCGGCGCGGCGGCCACTGACGAGTCGTGTGACACCCACTCAGGCCTGGACGGGCGTATCGAACTACTCAAGTTCGTGGACGGTACGGCGGCGGGCCGCTCCGACGGTGCGTTCAACGGTCGGCCGATCCATGATCCCAAGCACCTGCGCATCCTTGAACTGCGGTATGGCACCATCCGGGCGCAGGCGCTCTCGCCCCGGGAGTCGCTGGCCTGCATCGAGCAACTGCTGGGAGAAACATGATCCGCAAGACCGCTGCCGGGGAAACCTCCGGGCTGGCGTGGTTCAAGAGCAGCTACAGCGGCGGAAACGACGGCAACTCGTGCGTCGAGGTCGCCCATGCTCCCGGCACCATCCACGTCCGCGACTCCAAGCACCGGGACGCCAGCCCCCGCCTCGTGCTGGCGCCGGAGGCATGGGCGGAGTTCGTGGCGTACGCGTCGGGGAGCTGACTCCTCAACTTCAAGCGCCCCGTGCCTGGTTGTTATCAGGGACGGGGCGCGTTGCAATACGGCTCAGAACAAGGCGTCCGCTTCAGGGAAGAGCCCGCCATCGTCGAAGTTCTCCGGGGCGGTCTTGGGGTGCGCGCGGCGGCCCGAGCCCTCGCCCTGGCCTTGCGAGCGGCAGCGCGGCGCCGCTTGGCCTCCGGCGTGTGCAGGCCCTTCGCCACCTCTGCTTTGCAGCGGGCAGGGTTCAGCGCAAGGAGCCGGTCCACGATCTCGTGTGAACGAGGCTGTAGAGGTCGGTCAGACCGATGCCACGTGCCGTCGATGCGTCGCGCCGACGCTGGTCCAGTACCCGTCCGTTCGGATCTGCCCGGAAGTCCGCGGGGGCGCCGAGCACGTGCTCGGCGCCCCCTTCCGTCGTCAGCCCTCGTCGCCGCCGAAGCGCTCCTTGTACGCCGCCAGGTCCTCGTCGGTCAGCTTGGCGAACAGCACCGGCGGGACCGTGAAGGCGGTGCCGGCGGGGACGGAGGCGAGGGCCTTCGCCTCCTGCGCGGTGACCCAGGTGGCGTTGTCCTCGGTCAGGGCGAAGGCCTCGCGCATGACCTTGGACGTGGCCGGGATCAGCGGCTCGGAGACCACCGCGTACAGGTGGATCAGGTTCATCGCCGTCCGCAGCGTCAGCGCGGCCGCGTCCTTGTCGGTCTTGATCTCCAGCCAGGGGGCCTTCTCCTCCAGGTAGGAGTTGCCGGCCGACCACAGGGCGCGCAGGGCGGCGGCCGCCTTGCGGAACTGGAGCGTCTCCATGTGGCCCTCGTACTCGGCGAGGAGCTCGGCGATCTGCTCGCCGAGCTTCGCCTCGGCCTCGCCGGGGGTGCCGCCGGCCGGGACCTCGTCACCGAAGCGCTTCTTCGAGAAGGACAGCACCCGGTTGACGAAGTTGCCGAGCGTGTCGGCGAGGTCCTTGTTCACCGTGGCCGTGAAGTGCTCCCAGGTGAAGGAGGAGTCGTCGGACTCGGGCGCGTTGGCGATCAGGAAGTAGCGCCAGTAGTCCGCCGGGAGGATCTCCAGGGCCTGGTCGGTGAAGACGCCCCGCTTCTGGCTCGTGGAGAACTTGCCGCCGTAGTACGTCAGCCAGTTGAAGGCCTTGACGTAGTCGACCATCTTCCAGGGCTCGCGGATGCCCAGCTCGGTGGCCGGGAACATCACCGTGTGGAAGGGGACGTTGTCCTTGGCCATGAACTCGGTGTACCGGACACCGTCGGCCTCGTACCACCAGGACTTCCAGTCGCGGTTCTCCGGGTCCTGGTCGGCCCACTCCTTCGTCGCGCCGATGTACTCGATCGGGGCGTCGAACCAGACGTAGAAGACCTTGCCCTCGGCGGCCAGCTCCGGCCAGGTGTCGGCCGGGACCGGGACGCCCCAGTCGAGGTCGCGGGTGATCGCCCGGTCGTGCAGTCCCTCGGTCAGCCACTTGTGGGCGATGGAGGAGGCCAGCTGCGGCCAGTCCCTGTCGTGCCGGGCGACCCACTCGCGGACCTCGCTCTCCAGCTTGGACTGCAGGAGGAAGAGGTGCTTGGTCTCGCGGACCTCCAGGTCGGTGGAGCCGGAGATCGCCGAGCGCGGGTTGATCAGGTCGGTGGGGTCGAGGACCCGGGTGCAGTTCTCGCACTGGTCGCCGCGGGCCTTGTCGTAACCGCAGTGGGGGCAGGTGCCCTCGACGTAGCGGTCGGGGAGGAAGCGGCCGTCGGCCGGGCTGTACACCTGGCGGATCGCCCGCTCCTCGATGAAGCCGTTCTCGTGGAGCTTGCGGGCGAAGTGCTGGGTGATCTCGCGGTTCTCCGGCGAGGAACTGCGGCCGAAGTAGTCGAAGGCGAGGTGGAAGCCGTCGTAGACCGCCTTCTGCGCGTCGTGCGCCTGCGCGCAGAACTCGGCGACCGGCAGCCCCTGCTCCTTGGCGGCCAGCTCGGCCGGGGTGCCGTGCTCGTCGGTGGCGCAGATGTAGAGGACGTCGTGGCCGCGCTGGCGGAGGTACCGGGAGTACACGTCCGCCGGGAGCATGGACCCCACCATGTTGCCCAGGTGCTTGATCCCGTTGATGTAGGGAAGGGCGCTGGTGATGAGGTGTCGAGCCATCGTGGCTGCTCCCAGGTCGCTGCTTTTTCTGCGGTTTCGAACCTTGAAATCGTAGCCGACAGGGGTGGGCCGCCCGCTTCCCGTTTCGACGGCTGGGAAGGGGCGGCCCGAGGGGTGCGCGGTGGCTACTGTGGGTTACGGCCGCCAGCCGGCCAGTACGCCTTCGTAGAGTTCCGCGTCCGTCAGCTCGCGGGGGGTGGGGCCCGCGTGGAAGAAGGAGGTGTTGGGGGTCTTCAGCTTGCGGAGGTAGTCGAAGGCCTTGTTGTCGTGCTCCCCGAAGGCGACGAAGGAGAAGAAGACGGCCGGGTGCGTCTCGGCGGCCTGGGTGAGGGCCTGGGTGGCGGGGGTCTTGGCGTCGGGCGCGCCGTCGGTCTGGAAGAGGACGAGTGCCGGGGTGCTCTTGTCGGTGGTGTGCTGGTCGTAGTGGGCGAGTACGGCCTCTACGGCGGCGTGGTAGCTGGTACGGCCCATGCGGCCGAGGCCGGCGTGGACGTCGTCGATCTTCGTCTCGTGGTACTCGGTGAGGGTGAGGTCGGTGGTGCCGTCGACCTCGGTCGAGAAGAAGACGACGTGGACCGAGGCGTCCTCGGCGTCCAGGTGGGCGGCGAGGGCGAGGGCCTGGTCGGCGAGGGCCTGGGCGGAGCCGTCCTTGTAGTACGGCCGCATGCTCGCGGAGCGGTCGAGCACGAGGTAGAGCTTCGCCCGGGTGCCGGTGAGGGAGGTGCGGGCGAGGGCGGTGGTGGCGGCGGTGTGGGCGGCGGCGAGTGCCTGGGCCTGCGGCGCTTCGGCGGTGGTGTGCCCACCCGCCCCACCCGTGCTGCTCTCGTCGTCGGCTGCGGGTGGCCCCTGTGGGGTGTCCTCGCCGTCGGCGGCTTGCGGGGTGGTCGTCGCCGGGTCCGGGTCCGTGGTCGGCGTGGCCGCGTTGTCGGGTGCCGCTTCGGTGGTTGCCTGCGGAGCGACGGGTTCTGCCTCCGCTGCGCTCGCGGCCTCGAGGGTGGGCTCCGGGGCCGAGGCGACGGCGGCGGACTCGGGCTCGGTGTGGGCGTCCTCCGCGACCGTTTCGTCGGCCTCGGCCTGGGCCACCGGTTCGGCTGTCGTCTCGACCTGCGGTTCGGCCTGCGGTTCCGTCTGGGGCTGGGCGTGGCCCTCGGTCGTGCCCTCTGTTTCGGTCGTCTCCGCGAGGGGCTCTTCGGCCGGTGCCGTCGACTCGGGTTCGGCCGTGTCCGTGGTGGGTGCTTCGGGCTCCGCTTGCTGGTCGGGTTCGGTGTCCGTGCCGGAGTCCTGGCTCTCGGTGATCTGCTCGGGTTCGGTGTCCGTGCCGGGTGCCTCGGTCTCGGCCGGCTGCTGGGGCTCGGTCTCGGGCGCCTGCTGGGGCTCGGTCTCGGCCGTGTCCGTGGCGGATGCTTCGGGTTCGGTGTCCGTGCCGGAGTCCTGGCTCTCGGTGATCTGCTCGGGTTCGGTGTCCGTGCCGGGTGCCTCGGCCTCGGCCGGCTGCTGGGGCTCGGTCTCGGGCGCCTGCTGGGGCTCGGTCTCGGCCGTGTCCGTGGCGGATGCTTCGGGTTCGGTGTCCGTGCCGGA